>NZ_JBIBUK010000014.1:0-209427 GCF_043079345.1 Streptomyces sp. NPDC015220 | reverse complement strand
CGGTGGCCGAGTTCGACTACCAGGGCGAGGTCCCGGTCCGTCGTCGGTGGGCACTGGCTCGCCGCAGCCTGAGAAGGCCCGAGGAGATCGCCTACGCTCCAGCAGCTGCCGTAGCTCCTTACGCAGCCGGTTCCGTGCGGTCTCCAGGGAGCCGAGGTGCGGGAGCCGGGCCTCGTGAAAAATCTTGGTCGTAACGGCCTCGGCAGCTTCTCGCACCGGGGCTGGCGCAGTCCCGTCCGACCGCCGCTGACCAGGAATGGCTTGCTCCAACAGAAGGAGTACCCGCTGTACGGGCGTGAGCATCGGCTTGGACGTAGCCCGGGCATGGTCGCGCTCCGCGGCCAGAATGTCCCGGGCCAGAGCCAGCAGTGCATCCGCTGTCCGCTCCAAACCGGACTCAGCAGACTCTCTGATCGCCTTCAGCCGGTCCTCAAACCACTGCTGTCGCAGCGGATTGGCCAGCGGACGGGAGTTCAATTGGTCAGACACGGCCAACAACAGATAGGCGGTACGGGCCCGGGGGTCGGCGTTCGCCATGACCTGGTCCAGGAAGTCCGGGGCCGTCATACGCTCCGGCGGAACAAGGTGACGGGCACCTGATTCCTGAAGCCACCGCTCGATCAAATCATCCACATGGGCACCGGCGGCGCGCGGCCTGAAGTATTCAGAGTCGGGGTGGTGGCGCTTCCACGCCACGTATTGGACCACGCCCAGCCACTTGGCGAGTTCGACGTGTCGGGGCTCCGCCTTGGTCGGCAGTGCCGAGTTGAGGGCCACGAGGAACTGTCGGACCAGGCCGATGAATCGGGCATGGGTGAGCGGATCGGCGAGGGCCGCGAGGAGGTCCTCCCGAGGAGCTTCGGCGCGCAGGGTGTCGATCCTGCACGTAGGGGCTCTTGCAGTGAGGAATTCCCGAAGCTCGCCGTCGACGAGCCACAGCACCTCGGCCACAGCGTGGTCACGGTCCTTGCACAGGCCCCAGTGCGGCGCCTCGTCGACGCCCAGTACTTCGCGCAGATGATCGGCGTCGTAGCGGGCGAACGCCTGCTCCAGGCTCGTCAGGGCGTCCGCATGGTCGACAACGTGGTGTAGCGCGTCGCCCGGGCGCCGGGCGCGCATGATTTGCCGCAGCTCGGCCGTAGTGATGCCACGGTCCAGGAACACCAGGTGCCCGTTGCCGCCGTTGTCCACCTCCTCCAGCCTGGACCGCACCACGGTGAAAACGGTCAGGCTACGGGGGGCGGTATGCGGGGCGCCCGGCGTCGCTCCGCCATGCGGGTCCGCTCCCCAGGAGGGCCGGCGGAGGCTCGGCGACGGCCTCGGCTAAGCCCTTGGGCCCGCTGCCCGCCCTGCCACCGACGGGTTGGGTCCAGCGGCGCCACTCCGGCGGCTCCGTCCCGCCCATGGTGATGGCTGCGCGCGGGGCGATCCTCTTCAGTACATGGCGATAGGACCACAGGGCGATCAGGGCCCGTTGCTCCTCGGTGGCGTAGTCCTCCACGTCCGGGTCGCTCAGGAGGTCGGGGTCCAGGCCCTCGATGTCCGCAAGGAGTTGGTCGCGAGCCTTGATCAGGGCGGGGCAGTACCGGACCGCATCCGCCCGTGAGGCGGCGACGACTTGCGCAGCGACACCGTGCCGCAGCCCGGTGAAGGCCCAGTGCCGAAACATCCGTGCGGCCTTGGCCGCAAGGTCGTCGCCGCTCGCATCGGACGTCCGGACCGCGGGCCCCGGCGCACCGACATGCAGGGCGTCGATGTCGGCCTTGCCGTCGTCCGCGGCCCTCTCGTACAGCACGGGCCTCAGCACGCCGTCGGCCAGCGCGTCCCGGGCGGTGTAGACGTCAACGGGGGTGCCGAACAGGTGCTGGACGGCGGCCTGTGACCTTCTCGGCACGGGGGCGTCCGCGAAACCGAGATAGGCCGCGTTGGGCAGGATCTCGCGCAGCCGGACGTGGTGAACGGTGAGGTCGTGCGGCTCGTCCAGGATTACCAGGATGTTGCTCCGGGTGTTCACGGCGGCGGGCAGCGGATCCTCGAGGTCGGTGTACGGCGGCTCGGTCGCGTCCCGTACGCCGACGAGCCTCTGGAGGGTGAGCACGAGCACGTCCGGCACATCGAGGGCGAGGGCTTGGGCGGCCCTGTGCGCCGAGAGCGGGCTGACCACGCCCTCACCGCCTTGCGCGAGGTCGTCAGCGATGCGGTGCTCCCGCTCCCGGCGCTGGGCGACTACAATGATCTTGTGACCGGCGAGCTGCGGATGCGCCCGTAGTCGACGCACCAGGAAGCTCATGGTCCGTTCCGCCCCCGAATCCGCGAAGTGCCGGACCAATCCGCCGTGCCAGGCAGGGGTGTTGCCCGATCGGCCGTCCATCCGGTCGACGAGCAGGTCGATCACCCGGTGAACCGCGCGGTACTGCGGATAGCGCGCGACCGTCTTGACCACCGTCCCTTGCTGCCCGTAGCCCGACGGCGGCCACTCCCTCTCCTGGACGAAGTTTCGTACCAGATCGAGCAAATGGGACGGCCTGAGGACACCGGCGGTCAGGGCCTCCCACGGGCGTAGCGGACGCTCGACCGGGCATCCGAGTTCGGCGCGCACCTGCTCCTCCGTCGCCGGCGCCACGGTGCGCCAGCGATCGAACTCCCACGCCGCAGAGGTGATGGTGCCCAGCCGGGCATCCGAGTCATCCATGACCACCAGGAGCTGGGCGTACCGGGCCAGTTCGGGCCGCGCCGGTGCGGAGTCGCGACTGGCCCCAGCGAGGTTCCGGATCCGGTGGATGAGGTAGTCGATGACACCCCGCGCGTCCGGCTCCTGCGCGATGACGACCCAGGGCAGCCCGTTCACCCGAAGCAGCACGTCCGGCACAGCCGCATCGCCGACGTGGCGCTCGGCCACAAGCCGGAAGTCATTGGTGCCAGGCGCGAGTCCTTCCCAGTCGACCAGCCGTACCAGCGCGGGCAGCCCCTCGTGCGACCTCCGGCAGCCCGCTCCACGAGGTCGTCGCCGACTAGGACGTCATCGTCACCCTGGGTGCGACCACACGACTGGTGATCACCGACCCGTTCAAGGCCGCCAAGGTCCTCCTGCAGGCCAAGGACGATAGGACCGGCAAGCTGCTGCCCGGCGCGACCGTGAAGATCGGTACCGGCGACTCGACGCTGCTCACCCTGACCACCGGCGCCAAGGGCACGGCCTCCGGAGAACTGCCGGTGTCGAGTCGGAAGACGCAGTTCTGGGTTAAGGAGATTAAGGCGCCCACCGGATACGACCTCTCCAAGCTCGCCAAGAGCTTCACCGCGAAGCCGGGCAGCCCGGTCTCCGTGACCGTCACCAACACCAAGACCACCAATTCGACCCCGAGGTCCGACTCCTCCGAGAAGTCGTCGGGCAAGCCGGGCGCCGCCGAGTCCGCATCGGACCAGTCGACCCAGGCCACGGGCGGCAGCACGTCCTCCTCACGGTCCGACACGGAGGTCGCCAACCCGACGATGTCGAGCAGTTCGGCCTCCACGGTCGAGGGCACGCTCGCCCACACCGGCGCCGACGCCACCCCCTGGCTGATCGGCTGCACCAGCTTCCTACTCGCCGCCGGCACGCAGCACGACGCCACCGGATCGACGACCCCAACGGCCCCTCCCAGGGGTGACGCAGCCCAGCCAGCAGCCGCCAGGCCCTCGGAGTCCTCGCGATTCCGAGGGCGTTTGCGTACCCGGCCGGCGGACTCAACCGACTGGTCTCGCCGCCCTGGACAAAAGCCAGTTGATGATCGCCGTTCGGCATACGACCGTTGCATGATCGAGGAGCTGCTCCTCGTGCCACCGCTGAGGATTCGGCATACCGCGCACTTCGAGATCGGAGACGAACAGCCGAGTGCCGTGGCTGATCTGGCTGCGGATCTTGTACAGGCTTCGATGCATCTTCCGCATCACGTCGCTCGTCGCCGGGGCGTACTGATCGACGAACGCCCGGAAGGCCGAAGTCGTGCTCTCGCTGCCCGGGGCGTCCACCAGCACCTCCATACTCTGGACGACGGCCGTGTACGCGGCGGATGCCGACAGATTGCTGACCTGCGCCGCGTGGTGGAACCAGTGTGTCGCCCGGAGGAGGGTTCGTCGGTCGGTGACATCAAGGGAGCCGAAGGCGCGGAGGCAGCGCGTGAGGTAGGTGGGCAGGTGCAGGGGGGACTCGCACCTCACGAAACCCGTGTGTTCGTCCGTCACCGGAATATCACCCAGTTCGCCCCGCTCACACAGGCTGTCGGGCGCTCCGCCCCAGTTGGCCGGCCAGAACTGGTCGTGAACCCATTCGCCGCTGGGATGGTCTGTTTGTCCCGGATGCCGGAATGCCGCCGTCGCCCACCTACCGCGGACCGGCCCCCGCACGGGAAGAACCAGGTGCGCGGCAGCGAGCCCGAGGACGCTCATCCACTAGTCGGCGATCCGGTCGCCGCGTGACAGGGACAGCAGTGTGTCCTCCGTGCCGGGATAGGCGCATTCGAAGATCAGCGGGTGGGTCTCGGCGATCCAGGGTGTTGCCGGATTGCCCGCGGGCAGGGGACGCAGGACGAGCCGGTCCTCGAAGCGCCAGTATCCGTCGTTCGGCTGGGTGGAGAAGAGAATCTTCCTCACCAGGCGAGGCACGGGTGGCGCCAGCAACTGCAGGCGGATCCGTTCCTCCATCTCGGTCAGATGCTGCTCGGTCAGGGCTTCCCCCGGTTGCACGTCGCAGAGCCTGCCGCTTGCGGTGAAGTGCAGCACGAGCCGGGCTGGGCCAGTTGCCGGCTCGGGAAGGACAAGCCGCCGGTCGTCCAGGCTTTGGCAGCCGCCAACAAGCTGGAAGAGGAGTTCGAGCAGCTCGTCGGTATCGACTTCGTCGAGGTGCAGGCGACGCTTCACTTCGTCCTTGGTAATCTTCACGTGCCCCCGCTGCCCCTTCTGTCCTGACCAATAACACCTTGGGGCAGCGCAAGGACCGCGCGCAAGCGACTTACAGCGGCCGGGGGAGCGTGCGCGAATCGACGATGACGCGGCCGTTTCCTTTACTGAGTTCGGCTCGTCGGGGTGAATCTGCTCGAAGTCTCTGATGGGCCTGGAGCGGTGCCTGTATTCCGTGGTGTGTGAGATATGCGGATGGAGGCGGGCTGACTCCTGCGGGACGGCAGCGTCGGGAGTCGGTGCGGATGCAGGCGGCCGAGCTGTTCGAGCAGAAGATCAAGCCGCTGGAGGTGGCACGGCGCCTGAGGGTGAGTGCGAAGTCGGCCTACCTATGGCATCAGTTGTGGCGGAACGGCGGCGCGCAGGCGCTGGCCTCCCGCGGCCCGAGTGGATCCCGGTGCCGTCTTTCCCCGCGCTGCCTGGAGAGACTGGCCGCGTACCTCGAGCAGGGCCCGGCCGCGCACGGCTGGGTCGAGGACCAGGTGTGGACCGCGGCGAGGGTGGCCACGCTGATCGGCAGGAAGTTCCACGTCTCTTACAGCGTCTCCGGGGCGACGAGGCTGATGCACCGGCTCGGCTTCAGCCCGCAGGTCCCCGCGCGGCGGGTCGCCGAACGCGACGAGCAGGCCGTCACCGCATGGAAGGAGGCGACCTGGGCCGAGGTAAAAGGACCCGGGCGGCCAGCGGAGGCTACATCTGCTTCGAGGACGAAGCCGGGTTCACCCGACGGCCGCCCAAAGGACGTACCTGGGGCCGGCGCGGCCGCACCCCGGTCGTAACCGTGAGCGGCCGCCGCTCGGGGCGCCTGTCGGTGGCCGGGCTGATCGCCATGCGGCCCGGATCCCGCACCCGGCTGTGCCACCGTCTGCGCACTCACCGAGCGGGCCCAGGCCAGCGCCGCAGCATGGGCGAGCGCGACTTCATCGCGTGGATCGACGGCGTCCACCAGCTCGTCAAGGCGCCCATCGTGCTGGTGTGGGACCGGCTGAACACTCACATATCCCGCGTCATGCGTGAGCTGATCGCAGAGCGCGAGTGGCTGACGGTGTTCCTGCTGCCCGCGTACTCGCCCGATCTCAACCCGGTCGAGTGGGTATGGGCACACGTCAAGCGCAGCCTGGCCAACCTCGCCGTGGTCGCCCTCGACCGGCTTGAGGTCCTCGTACGCAACCGGCTCAAGCGCCTTCAGTACCGGCCCGACACCCTCGACGGCTTCATAGCAGGCACCGGCCTGACCCTCAGCGATACAACGTCACCTTGACCAGCCGAAGTCAGTAAGGAACTCGCGGGCCCCGCGGATCCTGGTCCCCAGGCGCTCTTGTGTAGCGCGGCCGTCGAGCCGTACGTCGAGGGCTCCGGGCAACGGGGCATCGACCCGGCGCCCGGCGGACAGCCGCGTGGCATCCAGTCCATCGCGCTGGGCGATCAGCCGGCCGAGGTCGTGACGGCTGAGGGCGTCCGGCCCGGCAAGGTGGAGCACACCTGCCGCATCCGACAGCGCGACTTCCAAGAGAGCGGCAGCCAGGTCCTCGACGTGCACCGGGCAGCGGACGTCGTCGGTGAACAAGACACCCTCACGTGTGCCGGCCACGAGAGCGTGCACCGTACGCTCGTGCACGTCCGGCCGTGCCCGATGATCAGCGAGGTGCGGGCGATCACGGCGCTCGGCACCAGGAGCCGTACGGCCGTCTCAGCGGCGGCCTTCGCGGCACCGTACGGGGTCACCGGGTCGGGAAGGCAGGACTCGGCATAGTGGACACCAGCTGTTGAGAACACCGCGTCGCTGGAGACATGGACCAGGCGGACGCCGAGCCGCGCCGCCGCCATGGCGATGTGGATCGAGCCCTCCGCCGTGACCTCCCAGTCGGCTCCGCCGCTCGATGCGTTGATGACGACTGAGGCGGACACCTCGCTGATCACCCCGGCGACCTGCGCGGGGTCTCGCACGTCAAGCGTACGCCAGATGACCCCCGGGACGGTGCCGGGGCGGGTAGTGGCGAACGTCGCGGCAGCCTCGGCGTCCGCCGAGGTGGCTCGGCGGACCAACTCCATTCCCAGAAACCCGCTGCCGCCGGTGATCAGGACCGTCACGCCGCTCACGGTAAGGCGTGCTGCACTGCTCTCGGGGCAGAACCGGGCCGAAGGACTCGAACGGCGGTGAGCCATACCCCTTCCCCAACTCCAGTGCGGGAACCAGTCCTGACCCTGCTCGTGTTCTGCCTGGTCGAGCGCCAGGTTCACCGGGCCCTCGGGAGCGACCAGAAGATGCCCGGGCTCTATCCCGGCAACCAGCAGGTCCGGCCCACCGGCCGGATGATCCTCTACCATCTCTCCGGCCTGCGGCTACGCCTCGTCGGCGCCACGACCCGCCGATCATCGTCATCAGCCGCGGCGTCCAGCTCCATCCCCTCGACCTCCTCGGCCTGGAATCGACGCATCCCCGCTGGCCAGAGACCTGAACGAGCTACCCGTGGCGCGCCAGGGGCCCTCCTGGGAGCGTTGACGGCATAGCCCACAACCAGCGGGCGCACACGCCCGTAAGGGCGCGTCCTTCCCTCAGTGTCGGTGGGCGTACGGAGGATGACCAAGTGGTCGTCGGAGGCACGTGACCTGTGGCAAGCTCATCTCCCTGGGGGAGAGGAACGACTGATGACCCATTACCAATGCGGATCGTGCTCGTATCAGAGTGACCATCTCGGCGAGGCTCAACAGCACTCGCACCAGACGGGCCACGTTTGCATCGGCAAGGACGGTGCCGGGCCAGCCGGAGGTAAGTTCGGCAAAGCCAGGGTCGTGGTTAAGGCCGGCGCCAGCGTTCTGGCCGCCACCACCATCGGGGTCCTCGCCTGGAAGTACAAGGGGCTTCAGGAAGAGCACGAGGAGCTCCAGACGAAGCACGAGGGGCTCCTGTCCATGGCTGCCGGACTGGTCGTGCAGTTGGCGGAGTCGACGGCGGAGAACGAGAGCCTGAAGTCGGAGAACGACTACCTGAAGTCGGCCACCGGTGCCTCGAAGACGCTCAAGAGCTACGACTGCTGAGTGAGGGCGTACTGCGGGTAGTGCCATTGGTGGACGGGTGCCCCGGCGCTCGATGCCGTTGGAAGGTCGAGCGGGTGTCGGCCCAGCCCGGCGCTAGATCCGTTCTCCGCAGGTCATCCATTCGGGAAGATCAACAGATCGCAGCGGGTCAGCCTCCGATCAGCGCAGCGGTCCGAGTTGCAGAACCCGCCGAAGCACGATCACCTGAGGACCGTGATCAAGCTCTGAGGCTGTGCAAAAGAGTGACCCGCGAAGTACGGAGCTAGTGCCTTGTTGTATCAGTCAGTTCGTCCCCGTTGGCGGTGAAGTCATCTTTTTCGCCGTTCAATTGAGTCTGCGGCTGCCGGGATTGGCCCCTTGGCCCGCGTGTTGAAGGGCCCTGCGGAGCCGGAGTGGTCCGCACTGTCGGAGAGCGGCCATAGGCTTCCCTCATGAGTTCGGTGCGCGCCCGAGTGTGGCGTTTCACGGTTGAGAAGGGAATGGCCGGCGCTGAGGCTGTCCAGGCCGTTGAGATCGGGCAGGGCTCTCTGCCAGTGTCGTTGGCTGCCGTGGTCAACATCAACGCCCTTGCCTGCGACCTGCGCAAGACGGTCGATCAGCGTGTGCGCGACCACGAGATCAGCCTCCTGCTCAGCTATATCGTCGGCAGCCCGGGTACTGGTCCGCTCGGGGTCGACTGCCCCGCCCTCGACTCCAGCTCCCTCCACATCCGCCGCTTTGTCAGCGAGTGCACCGGGCTCGGGGTGATGACCGCTGTCAGCGAGGCCCTTTTCGACTGGGAGCCTGGAGCCAACGGTCTCAGCAGCTTCGACGTCCTGCCTGGGAAACTAGTCGGCACCTATACCAAGAAGGGTGTGCGGCCGGATCTGCTGTACGACCTGGCCGCCGGTCCGCTCGCCGGAGAGGCGCGGGGCCGCCGCCGCGACCACGAGCAGATGTTCCCGGCCGGCAAAGGCACCCAGCCGCAGAAGACACGCTTGGAGAAGCTCGCGCAGTGGTCCGTCGATCACGACGATCACGCCTACTTCATGAGCTGGGTCTGGCTCGGCACGGGCGGCGTCTACGTCGACATCTTCCTGCCCGACGGCTCCCCGGCTATGGCCGGGCTCAGGACCGAGTGGATCGACGCGCCAGGCAGCGCAACTCCCTGGCGATTCCGTGTTCCCCGGCCCGATCCTCGTCGCCGAGCGGGCATGGAGTCGGAGGAACCTCTCCTGACCTGGCCTGATGACGTGCCTGGGTCCAGTGACGAGGGTCCGGCCGATGGAGCCGGGGCCCACGTTGGGACGGCGGTCAGACGGGCCGAACCGGTGGTCGAGGCCGCGATGAACCGGTCCTTCGGACGTGAGGACACACTCGGCACCTTCTCCGGCGTCGAGGTGCGCGGCCGGTGGATCCGCGGCGATGCTGTCGGCCCGGCACACCATGAGGTGCTGCTCGGCGTCCTGGGAGAGCGAGTGCCGCTGGACCACCGGGCCCAGCGTCGTGGACTGGCCGCTCCGGCGGCCGACCGGCTCGACGTGTTCCTCGAAGGCCGCCTCCTCACCATCGTGCACCCGGTCGACAGCCCGCGGCCGAGCTGGGACCGGATCCAAGCAGAGCTGCTGGAGTAGACAGGCTGGCGGCCCAGGTCCACGTCGCGCGCCCGATCTAGCCTCCTTGCGCTAACTTGGCGACCAAGATCTCAAAAATGTGGCACAACCAGGTCCGCTATCACATCACGGGCTTCTACCCCGTCGGACAACTGGCGCCTCGACCACACTTGATCTTCGGCGACCTCGCCGTGCCGAAGCGTGATACCGAGAGCGTTCGCCGGTTCAGCACGCATTCGACGTCGCCTGATTACTGAGGTAAGGCGCATCTGCCCGAAACCCAAATGATCAGCATGGTCATCCGTGGTAGCTTTCGTGACGAGTTGGAGGGCGTGTGAACAGCGAGTTCCTGCTCGGCTTGATCGCTGCGGGAGCGGCGTTCGGCGGAGCTGTCCTAGGCGCCGGTGGTGCAGTCATAGCCGGACGCAGTCAGGCTAAGCGTTGTCCCGTAAATGATCTACGACGTGTCCGCTGACCTGCTTGTCTCGCCGTTACTCGGCAAGGGTGAGGTTGTGCAGGCGGGCGATGCCGAGCATGGCGTGGTGAACGCCGTCGCCTCTCAGGCGGCAGTCGCGGAGGATCTTCCAGGTCTTCATGCGGGCGAAGGCGTGCTCGACGCGGGCGCGGACTTTGCGGTGGGAGGCATTGTGCTCCTCTTTCCAGCCGAGGAGGTCGGCCTGGCCTGGCTCGCGGCGGTGTGGGATGACCAGGCCGGTGCCCCGGTAGCCGCCGTCGGCGATGACGGTGGTCTTGCCGACGGCGTCCTTGGCGCCGGACAGCTCCCACGCCTTGCAGTCGTTGCGGTTGCCGGGTACCGGCCGGCCGACGGCGACGACGAGCCGGGTGTCAGCGTCGATCACGACCTGGTGGTTGGTGGAGTACCGGTAGTTCTTCGACTGCTCGGCCATCTGGTGGTCGCGGGTGGGGACCAGGGTCCCGTCCACGATCAGCACTGTGTCCTTGCGGAACCGCTTGCGCTGCTGCAGGGCGAGCGAGGGTGCGAGGTGGTCGATGATGCGGTCGACCGCGGACTTGGACACCCCGAACAGCGGGGCCAGTTGGCGCAGGGTGAGGTTGGTCCGCCAGTACGCGGCGACCAGCAGCACGCGGTCTTCCAGCGGCAGGCTCCACGGCCGGCCCCTGCGCACCGGGTCCGCACTCTCGCGCCGCAGCGCGGTGACGAGCTTGCCGAACTGCCGCGGACTCAGCCCGGTGAACGGGGCTATCCAGGAGGGCTCCGACGCCGTGATCACACCAGCCACACCAAGATCATCTCACCTGTGAGCAGCAGTTACGGGACAACGCTGAGTGCGCCCGCCGCGCCGGCCAGAGCATCGAGGTTCTCTTTCGCCACTACGCCAAGTTCCTTGACGGCCTTCGAGAGCAGGCGAACCGTCTCATCGAGCAGTCCATGAACGAGTGGCAGCGCGTCAGTCAGGGTGACGTACCCGAGGGCTGAACCGGGGGTTTGGTCCGTGACTGGTCCGGAAGCACTGGTCAGGAGGGGTGCAGTCGTGGGAGGAATTGGGAGTTAGCACGCAAGCCGGGCCCGGTCCAGAACGGGTTGCACGAAGGGCGCCTGACGGGTGAAAACCCAGGTCAGGCGCCTTTTCGCATGTGTCTAGAAGAAGCCCAGCTTCTTCGGCGAGTACGACACCAGAAGATTCTTCGTCTGCTGGTAGTGGTCGAGCATCATCTTGTGGGTCTCTCGGCCGATGCCGGAATTCTTGTATCCGCCGAAGGCGGCGTGCGCCGGATAGGCGTGGTAGCAGTTGGTCCACACCCGGCCGGCCTTGATCTCGCGGCCGAGGCGGTAGGCGAGGTTGCCGTTGCGGGACCAGACGCCGGCGCCGAGGCCGTAGAGGGTGTCGTTGGCGATCTTGACGGCCTCTTCGGGGGAGTCGAAGGTGGTGACCGAGACGACCGGACCGAAGATCTCCTCCTGGAAGATCCGCATGTCGTTGGTGCCCTTGAAGACGGTCGGCTCGATGTAGAAGCCGCCCTCCAGTCCTTGCACGCCGCGCGGCTTGCCGCCGGTGAGGAGTTCGGCGCCCTCCTGCCTGCCGATGTCGATGTAGGAAAGGATCTTCTCGTACTGGTCGTTGCTGGCCTGGGCGCCGATCATGGTCTGCGGGTCGAGCGGGTCGCCGCCCCTGACGGCCCGGGTGCGTTCCAGGGCGCGGGACATGAACTCGTCGTAGATGGAGGAGGCGATCAGGGCCCGGGACGGGCAGGTGCACACCTCACCCTGGTTCACCGCGAACATCACGAAGCCCTCGACGGCCTTGTCCAGGTAGGCGTCGTCGGCGGCCATGACGTCCGGCAGGAAGATGTTCGGGCTCTTGCCGCCCAGTTCCAGGGTGACCGGGATGATGTTCTCGGAGGCGTACTGCATGATCAGCCGGCCGGTGGTGGTCTCACCCGTGAACGCGATCTTGGCGATGCGCGGGTTCGAGGCGAGCGGCTTGCCGGCCTCGACGCCGAAGCCGTTGACCACGTTGAGGACGCCCGGCGGAAGCAGGTCGGCGATCAGCTCGACGACCTTCAACAGGCTGACCGGGGTCTGCTCGGCCGGCTTGATGACCACGCAGTTGCCGGCGGCCAGGGCGGGGGCGAGCTTCCAGGCCGCCATCAGGATCGGGAAGTTCCACGGGATGATCTGGCCGACCACGCCGAGGGGCTCGTGGAAGTGGTACGCGACGGTGTCCTCGTCGATCTGACCGATGCTTCCCTCCTGGCCGCGCACCACGCCGGCGAAGTAGCGGAAGTGGTCGACGGCGAGGGGGATGTCGACGTTCAGGGTCTCCCGGACCGGCTTGCCGTTCTCCCAGGTCTCGGCGACGGCGATCCTCTCCAGGTTCTCCTCGATGCGGTCCGCGATCCTGTTGAGGACGGTGGCCCGTTCGGCGGCGGAGGCACGGCCCCACCGGTCGGCCGCGGCGTGGGCGGCGT
Organism: Streptomyces sp. NPDC015220; assembly: GCF_043079345.1. NCBI lineage: Bacteria > Bacillati > Actinomycetota > Actinomycetes > Kitasatosporales > Streptomycetaceae > Streptomyces > Streptomyces sp. NPDC015220. The sequence continues at coordinate 196,906 of NZ_JBIBUK010000014.1, read as the reverse complement.
CCAGCGCGAGTTCGACGTCGGCGGCGGAGGAGCGGGCGACCTCGCAGAAGACCCTGCCGTCCACCGGGGACGGGTTGTCGAAGTAGCGGCCCTCCACGGGGGCGACCCAGTCGCCGCCGATGAAGTTGTCGTAACGGCGGGCGAAGTCGATGATGCTGCCTTCGGTCCCCGGCTGGGCGTACACCATGGCGGCTCTCCTCGAAAGGGGTGGCGAGTGCGGTGCCGCGACGGCCCGTGCCGCCGCGTCGGCGCCCACTGTGGGCCACGGAGGTTGGCGCCGGGTTGGCGCGGGCTCCGCGGCGCCCTCGGGGGCGGCGGACCGTGCCCGCCGTGCGGCCGCGACGACGCGGGGCAGTCCTCCGTCGCGGCCGGGAGCTTTGGGGAGGGGCCGGCTCCGACGGGCCCGTGGACGACCGGTGGCCCGTTTCGGCGCCGCGCCGTCCGGCCTTGACGTCCCGCGGCCTGCCTCGGCGCCGCGCGGCGGGCTCGACGTCACTCGCGCAGCGCCGACGCCAGCCGCCCGGCGGCGATGGCGCGGCGCGTGTCGCCCTGCCCGAGCAGGCGCAGCGCGTGCTCGTGCACCTCCGCGTCGTACGGGGCGCGTTCGCCGTAACGGAGGGCGTGCTCCGGACGGGTGCTCGACAGCACCGCCTCGCGGGCGGTCACTTCCAGCCGACTGCGCCACTCCTCGATGCCCGGCGCGGTGGAGCGGGGAAGCAGCGGGCCGCGGTACAGACGCAGGGCGGTCTCCGCGTCACCGGTCTCCAGCGCCCGCAGTACGTCCACGGCGTCGCAGGAGACGGGGACGGTCAGGGCGTAGCGGCGGGTGGCGACACCGCCCCCGAGGGCCCGGCGCAGATGGGAGATCTCCGCCTTGAACGTGGAGGAGCCGACGGGCCGGTCGCCGTACAGGGCCGCGCGGAGACGTCCCGGTGAGAAACCGTCCGGTTCGAGTGCGAGGAGGGTCAGGATCTCCACCTGCCTCGGCCGCAGGGGGAAGGACCGGCCCGCGCGCACGGCCCGGTCGGCGCCCAGGCAGATCAGACGCACGGGATCCGGGGTGTCGGGGGCCCGGCGGGGCGGCTCGGCGCGGAGCCGGGCCTCGATGGCCGACGCCAGCGAGCGCACGGTGGACATGGCCAGGGGGTTCGAACGGTCCCAGGTGGTGGACATGTCCAGCACGCCCAGGACGCGTCCGTCCGGGCCGTGCACGGGGGCGCAGTAGCAGACCCATCCGTGCAGCACGCTCACCAGGTGCTCGGCGGAGAAGACGGAGCTGGGGCGTCCGGTGCGCAGGGCGAGGGAGAGGGCGTTGGTGCCCATGGCCTGCTCGTCCCACCGGCCGCCGGGCGCGAAGTTGACCTTCTCGGCCCGGCTGCGCATGGCCCGGCCGCCGCATGTCCAAAGGATCGTCCCGGACTCGTCGGTGACGGCGGTCACGAACCCGGCGTCGTCGGCGATGCTGCGCAGCTCGTCCGTGAGATCGTCGATCGGCCGGCGCAGCGGCGAGTCGGACCAGCGGTGGCGCACGGTGCCGCCGTCGGTGACCGGAGCGCTGTCCCGGCCGGGGTCCACACTGCTGAGCGAGCGTGCCCAGGACTGGGTCACCTCGTGGCGCAACGCCTCCGCGCCGCCCGGCGCCGCCCCCGAGCTCCTCAGTCGCGGAACCAGACGGGACCACTCGTTCTCCAGCCTGGCCCGGTGGCGCTGAAGGTCACTTCGTTGTGACATCTACGTCTTCCCCTGCCGTCGAACGGGGACGGGTCGCCTGTCGTCCGCGAGGACCCGGCCGGTGCGCCTGACCGATAGAGCCGGTCTGCCAGTCCGAACGGATGTGCGCCCTGTGCGGAGTCCGAACGGACGCGTGTCCCGCACGGGACCACCGCACCCGGCTCGGTCCGCGGTCCGACGACAGTGTTATCGGTCAAGCGGGCGGCGAAATCAAGGGTGAATTCCCCCGCGGACCGGGAACGGGCGTTCGCGGGCGAGGTCGTCGAGGAGTCCGTCGCCCCACTCGGCCCCCGGCCCCGTGCGAACGCGACGCCGTCCACTGCCTGGCCGCGCACCCGGACGCCGGTGTCGCGCGGTGCGCCGGGACCGTGTGCGCCGCCGGTGCGGGGCTCCCGCCGTCCGCCGCGCCGGGGCCGCCGGCCCCGCGGGCCGGGGACGGGTCATCGCTGCCGGATGCCCGACACGCGCCCCAGATACGGCGCCAGGAGACGGCGGTAGTCCGTGGAGGGGCACAGGCCGAGTTCGCTGCGCAGCCGCCGGCGGTAGCACTCGAAGTGCCGCAGCGCCTCGGCGGCGTTCCCTTCCGCGAGATGTGTCGCGGTGATCTCGCGGTGCGCGCTCTCCCGCAGGGGTTCGGCCTCGACGGCCGCCATGGCGTACATCATGGCCGCCCACATGCGGCCGTGACGGCGATGGTGGCGGCTGACGGCTTCCAGCGCGTACAGCCGGGTCTGGTGGAAGTGCTCGCGCGTGTCCGTGAGCCAGTCGTCGTACCAGCTGGGCAGGAACTCCTCGCGGAGCAGCGCCGGAACCTCCGTGCTCGGCGCGTCCCTCGCGCAACCGTTGGCCAGTGCGGCGGCGTAGCCGGTGGCGGCGTGCAGATCGACGTCCACCTGGTCGGAGATGGCCAGCCGTGCCGCTCGCAGGTCCACCAAGCGCCGATCGCTGCGCCGGGAGATCCTCCACAGGGTGGAGCGGAGGCTGGCGCCCGCCCGGGCGAGGGGAAGATCCGGCCACAGCAGCTCCGCCGCGTGCTCGCGCGGGACGCCGTGCGCGTGCAGGGCGAGGCAGACCAGCAGCCGCTGCGCCGCGGGCGGCAGGTACACCGCATGCCAGTCGATCCGCAGTTCGAAGCCGCCCAGCACCCGCAGGGACACGGCAGGGGACCGGTGTGCAGGGGAGCCGTGTGTCACGGCTCGGGAGCTGTGGGTCTCTGGAGGCATCACCGCGCACCTCGTGTGTCGTACGACTGCTGCAAGCCAGGTAACCGGGTCCGAAACCCGTCAAACGGCCGCCACCGTGACGGGCGCCCGGCAGCCCGGCCCGGTCGCCGCGCCGCTTCGCGGGGACGCCGTCACCGTCGTGTCACCCCGGGCTCCTCCCGGTGGACCGGCGCGGCGCGGACGCCGGCCGGCCGGGCTCGCACCGGTGGACCGTCCGCGCCACGCAGCCGGTCCGGCGCGGCGATCACACGGTCCCACCCCGCCCGGTAGGCCGGCGGGGACGTTCAGGTGACGGGTGCCGCCTAGCGTCGGCTCATGAATCCCGGCCGCCTGAGCGCCGGCGCCGACCGCCTCAGGGCCGGACCGCGAACCCCACAGGAGCGACGATGTTCTCCCACACGCAACGTCTGCAGTTCGAGGCCAAGCCGGAGAAGCCCGACCCCGTCTACGCGCACAAGCTCCAGGAACTCGTCGGCGGGGCCTACGGCGAGATGTCGGTGATGATGCAGTACCTGTTCCAGGGCTGGAGCGCCCGGATCAAGGGCAAGTACAAGGACCTGATCATGGACATCGCCACCGAGGAGATCGGCCACGTGGAGATGCTGGCCACCATGGTGGCCAGGCTCCTGGAGGGCGCGCCGGCGACCGCCACCACCAAGACGGCCGTCAGTGACCCGGCCATCGGGGCGGTCATGGGCGGCATGGACCCCCAGCAGGCCATCATCGCCGGCGGCGCGGCCCTGCCCGCCGACAGCAACGGCTACCCGTGGAACGGCCGCTACGCCATCGCCAGCGGCAACCTGCTGGCCGACTTCTACGCCAACGTCGCCGCCGAGGCGCAGAGCCGGCTGCAGACCGCGCGGCTGTACAACATGACCGACGACCCCGGCGTCAGGGACATGCTCAAGTTCAACCTCGCCCGGGACACCGTGCACCAGAACCAGTGGCTGGCCGCCATCGAGCAGCTCCGCGAGGACGGACTGGAGGGCGTCGTCGTCCCCGGCGGACTGGAGGACGAGGAGTACCGGGAGCACGCGCAGACCCTCTGGCACCTCTCGGACGGCGCCGAATCGGGCCAGGGGCTGTGGGCCAGTGGCCCCGCACCCGACGGCGAACACGAACTGAGCCTGCTCCAGACGCCGCAGCCGCTCGGGGACATCGGCATGGCGCCCGCGCCCGACCCCAGGCTCTTCGCCACCTACGACGGCAGCCAGGGCAAGCCCAAGGGCCCCGTCCTGGGGACCGAGACCGGCATCAAGGGCAAGATCAAGGACGCGCTGACCCCGGACGAATGAGGCCAGCCGGCAGGGCCCGCCAGGCGGCGGGTCCTGCCGCCCGCCGCACCCCGACGGCGGGCACATCGGCACCCCCCGCTCCGCGCACCGGAGGAGTGATCATGGCAGTCCCCGCCCCGGCAGCGGCACGGAACCGCGCCCGCCCGTCGCCCGCACGCGTCCTGCTGCTCTGCCTTCACCTCACCGCGGCGGCCACCCTCCTGGTCCTGGGCGACTGGCCGCAGCGCCTGATCGCGCCCGTGCTGCTGGCCGCCGTCGGCTACCGCACGGCACTGTCCCGGCGCCCGGCACGAGCGGGGCCGGGGCGTCGGCAGGACCGGCCGCCCAGCAGCGACAGGAGCCGGCCATGATGCTCGATCCACGGTCCTACCGGCACCCCCCTTCGGGCACCCTGCGACCGGACACCGGCGGACGACCGGTCCCGGACGCGCCGGAGCACCCCACCGGCCGACCGGAGGACCCCACCGGCGGGCACCGCCCCGGGCCACCCGCCCCGCCGCGGAGCACGGGCCGCGCCCGCGTCGGCCTGGCCATGCTCGGACCGGCGGTGGTGGTCTCCGTCGCCTACGTGGATCCGGGGAACTTCGCCACCAACATGACCGCCGGCAGCCGCTACGGACCGCTGCTGCTGTGGGTGACAGCCCTGGCCGGCCTGGTGGCGATCTTCGTGCAGTACCTCGCCTGCAAGGTGGGCGTCGCCACCGGCAAGGACCTTCCCGAACTGTGCCGCGAACACACGCCACGGCCGGTCGCCTACGGCCTGTGGGTGCAGGCGGAACTGGTGGCCATGGCGACCGACCTGGCCGAGTTCGTCGGCGGGGCGGTGGCACTGCGCCTGCTGTTCGGGATACCGCTCCTGCCCGCCGCCGTCCTGGTCGCCGCGCTGTCCCTCCTCCTGCTCGCCGTGGCCCCCGAAGGCCGGCGCCGTTTCGAGACCGTCACCGCGCTGCTCCTGCTGGTGCTCGTGCTCGGCTTCCTCTACCAGTCCGTACGGGCCGGTTCATGGCGCGGTGCCCTGACCGGGATGCGACCCGAACTGGCCGGGACGCAGAGCCTGTTGCTGGCCACCGGCATCATCGGCGCCACCGTCATGCCACACGTCATCTACCTGCAGTCCTTTCTCGGCAAGCTGCCCGGCGCGACCTCACTGGCGGGAAAGCGAAGCGCACTGCGGGCGCACCGGACCTCCCTCGTCGCCGCCCTCGGGCTGGCCGGCCTGGTGAACGCGGGCATGCTCACCCTCGCCTCCGCGACGCTGCACCGCTCCGGCAGCCACGGTGAGGGCCTCGAGGACTTCCACGACGGTCTGCGGCTCGCACTCGGCCCCGGCGCGGCCCTCGCCTTCGCGCTGGCCCTCCTCGCCTCGGGCCTGGCCTCGGCCGGCGTGGGGACGTTCGCCGGACAGGTGATCATGCGCGGCTTCCTGCACCGGCAGGTGCCCCTGCTCGTCCGCCGGCTGCTGACGATGGCACCGCCACTGGCCGTGCTGGCGACGGGAGTCGCCCCCACTCGGGCACTGGTGTTCAGCCAGATCGTGCTCTCCTTCGGCATTCCCCTGGCCCTCGCACCACTGCTGTGGTTCACCGCCCGGCGCTCGCTGATGGGCCCGTTGGTCAATCGAGGAGTGACGACCGGATGCGCGGTGGCCGTCTGCGCCGCGGTCAGCGTCCTGAACATCGTCCTGGTCGGCCAGGCCGTGTCCGGGTAGGCGCGCGGCCGACGCCCGCGAGCAGCGAGCGGGAGCCTCGGCTGCTCAGGCCGTCTTGGTCGTGCGCGCGTCACGCGGTACCGTCTGTGCGATATCGACGACGGCGAGACGGAAGCCGGTGGAAACCCGGCACGGTCGCGCCACTGTGTGCGCGGCGCCTCTTCGGGGGCGTCGCGTGAGTCAGACCCGTGGCCGTCGTCCTGTGCACCACCGAGATGGGACGCGAACTCCCAGAGGAGGTCCTGCCATGGCGCAGACCGTCGCCCAGCCGACAGCCACCGCCCCCGCCGTTCCCGCCAAGCTGCCGCTGAAGTCGATAGCCCCCTGGGCGGTCTTCTTCGGCATCCTGATGCTGGTCCTGCTGTACTTCGTCGGCGCCGAGCAGGGCGCCACCTCCGTGTTCAACGGCACGGACGTCCACGAGTGGCTGCACGACGGCCGCCACCTGCTCGGCTTCCCCTGCCACTGACGCCGGGGGATCCACCGCGCCCATGAACTCCGCAACCGTACGCAACCTTCTCGTGCGGGGCATGCTCGCCGGCCTCGCCGCCGGTGTGCTCGCCCTGGTCGTGGCCTACTTCCTCGGTGAGCCGAGCGTCGACAAGGCGATCGGCTTCGAGGAGGCCCACTCCCACGAGCACGAGACGGAAGTCGTCTCCCGCTCCCTGCAGTCCACCGCCGGCCTCGCCACCGGCGTCCTGGTCTACGGCGTCTCCTTCGGCGGCATCGCCGCGCTCGCCTTCTGCTTCGCGCTGGGCCGCGTGGGCCGGTTCGGTCCGCGCGCGACGGCGCTGCTGCTGTCGGGCTGCGCGCTGCTCGCGGTGTACGTCGTGCCGTTCCTGAAGTACCCGGCCAACCCGCCGTCGGTCGGCGAACCCGACACCATCGGCAGGCGGACCGCCCTGTACTTCCTGATGATGCTGCTCGGCGTCCTGCTGGCGGTCGCCGTCACGATCCTGGGCAGGCGCCTGGCGCCCGGTCTGGGCACGTGGTGGGCGACGGTGGTCGCGGTGGCCGCGTTCGCCGTCGTGATCGGTCTGGCCTACCGGTTCCTGCCGGCCGTCAACGAGGTGCCGGCGGACTTCCCGGCCACCCTGCTCTGGCGGTTCCGGCTCTCCGCGCTGGCCATCCAGACCGTCCTGTGGGGCGGATTCGGCCTGGCTTTCGGTGAGTTGGCCGAACGTCTGCTGAACCCCGAGCCGGCGTCCGCCGCGGCCGGGCGAGCGGTTCCGGCCGCGCGCTGATCCCGTCCGGACGAACACAGGGCCCTCCGGAACCACCCGGGGGGCCCTCTGGCGTATCCCGGACACCGAGGCGCACGGCACCACCAAAACGGCACGGGGAGCGGTGGGAACCGGTGCGTGCCGCGGGGTCCCACGGCTCGAAGAGCGCGGGGGAGTGCCGGCCGGAAGTCCTCGTACCGGACGTACCCGGGCGTTCGGCCGGTGCGGGGGATGGAGGCCCGCTGTCCGGGGGAGAGGTGCCGGGCGTCGCGACGGGGCGAACGTCGGCCGTCGAGGCGCTAGTCGGCGTCCGGCGCTGCCGGCGGACGGCCATGTACCGAAAGTGGATCTCGGGGCTGTGAATGATCACCGCTTATGGGTAGGGGAGATCTCACGGACGAGCAGTGGGCGGTGCTGGAGCCGGTGTTGCCGAAGGGTGCCAGGACGGGGCGGCCACCCGTCTGGCCTCGGCGGCCGCTGATCGACGGCATACGGTTTCGTGTCCGGACGGGAGTTCCGTGGCGGGACGTGCCCGTCGAGTACGGACCATGGAATGGATCGCGTGGCGGCCGGCCGCCGAAGTTCGACAAGGACGACTACAAACAGCGGCACGCGGTCGAGTGCGGGATCAACCGCCTCAAGAGGCACCGCGCCGTCGCCACGCGATACGACAAGCCGGCGGTCCGCTACGAGGCGACCGTCCTCATCGCCGCCATCAACGAGTGGCTGTGATCAGAACCTCCACAGACGTCCTACGCGACCCTGACCACGTACTTGCCCTGGACGCCACCCGCCTCCAGCGCCCGGTGTGCCGCTGCTGTCTCCTCCAGAGGGAAGACCGTGTCCACCGCAGGGCTCAGCTTGCCCTCGACCACATGGCGGGCGAGGTCGTCAAAGTCCGCCCGCGTGGGGTTGCCGCTGAAGAAACGCACCCGGCCATGTCCGTGGACCGTGCTGGCCGCGAGGTAGCCGAGCGACGCCGCAGGCCGTTTCAGGTCGAAGGCGATGGTGACCATGCGCCCGCCCGGATTCAGTAGGCGCCGGAAGGCCCGCAGGTCGGTCCCCGCGGTGTCCACGACCACGTCGAAGCGGCCCAACTCCGCCGGCCGCACGGTCCGGTGGTCGACGGCCTTGTGCGCGCCGAGCCCGCGGACGAAGTCGAGGTTGGCTGCACGGGCCAGGGCCGTGACCTCGGCGCCGTACGCCCGTCCGAGCTGGACGGCGGCGTTGCCGACACCGCCCGACGCGCCCCGGACGAGGAGTCGTTCGCCGGGTCGCAGCCCGGCTTTGTCCCGCAGCGCGGTGATGGCCGTGGTGGCCACCGGCAGCGCGGCGGCGTCCACCAGGTCAAGGCCGTCGGGGAGCCGGCCGACCCGCTCAGCGGGTACGGTCACATACTCGGCGGCGCTGCCGAACCCGGAGGTGCGGCCCAAGACCCCCCATACGCGGTCGCCGGCCGCGAACCGTGTGACTCCGGCCCCCAGTGCGGCGACCTCGCCGGTGAAGTCCAAGCCGACGCGCTTGGGGAATTTCCGGCCGCTCAGGAGGCGGAGACGGCCGGCACGTGCTGCCAGTTCGCCGCCGTTGACGCTGAACGCGCGCACCTTCACAAGGATCTCCCCGGGGGCCGGCTCAAGGCGTGGCACGCGGCCCGTGTAGAGCACATCGGGGCCGCCATAGCGGTCGTAGAGCACTGCCTTCATCATGCGGTCGTTCATCGTTCTGCCTTTGCCGCCGGGGGCCGTACAGGGATCTGGCACCGACCGTAAGCTCTCAAGTGGACGCAATCGTCCACTTGGACCGGAAGCGAGAGACAGTGATGGCGGAATCCTCTCGGATCACAGCCCGGGGCGGAGTGCGGGCGGACGCCCGGCGCAACCGGGAGCGCGTCCTCGTCGCCGCCCGTGCGGTCTTTGCGGAGCACGGGATCGACGCCCCGATGGCGACCGTGGCCCGACGGGCCGGGGTCGGCGTGGCGACGCTGTACCGGCATTTCCCGACCCGGGACGCCCTGGTGAGAGGCGCGTTCGCGCAGCAGATGGAGACCTGCGCGCGGGCACTCACCGAGGCTCTGGCCGCCCCTGACCCGTGGCAGGGCTTCCAGCATCTGGTCGAGACGATCTGCGCTCTGCAACGGGAGGAACGCGGGTTCCCGGCCGCGTTCGTCGCGGCCTTCCCGGAAACCGCGTCGGAACACGCGCAGTACCGGCACCGAGCCGAGCGGGACTTCACGACTCTGGTACGCAGGGCCCAGGCGTCTGGCGCGCTGCGGGCCGATTTCCACCCTTCCGACCTAGCGGTGGTCCTGTTGGCACACTGCGGTCTGGTGACCGCCCTGCCGGATGATGGTGCGGCGTCCCGGCGCCTGGTGGCCTATGTGCTCCAGTCGTTCCGTACCGACACGGCCGACGAACCGCTGCCCCCACCGGCCGCACTGACGCTGCGCAGCCTCCCGTTTGCAACTGACGGTCCCCAGGGGCAGCGGTCCCCCAGAGCCTGACATGAAACGGTACCTGCCGCAGGGCACGTCCAGTCCGACAACTCCACTCTCGCAGCAGGCCCTAGCTAGTAGTCGGCGTCCGGCGCTGCCGGCGGACGCCCCAGTCGCAGATTCCACCGGCCGGAGCGGCCGCTGAGCTCCGTCACCGTCAGCGGCGGCACGTCGAGACGCCAGAAGGCCGCCACGGGCAGGTCCAGCGCTTTCACGGTCGCCGCCCGTACCACCTCCGGCTCGACCACGGCGAGGGTACGGCCGGCCACGGCCTGCGCGTCGGCGAGCCAGCGCGCGACCCTTTTGCACAGGTCCCGGACGGACTCACCGCCATGGGGCGCGCAGCCGGGGTCGGTGAGCCAGCGGCCCACCGCCTCCGGCTCGGCGGCTCCCACCTCGTCCAGGGTGCGCCCCCGCCAGCGGCCCATGTCGAGTCCCGCCAGACGGGGCGCCGGCACGCCGTCGAGGCCCAGTGCCGCGGCCGTCTCCCGGCAGCGTGCGACCGGTGAGGTGAGGACCCGGACCGCGACGGGCAGCGACCCGGCCGCCGCCCGGGCCCGTGCGGCCCCTATGTCGTCGATCGAGCCGCCGTCGTCGAAGCGGGCCTGGCGCGACGACGCACTCGTCGCGGGGGAGACGAGTAGGACTCGGCTGGTCACGCGGTCGCTCCTGCTGTCGTCGTCACGGGGTACGGGGACCCGACCGGGGCGCGTACGTCCACCGGTCGGGGCCGGTGGCTTCCTGCCGGACTCGCCGGGCCGGGGCGCGGCGGTCGCTGATCCGGCGGCCCGGGGCGGCGCGGGTCACGGCCCGGGACCGTCCAGGGCGACGCCCTCGGCGCGGCCGAGCAGGTGCGCGTGCCGCGGCCCGCAGCCTAGCGCGTCCGCGAACCCGGCCCGCGGTGCGCGGCACCCGGAACCGACGGGAACCGCGTCGCGGGGAGCGACGCGTCCGCCGTCCGGACGGCGGGGCGGGACGTCCGGCGTCATCGACGACGTGGCGCGGGGCGTTCCCGGCGGGTGTCGGGAAAGGTTGGTCCAACCAGTTGATCAGTCGGCCCGCGTCCACCACGGTTCCAACGACGTCTACCTGGACCGCAACCACGGCGGCATCCTCATCGTCTGGAACCGGCTCCTCGGCACCTTCGAACCCGAGGGCGAGCGCGTGGTGTACGGCCTGACGAAGAACATCGGCACCCACAATCCGCTGCGGGTCGCCTTCCACGAGTACGCGGCCGCCTGGCGCGACGTCCGCGCACCTCGTCGCCTGGGCCGCCGCCGTCGCCGTCCTGGCCCCCGCGCTCGGGCCGGTGATGGGCGTCGCCGTGGCCGGGTACGCCCCGGTCCTGGTCGCCATGGCCCTGACCGCGCGGGTGCTGGGCAGCCGCGGGACCCGGGGCGGGCTGGTGTTCGTCCGCTCCGACCTGCTCGTCGGGCTCGTCGGGCTCGGCGCGGCGGGGCACGACTTCACGGGGCGCGGCGTCGTGGTCATGGTGACGCACACCCTGGCCCTGCTCGTCACCGCCTTCGCCGGGGGCGCCGGGCAGGGGGAGGACGGTCTTCGCGCCCCGGGAACGGAGCCGGCGCCCGCGGCCACCGCCGACGGCTCCGGCCGGCGACGGCGCGGGCGGACGCCGGGCCGTGGCCGGCGCCGGCCGTCGACGGCCGGCGCCGATCGCCGGTCCGCACGCGGAGCCGAGAACGCCGTGCCCGGAAGGCGTGTGCCGTCGCGACCGCCGCTCGTCACTCGGGCCGGGACGACTCCAGGTGGGCGAAGACGACCACGTTGTCCTTGTAGTCCCTGGAAGTGCGGTCGAAGGTGCCCCCGCACGTGATCAGACGCAGTTCGGGCTTGGGAGTGTCGGCGTAGACCTTGTCGTCGGGGAAGGCGGCCTTGCTGTAGGTCTCGACCGCGTCGACCTCGAAGCGGGCGACGACACCGTCGGCGCGGGTGATGTCGATGAACTTCCCGGTGTCGAGCGAGTCCAGTTCCGCGAAGACCGCCGGTCCGCTGGTGGTGTCGACGTGACCCACGACGATCGACGAGCCGCGCTCGCCGGGGGACGCCCCGCCCTGGAACCAGCCGACCAGGTTGTTGTCGCCCACGGGGGGCGGTTCGAGCTGCCCGGACGGGCCGAGGGACAGCTTCGTGAACGGCGCGTCCACGCCGATGTCCGGGATGGAGATGCGTGTCGGCTCTGACCGGGGCAGCGCCTCGTCGTCGTCGGGGGTGGCCGTGGGACGCGGTGAGTCGGAAGGGGGAGAAGCGGGGGCGGAGGCGGAGGAGGCCGGTGGGTGGGCCTGGTTGGGGTTGCCGAGGCTCTTGACGGGGCTGCCCAGGGACTGGTTGACGAGCAGAGCCCCCAGCCCCACGGCCGCGGCCGCCCACACCAGACTGTTCCGGCGGGGCCGTGCGGCGGGCTGCTCCGTCGGAGGCGGCTGCGAGAGGGGCATGCGCGGTGCCTTTCATGAACGCGTGACGGTGAGCCACACCGACGGTGGGAGGCCGCTGTCGCGATTTCCGTCACCCCGGGGCGACGGAGACCGCGACAGCGCGGCAGCCGGTGGAGAGGGATGTGGCCGGTCAGGCGGCGGAGGCGTTCGACGCCTTGCGACGGCGCAGGACGTAGGCTCCGGCTCCCAGCCCGCCGAGGAGCAGCGCGGCCCCCAGGCTCAGGCTGCTGTCGGCATCCGCCAGACCGCCGCCACCGGCGTGGACGCCGCCGCGCGGCTTCTCCCCGCCACGGTCCTCGCCCCGCGACGAACCGCCGTCCTCGTCGCGGTCGCCGCCGCGCCCGGAGTAGCCGCCCTCGTCGTCGCGGCCGCCCTCGTCCCCGCCCCTGTCACGGCCGCCGTCCTCACCGCGGCCGCCGCCCTCGTCGTCGCGGCCGCCCTCGTCCCCGCCCCTGCCGCGGCCGCCGTCCTCACCACGGTCGCCGCCCTCGCTCTTCTTCAGGGCCAGCGCGCCGCCACCGGCGTGGACGCCGCCGCGCGGCCTCTCCCCGCCGCGGCCCTCGCCCCGCGACGAGCCACCTTCTTCACCGCGGTCTTCACCACGCTCGCCGCCGCGGCCGCCACCGCGGGACGAGTTGTCGTCGGAATTGTCGCCCCTGGACGAGTTGCCCTCGTCCCGGCCGTTGTCCTCCGAGTCGCCACCCTGACGGTCCTCGTGCGAACCGCCACGGTCGGCGACCGTTCCCTGTGGGGAGCTCAGCGGGGCAAGGCTGATGGCGCCGGCAGCGGGAGCGGAGAGTGCCACGGTCGTGGCGATCGCTGCGGCGGTGAACAGACTACGAGTGATGCGCATGGGTGTTCCTTCCGTCGCCACTGCGAGAGCCGGCACTCCGCCGGCTCACTTGGATCACAGCGGTGACGTGATCACATTCGGCAGGAAATCCGGGCCCGGCCACTGGAGCGCAGCATTTGGGCTACCCGGACGCCGGCCGTGACGGCCACGGGCGGCGTACCCGCACTCCCGCTTCAGTACCGCCGGACAGGTCGTCCCGTACCGCCGCACGGAGCAACGAGTCGCGCGGCGGCGCGGATTCACCCGTCCGCCGGTGACACAGTCACCCGGCGCGCCCTCAAATCGACCGCGCCGCGGGGAAGTTGCGGCTCACCGTGCCGACCGTTCGTCGGATCGGGTCTGTGGTGGGCGCGGTGGAAGCGGGGCCGGGGCCGGGTTCTTCCGGCAGCACCGGCCACCGGGAACTGTCGCGCCGGAGGTTTCCGGCGCATACTCCGATCATGGCCACCGATGTGGCCGGGGCGGCGGCCGGCCCGGCGCGAGCCGCTCGAACCGTCCGAGGGAGGGACCCGTCGCTTGGAGAGACGGCCGGGATGCCGGAGCCGGGCAGGCCGGCGGTCGCCGGGCATCCGGTGACGGTGCGTGCCGCCGTACGCTGCGCGCCGCCGCACCGAGTGACGCCGCGCGCAGTCGCACCGAGGTGCGCGGAGACGCGCGGCGGGACCGTCCGCCTCGTTCTCGTTCGGAAACGGCCCGGCCGGCCGGGGCCGAGGAGTGGCCGTACCCGCTCCGGGCGGCAGCGGGGCCGGCGCCTCGACGCGCTGACCGATCCCCTGGGCCGGATCCAGCCGTCCGTGGCGCCGCGCGATCCAGCGTCAGGACGCCCGCCGGTGCCTGCTCAGGGGCCTGGTCAGGCGCCCGGTCCGGCGCCCGGCGCGGGCGCCAGGTGGCCGCCCGCCGGACCGGACGCGAGGGTGACCGAGCCGCGGCGCCGGGGGTGGGGCGGAGCGGGCACCGGGATGGGGTGAAAATGGTTGCCTTGGAAAACCAGAATGCGTGAAAGGTCCTGCATGCCGCACCTCACCATCGACTACTCCGCGGAACTGACCGACGGCTTCGACCGGGTCGCCCTGCTCAAGGAGCTGCACCCGCTCGTGCTCGAGGAATCCGGTTCGACGGGTGTGTGCAAGACGTTCCTCCGCCCGGCCGAGACGTATGTCGGTGACCGGCTGGGCGAGGAGAGGGTCTTCGTGCACGTGGAGGTCGGCCTCATGCCGGGACGTTCCGAGGCCCGGAAGGCGCACCTGTCCGAGAGGATCCTGGAACTGCTGGCCAGGCACCTGCCCGCGGGCGGCGCGGACGGAGCCGTGGTCTCGGTGGAGGTGAGGGAGCTGGCGAGCTCCTACCGTCTGATCCCCGCCGCGCGGTCCGGCTCGGGTGGCTGACGGGGCTGCTCCATCCTGGTGGCAGCCGGCGCGAACCACCCGAGGAGCCCGTTTCGCGGAGCGCGGTTCCCACCGGCGGGGCCACCGGGGGGACGACGCGCGGGACTGCGCGGGCGAGGTCCTTCGACCCACATGTGTGGCCGATACAATGGTGGCATGGGACTGGACCACGGTTCGCTGACCGCCCTGGCCGTCCTCGGCGACGAGCCTCGCCGCCGGATGTTCGAGTTCATCCGGCAGCAACGGCACCCGGTCACCCGCGAGGGAGTGGCCGACGCGCTCGGGATCTCCCGCAAGCTGGCGGCCTTCCACCTGGACAAGCTGGTGGCGGCCGGACTGCTCCAGGCCCACTACGAGTCCCCCTCGGGCATCCGCAAGGTCGGCCGCAAGCCCAAACTGTACGAGCCGACGGCCGATGCCGTCGCCGTCAGCATTCCGGAGCGCCGGTACGCCATGCTGGCCGACGTCCTCACCGAAGCCGTGCTGACGGAAGCGGCGGACGAGTCGGCCCGTGAGGCCGCGTTCCGTGTCGCGTTCCGGCGCGGGGAAGCCCTCGGAGCGGGTGAGCGCGAGCGGATCCGTCCCGGGCGGCTGGGCGCCGAGCGCGGGCTGAGCGTGGCCGCGGGGATTCTCGAGGAGTTCGGTTTCGAGCCGGAGCGTGCCGCACCCACGGTGCTGCGGTTGCGCAACTGCCCCTTCCACCCGCTGGCGGCCAAGGCCCCTGAACTGGTGTGCGGCGTCAACCAGGCGTTCCTGGCGGGCTGCCTGCGTGGCCTGGGGAGCGACCGGACCATGGCGGTGCTCGCCCCGCGTCCGGGCTCGTGTTGCGTCGAACTGCGCGGTGTGGACGGGGCCGACGGCACGTCGGGGCTCGGCGCCGCCTGCGGGCGCTGAGCCGAGTCCGGCTCCGGCACGCCGAGGGGGCGGCCGCGGCCCCGCCCGTATGGCGACGCTCGGGGCGGACCGCGGCCGGCGGCGGCTCGGCGGGCCCGGGCGTGGCTCGGGTTCGGTCCGGCGGGACGCCGAGTGCGGCGGCGGTGCGGCCGGGGGTCCGGCCCGGTCGGAGGTGCGCGGTCGCCCTGGTGATGACCGCGCACGCTCCGGTCGGCGGCACTTGACCCGGCTCGGGAATAAGGCAAACAATCGTTGGAGAAACACCTCCCGCGCGATTCCCGGGCGAGGTGCCGCGGATGACGGCGTACAGCGATCTCAGGGTTCCGCGCCGGGCGGAGTGGCCGGTCGGCGGTGCGCCGGCCGGGCCGTCCGGCCATCTGTTCGAGCCGATTCCCGTCAGGAGGCCGATCGGCTCGCCGGCGTTCCGTGCGGGTGCGGCGCGCGGGCTCTTCGAGCAGGGGGCACCCCCGGAGAGCAGGCACCGGACGCCGCTCCTCCACGGGCGGACGCCGCCTGCCGCGGCACCGGCCCCGACGGCCGGCCGGCCCGCCCGGGGTGCGCGGTCGCCGCCGCTGCGGAAGCGTGAGTCATGGGCGGCAGGTGCTCCGCGCCGTCGCGCGAGGCCCGCCGCCGACCGGTGACTCGGTGTCCCGCCGAGCTGGGGGTCGTACCCGTTCCGGCGTTCCTTCCCGGAGCATTCACATGGTCGTCAAACACATCCTGTTCCAGCCGCCGGTCATGGCAGGACCGACGGCACACCCCCCTGACGTGGCCAGGTCGTCGGCTGCCGACTGGGGGCTCCTCCTCATCAGGCTGACGTTCGGACTGCTGATGGCCGGACATGGCGCCCAGAAGCTGTTCGGCCTCTTCGGCGGCGGCGGCCTGGCGGCGACCGGCAGGGCGTTCGAGGCCCTGGGCTACCGCCCGGGGGCGGTCTTCGCCGCGATCGGCGGTCTGTCGGAAACCCTCGGCGGCCTCGGACTGGCGATGGGATTCCTCACCCCGCTGGCCGCCGCGGCCCTGATCGGCATGATGATCAACGCGATGGTGACCGTCACCGCGGCGCACGGCCTGTGGGAGACGGACGGCGGTGTGGAGTACAGCGTCTGCATCTCCGCCGTCGCCCTGGGCATCGCGCTCATCGGCCCCGGCCGATGGGCCGTCGACCGGTTCTTCCGCTGGGCCTCGGGAGGCTGGGCCGCTGGCGCCTTCGCCCTGGGCCTCGGCGGCGTCGGCGCCGCCATCACCCTGAACCTCTGACCACGATCCGGCCGGCGCCGACCGGCGACCCCGCCGTCCGCCGGCCCCGATGAGCAACGGCCACCAGGCGTGGCCGGACGGCCCGGCCCACGCCGCGTCCGGCAGAATCGGCCCCGGCGCCCGACCGGCGCCCGGGCCCTTTCGTGAACCGGAGGAACCAGATGTCCAAGCCCCCGCTGCCGCCCGAGGCCGTGGAACTGCTGCGCAGCCCCAACCCGTGCGTGATGGCCACCCTGCGCTCCGACGGCGCGCCGGTCTCCACGCCCACCTGGTACCTGTGGGAGGAGGGACGCGTCCTGATCAGCCTGGACGAGGGACGGGTCCGCCTGCGTCACCTGCGCCGCGACCCGCGCGTGACCCTCACCGTCCTCGCCGGGGACGACTGGTACACGCACGTCACCCTCATCGGCCGGGTCGTCGGGATGCACGCGGACGACGGTCTGGCCGACATCGACCGTCTCTCCACCCACTACACCGGCCGGCCCTACCCGGACCGTGTCCGCGCCCGGGTCAGCGCCTGGATCGAGGTCGACCGCTGGCACGGCTGGGGCGCGCTGAAGGACAGTGACCAGGCGTCCACCTGAGGCCGGCGGCCCGATGCCGTGAGCGCGGCATCGGGCCCCCGGCCGGGCCCCCGGCCAGGCGCCGCCGCGGTCAGGCACGGCCGGCGCGGAACCGCGACCGGTACTCCGTCGGAGTCGTGCCGAGCCGGCGCCGGAACGCCCGGACGAGGGTGTCGGTCGTGCCGAACCCGCAGACGGACGCGACGCGTTCGAGGGTGTCGTCGGTGGACTCGAGCCGGCCGCGCGCCCGTTCGACGCGGGCGGTCTCTATGTAGGCGCTCGGCGTCGTGCCGAGTTCGGACTTGAAGATCCGGGTGAGCTGCCGCTCGCTGACGTGGGCGTGCTCGGCGAGGTCCGCGACGGTGAGCCGACCGCCGAGGTTGTCCGTGATGTGGTGCCGGAGGTCCTCGACGCGCCGGGTCGCGGAGACGGGTTCGAGGGGAACGCTGAACTGGCTCTGCCCGCTGGGCCGTTTCAGGTACATCACCAGTTGCCGGGCGACGCGCAGCGCGACGCCCTCGCCGAAGTCGTCGGCGACCAGGGCGAGCGACAGGTCGAGGCAGGCGCTGATGCCCGCGCCGGTCCACACGGCGCCCTCGCGGATGAAGATGGGATCGGGATCGACCTCCACCGCCGGGTGCTCGGCGGCGAGTTGTCGCGCGGTCGACCAGTGGGTGGTGGCGCGCTTGCCGTCGAGCAGCCCCGCGGCGGCCAGGATGTGCGCCCCGACGCAGACGGACGCCACCCTGCGCGCCCGGCCGGCGAGTGTCCGCACCCGGTCGACCACCGCGGGGTCGGCGAGGGCGTGTACGCGACCGCGGTCGTCGACCTCGACGGAGCCGGGCACCAACAGGGTGTCGATGCCGCGGGTGGACGCCTCCCGGAAGGTGACGTCGGGCAGGACGCGCACCCCGGCGGACGTGGTGACGGGGGCCATCGTCTCGGCGGCGAGGAGGACTTCGTAACCCGCCGCGCCGTCGGTCTCGCGCCGCAGCAGGGAGAACACCTCCGGAGGGCCGGTGATGTCGAGCAGATCGACGTCCTCGAAGAGAACGACGACGACGAGTCGTTCGGCGGTGCTCATGATCCTCCGTCAGTCCGGCGGCGGTGATGTCCGGATCTGCATGTTAGACGTCATTGCCGACACTCCCGGGTCGCCCGTAGGTTTCCGGACGGGGCCCGCCGCGCGTGCGGGCGACGAGATCCGGAACCGACCCGAGGTGGTTGACCCATGGCTACGACGACACTGCGCGAACTGAACGGCTTCGACGAGACACCCGCCGCGCTCGCCGATTCGACCCTGATCCTGGTCGACTACCAGAACACCTACGTCGGCGGTGTGATGGAACTGGAGGGCTGGCAGGCCGCGCTCGACTCCGCCGCCGCGCTGCTGGGCAGGGCCAGGGAGGCCGGCGCCAAGGTCATCCACGTCGTCAACGACGGCGGCCCGGGCACTCCGTACGACATCAGGTCCGAGATCGGCCGGATCCACCCGAGCGTGGCGCCGGTCGAGGGCGAGCCCGTCGTCGTCAAGCAGGCGCCCAACGCGTTCGTCGGCACCGACCTGGGCGAGCACGTCGACGCCGCCGGCAACACGGACGTGGTCGTGGCGGGGTTCATGACGCACATGTGCGTCACGTTCACCGTGGAGGGCGCGTTCCTGCGCGGCAACCGTCCCACGGTGGTCGCCGACGCCTGCGCGACGCGGCCGTTGCGGGCGGTGGGCACCGAACTGACCGCCTCGCAGATCCACCACAGCGCGCTCGCGACGATCGCGGACCTCTACGGGATCGTCGTCGAGTCGGAGAAGTCCCTGGCCTGACGGCGGGGCGACGTCGTCCTGCCGAGGGGGGCGGTGCGGGCGGCGGACGTCCGCACCCGGCGCCGCGGCGCTCCCACTCCGTGTCGGCGGCGACCGCGGCGTCCGCGCCGGCCGTCGGTGTCCCCGGCGCTCTCGCCCGTCGCCCCGGCCTTCCCGGCGTCCTCACCCGGCGTCGGTGTCCCCGGCGCTCTCGCCCGTCGCCCCGGCCTTCCCGGCGTCCTCACCCGGCGTCGGCGCCCCCGGTGATCCGGTCCAGCAGGCCGGCGACATGGCGGTGGACCTCCTCCCAGGCCGTGGGGCGCAGTGTGCCGAAAGCCGAGTGGCGCAGGGCGCGGAGGACGCCTTCGGCGTCGGCGTCGCAGGGGGCGCTGCCGCCCAGGACCTCGTACCCGTCGCGCACGGCGACCCGGAGGCGGTGCGTCGTACCGGCCGGCGTCCCGTCCTCGCGGTGCACGGCGGCGGCGACGACCAGCGGCGGAGGGCCGCCCGCCGCACCGGCCCGCTTGCGGTACGCGCTGGCGACCGGTGCGCGCCAGCGCAGATCCAGCAGGACGGGACGCTTGGCCAGCACCTCGGTCAGGTCGGCCTCGTGGACGCCGTCCGGTCCCAGCACCGTGGCCCGGGCGTCCAGTACCAGCGCGGCGGGCAGCAGACAGCGCAGGGCGCTGCCGACGAGGTTGCCGCCGACCGTCGCCGTGCGGCGCACCGCGCCCGTCCCCACCCCGGCCGCCGCCTCGCGCAACACCTGGGGCACCCGGTCGTCGATCCGGTGCAGGACGACCGCCGCGCCCAGCTCCTCGGGACCGAGCACGTTGGCCTCCGGCAGATCACGCAGCGACACGGCCTGCTCGGGAAAGCCGTCCCGCTGCCAGCCGGCCCACACCAGCGTGGCCCCGCCTATCGGCACCGCCCCCGCGGCGACGCACTCCTGTGCTTCGGACACGGTCGTGGGCAGACGCAGCAGCACGGTGACCGACCTGCCTTCCTGGAGCCCCGGCGACGGACAGCGCGGCGCACCGGCCGAGCGGCCGATGACCGTGGCGCATTGTTCCGCCGGACGCGGCGGCGCGTACAGGGCTCACCGCCGCTCCCCGTGCGCCCCTCGCGGGAGCCGGGCCGGGCTCCGGGGCGCGCCGGGCGGCCGGGTCCGCCGGCCCCGGCGAGTCGAGAGCGTACGATCGTACACTCAGCGAGTGTACGATCGTACGCATGTCTGTCGACCACTTCGCGAACGATCCCCGGACCAACCTGGAACGCATGCTGGCCGGTGACCCCTACATCGCCGACGACCCCGAGATCGCCCGCCGGCAGCAGCGGGCGGTGCGGCTGGCCGCCAGGTACCAGGCCGCCTACCTGGAGGACGCCGACGCCGCCGGGTCCGTCCTGGCGGAGCTCCTCGGCTCCCTGGGCGAGGAAGCGCACGTACGGCCGCCGCTCCACGTCGACTACGGCAGCAACATCACGATCGGGGCGCGCACCTTCGTCAACTACAACCTGACCGCCCTCGACGTCGCCGCGATCGTGATCGGCGACGACTGCCAGATCGGCCCGAACGTCCAACTGCTCACCCCCACCCACCCCCTGGAGCCCCAGGCCCGGCGGGACAAGCTCGAAGCCGCCCGTCCCATCACCATCGGGAACAACGTGTGGCTGGGCGGCGGCGCCATCGTGCTGCCCGGCGTGACCATCGGGGACAACTCGGTCATCGGCGCCGGCGCGGTGGTCACCAAGGACGTCCCCGCCGACGTCGTCGCCGTGGGCAACCCCGCCCGGCCGGTACGTGCCCTCTGAGTCGCGGAGGTTCCCGCCATGGCGACCGGACACGCCGACCCCCGGCGCCGCGAGCGCATCATCGACGCCACCCTCGACCTCATCGCCGACGAGGGTCTCGCGGCCGTCTCCCACCGCAGGATCGCCGCCCGGGCAGGGGTGCCCCTGGGCTCGATGACCTATCACTTCGACGGCATCGACCAGTTGCTCCGCGAGGCGTTCGGCCGCTTCACCGACCACATCGTCGCGGTCTTCGACGCGCACCTGGCCGGCGCGGCGGACCCCGGCGAGGCGCGAGCGGCGGTGGCCGACCTCGTGCACGGCCTGTCCGAGGGGGCCCAGCGCGACCTGGTCCTCACCCAGGAGCTCTACACCCTCGCCGCTCGTCGCCCCGTCTACCGGGAACTCACCCGGGAATGGATGCGGCGCAGCCGCACGCACCTGGAGAAGCACTTCGACCCGGACACCGCCCGCCAGCTCGACGCCCTGATCGAGGGCCTGACACTGCACCGTGCCCTGACCAGCGAACCCCACGACCGCGCCCTCACCCTCGAAGCCGTCGCCCGCATCACCGCGGGCGGTGACCGGCCCGCCGCGGTGACGCGGACGTTCCGTCAGGACGGTGCGGACGCCCCGCCCGAGTGACGCGGAGGCCCTGTCCGGGTAACCGGGACGTCCCCCGCGGGTGCCGCTTCGAGGTGACGTGGACGCCACCCGGGTGGGTCCGTTCCGCGCGGACCCACCTGCCCCGTCCATCCGCACGCTCCGGCGCCGGGGGAGTGGGGGTGAGACGTGCGGCCCGGCCACGACGCCGGTGCGGGCTCCGGCATGCGATGCGATTCACGTACCTGAATGTGAATCATGTACGCATCCATTGACGCGTTCACGGCAAGCTTCTAGCGTGCCAGAAAGCGCTTTCCCCGTGCGGCCGCACGGTGACCGGTCACCGTCCGTCGTCCGCCTCGCCGAACGTCTCCCGCACCCACCCATCACCCCCGTCGATCCGGAGGGAACACGATGCGATTCAGAGCTGTCGTCGCGTCCACAGGACTGCTGGCCGGTGCGCTCGTCGCGCTGTCCGGCACCACGGCGCAGGCCGCGGCCACCCGCTACGAGGCCGAAAGCTCCCCAGCGGTCTGCACCGGCACCATCGACTCCGACTGGTCCGGCTACTCCGGCAGCGGGTTCTGCAACGGCACGAACGCGGTCGGCGCGTCGGCGCAGTTCACCGTCACCGCGGCCACGGCGGGCACGGCGACGCTGAAGGTCCGGTTCGCCAACGGGACCACCGCGGCACGCCCGGCGGACGTGACGGTGAACGGCTCGGCGGCCGGCTCGGCGTCGTTCGAGGCCACCGGCGCCTGGAACACCTGGGTGACGAAGACCCTCACGGTGCCGGTGAGGGCGGGCGGAAACACCGTCCGCCTCAGCCCCACCACCTCGGCCGGCCTCGCCAACATCGACTACCTCGACGCGGAGGTGGCCGGCGGCACCACCACGCCGCCGTCGGGCTCCGCCCTGTACGTGGCGCCGAACGGCAGCGCCGGCGCCGCCGGAACACAGTCGGACCCCACGACGCTGGCCTCGGCGATCAGCCGCGTCACCTCCGGCGGGACGATCTACCTGCGCGGCGGAACCTACGACTACGCCCAGACGGTGACCGTGCCGCCGGGCGCCAACGGCACCGCCGGCGCCCGTACGACACTGTCCGCCTATCCGGGCGAGACCCCCGTGCTGGACTTCTCGGCCATGACCGAGGACCCCGCCAACCGCGGCCTCGCCCTGAACGGCGACTACTGGCACGTCTACGGCATCGTCGTCCAGCACGCCGGCGACAACGGGATCTTCGTCGGCGGCAGCCACAACGTCGTCGAGCGCACGGTGACCCGCTTCAACCGCGACACCGGCCTGCAGATCTCGCGCATCGCCTCCAGCACGCCCAGGGGCCAGTGGCCGTCCGACAACCTGGTGCTGAGCGCGGAGTCCCACGACAACGCCGACTCCGACGGCGAGGACGCCGACGGATTCGCGGCGAAGCTCACCGTCGGCACCGGGAACGTCTTCCGCTACGACGTCTCCCACAACAACATCGACGACGGCTGGGACCTCTTCACCAAGAGCGACACCGGCGCCATCGGCCCGGTGACCATCGAGGACTCCCTCTCCTACGACAACGGCACCCTCACCGACGGCACCCAGAACAAGAGCGGCGACCGCAACGGCTACAAGCTCGGCGGCTCCGACATCGGCGTCGACCACGTGGTGCGCCGCAGCATCGCCTACCACAACGGCCATCACGGGTTCACCTACAACAGCAACCCGGGCACGATCACGCTGTCGGACGACATCAGCATCGACAACGCCCAGCGCAACTTCTCGTTCGACGAGGGCACCTCGGTGTTCCGCGACGACACCTCCTGCCGCGGCGGCAGCGGCTCCAACGACAAGATCGTGGGCGACGCCGACGGCTCCAACCAGTTCTGGACGGGTTCGAACGGGTCCCGGTGCTCCTCGTACAGCGGCGCCCTGGCGTGGTCGTACGCCGCCGACGGCCGCCTGGTGGTGACCTTCGGCGGCAAGCCCGTGACGCCGTAGCCGGCTCCGCCGCCGGGCAGTGGTCCGCCGCCCACCGCGCTCCGGTCCGCCCCGCTGCCGTTCCGGCCGGAGGCGGACCGCGGCCGGGCCGGGCGGCCGCCCGGCCGTCCGGCGGGCACCCCCCGCCGCCGGGCGAGCGGCCGAGGGGGGCTACCGTCGCGCAGTGGACCTGTGCCGGTTCGTCCCCCGGTGGGCAGAAGGAGAACGATGCGCGTGATCGCCGATGCGGTGACCGATCCGTCGGCCGGGAGCGCCGCGGCGCCGGGAGTGGGCCGGCTGCTGTCCTCCTGGCAGCCGGACGTGCCCGCGCTGGTGCTGGTGGTGGCCCTCGGCACGTTGTACGGCTGGGGTGTGCTGCGGCTGCGCCGCCGGGGCGAATCCTGGCCGCCGGCCCGCACCGCCGCCTTCGCGGTGCTCGGCCTCGGCGCGCTGGTGGTGGCCACGATGTCGGCGCTGGCCGTCTACGACCACGTCCTGTTCTGGCCCGCCGCGGTGCAGAACGTGCTGCTCGATCTGCTCGCCCCGCTCGGCCTGGCCCTCGGCGACCCGTTGCGGCTCGCCGTCGAGGCGCTGCCGGAGCGCGGGGCGGCCCGCGTCCGGCGGGCGGTCTCCGGCCGGGTGGTGAGGGTGCTGACGTTTCCGCTGGTCAGTACGGCTCTGGTGCTGGCCACCGAACTGGTCGTCTACTTCACGCCGTACTTCGCCACCGCGCTGCGCGTCGGCTGGCTGCACGAGCTGATGTATCTGCACCTGCTGACGGCCGGCTGTCTGTTCGTCGTACCGGTGCTCACCCATGAGCAGGCGCTGCCCTCCTGGTGCACGCATCCGGTGCGGGCCGCGCTGGTGTTCCTGGACGGCATCGTCGACGCTGTCCCCGGCGTCGTCGTGATGACGCACGGCACGCTGATCGCGGGCGCCTGGTACCTGCACCACGCCCCGGCCTGGTCCCCGGACGTCCGCCACGACCAGCAGATCGGCGGCGGCGCCATGCTCGGCATCGCCGAACTCGTCGCACTGCCCTTCCTGCTGGCGATCCTGGTGCAGTGGGCCCGTGCCGAGCGGGTGGGCAACGCGGTCCTCGACCGCCGGCTGGACGCCGAACTCGCCCGTGTCGCCCCGCCGGCCGGCGAACCGCTCGCGCCGTCGGCGCCGGCCGCCGAGCGGGTACGCCCGTGGTGGGAGACCGAACGCAACGAGGTGGCCGACCGGATCCGCCGCCGGCGTGGAGACGGCTGACCCCGGCGGCGGCCCGCCGCCCTCGCCCCCGCCCGTGGCCGCACTGGGCCGCGGGCACGTCCATGCCCACCCGGCGTCCGGGTCCGGCCCCGGGGCGCTGCGGCGCCTCAGCGAGGGCCGGGGGCCGGGGCGTCGGCGAGCGAGGCCACGGCCGCCGTGGCCAGGCGGACCGCTCGTTCCGTCACCGCCGCGAAGTCGTCACCGGACTCGACGGCCGTCGTCGCCGCGTTGACGAAGCCCTGGAGCAGCCGTGCGGTGCGGTGCGGGGCGTCGTCGCCTAGCTCGTCCAGCGCGTTGATCAGCGGCCGCAGGATCTCCGCGTGCGCCTCGGCCGCGCCCTCGCGCAGTACCGCCGCGTCCCGGTCCCCGGCCAGGGCCTGCGCGATCCTGTGCTCGCCGTCGCGCACCAGGGTCAGCTGCGCGCGCACATAGGCCGCCACCCGGTCCTGCGGGGTGTGCGCGGCCGCCATCTCGGCCCGGATCCGGGCCGTCCACCGGGGCGTCGCCTCGCGCACCACCTCCGCGAGCAGCTCCCGGCGGTCGGCGAAGTACTTGTAGACGCTGTTGCGGGCCAGACCCGTGCGCGCGGCCACCGCCGCGAAGGTGACGGCCGAGGCGTCGCCCTCCTGAAGCAGCTCGCGCGCCGCGAGGACCAGCGCCGTGCGCTGCTGGGCCCGGTGGTCGGCGACGGAGGCGGCACGGATCTTGGGCACGCACGCCAGTCTAGCCAGTGCCGCGACAGGCGAGGTCCGCCCCGTCGCGACGCCCGGCAGGCCTTCCCCGAGCCGTTCGAGCAGGGAGGCCCCCCGCCCGCCGCACCGGCCGGAAGTTCGAACACATCCGGTACGAGGGCCTCCGGCCGGCACGCCCGAGCATGCGGCCGGGGGGCCACACACCGGACACCGCTCCTCGACGGACGAACCGCCTGCCGCGGCACCGGGAGTACTCCGGACGATCCCCGCCGTGCGCCCTACAGGGCGGGGCCCCGCCCTGTCAGGTGTGTGCTCTCGGCGCGCACGACCGGACGGGGCCCGGCCGCCCGCCCGGGGGCCGTCTTCCCCCGAGTGCACTCGGCACCCCCGCTTGGGGACGCGTTGTCGCCATCTCCTATCGTCTTGGGGACACAGTGTCCCCAAGACCGAAGACCCCCTGGAAGGCAACCCCGTGTACTTGGCCCTGCTCGAACTGAAGGCGGCCCGCGGCCGTTTTCTCCTCATGGGTAGCGTCGTGGTCCTCGTCGCCGCACTCGTCGGCATCGTCAGCGGTTTCACCACCGGACTCGGCGACGACACGATCTCCGCGCTGCGCAGACTCCCCGCCACCCACCTAGCCTTCGCCCGCGGCGCCGACTCCGACCAGTTCGCGCGCAGCCTGGTGGGCGGCGGCGAACTGGACGGCTGGCGCGGCCGCGAGGACGTCGAGGCGACCCCGCTGGGCGTCTCCATCGCCCGCGGCACCACGAACCGCAAGGTGGAGGTGGACTTCGCCGCGTTCGGCATCGAGCCGCGCTCCTTCCTCGACCCCGGCAGTTCCTCGGGCGCCGCCCTGTCCGCCGCCGAACCGGACGGCGTCGTCGTCTCCCGGCAACTGGTCAAGGACGGCGTACGGGTCGGGGACACCCTCACCGTCGACCGGCTGGGCGTCACCCTGAAGGTCAGGGGCACCACCGGCCGCTCCTCCTACGGCCACGTGGCGGTCGCCTACCTGCCCGTGACGACCTGGCAGCGGATCCGCTTCGCCGCACCCGGCGCCGCCGCCGCGAAACCGCCCCGCCAGTACAGCGCCGTTGCCCTGAAGGCCGGGCCGGGAGCGGACCTCGCCGCCGCCGACCGGGCCCTGGGCACCCGCACCCGCACCGTCGAGGACGCCTACGCCGCCGCGCCGGGCTACACCGGCGAGCGCGTGACCATGACCTCCATCCAGGCGTTCCTGTACGCCATCGCCCCGCTCGTCGTCGGCGCCTTCTTCGCGGTGTGGACCGTGCAGCGCCGGCCCGAACTGGCCCTGCTGCGGGCCCTGGGCGCCTCCCGGCTCCGCCTCCTGGGCCACACCCTCGCCCAAGCGGGCATCGTCGTCGCCGCGGGCACGGCGGTCGGCGCCGCCCTCGCCGCCGGGCTCGGAGTGCTGGTGGGCTCCGAGGTCCCGTTCAGCCTGCCCGGCACCGCGCTCGCCACCACCATGGCCTCCGTCGTGCTGGTCGGTCTGGCCGGCGCCGCCGTGACCCTCCGCAAAGTGACCACCGTCGACCCGATGACCATGCTGGGAGCCGGCCGATGAGCCTCGAACTGCGCGACGTCACCGTGACCCTGGGCCGCGGCGAGTCCCGTACCACCGCGCTGCGCGAGGTGAGCGTCCGCTTCGCCCCCTCGGCCCTGACCGCACTGGTCGGCCCCTCCGGGTCGGGCAAGTCCACGCTGCTCGCCGTCGCCGGCGCGCTGCTGCGGCCGGACTCGGGACAGGTGCTGCTCGGCGACCGGGACATCGCCCGGCTGTCCTCCGCCGAGCAGGCCCGGCTGCGCCGCGAGCGCGTCGGCTACGTCTTCCAGAGCGGCAACCTGCTCAGCGGCCTCACCGCCCTCGAACAGCTCCTCGCCGCGGCCTCCATCGCCGGCCGCCCGCCCCGCGGCATGCGCTCCCGCGCCGAGGAACTGCTGACGGAGGTCGGCCTGGCGCACCGGCTGCGGCACCGCGCCGACGAACTGTCCGGCGGCGAGCGGCAGCGCATCGCCATCGCCCGGGCCCTGCTCCTGGAACCGGAACTGCTGCTGGTCGACGAGCCCACGGCCGCCGTGGACCGGGAGCGGGCGGCCGGCCTGGTCGACCTGCTCGCCGGGACGACGCACCGGCACGGCTGCGTCACCGTGGTCGCCACGCACGACCCCGTCGTGGAGGAGGCCGCCGACCGCGTCGTCGACATGTCCCGGCTGCGGGCCGCCGCCGGCCCCCGGGCCTGACCGGCGCCACGACCGGGACGACGACCGGACCGAAGCCGTCACCCGACCGGGCCAACACGGGTCACGAGCGGGTCCGGACCGCCGGGCGGCCCCGGCCGCTTCGGGACGGCCGGGGCCGCCGCGGGCGCGCGCGGTCCGCGCCGCACCGGACGCGATCCGCCCGCCCCCGCACGCCGCGCGCGGCGAAAGGCACCCTTGCACACTGCAAGGGCGGGTACCCGGCCCGGCGACGGCGGTCCGGCCCGCCGCCTCCGTACGCGCCGCGCGGTGCGCGGCGCGTACGGCGCACAGGTCCCATGGATCCCGGAAGGCGGTTGCCCCTGATGAGTCGCACACCCCCCCTCGACAACCCCGCGGTGGACGTGCCGGCCCTGGAGGCGGCGCTGCGCGAGACCGTGGACGCCGAGGTCCGGTTCGACGCCGGGAGCAGAGGTGCGTACGTCACGGACGGCTCCAACTACCGCCAGGTGCCGATCGGCGTGGTGGTCCCACGCAGTGTGGAGGCCGGAGCGCGGGCCGTCGAGGTGTGCGCCCGCTTCGGCGCCCCGGTCCTCTCCCGCGGCGGCGGCACCAGCCTCGCCGGGCAGTCGACCAACACGGCCGTGGTGATCGACTGGACCAAGTACTGCCACGCCCTGGTCTCCGTGGACCCCGACGCCCGCACCTGCGTGGTCGAACCGGGCATCGTCCTGGACGAACTCAACGACCGGCTGTCCGACCACAAACTGCAGTTCGGGCCGAAGCCCTCCACCCACAGCCACTGCGCGCTGGGCGGCATGATCGGCAACAACTCCTGCGGCGCGTCCGCACAGGCGTACGGCAAGACCGTCGACAACGTGCGCCGGCTGGAGATCCTCACCTACGACGGACTGCGGACGTGGGTCGGGCCGACGTCGGAGGCCGAGCGGGCCCGGATCGCCGCCGAGGGCGGCCGCAAGGCGGAGATCTACGCCGGGCTGGACCGCATCGCCGGCGAGTACCTGGCCGACATCCGGCGCGGCTACCCGAAGATCCCGCGCCGGGTCTCCGGCTACAACCTCGACTCGCTGCTCCCCGAGAACGGCTTCGACGTCGCCCGCGCCCTGGTCGGCAGCGAGGGCACCCTGGTGACCGTCCTGCGCGCCGAACTCGAACTGGTGCCGGTGCCCGCCCACCAGTCGATCCTGGTCCTCGGCTACGACGACATCTGCCGGGCCGGCGACGACGTCTCCCGGCTGCTGGAGCACTGCGACCCCAGCCAGCTGGAGGCGCTGGACGGACGGATGGCGCAGCTCATGCGCGAGGAGGGCGCCTACCTCGACTCCCTCGCCGTCCTGCCCGAGGGCGACAGCTGGCTGCTGGTCCAGTTCAGCGGCGACAGCCAGGACGAGGTGGACGAGCAGGCGAACGCCCTGCTGCGCGCGCTGGGCCGCGGCGAGGAGGACCCCGGCGTGGCCTTCTCCGACAACCCCGAACGCGAGCAGAAGATGCTCAGGGCCCGCGAGGCCGGGCTCGGGGTGACCGCGCGCCCGCCGGACGACCGGGAGACCTGGGAGGGCTGGGAGGACTCCGCCGTCCCGCCGGAACGACTCGGCGACTACCTGCGCGACCTGAGGAAGCTGTTCGAGGAGTTCGACTACGACCACCCGTCCCTGTACGGGCACTTCGGGCAGGGCTGCGTGCACACCCGGATCCCCTTCGGCCTGAAGACCGCCGAGGGCGTCGCCGACTTCCGCCGCTTCCTGGAACGCGCCGCGGACCTCGTCGCCTCCTACGGCGGCTCCCTGTCGGGCGAGCACGGCGACGGCCAGTCCCGCGGCGAACTGCTGGTCCGCATGTTCGGGCCGCGGCTCGTCACCGCGTTCGGGGAAATGAAGGCGCTGTTCGACCCGGACAACCGGATGAACCCGGGAAAGGTCGTCGACCCCAACCCGGTCGACGGACAGCTGCGGCTCGGCGCCGACTGGCGCCCGGCCACGCCCGAGACGCACTTCGGCTACCCGGAGGACGATCACTCCTTCACCCGCGCGGTGATGCGCTGCGTCGGCATCGGCAACTGCCGCAGCCACGAAGGCGGCGTGATGTGCCCGTCCTACCGGGCCACCCGGGAGGAGGAGCACTCCACCCGGGGCCGGGCCCGGCTGCTGTTCGAGATGCTCGGCGGCCACCCGGACTCCACGATCACCGACGGCTGGCGCTCCACCGAGGTCAAGGACGCCCTCGACCTGTGCCTGGCCTGCAAGGGCTGCAAGTCGGACTGCCCCGTCAACGTCGACATGGCCACCTACAAGGCCGAGTTCCTCTCCCACCACTACGAGGGACGGCCGCGCCCGCCCGCCCACTACTCCATGGGCTGGCTGCCGCTGTGGGCCCGGCTCTCCCGGATCTCCCCGGCGCTGGTCAACACCCTGCTCCGGGCGCCCGGCCTGGCCCGCGCGGGCAAGGCGCTCGCGGGCGTGGCGGGGGAGCGGCAGGCGCCGGTCTTCGCCGAGCAGTCCTTCGTGCAGTGGTGGCGGGCACGGAACACCGAGGATCCGGACCCGGCCGACCCGCGGACCGTGGTGCTCTGGCCCGACACGTTCAGCACCTACTTCCACCCGTCCATCGCCAAGTCGGCCGTACGGGTCCTGGAGGACGCCGGCTTCCGGGTGGCCGTCCCCACCGAACCCGTGTGCTGCGGCCTGACCTGGATCTCCACCGGGCAGCTCGGCACCGCGCGGAAGGTGCTGCGGCGTACCCTCGACGTACTGCGGCCCTACCTGGACGCGAGCACCCCGATCATCGGTCTGGAACCCTCCTGCACCGCCGTGTTCCGGTCCGACGCGACCGAGCTGATGCCCGCCGACCAGGACGTCAAGCGGCTGGCCGGACAGGTCCGCACCTTCGCCGAGCATCTGGTGCACCACGCGCCCGACGGCTGGCGGCCGCCGCGCCTCGCCCGGCAGGCGACCGTGCAGACCCACTGCCACCAGCACGCCGTCATGAAGTTCGACGCCGACCGGGAACTGATGCGCCGGGCCCATCTCGACGCCGACGTCCTGG
The DNA here is from genome assembly GCF_043079345.1 of Streptomyces sp. NPDC015220. NCBI lineage: Bacteria > Bacillati > Actinomycetota > Actinomycetes > Kitasatosporales > Streptomycetaceae > Streptomyces > Streptomyces sp. NPDC015220. Next base: position 166,429 of record NZ_JBIBUK010000014.1, on the reverse strand, counting down.
ACGAGGGCTGCTGCGGCCTGGCCGGCAACTTCGGCTTCGAACGCGGCCACCACGAGGTCTCCATGGCCGTCGCGGAACAGGGCGTCCTGCCCGCCGTCCGCGAGGCGGCCCCCGACGCGCTGGTGCTCGCCGACGGCTTCAGCTGCCGCACCCAGATCGAACAGGGCGACACCGGCCGCCGGGCCCTGCACCTGGCCGAGGTGCTTGCCCTGGGTCTCGACGGGAACCTGCCCAGTCAGCAGCCCGAACGGCTGGCCGAGCGGCCGGCCCATCCCTCCCGCACGGCCCGGTGGGCGGCCACCGCGGGCGCCGCGGGCCTCACGGCGGCGGTCGCGGCCACCGTCGGCCGGGGCGCCCTCGGGCGCCTGCGCCGCCCCTGACCGCGCCTTCGAAAGCAACCACCCGAAAGGTCCTCGAACATGTCGATGAAGGTCTCCGACCACGTCCTCGAGCGTCTGCGCGACTGGGGGGTGGAGCACGTCTTCGCCTACCCCGGCGACGGCATCAACGGGCTGCTCGCCGCCTGGGGCCGGGCCGACGACAACCCGCGGTTCATCCAGGCCCGGCACGAGGAGATGGCCGCCTTCGAGGCCGTCGGCTACGCCAAGTTCTCCGGCAAGGTCGGCGTCTGCGCCGCCACCTCCGGACCGGGCGCCATCCACCTCCTCAACGGCCTGTACGACGCCAAGCTCGACCACGTTCCGGTGGTCGCGATCGTCGGGCAGACCAACCGCAGCGCCATGGGCGGCTCCTACCAGCAGGAGGTGGACCTGCTGAGCCTCTACAAGGACGTCGCCTCCGACTTCTGCGAGATGGTCACCGTCCCCGAACAGCTCCCCAACGTGCTGGACCGGGCGATGCGCACCGCCATGGCCCGCCGCTCGGTGTGCGCCGTCATCATCCCCGCCGACGTGCAGGAACTGGACTACTCGCCGCCCGAGCACGCCTTCAAGATGGTCCCCTCCAGCCTGGGCATGCCGCACTACGCGCCGGTGCCGGGCGACGAGGACCTGACCCGCGCCGCCGAGGTGATCAACGCGGGCGAGAAGGTAGCGATCCTCGTCGGGCAGGGCGCCCGCGGAGCCCGGCAGGAGGTCATGGCGGTCGCCGACCGGCTGAACGCCGGCGTCGCCAAGGCGCTGCTCGGCAAGGACGCCCTCGACGACGACCTGCCGTACGTCACCGGCTCCATCGGCCTGCTCGGCACCCGGCCCTCGTACGAGCTGATGGAGGAGTGCGACACCCTCCTGGTCATCGGGTCGTCCTTCCCCTACACCCAGTTCATGCCCGAGTTCGGGCAGGCCCGGGCCGTGCAGATCGACATCGACCCGCACATGGTCGGCATGCGCTACCCGTTCGAGGTGAACCTCGTCGGCGACGCCCGCGAGACCCTGACCCGGCTGCTGCCGCTGCTCAAGGCGAACAAGAACAAGAGCTGGCGCAAGAAGATCGAGAAGGACGTCTCCCGCTGGTGGGAGGTCATGCAGCGGCGCGCCGCCGTCGACGCGGAGCCGATCAACCCCGAGTACGTCGCGCACGCCCTGAACGACCTGCTGCCCGACGACGTCATCCTCGCCTCCGACTCGGGCTCCGCCGCCAACTGGTACGCCCGCCACCTCAAGCTGCGCGGCGCGATGCGCGGCTCGCTCTCGGGCACCCTCGCCACCATGGGCCCCGGCGTCCCGTACGTCATCGGCGCCAAGTTCGCGCACGGCGACCGGCCCGCCATCGCGCTGGTCGGCGACGGGGCCATGCAGATGAACGGTCTGGCCGAGCTGATCACCATCCACAAGTACTGGCAGGAGTGGGAGGACCCGCGGCTGATCGTGGCCGTCCTCAACAACCAGGACCTCAACCAGGTCACCTGGGAGATGCGCGCCATGGCCGGCGCCCCGCAGTTCCTGCCCTCCCAGTCGATCCCCGACGTCGCCTACGCCGACTTCGCCCGCTCCCTCGGCCTGAACGGCATGCGGATCGAGAAGCCGGGCGACGTGCGGGGCGCCTGGGAGGCCGCGCTGGCCGCCGACCGGCCCTGTGTGCTCGACTTCGTCACCGACCCCGCCGTGCCGCCGATCCCGCCGCACGCCACCCTCGACCAGATCGAGGCCGCCGCGACCTCGATCCTCAAGGGCGACAGCGACCGCGCCGGCATGGTCCGGCAGGGCTTCAAGGCCAAGGTCCAGGAGTTCCTGCCCGGCGGCCGGCACCGCGAGGACCGGCCGGGCGCGGAGGAGCGCAAGTGAACCACGGCCCGATCCGGCGGCGGGCGGACACCGACGTGCCCGCCCCCGCCGCGGACCGCCCCGGGACGGACGGCGGGGCGGTACGGACATGAGCGGCAGCACGTCCTTCCCGCCGCACGCGCTGCACGACTACGCGCTGCTGGCCGACGGGGAACGCGGCGCGCTGATCGGGCCGGACGGCGCCATCAACTGGCTGTGCGCGCCCACCTGGCACGACGACGCCGTCCTCGCCTCCCTCATCGGCGGCCGGGGCGTCTACGCCGTGACCCCGCGCGGCCGCTACGTACCCGGCGGCTACTACGAGGAGGGCACCCTGATCTGGCGCAGCCGCTGGATCACCACCGACGGGGTCGTCGAGTGCCGCGAGACGCTCGCCTTCCCCGGCCGGGCGGACCGCCTGGTCCTGCTGCGGCGGCTGAAGGCCGTCGACGGCACCGCCCACGTGCGGGTCGTACTCGACCCGCACGCCGACTACGGCCGCACCCCGCCGGGCTCCCCGCACCGCGACGACGAGGGCGTCTGGCACATCAACACCGGCCACCACCGCCTGCGCTGGCAGGGTGCGCCGTCGGCGACCGCCCGCGCGGAGGGCCTGACCGCCGACCTGGTGCTGAGTCCCGGAGAGTGCCACGACCTGGTCCTGGAGTGCTCCGACGCGCCGCTGCCGCACACCCTGCCCCGGGCCGGACAGCTCTGGGCCGCCACCGAGCGGGCCTGGCGGCAGGGCGTGCCCTCGATGGAGCGCACCATCGCCCCGGGCGACGCCCGGCGCGCCTACGTCCTGCTGCGCGGCCTGACCACCCACGGCGGCGGCATGGTGGCCGCCGCCACCACCAGCCTGCCCGAACGGGCCGAGGCCGGCCGCAACTACGACTACCGGTACGTGTGGATCCGGGACCAGAGCTACGCGGGGCAGGCCGCGGCCGCCGTGGACGCCCCCGAGCTCCTCGACGCCGCCGTCCGCTTCGTCGGCGAGCGGCTGCTGTCCGACGGCCCGCACCTCGCCCCCGCCTACACCGTGCACGGCAAGCCCGTGCCCGAGCAGCGGGAGCTCGACCTGCCCGGCTACCCGGGCGGGTCCAGCCGGATCGGCAACCACGTGGAGAAGCAGTTCCAGCTCGACTGCTTCGGCGAGGCGCTGCTGCTGTTCGCCGCGGCCGAGCGCCAGGGCCGGCTGGACGCCGAGGGCCAGAAGGCCGCCGACCTCGCCGTGCGGGCCGTCGCCGAGCGATGGCGGGAACCGGACGCCGGCATCTGGGAACTGGAACCCAGGCAGTGGACGCACAGCCGGCTCACCTGCGCCGCCGGACTGCGCGCCCTGGCCGGCGCGGCGCCGCGCCGGCCGCTCGCCGACACCTGCGTCCGCCTCGCCGACACACTGCTCGCCGACACCTCCGCCGCCGCCGTGCACGCGGACGGCCACTGGCAGCGCGCCCCCGACGACCCCAAGGTCGACGCCGCGCTGCTGCTGCCGTCCCTGCGCGGCGCGCTGCCCGCCGGCGACCCGCGCACCCGGGCCACCCTCGCCGCCTGCCGCGAGCAGCTGACCGAGGACCACTTCATCTACCGGTTCCGCCACGACGACCGTCCCCTGGAAGAGGCCGAGGGCGCCTTCCTGCTGTGCGGGTTCGTCATGGCGCTGGCCGAGCACCAGCAGGGCAACGAGGCCGAGGCGCTCCGCTGGTTCGAACGCAACCGCGGGGCCTGCGGGGCTTCGGGACTGTACGCGGAGGAGTTCGACATCGCCCAGCGCCAGCTGCGCGGCAACCTCCCGCAGGCCTTCGTCCACGCCCTGCTGCTGGAGACCGCGGCCCGCCTCGCCCAGGGCCCGCGGCCGCCGGCGGCCACCGCCGAGTGAGGAGTCACCCATGCCCCAGACCGTCGTCATCACCGGCGCCAGCGCCGGCATCGGCCGCGCCACCGCACGCCTGTACGGCAGGCGCGGCGCCAACGTCGTCCTGGTCGCCCGCGGCCGGACCGGCCTGGACGAGGCCGCCAAGGAGGTCGAGTCGCTCGGCGGCCGGCCCCTCGTGCACATGGCCGACGTCGCCGACCCGGACCAGGTGGAGGCCGCCGCCTCGGCCGCCGAGCGGGAGTTCGGGCCCGTGGACGTATGGATCAACTGCGCGTTCAGCACCGTGTTCGCACCGTTCGACGAGATCACCCCCGAGGAGTACCGGCGGGCGACCGAGGTGACGTACCTCGGCTTCGTCAACGGCACCAGGGCCGCGCTGAAACGGATGCTGCCGCGCGACCGCGGCACGATCGTGCAGGTGGGCTCGGCGCTGGGGGAGCGGTCGGTGCCCCTGCAGTCCGTCTACTGCGGTGCCAAGCACGCCATCAACGGCTTCACCTCGTCCCTGCGCACCGAACTGCTGCACCGCGGCAGCGGCGTACGGGTGACCGTCGCCCAGATGCCCGCCGTCAACACCCCGCAGTTCTCCTGGGTGACCAGCCGGCTGGACAGGCACCCGCAGCCCGTCCCGCCGATCTACCAGCCGGAGGTCGCGGCGCGCGGCGTCGTGCACGCCGCCGACCACCCGGGCCGCAAGCAGTACTACATCGGCGCCACCACCGTGGCGACGCTCTGGGCCAACCGGCTGTTCCCGGCACTGCTCGACCGCTACCTGGCCCGCACCGGCTTCGGCTCCCAGCAGACCGACCTGCGGCCGCCCACCGGCGAGAGCAACCTCTTCGAGCCCGTGGACGGGCCGGGCGGCGCCGACCACGGCGCCCACGGCATCTTCGACGGCTCGGCGCACGGCCGCTCCTTCGAGGCGGCCCTCGCCCGCCACCCCGCCGCCGTCGCCTCCGCGCTCGCCCTCGGCGCCGGCGCGGCCGTCACGGCCAGGACCGTGCTCGGCCGGCGCGCCCGCGCGAACGCCGGGTGAGGAGCCCCGGACGACCGCGGCCGGCGACCGGGGGCGTCGCGGAGGCCGGAGCGCGCGACCGGCCGGACGGCGGCCCCCGCCCACGCCCTGCCGGGCGCCGTCGTCCTCTGCGATGATGCTCCGCGCGTGATCGCCTCCGCCCGTCCGGCGGAGTCGCGGAAGGGGGACACCATGGCACGCCGCCACACCGATCGAGGCCGCGCCCCTTCCGGCGCCCGGTCCGCGCAGCGGGCGCTCGACCGAGAGGCCGAGGAGCTCAGCATCGCCGTGATGACCGCCTCCCGGCTGTTCGTGGCGATCTCCGCCCGAGCCCTCGCCGACACCGACGACTCGCTGACCCTGCCCCAGCTACGGGCGCTGGTCGTCCTGGACACCTGCGGACCGGTCAAGCTCGTCGCCCTGGCCGCCACCCTCGGCGTCAACCCGTCCACCGCGCTGCGCATGGTGGGCCGGCTCGAGGCGCTGGACCTGGTCGACCGCAGGACCAATCCCGCCAACCGGCGCGAGGTCGTGCTCAGTCTGACCGCGGCCGGCCACGAGCTGGTCAGCCGCGTGCTGAAGCACCGCCGGTCGGAGATCCGCACACTGGTGCAGCGGCTGCCCGCGGAGGAACGGGAGGCGCTCGTCCCCGCCCTGCGCGCCCTGACGGAGGCGGCGGGCGAGATGGCGGTGGGCGCCTACGACGACGTCCGGGCGGACCGGGGCATCGTCGACGACCCCCTCGACCCGGCCGCGCCGCCCGACGCGTAGCACGGGCCCGGGCCGAGCCGGCCGCCGCGCGCCCCCCGTCCGAGGTCCGTGCGCCAGGCCCGTGCGCCCGCGGCCGGTCACCGCGGCCGGGGGCCGCCCGGCGCCCCTCACGCCCGGCCGGGCCGCCCCGGCCCGGGGCCGGGCCTCACACCGGCAGCAGCCGGGAGACGATCTCCCCGAGCTGACGGGCGTTGCGGCACTCGTGCATCTCCACCAGGGCGGCGTAGTCGGGGGCGGCCGAGTCGCCCGTGCCCCACTGGGCGCGGGGCTCGGGGTTCAGCCAGTACAGGCGGCGCGCCCGCCCGGCGATCTCCCGCAGGGCCGGCAGGTTCGGGTCGCTCATGTTGGTGCGCGCGTCACCGAGGACGAACACGGTCGCGCGCGGGCCGGCCGCGTCGCCGTACCGCTGGGCGAACTCGCCCAGCGCGACGCCGTAGTCACTGCTGCCGTGCCAGCCGGTCAGCCGCGCCTCGGCCCGGATCCGCGCGCCCAGGCCCTCCGGGTCCGCCGTGCCGTGCCGCAGCAGCCCGGTCACCTCGTCGATCCGGTTGACGAAGGCGAACACCCGCACCTTGCTGAACTGGTCGTGCAGCGCCTGCACCAGCAGCATGGTGAAGTCGGAGAAGCCCGAGACCGAGCCCGACACGTCGCACAGCAGCACGATCTCGGGACGGACCGGGCGGCGCCGGCGCAGCACCGGCTCGACCGGCACGCCGCCGGTCGACAGCGAGCCGCGCAGCGTGCGGCGCAGATCGATCGTGCCCCGGGCGGCCCGGCGGCGGCGCGCGGCCAGCCGGGTCGCCAGCTTCCGGGCCAGCGGCCCCACGGTCCGGCGCAGCTCGGCGAGCCGGTCCCGCCCCGCGTACAGGAAGTCGACCCGGTCCGCGCTCGGCCGCACCGCCCGGCGCGCGATCTCCTCCCGCCCGCGCCGCTCGGCGACCCTGCGCCGTGCCTCGGCGCCGACCTGCCGGCGGAACGCCTCGATACGGCGCCGGATCTCCTCGTCCAGCAGACGATCGGCGAAGGAGTCCGTCCCGCCGCGCGCCCGGACGCTCGCCCGCACCGGGGCGAGCAGCGTCTGCGGCCGCAGCCGGTCCAGTGTCTGGTGCGCCGACCAGCCGCCCGACCCCGGCGAACTCCCGTACCCGCCGAGACTGTCGACCGCCTCGGCCGCCAACCGCCCGAGCAGCGCGGTGTCGTCCGTGGCGAGCGCCTGGGCGAGCCGGTCGCGCAGCTCCTCCCGCCCGGCCGCCTCCCCCTCGGGGCCGCCGACGCCGCGCGGGAAGTACAGGTCGAAGACCGGGTCGAACACCGGACGTTGCGCGCTGCCGTGCAGCAGCGTGGCGGCCAGCCCCTCGCGCAGCAGCTCCCGGTCGGCCAGCCCGAGCGCCTCGACGGCCCGGGCGGCGTCCACGGTCTCGCCGGTGCCGATCCGGACGCCGTGCGCGCGCAGGGCGCCGACGAGTCCCGTCAGCCGCTCCGGCACCCCGGCGCCGGTCGGCGCGGGGGCGCTCACCCGGCGTCCAGTTCGAGTTTGGCGGCCGCCTTGAGCACGTCCTCCTGGTGCTTGAGCAGGACGCCCAGGGTGTCGTGGACGAGCCCCTCGTCGAGGGTGTCGGCGCCCAGCGCGAGCAGCGTGCGCGCCCAGTCGACGGTCTCGGCGACCGAGGGCGCCTTGCGCAGGTCCATGGCGCGCAGCGCGCCGACGACCCGCACCACGGAGGCGGCCAGCGCCTCGTCCAGCCCCGGCACCTTCAGGCGCACGATGCGGCGCTCCAGCTCCTCCTCGGGGAAGCCGATGTGCAGGAAGAGGCACCGTCGGCGCAGGGCCTCCGACAGCTCGCGGGTGGCGTTGGAGGTGAGCACGACGAACGGGCGGCGGGTCGCGGTGATCGTGCCCAGCTCGGGGACCGTCACCTGGAAGTCGCCGAGCACTTCCAGGAGCAGCCCCTCCACCTCGACGTCGGCCTTGTCGGTCTCGTCGATCAGCAGCACCTTCGGCTCGTCGCCGCGGATCGCGGTCAGCAGCGGGCGGGCCAGCAGGAACTCCTCGCCGAAGATGTCGGTGCGGGTCTCGTCCCATGTCTCGCCGCGGCCGGCGCTGATGCGCAGCAACTGCTTGGCGTGGTTCCACTCGTACAGTGCCCGGGCCTCGTCCACTCCCTCGTAGCACTGCAACCGCACCAGCCGGGCCCCACAGACCTCGGCCACCGCCTTGGCCAGTTCCGTCTTGCCGACCCCGGCCGGTCCCTCGACCAGCAGCGGCTTGCCGAGCCGCGCGGCGAGGAAGACGGTCGTGGCGATCGCGGGCGAGGCGAGGTATCCGGCCTCGGCGAGGCGGGCGGAGACATCGTCGACGGACGTGAACAACAGGGCCTCCAGCGCGGGTCGGGCTGATCCGTATCCGGTTCTCTGCGTCCGGTCCGGTTCTCCGTATCTGTCCGATGACCTATCTAAGCGCTTGTTCAGCACTCTGTCACGGGGGAGGGCCGGCGCACGCGGACGCCGAGGAGGGCCGGCCGGCGGCGGGCTCGCCCACGACGCTCCCGACTCCGTCCTCGGCGGCGCCACACCGCCCACACGGCCGGCCGGACGGCCGCGCACACCGCCCGGACGGGTCACCACAACGCGCCGGCCCGGCGACCCGCCGGTGGAATGGAGGGCGTGACGGCGCCCCCCGACGACTGCCTCGCCCGCAACGAGTGGATCTGCGGGGCCTATCTGAGCACCCGCCGCCACATCCTGCTGGACGCGGTGCTCCAGCACCTACGGCTGTCCGGCCTGTCCGTGCTGATCGGTCTCCTGCTCGCCGTCCCGCTGGCCCTGCTCGCCCGCCGCCTGCGCTGGACGGCCGGCCCCGTGCTGGCCCTCACGACCGTGCTCTACACGATCCCGTCCCTGGCGATGTTCTCCCTGCTCCTTCCCCTGTACGGGCTCTCGGCGACCCTCGTGGTGGCCGGACTCGCGCTGTACTCGCTGACCCTGCTGGTCCGCAACATCCTCGCCGGGCTGCGCGCCGTCCCCGAGGAGACCCGCCAGGCGGCTCGCGGCCTGGGCTACGGCCCGGTCCGCACGCTGCTCACCGTCGAACTGCCGCTCGCGGTGCCCGCCGCGATGGCCGGGCTGCGCATCGCCGCCGTCTCCGCGATCTCCCTGGTGACGGTCGGCGCGATCGTCGGCTACGGCGGCCTCGGCAACCTCATCTACGCCGGTATGAACACCTACTTCAAGGCCCAGGTGCTCACCGCGTCCGTGCTGTGCGTGGTGATCGCCGTCGCCGCCGACCTGCTCCTGCTGGGCGTGCAGCGCCTGCTCACGCCCTGGACCCGAGAGGGCCGCACATGACCGCCGGGGCGAGACCGTATCCCGCCGCCGGGGCGAGACCGTACCCCGCCGCCCGGGCGAGGCCCTGCCCGGCCTTCCTGAGGATCCAGCACCCGGCTGCTCGGACCAGGCAGCGCCCGATCGCCCGGAGGAGGTCGTGCCCGGCCGTCCCGACCAGGCAGCGCCCGATCGGCCGGTGGAGGTCGTGCCCGGCCGTCCCGACCAGGCAGCGCCCGATCTCCCGGACCGGGCCGTGTCCCGCCACCCGGACGACCGGCCAGGGCGGCCGCGCATGACGACGCCGGCCGGCGCCTGGGCCTGGCTCACCGACCCCTCCCACTGGGCGGGCGACGACGGCATCGCACACCGGCTGCTGGAGCACCTCGTCCTCACCGTCGTCTGCCTCGCCGTCAGCTGTCTGATCGCCCTGCCGGTCGCGCTCGCGCTCGGCCACCTCGGCAGGGGCGGGGCCCTCGCCGTCAACCTCTCCAACGCCGGCCGGGCCGTCCCCACCTTCGCCGTCCTGGTGCTGCTGCTCCTCACCCCGGTAGGCCGGTGGGGCGAGGGACCCACGGTCGTGGCCCTGGTGCTGTTCGCCGTGCCGCCCCTGCTCGCCAACGCCTACGTCGGCATGCGGGAAGTCGACCGGGACGTCGTCCGGGCGGCGCGCGGGATGGGCATGACCGGGCGGCAGCTGCTGTGCCGGGTGGAACTGCCCCTCGCGCTTCCGATGGTGCTGAACGGGGTGCGGACCGCCGCCGTCCAGCTCGTCGCCACCGCCACCATCGCGGCGCTGGCCGGCGGGGGAGGGCTGGGGCGGATCATCACGGCCGGCTTCAACCTGGCGAGCACACCGCAGGTGGTGGCCGGCGCCGTCCTCGTCGCCGCGTTCGCCCTGCTGGTCGAGGCCGCCTTCGAGGCCGTCGAACGACTGGCGCCGGCGCGGGGGACGAGAGGCGGCACACGGTGAGGCGGACGAGAGGAGGCACCCGGTGAGAGCGCTCCTCGTCGTCCCGCTGCTCGCCCTCACCGCCTGTGTCACCGGCCCGTCCCTGGAGCACCGGGGCCAGGTCACCGCCCCGCCCGGCGACAGCCGGCGCCTGACCGTGGGATCGGCCGGCTTCACCGAGAGCGACCTGCTCGCCCAGATGTACGCGCTCCTGCTGAACCGGGCCGGACACAGGACGTCCGTCATCACCGTCGCCAACCGCGAACTGTACGAACCCGCCCTGGAGTCCGGCCGGATCGACGTCGTCGCCGAGTACGCCGCCACCTTCGCCGACTGGCTGAACGCCAAGGCACACGGCGCGGGCGCGCCCCCGGTGGGCTCGCCCGACCTCGCCGCCACCATGACCGCCCTGCGCCGCCTCGCCGAGCCCCGCGGCCTGGCCGTCCTGGCCCCCGGCCGGGCCGTCGACCAGAACGCCTTCGCGGTCAGCGGGGCCTACGCACGCCGGCACCGCCTGAAGACCCTCGGCGACCTCGGCGCCTCCGGGCTGAAGGTGCGTCTCGCCGCCGGCGACGAGTGCGTACGACGGCCGTACTGCGGACCGGGGCTGCGGAAGACCTACGGCATCGACATCACCGGGATCGACCCCAAGGGCGTCGGCACCACCCAGGCGAAACAGGCCGTGCGCAGCGGCCGGGACCAGATGGTGCTGACCACCACCACGGACGCCACCCTCGACGCCTTCGGCCTCGTCCTCCTCGCCGACGACAAGCACCTGCAGAACGCCGACCACGTCGTCCCCGTCGTCAACCGCGCCCGCGCGGGCGGCCCCGGGGTCACCCGGGCGCTGGACCGGCTCAACGGCGTCCTGACGACGGCGGACCTGATGTCGATGAACCGACAGGTCGACAGCTGGCGCAGGCTGCCGTCCGACGTGGCGCGACGCTACCTGGAGGAGAAGGGGCTGCTGCCGTGAGAGCCGCCGCGCCCGCCGCCGCCCGTCAGGCGTCGGCCACCGAGTCGAAGCCGACCTGCCCGCGCGGCACCCCGAGCGCCTCCGCGTCCACCGAGCGGCGCAGCGCCTCGTGCAGCTTCGCCGGGGTCAGCACACCGAGGAACCGGGTCCCGTCCAGCACGGCGACCCAGCCGGCGTCGTGCTGGAGCATCACCCCGAACGCCTGCTTCAGCGGCGCGCCGACCGGCACCCACGCCTGCATCCGGTGTGCCAGGTCGCCGACGGCGCCGCCCGCCGCGAGCGCCTCCAGTCCCACCCAGCCGTGCGGATCGCCGGAGGCGTCCAGGACCACCGCCCAGCGGGCCCCCGCCGCGCGCAGCCGGCCGGCGGCCCGCCCGGCCGGCTCGTCGAGACGGACGACGGGCGGCTCCTCCAGGTCCTCCGGTTCGATGGTGGTCACCGACAGCCGCTTCAGGCCCCGGTCGGCGCCCACGAAACCGGCGACATAGGGGGTCGCCGGGCTGCCCAGCACCGCCCGGGGCGTGTCCAGTTGCTCGATCCGCCCCTGCCCGTACACCGCGATGCGGTCACCGAGCCGCACCGCCTCCTCGATGTCGTGGGTGACCAGCAGCACCGTCTTGCGCACGGCGGCCTGCATGCGCAGGAACTCCTCCTGCAACTGCTCGCGCACCACCGGGTCCACGGCCCCGAACGGCTCGTCCATCAGCAGCACCGGTGGGTCCGCCGCCAGCGCCCGCGCCACCCCGACCCGCTGCCGCTGGCCGCCCGACAACTGCCGCGGATAGCGCGAGCCGTACGTCTTCGGGTCCAGCCCCACCAGGTCCAGCAGTTCGGCCGCGCGCGCCCGCGCCCTCGACCGTCCCCAGCCGAGCAGCGCCGGTACCGCGGCGGTGTTGTCGAGGACCGTGCGGTGCGGGAAGAGGCCGACCTGCTGGATGACGTAACCGATGCGGCGGCGCAGCCGCACCGGATCGACCGCCGCCACGTCCTCGCCGCCCACGAGGATCCGGCCCGAGGTCGGTTCGACGAGCCGGTTGACCATCATCACGGTGGTCGTCTTGCCGCAGCCGGACGGCCCCACCAGGGTGACGAGCTCGCCCTCGGACACCTCGAAGCTGAGGCCGTCCACGGCCGTGGTCCCGTCCGGGTAGCACTTGGTGACCTGCTCGAACCGGATCATCCCCTCACGCTAACGGCGCCGCTCAGCCGCCGCTCACCAGCACCACCTCCAGGGTGCGCGGCCCGTGCACCCCCTCCACCCGGTCCAGTTCGATGTCGCTGGTCGCGGAGGGGCCGGAGATCCAGGTCAGCGGGCGCTGCGGGGTGAGCCGGGCGAGTGCCTGCGGTACGGAGGACACCACCTGGCCGGGGACGCGCACGACGCAGATGTGGTGGTCGGGGATCAGGGTGATCCGGCGGCTGCCCTGGTCGGGGGAGCCGTCGAGGACGATCGTGCCCGTCTCGGCGATCGCGACCGCGCAGCCGGTGACCACGCTGTCCACCCGGTCCAGTTCGAGCGGTGTGCTCCGCGGCCGGTCCTCGATCCGCTCGACCGACGTCGCCGCCAGCCAGCCGGCGTCCAGGCCCGGTGGCACCAGGACGCTCGTCGAGCCCCGTTCGCCGAGCAGGTGGGCGATGAGCGCGGGCAGAGCCCGGAGGTCGCCGCGGTGCACCACCGCCCGGTAGTCCACCAGGTTCTCGGCCAGCAGCTCCACCGTCTCCTCGGCGCTCCGCCCACCGTGCTGCCGCAGGTAGTCACGGGGGACCGCCCGCTCGTACGGCGGGTCGTCGGCGGGTACGTCGGCCAGCGCGCGCCGCACCCGGCCCAGGATCCGGTCCCTGCTGCTCACTTCACGTCCTCCTCGGCCCCGTGCGTACGCTGCCACCAGTCCCGGAACGGCTCCGCGGGCACCGCGGGCAGGTCCCGCGCCCCCGTCCACGCCCTGCCCGGTCCGGGCAGCGTGCGCGGGTGGAGGCGCCGGGTGCGGGAGGCCAGACGCTGCCCGCCGCGCAGGGCGCCCGGCCGGCCGAACGCCCAGCGGGCCGCGCGCATCGCCGCACGCTCGGCGGCGTGGCCCTTCGCCGGCCTCAGCACCACCTTGTTGCCGTCCCGCGTCACCTCGCCGCCCTGTGCGACCCGCTCGCGCAGGTGCACCAGCACCTCGGGGATGTCGATGGCGACCGGGCACACCTCGTAGCAGGCGCCGCACAGCGAGGACGCGTAGGGCAGCGAGGCGTCGATCGCGCTGCCGGTGCCGCGCAGCTGGGGGCTGAGGATCGCTCCGATCGGTCCCGGGTAGACCGAGCCGTACGCGTGCCCGCCCGCCCGCTCGTAGACCGGGCAGACGTTGAGACAGGCCGAGCAGCGGATGCAGCGCAGCGCCTGGCGGCCGACCCGGTCGGCGAGCGTGTCGGTACGGCCGTTGTCCAGGAGCACCAGGTGGAAGTCGCGCGGTCCGTCCTGGTCGGTCGTGCCGGTCCACATGGAGGTGTACGGGTTCATCCGCTCGGCCGTCGAGGAGCGGGGGAGGGTCTGGAGGAACACCTCCAGGTCCTGCCAGGTCGGGACGATCTTCTCGATGCCCACGACCGAGATCAGCGTCTCCGGCAGGGTCAGGCACATCCGCCCGTTGCCCTCGGACTCCACGACCACCAGGGTGCCGGTCTCGGCCACGACGAAGTTGGCGCCGGAGACGCCGACCTTGGCGCGCAGGAACTTCTCCCGCAGGTGCAGCCGGGCGGCCTCGGCGAGTTCGGCCGGCGAGTCGGTCAGTTGCTCGGGGGCCGGGCGGCCCCACGCGCCCATCTCGGAACGGAAGATGTCCCGGATCTCCCCGCGGTTGCGGTGGATGGCGGGCACCAGGATGTGCGAGGGCCGGTCCTCGCCGAGCTGCACGATCAGCTCGGCCAGATCGGTCTCGTAGGCGCGGATGCCCTCCGCCTCCAGAGCCTCGTTGAGCCCGATCTCCTGGGTGGCCATCGACTTGACCTTGACGACCTCGCGCTCCCCGGTCCGCTTCACCAGGTCCGCCACGATCCGGTTGGCCTCGTCGGCGTCGACCGCCCAGTGGACGGTGCCGCCTGCCGCCGTGACCGCCTCCTCCACCCGCATCAGGTAGTGGTCGAGGTGACGGAGCGTGTGGTCCTTGATCCGCCGGCCCGCCTCGCGCAGCGCCGCCCAGTCGGACAGCTCCGCCACCGCCCGGGCCCGCTTGGCGCGGATGGTGTGCGTGGCGTGCCGCAGATTGCCGCGCAGGGTCGCGTCGCGCACGGCCGCGCGCGCGGCCTGCGGGAAGGCCGGGAACGCCGTGCCGGCGGACGGGGCGGGCCCGGGCATTCCCAGGTAGGTGGCGCTCATGCCGTCGGGTCCTCCTCGGTGCTCGCCAGGATCTCCGCGATGTGCACCGGCCGCATGCGGGTACGCAGCCGGCTCATGGTCCCGCCGATGTGCATCAGACAGGAGTTGTCGGCCGTGCACAGCACCTCGGCGCCGGTCGACTCCGCGTTGCGCACCTTGTCGGCGCCCATCGCCGCGGAGACGTCGGGGTTCTTCACCGCGAAGGTGCCGCCGAAGCCGCAGCACTCGTCCGCGCCGGGCAGCTCGACCAGCTCCAGGCCCTCCACCGCCCGCAGCAGCCGTCGCGGCCGGTCCCCGAGGCCGAGGACGCGCAGCCCGTGACAGGTCGGGTGGTAGGTGACCGTGTGCGGGTAGTACGCCCCCACGTCCGTCACGCCCAGCACATCGACCAGGAACTCCGTCAGCTCGTACGTCTTCGGCACCACCGGTGCCAGCACACGGGCGAGGGTGTCCCCGCGCCCCTCGTCCCGCGCCCGCTCGCCGATGCGCGGGTACAGCTCGCGCACCATGGCCCCGCACGACCCGGAGGGCGTCACGACCGCCTCGTAGTCCCGGAACACCTCGGAGAAGTGCCGGGCCAGCGGCTCGGTCTCGTGCCGGTACCCGGTGTTGTAGTGGGCCTGCCCGCAGCACGTCTGGGCCATCGGGAAGTCCACCTCCACGCCCAGCCTGGTCAGCAGCTTCACCACGGCGCGCCCGGTGTCGGGGTAGAGCGTGTCGTTGACGCAGGTCAGGAACAGGGCGACACGCATCGCGGCTCCTCGTGATCGGTCGTCGGACGGATGAAGCCTAGTCAGGCCCCGGGAGCGAAGGGGGATCCGGCTCGTGGCGTGCCGGAAGGAGAGCCCGGGCTCCGAGCGGCCCGAACCGACCCCGCCGCCGGGACGGGGCGGCGTACGCGGCCCGCCCGCTGACCGTACGGCCGGCCCGGCGGCCCCGGGCCCGGACGGCGCGCGCGGATGTGCTCAACTGGAGCGCCGCCGTCCCCTTCCGCCCCGGGAGATCCGTTGTCCGTCAGTTACCGCCAGCCCGGCGTCGTCCTCACCGACCGCACCTTCACCGTGCCGCTCGACCACGACGACCCGGCGGCCGGGACGATCGAGCTCTACGCGCGTGAGGCGGTGGCCGGCGACAAGGCGGACCAGGACCTGCCCTGGCTGCTCTACCTCCAGGGCGGACCCGGTTTCGGGGCCAACCGCTTCATCGGCAGGCAGGCATGGCTCGGCAGGGCCCTGGAGGAGTACCGCGTCCTGCTCCTGGACCAGCGCGGCACCGGCCACTCCACGCCCGCCAACCGCCAGACCCTCCCGCTGCGCGGCGGCCCGGCCGACCAGGCCGACTACCTCGCCCGCTTCCGCGCGGACTCGATCGTCCGCGACTGCGAGGCGATCCGGCCCCGGCTGACCGGCGGCGCCCCCTGGACCGTCCTGGGCCAGAGCTTCGGCGGCTTCTGCACCGTCACCTACCTCTCCACGCACCCCGAGGGCCTGGCCGCCGCCCTGATCACCGGTGGCCTGCCCGCGCTGGACGCCCACGCCGACGACGTCTACCGGGCCGCCTACCCGCGCGTCGAACGCAAGGTCGCCGCCCACTACGCCCGCTACCCGCAGGACGTCGAGCGCGCCCGCCGGATCGCCGAGCACCTCCTCACCCACGAGGTGGTGCTCCCCAACGGCTACCGCCTGACCGCCGAGGCGTTCCAGTCGCTCGGCCGCATGCTCGGCAGCGGTGACGGCAGCCACCGCCTCCACTTCCTCCTCGAACACGCCTTCGTCCCCACCCCGCGGGGCCCGGAGCTGTCCGACGCGTTCCAGGAGGAGGCCCAGGCCCTGCTGTCGTACGCCGGGCACCCGCTGTACGCCCTCGTCCACGAGGCGATCTACGGCCAGGACACCCGTCCCACCGCCTGGTCGGCGGAACGGGTCCGTGCCGAGTTCCCGCGCTTCGACGCGGCCGACGCGATCACGCGCGACACCCCGCTGCTGTTCACCGGCGAGTCCGTGCACCCCTGGATGTTCGAGTGCGACCCCACGCTGCGCCCGCTGCGCGAGACCGCCGAACTCCTCGCCGCACGCACCGACTGGCGGCCGCTGTACGACCCCGCCCGGCTCGCCGCCAACGACGTCCCGGTCGCCGCGGCCGTCTACCACGACGACATGTACGTCGACACCGGGCACGCCCTCGCCACGGCCCGTGCGATCCGCGGTCTGCGTACCTGGGTCACCGACGAGTTCGAGCACGACGGCGTCCGGGCCGGCGGCCCCCGGGTGCTGGACCGGCTCCTCGCCCTCGTCCGCGACGAGGTCTGACGGCCGCCGGCCCGTACCCCGGGCCGCGGCGGGCGGTGCGCTCCCCGCTTCGGCACGCACCCGGGTCGGGCCGTCGACCGACGAGAAGCCGGCGGACCACGCGCCCGGCCCCAGCCCGCGGGCGCCGGGGAGCCGGCCCCGCGGAGAACCGGCCGCGGCCCTCGAACCGCCCGACCGCTGCCGTGGCACTAGGGTGATCACGATCGACGGGGGGCCACGCATGAGGGGGCGGGGGACCGGATGACCGGCGCCAACGGACAGGAAGCACTGGCACGGCGCTTCGAGGAGCACCGCGGGCGACTGCGGGCGGTGGCCTACCGCATGCTCGGCTCGCCGGCTGAGGCCGAGGACGCCGTCCAGGAGACCTGGCTGAAACTGACCAGGACGGACGCCGACGCCATCGAGAACCTGGGCGGCTGGCTGACCACCGTGACCGGCCGGGTCTGCCTCGACCTGCTGCGCACGCGCGCCACGCGCCGCGAGCAGCCGATGGAGGAGACCTTCGTCCCGGACCCCGTCGTGCGGCCGCTGACGCGGGTCGACCCCGAGGAGGAGGTCCTCCAGGCGGACTCGGTGGGGGTCGCCCTGCTGGTGGTCCTGGAGACGCTGGCCCCGGACGAGCGGCTGGCGTTCGTGCTGCACGACCTGTTCGCCATTCCGTTCGACGAGATCGCACCGGTCGTGCGGCGCACCTCGGCCGCGACCCGGCAGCTCGCCAGCCGCGCCCGGCGCCGGGTCCAGGGCGCCACCCCGTCGTCCGAGGCGGACCTCGGACGGCAGAAGGAGGTGCTGGAGGCCTTCCTCGCCGCCTCGCGCGGCGGTGACTTCGAGGCACTGGTCGCCGTCCTCCACCCGGACGTGGTGCTGCGCGTCGACGCCGGCGCGCTCGCTCGGGGCGCCGCGGCCTCCAAGGTGGTGCACGGCGCGAGGACGGTGGCCGCGCAGGCGCTCACCTTCTCCCGGTTCGCGGGGACCGCGCGCCTGGTCCTGGTCAACGGCGCGATCGGCCTGGCCAACGTGCCCGCGGGCGGACCGGCCTCGGTCATGGCCGTCACCGTCGCCGACGGCCGGATCACCCACATGTACATCCTGTCCGACCCCGACCGGCTGGAGCGCCTGGACCTGGCAGCCGTCACGGCGGAGTGAACGGCCGGGGACCGGTGCGCGGCCGGCACCGCCCTTCCCCGCGCCGACCCGGCGGCGCGGGGAAGGGCGGCGCAGGTCAGTAAGGTGGACGTCATGTCAGATCAGTCAGCCGGCCGGCCGGCCGGGTCCGAACTGCGCGGTGACTGCGGCAGCTGCTTCGGGCTGTGCTGCGTCGCCCTGCCGTTCGCCGCCTCCGCGGACTTCGCGCTCGACAAGCCCGCCGGAAAGCCCTGCCCGAACCTCCGGGACGACCACCGGTGCGGCATCCACGCGAGGCTCAGGCAGAAGGGCTTCACCGGCTGCACGGTCTACGACTGCTTCGGCGCGGGGCAGAAGGTCTCGCAGGTCACCTTCGGCGGCCAGGACTGGCGGGGCGCGCCCGGCGAGCGGGCCCGCCGGATGTTCGAGGTCTTCCCGCTGGTGCGGCAGTTGCACGAACTGCTCTGGTACCTGAGCGAGGCGCTCACCCTGCCGGCGGCCCGCCCCGTCCACGCCGAGCTGCGCCGGGCGTTGGACCGGACCGAGCAACTGACCCTGCTGCCGCCGGAGGAGCTGGCCGCGCTGGACGTCGGCGCGCACCGGCAGGAGGTGAACGTGCTGCTGCTGCGCACCAGCGAGCTGGCCCGGGCAGGTACTCCGGGCGGCAGGGGCAGGAGGAAGGACCGGCGGGGCGCGGACCTGATCGGCGCCCGGCTGAAGGGCGCCGACCTGCGCGGTGCCAGTCTGCGCGGCGCCTACCTGATCGCCGCCGACCTCACCGGCGCCGATCTGCGCGGCGCGGACCTGATCGGCGCCGACCTGAGGGACGCGAACCTCACGGACGCCGATCTGACCGGGGCGTTCTTCCTGACCCAGCCACAGCTCAACGCGGCCCGGGGCAGCGCCGGCACCCGGCTGCCCAAGTCAGTCGCCCGCCCGGCGCACTGGACAGCGCGCGGCTGAGCCGGCGTCCTCCGGGACGCTCACGGACGCGGCGGGAGCGGTGGGGGTCCGCCGCTCCAGCCGCAGCCGCAGGCCCTCCGGCATGAGGGTCAGCCGCTCGGTGATCCTCAGCCGGTAGCCCGGATCGGCGTGGAGCTCGTAGCGGCGCAGCAGCAGGCCGAGGACGAGCGTCGCCTCGTGCAGCGCGAACTGTCGGCCGATGCAGGCCCGGGCCCCGGTGCCGAACGGCTTGAAGACGTGTGGGGGCCGGGCCCGTACCGCCCGGGCGTCGAACCGGTCCGGGTCGAACCGCTCGGCGTCCGCCCCCCACACCTCCGGGTCGCGGTGCAGCATCGGCGTGAGCACCAGGGCCCAGGCGCCCCGGAGCATCGGATGTTCCCCCGCCAGCACGGTGTCCCGGCGGGCCTCGCGGGCGAAGGCGGGCGCGGTCGGCCACAGTCGCAGCGACTCGTCCAGCACCCGGCGCACGTAGCGGAGTCTGGCCACCTGTTCGTAGCCGGGCGTGGCCGCGTCGCCCCAGACCCGGTCCACCTCGGCACGGGCGCGGGCCGCGATCTCGGGGTGCCGGGCGAGGTAGTGCAGGGCGAAGGACAGCGCTCCGGAGGTGGTCTCGTGGCCCGCGACCAGGAAGGTGATCACCTGGCGCCGGACGTTCTGCGGGGACAGCCGCTCGCCGGTCTCCGGGTGGGAGGTCTCGAGCATCCGGTCGAGCAGGTCCCCGTCGCCGCCGGCTCCGGCGCGGCGGGCCCGCACGAGGTCGTCGACGGTGCGGTTGAGGTGGGCGATGTCGGCCGCGTTGCGGCGGCTCGCGGCGCGCAGCAGGAAGGGGGCCAGCGGGGCTGGGACGCCGTTCAGCCGCTGAGCGTAGGAGAGCGTGCCGACCATCGCGGTGACGAAGGGGTGCGGGCGGGAGCGTTCGAAGGAGCCGAAGTCGTGTCCGAAACCGGTCCGCGCGATGGTCTCCAGGGTCAGCCTGGTCATGTCGCCGGGCACGTCCACCGTGCGGCCCGCGGCCAGCTCGCGGTCCCAGTGGCCGGTCAGCCGCCCGGCCACGTCCAGCATCATCAGGTGGTAGCCCGCCATCGCCTCGCGGCTGAAGCCGGGAGCCAGGACGTCGTGCGCCAGCTGCCAGTTGGGCTCGTGGTTGTAGGCCGTGAACAGGCCGTCCCCGGCGACCGGCCGCAGGTTGGCGACACCGAGGCCGACGTGCTTGGCGAAGCGTGACTCGTCCGCGAGGTCGGCGGCCGGCCGGGCGCCCGAGACGAACACGAACTCGTTGCCGAACGCCCTGAGCCGGAAGACGGGGCCGAGCGCGCGGGCGTGACGCATCGAATCCTGCAACGGGGTGCGGCGGTCGGCGCCCAGCACGTCGCCGAGGAAGGGCAGCCGGCGCGGCGGGTGCGGAATGCGGTGCAGTTCGGGCCAGCCCAGTTCCGCGCTGCGGAATCCCTTCGGCGGTCCGTCTCCGGTTCCGGTCCTCGTCCGCGCCATGCCGCGATCTCCCCGATCTTCCTCGAACCGGCGGTCCGCGCCGTGCGTGTCCCGCCCGTCGCACACGTGTTGTACGTGGATTCAATAGCGCGTTTCAGTCTGGTCCCGTTGTTGAACCGGCGTCAAGTAGAGTGCGGACATGGCCGCCAACCAGGGGGAGCAGCGCACGCGCCGCCGGCTCAGCACCGAGCAGCGCAGGGAGCAGTTGCTCTCGGTCGGGGCGCGGCTGTTCTCGGAGAGTCCGTACGACGACGTGTGGATCGAGCAGGTCGCCGAGATCGCCGGTGTCTCCCGCGGGCTCCTCTACCACTACTTCCCGACCAAGCGGGACTTCTTCGCGGCGGTCGTCGAACGCGAGAGCGAGCGCATGCTGCGGACGACCGCGGCCGTGCCCGGGGTGCCGGTGCGCGCGCAGCTCGCGGCGGGCCTGGACGCCTATCTGGAGTACGTCCGGGCCCACGCGCACGGCTACCGCGCCTTCCATCGCGCCGACGCGGCGGGCGACCAGGCCGTGCGCCGCGTCTACCGGCGGGCCCTGGCGGCGCAGGAGCGGCAGATCCTGGCCGCGCTCGCCGAGGACCCCGAGTTCGGCCCGCTCGCCGCCCGCCGCCCCGACCTGGAGCTGGCCGTCCGCGGCTGGCTGGCCTTCACCACCGCCGTCTGCCTGGAGTGGCTGCGCGACTCGGACCTGACCCGCGATCAGGTGCGCGAGCTGTGCGTACGGGCGCTGCTGGGCGTCCTTGGGTCCTGAGCGGCGACGGGCCCACGCGTACACCCGGCCCGCCCGGCGTGCGCTCCCGCCGTGCTGGAGTTCGCCGATGTCGCGCCCGTCCCCGTGCGTGGCCGGATCCGTGCCCGGCTCCGGCTCGCCGGGCGGTTCACCCGCGCCGGGGACCACCTGGAGTTCCGGCCCTCGCGCGTGCTGCTGCGGCAGCCGCCCGTCGCGGTCGCGATCGACCCCGGCGACCTCGCCGCCGCGTCCCCCGACCCACTGGCCCTGGCCGAGGCCAGGCTGCTCACCCACCTCGCCGACGCCCACCCGGACGCGGTGGAACGGCTCACCCGGCTCGTCGGGCCGGACAGCCCGCACGGCGCGGTGCGCGTCCGGCCGCTCGCCCCGGACCGGCACGGACTGACGCTGAGCTTCGAGCGCGCCCGCACCGACGGCGACGTGCGACTGCCGTTCCACGCGCCCGCCGACGACGTCGCCGAGCTCGTCGAACGCATGCGCGTCCTGCTGGCCCGGGCGGGCACCGTCTCCTGCCGCCGGGCCCTACAGCGGCAGCGCACAGACGGCGACGGGTGAGGCGAACGGCTCACCCGTCAGGCGCAGCGCGCCGGTCGCGCGGTCCACGCGGAAGACGCTGACCGTGCCCGACCGCTGGTTGGCCGCGAACAGCAGCGCGCCGTCCGGGGAGAAGGCGATCTGGCGCGGGAAGTCGCCGGCGACCGGCACCGTGTCGAGGAGCCTCAGTCGTGCCCCGTCCGCCTCCACGGCGTAGCGCGCCAGGGAGTTGTGGCCCCGGTTGGCGAGGTAGGCGAACCGGCCGTCGGCCGTCACCAGGATCTGCGCCGGATAGTTGGTGCCCGGGCCCGAACCCGTCCCCTGCGGCTCGCCGATGCTCAGCCGGCCGGTCCGCGGGTCGTAGGCGCAGACCGTGACCGTGTCGTCGACCTCGTTGGCCAGGTAGGCGTGCCGGCCGCCGGGGTGGAAGGTCAGGTGGCGGGGGCCGGCGCCGGGCCGCGCCCGCGCCCGGGAGACCTCGGTGAGCCCGCCGGCGCGCGTGTCCAGACGGTAGGTGTAGACCGTGTCGGTGCCCAGGTCGACGGCCAGGACGTGGCCGCCGTCCGGTCCGGTGACGAACTGGTGCGCGTGCGGGCCCTGTTGTCCCGGGCCGGGCGGCGGGCTGGAGTGCGTCACCAGGGCGGTGCGCTCGCCGAGCCCGCCCGACCGGTCGATCGGATGCACGGCGACGCTGCCGGACTGGTAGTTGGCCGTCAGCAGCCAGCGCCCGCCGGGATGCACCGACAGGTGGCAGGGTCCCGCGCCGCCGGTGCTCCGGGTGCCCAGCACCCTGCGGTCGGCCAGTCGCACGGCGGTCACCGCCCCCTCCCGGCCCTCGTCGACCGCGTACAGCGTGCGGCCGTCGGGGTGCAGGGCGAGGTAGGAGGGGTCGGCGACGCCGGTCAGGGTGCCCCGGCCGGTGACGGCGCCGGAGGCGGGGTCGTAGACCGCCAGGCCGATGCCCGAGCCGCCGCCCGCCACGGAGGTGTAGGTCCCCAGGTACAGCGGACGCGGGCCGGACGGCCCGCGGGCCGGCTGCCGGCCGCTCCCGGCCGCCTCGGGGGCGGCCGGGACGCCGGCCCCCGGCGCGGAGCGCGGCGCGGCCGGCGCCGGGACGCCCGCCACCGCGACGGCTCCCGTCACCGCCCCGACGAACCGGCGCCTGCTCCAGCCTTCCCCGGACGCCCGGCTCCCTTCCGGCAGGAGATCTCCCCGTCGCGGCGTTCGTGCCCCACTGTCCATGTCCGCACCCCGGCTCGTCGGCTGACTCGGTCGTGACTGACACCTTGGCCTGGACCACCGCTCAGGTGCAAGACCGGCAACACGCGTTGCGCCGACCGCAACGCGCGGGCCGGGCCGGGCGGCCACCGGACTCCGCCCGGGGGCCGGGCGACCCGGCTGCCGCGGCGACCGCCCCTGCCGGAGTCCGTGGCTCTCGCCCGGCCGGTCGCCCACCGGGTGCACCGGCCATGAGCCGATCTCCTCCGTCGTCCGTCACAGAGAACGCGGCGCGGTGTCCTCCCGGTTGCGGCGCAGTTTCACCGGCGCGCCCAGCCGGTCCGCGAACCGGGTCAGCCGCGACCTGCGCTCGCGCCGCGCGCGCGTGTACCGGTCCAGCTCCTCCAGGAGCCTCTTCGAACGGTGCTCGGTGTCCATCTCGTCGATGATGCGGTTCACCTCGGTCAGCACCGCGCCGTGCAACTGCCAATGGCTCGCGTCCCGCTGCACCTCCTCCAGCAGCGCCTGGGCCAGCTTGTCGCGGGTGGCGGCGGCCTGCCGCAGCTCGGCGGTGAGCCGGGACTCGGCGGACTCGGCGCTCACGCTCACATCGGTGGTCACCAGCACCGCGTAGCTGACCACCGCGTCGGCGATCTCGCACAGCAGCTGCCGCACCAGGGGTCCGGTCTGCGGCGGGAACAGCGGATCGGGCTCGCGCGCCTTGGTCAGATCGGTGAAGCTGCGCGCGAGCACCCGCAGGACGACCGTGCAGATCTCCAGCGTGTCCAGCCCGGTGCGCAGCACCACCCGGTGCAGCAGCCCCTCCCGCACCCGCGGGTTCAGCCGGAGGCTGTCCTCGGCCTGCCGCAGGGCCGCGTCCACGTCGGCGATGTCGTGGTCCAGGCGGCGCGCCTCGTGCAGCCGCGCGGCCGCCCGCTCCACGGGCGTCTCCCCGGTCACCTGGTCGCCCATGTGCAGCATCAGCTGCCGCATCCGGCGTGCCAGCCCCTCGATCGACTCGCCCGCCTGCTCGGTCCACACCGGGGGAGCGAGCAGCAGGTTGCAGGCCATGCCGACCGCCGCGCCGATCAGCGTCTCCACGATCCGGGCCCAGGCCGTACTGCCGACGGTGGTGACGCCCAGCACCAGCATCGCGCTGATCGCCACCTCGGCCACGAACTCGTCAACCCGCACCAGGTGCCCGACGGCCAGCCCGGCCAGGATCACCAGGGCCAGGCTCCACCAGGTCAGACCCACCAGGAGCGAGAAGGCGATGGCCACGATGACACCGGCCACCACCGCGTTCACCCGGCGGATGCTGGTGGTCAGGGTCGCGAAGAGGGTGACCTGGACGACCAGCAGGGCGGTCAGGGGGGCGGTCAGGGGCGCCGGTTCCGGGCTCAGCCACTTGGCGAACACATAGGCGACCGTCGCCGCGACGGTCGACCGCAGTGCCTGGACGACCACGGGGTCCCGGTGCCGCCGCACCAACCTGACGAGGGACGACATCCACTCACGTACAACTTGCATCCCTTGCGCTGTTCCCCGTTCGTACGCAGGTCGAACGTGGTAGGTGGGGAGTGCGGCCGTCCGTGGCCGGCGCCCCGGGGGTCCGGCCGGCGCCGGGCGGGCGGCGGCGCCGCGCGGGTGTCAGACGTACAGCTTGTCGAGGAAGGCGGCGAGGTTGCGCGTCGTCCGGGCGATCTGCTCCTCCAGGGTCAGGCTCTCCTCGAAGCGGGCCCCGGACTCGGGGATCTTCTTGCCGCGTACGTACAGGGAGCAGGCGAGGTCCGTGCACATGTACAGGCCGACCGAGTTGCCCTCGCGTCCGGCCGCCCCCGCCTTGCGGGCGGTCATCAGGGAGACCCCGCCGCCAGGATGCGTGGTCAGGCACAGCGAGCACAGGCTGCGGTGCAGGAAGCTGCGCCGGGAGGAGGGGAAGCGCAGGGCGACCCCCGCCGGCCTGCCCTCCCGCTCCGTGACGAGATAACTGCGGTCCGGCGCGCCCGGATCCCGCCAGCCCAGGAAGTCGAGGTCGTCCCAGGGCCGCTCGTCGAGATCGCGGGGCACGGCCAGGCGCTTGGCCTCGCCCTTGGAACAGTTGACGAACGAGTCGCGGACGTCCTGCTCGGTGAGTGGTCGCATGGGGGTTCCCGCCGATCGCGGCACGGGTGGTGAGCCGGTGCCTAATAGTTTTAGTTACGAGGCTAGGGTAGGCAGGTTCGAAGCGGGGAGGCCAGTCATTTTCGGGGTGTACCGGTCACCCCGGGCGGATCGGCGTTCCGTATCCTTTGCCGGGACGCGACGGAACTCGGACACGGCTTAATTTATTGCGTGGACTAAGGGGTGCGGGAAAGTCGCCCCGCAGTGGCCCACGGCGGTATGTTGCAGGTCGGGCAGGGTTCGGACAAGGGGTGCCAGATGGCGGGGCGGAACGGGCGCACGGTGCGCGATCTCAGGCGGGCCAACCGCACGGCCGTACTGCAGAGGCTGTACTTCGACGGGCCCCTCAGCCGTTTCGAGCTGGGCCCGGCGACCGGGCTGAGCTCCGGTTCGATCAGCAACGTCGTCGCGGACCTGGTCGCCGACGGACTGGTCGAGGAGGCCGGGAGCGTCGACTCCGACGGCGGCCGGCCGCGCACCCTGCTGCGGGTGGCGCCGGGCAGCGGCCACATGATCGGCGTGGACGTCGGCGAGACCCGGGTGCGCGTCGAGCTGTTCGACCTCGCCCTGACCGAGCTGGCGCGCGCCGAGCGCCCGCTGACGCCCCAGCGCTACGACGTGGACGTGATCACCGGGCACATCCGGGACGGGATCGCCGAGGTCCTGGCCGCCGCCGGGCCGGCGCCCGAGCGGCTCCTGGGTGTCGGCATCGGTGTGCCCGGCATCATCGAGCACACCCCGGACCGCGGCGCCGTCGTGCACGGCCAGACCATCGGCTGGGACGCGGTGCCGCTGGAGGCCCTGCTCCGCACCGGCTCCCAACTGCCCGACAGCGTCCCGTACTTCATCGAGAACGGCGCCAAGACGCTGGGCCAGGCCGAGATGTGGTTCGGCGCCGGACGTGGCGCGGGCAACGCGGTCGTGGTGCTCTTCGGCTCCGGCGTCGGCGCCTGCCTGGTCACCCCCGAGGTCGAGCGCGGCCGGGCGGTGGAGTGGGGCCACCTGACGGTACGGGTGCGGGGCCGCCGCTGCCGGTGCGGCGCGCTCGGCTGCCTGGAGGCGTACGCCGGTGCGGAGTCGCTGCTGGCCCGCTGGCGCGAGGAGGGCGGACGCCCGCCGCGCGACACCGACGAGGAGACGGCGCTGACCGCCATGCTGGCCGCCGCCTACCCGCCGGAGGGCACCGACGCCGACCCCGTCGCCCTCGCCGTCCTGGAGGAGACCGCCGAGTACCTGGGCGCCGGCCTGTCCGACCTGATCAACCTCTTCCAGCCCGAACGCATCCTGATCGGCGGCTGGGCCGGGCTCCAGCTCGGCTCCCGGTTCCTGCCCTCCGTACGCCGGCACGCCACGGCGTACGCGCTGCGCCACCCGGCCCAGCGGGTGACCATCGACCTCGGCCGGCTCGGCCCGGACGCGGTCACCGTCGGCGCCGCGATCCTGCCGCTCGCCGACTTCTTCACCCGGGGCGGCCGGCGCGCCGAGTCGGACCGGCAGGACCGGCTCCCCGCCTGGCAGACCGCTCTGGAGGAACGCCGCGCCTGAGCTCACGCGGCCCGGCGGCGTGCCGGCCGTGGCCTCGCCGGGCCGGTGCGCCGCGCGGCCGGGCCCGCGGGCCGCGACGCCGTCACGGCTTGCGGGCCACGCCCCCGTGGATGTCCGTGGGCTCGGGTACGGTGCCGGGCTCGGGGCGCCACAGCGGACAGGAGACGATCCCCGGTTCCACCGGTTCCAGGCCCTCGTAGAAGGCGGCCAGCTGTTCCGGGCCGCGCAGCACGTACGGGACGGCGCCGGTGTCGTCGTAGCCCTGCTGGGCCTCCTTGAGCGCCTGGTCGGTGTCGGTGCTGTCGTAGTGGACGAAGCAACTGCCGGCGGGCAGGGCGGCCTGGAGGCGGCGGGCGATCGACTTCGCCTCCTCGTAGTCCTGGACGTGGCCGAGGATGCCCATCAGCATCAGGGCGACCGGCCGGTCGAAGTCCAGGATCCGGCCGGCCCGCTCGATGATCCGTTCGGGATCGCGCAGGTCCGCGTCGAGGTACTCGGTGACGCCCTCGCGGGTGCTGGTGAGCAGGGCCTGGGCGTGGCGGAGCACCAGCGGGTCGTTGTCGACGTAGACGACGCGCGACTCGGGGGCGATGCGCTGGGCGACCTGGTGGGTGTTGTCGTAGGTCGGCAGCCCGGTGCCGATGTCGAGGAACTGGCGGATGCCGAGCTCGCCCGCCACGTATGTCACGGCGCGGATCAGGTACCGGCGGGATGCGCGGGCCATCGTCTCGATGGCGGGCGCGTGCTCGCGGTAGGCGTCGCCCGCGATCCGGTCCACCTCGTAGTTGTCCTTGCCGCCCATCCAGTAGTTCCAGATCCGGGCCGAGTGCGGCACTGTCGTGTCGATCCTGGACAACGCGTCCTGATCGGGGGTGGAGCGGCTGTCTGCCATGGGGGGTCTCCTGCGGTGCGTCACGCGGTCTGCGTCCAAGCTATCGACAACGCCCGTGCGGAGGAGGTCGGTTGCGGGATCCGCGATGCGGGATGCGCTATGCGGGGCCGCGATGCGGGATCAGCGACGCGGGATCGG
This sequence comes from Streptomyces sp. NPDC015220, assembly GCF_043079345.1. Classification (NCBI taxonomy): domain Bacteria; kingdom Bacillati; phylum Actinomycetota; class Actinomycetes; order Kitasatosporales; family Streptomycetaceae; genus Streptomyces; species Streptomyces sp. NPDC015220. The sequence goes on along the minus strand of NZ_JBIBUK010000014.1, from coordinate 138,809 downwards.
TGACGCGCGACCCGGGATCCGGGATCGGCTGTCCGCAGGGCGGGACCACCCGCACGGCGGGAGGTGACGTGCGGGTGGACCCGTGTGGCAGGGCCGGCCGGCGGCCCGGGCCCGGTTCGGCCGGGGCCCGGGCTCCGGTCCGGCTACCGGAGTGCGGTCCGGTGCCGGATCCGGGGGTGCGGTCCGGCTGTTCCCGGGGAGCGCCGCGGTCCGGGGCCGGCATGAGGTTCCGGCCGGGCCCGGTCGCCCGGTGCCCGGCCCGGGTTTCGGCCGCCGGCGCGGTGGGGGAGTTCCGGACCGTGGCGGCGGAGCACCGGATCGGGGCGGCGGAGCTCAGTCGACCAGGAAGTCGGCCAGGCCCGCCTTGGCGCCGTTGAGGAAGGCGATCATCTCGTCCCGGGTGTAGATCAGGGCCGGGCCGTCGGGGTCCGTGGACTGGCGGACGGCGACCCTGCCGTCGGGCAGGCGCTTGGCCTCGACACAGGAGCCGCCGTTGGTGCCGCTCCAGGGCTTGTGCCAGCCCTCGGTCCCCAGTCCGCCGGCGGACATGCCGTTGCGGACGGGCCCGTCGGGTTCCTCCGATGTCATGGGTCACGACTCCTTACGCAGTTCGACCAGGATGTCCCTGGTCCGGTCGACCGGTTCCGCCTGCACGGACATCCGGTCCAGCACTTCGAGGTGGGCGACGACGTCCTCGGGCCGGTCGTAGTACACCGAGCCCGTCAGGTTCTCCGTGTAGACGACGTCGGGCAGTTCGGAGAACCCGAAGCGGAAGTGGTGGAAGGGGCCGTAGGCGCCCGGATGGGCCCCCGCGGCGAAACGCATCACCTGGATCCGCACCTTCGGTGTGTCCAGGACCTCGATGAGCCGGTCCAGTTGGGCCCGCATCACCTCGGTGCCGCCGACCGGACGGCGCAGCACCGTTTCGTCCAGGATGGCCCAGACGGCCGGGGCGTCCGGCTTGGCGAGCAGGTCCTGGCGCCGGACGCGCAGGTCCACGCGACGGGCGAGGTCCTCCTCCGACGCGTTGGGGAAGCCGACGCGCAGGAGCGCGCGGGCGTAGTCGTACGTCTGCAACAGGCCGGGCACGTAGTGCGGTTCGTAGAGCCGGATGACGCTCGCTTCGCTCTCCAGGCTGACGTATGCCCGGAACCAGTCGGGCAGTACGTCGCGGTACTTGTACCACCAGCCGGGCTTGTTGGCCTCCCTGGCGAGGGCGACGAAGTCGTCGATCTCCGCGGCCGGGACGCCGTAGGCGCGCAGCAGCTCCCGCACATACGGTACGCGCAGGCCGACCTCGGCCTTCTCCATGCGGCGGATCGTGAGTGCCGTGACCTCGATGGCCCTCGCCGCCTCCCCGAAGGACACTCCGGCCCGCTCCCGAAGCTGCCGCAGGCGCCTGCCGAGAACCATCCGCAGGACGGTGGGCGCGCTGCCCCCAGAGCGGTTCCCGCTCACTCCTGACCTCCCGCGACGGCCGTCACAGCGTGCAGTGTCCCACGCACCCGAGGACGCGGACAGGGTGATGCGGATCTGTCTGAAATTATCAGAACGCAGGTTGCGAGCCGAGTGTGTCCCACATCATAGTGATCGGGGGATTCGCCGCGCGGATCCCCCGCTGTCAGGGCCAATCACGCGCGAGGACATCGGAACTGATGTTCCGGCAGGCACGGTGCGGCCCCCCACCGCACGGGACTGCGAGGCGAGACCTGGATGGCCACCGTGACCGACGGAGCGTCAGGACGACCGGCGAGAGACAGGGTCGCCGCTGGTGTCCTGAGACGTATCCGCTCACCGCTGAGGTCCGACGGGGAGGCCCGGTGACGGCGTCCCGGGCCCGGCGCCGCGAGCCGTCGCAGGCGGTGGCGGACGCCGGCGAGCAGCCTCGTCCCTTCCGCTCCACGGTGCCCGCCGATCCCGCCTGGGCGTCGGTCGTACGGCGCCTGGTGACCCGGCACCTCGTGGGTCTGCGACTGCCGGCCGACACCTGCGACAGCGCGGTGCTGGCGACGGACGAACTCTTCTCCAACGCGGTCGAGCACGGTACGACGGGCCCGTGCGACTCCGTCACCCTCACCATCGAACGGTGCGCCCGCGTACTGCGCGTGACGGTCGCCGACCGCTCACCCGCGCTGCCGCACCGGCGCGCGGCCGACGCGGCCGCCGAGTCGGGACGCGGTCTGGCCATCGTGGCCGCACTGGCGGACGACTGGGGAATGGCCCCGCCCGAACCGGGCGCCCCGGGCAAGAAGGTGTGGTTCACGCTGCGGCTGCGGGGAGCGTCGCCGTGAGCGACCGGGCCGAGTGCCCCGGTACGGCGACCGGTCCCGATCGTACGGTCGGATCGGGTCCGGACGACGAGGTCAGGCCGGGTCCGGACGACGCACCGCGGCCCGGGTCGCACGACGGGGGCCCGCTCGGGGCGTACGAGGGGTTCCGGCCGGGCCCGGAGTGCGCCGCGCGGACGGCGAGGAGTACGACGGGGCGGACGGGAACCGGGCCGCAGGCACCACCGGCGGCCACCCCGCCGCCGCGGGCGCACGCGGCGGACGAGCCGCCACCGGGGTCTGCGGAGTCCGCCGTGCCGGCGGCGCTCGTCGCGGCGCTGGCGGACGAACTGCTGCGCCGGGCCGGCGAGGACCGGCGGTTGACGAGCGAGACGGGCACCGCGCCCACGCCGGACCGCCGGCGCCGGGTCGCCCGGTGCCGGCGCGAGAACGCGGAGGCGCTCCGGACGATCGTGCGCCGGTACGGCTGGCCGGATTCCGCTCTCGTGGGCACGGCGGCGTCGACGGCGGCGCTGATGATCCTGCTGCACGCCCCGGAGCCGGCCTTCCGGCTGCGGTGCCGGGACCTGATCGCGCGGGCCACGGCCGACGGCCGCTGTCCCGCTGTGCACCTCGCCTACATCGCCGACCACTGCGCGGTGGAACTGGGCCAGCCGCAGTTCTACGGCACGCGGATCGACCCCGCGACGCTGCGCCCGTACCCGGTCCGCCGGCCGCGGACCCTCGACGAGCGCCGGCAGGACGTCGGCCTCGGCCCGCTGGCGGAGCAGATGCGCGCCCTGCGCCTGCCCGGCTGACGGCCTGCCCGCCCCGCCCGGGTGAACGGCACCCGCGCCGGGGGGTGCCCGCGCGCCGCCGGGCGGGTTTCGCAGGTCACCGCGGAGGTACTCGCGCGTCGGCCCACGACGCGAAGGGAGTACCCCGTGACCGACCACCGCAGCGAAGCACCCGGCGAGAACGGCAGGCCCGTCCCTCGGGACATGCCGGACCAGCAGGCCCACGGGGGCGAGGACCCCTGGGAGGCCGCCGACCGGTCCGCCGGTACCGGGAGCCCCCGGTCCGGGCCCGCCGCGGACAAGGTGCCCGACACCGACGAGGCGGGCACGGACCGGCGGGGCGCCCCGCAGCCGGACGCGGCGCGACCCGAGGAACAGCCCGAACCGGAAGAGCCGCCCGGCTGACCGCGCCCGGCTCCACCCAGGGTTCGCGGACCGGGCTCCGCCCCGGGTTCGGCCGGGCTCCGACCCGGGACCCCCGGGTCGGAGCCCGGCCGAACCCGTCTCCCGGGCCCGCGGCCCTCCGCCGCGGGCCCGGGAGACGGCTCAGCCGACCTTGCGGCCCCGCAGGGGCTCGGTGTCCGCGCCCTCACCGTGCTGAAGCCCGCGCAGGAACTCCTTCAGGACCTCGGTCGCCGTGTACTCCGGTCGCCAGCCCAGTTCGGTGTGGGCCCGGGTGCAGTCCAGCAGGGGGAGGCGGAGCACCGCGTCGAAGAGGTGGGGCGAGGCGGGCAGCAGCCGCAGTCCCCATGCGGCGGCGATCGCCGAGCGGGCGGCGGTGCGCGGCAGGCGCACCGGCCGGGCGCCCATCATCTCGCTCAGCACCTTGGCGTCCAGCGGCGGGTCGGCGGCCAGGTTGAACGCGCCCCGCACCTCGTGCCGCAGCGCGAGTCGGTAGGCGCGGGCGCCGTCGTCGGTGTGCAGGGCCTGGACCCGCAGGCCCGGGATGTCCGGCAGGAACGGCAGCAGTTCCGGCCGCGCCAGCGGGCCCGGCAGGAACCGGCCGCCGAAGATGCGCCGCTGCTCGCTCGCCGACTCCGCCTTGAACAGGAACCCCGGGCGCATCCGCACCACCCTGATGTCGGGGTGGTCGCGTTCGAAGGTGTCCAGCGCCCGTTCCAGGTACGCCTTCTCCCGGGTGTACGCGGCGTCCGGCCAGCCGTGGGTCGGCCAGGACTCGTCCACGGCGTGGTCCTTGGGTCCCGGAGAGTACGCGCCGACCGAGGACGCGTGCACGAGTACCGGCACCCGGGCGGCGGCCACCGCCTCGAAGACCCGGATGCTGCCGAGGACGTTGGTGCGCCAGGTCGTCGCCGGGTCGTGCGTCGGCTGGAACGCCCAGGCGAGATGGATCACGGCGTCCGCGCCCTCGAACTCCCCGGCCAGACCGGCCTGCTCGGAGGACACGTCGACCGCCGCCCACTCCGTCTTGGGCGGCGACCACCCCGGGATCCGGCGGGCCAGCCCCCGGATCGAGGCGACCTCCGGATCCTCGGAGAGGAGACGGACGACGCTGGTACCGACATTGCCGGTGGCGCCCGTGACGACGACCCTGCTGCCCGACGCGCTGCTCACCTTCGGCTCCTCTCGGCGGGGCTGACGACGCGGACCCGAGTACCCGGGTCCCGCCGGTCAACCCGGCACCGCGGCGGACGCCGACGGCCCGGCCGGCACACGCGGGGCCGTCCTCGGGTTCTCGTCAGCCCCGAGGCCTTCCGACCGTCCCGCGCCGCCCGGCACGCTCCCCGGGCCTTTCGGAAGAGGGCCCGTACTCGCCGTACCGGGCGAAAGCCCGGGCACGTCCGGTACGGGGACCTGCGCCCGGCATTCCCTCGGCCCCGGCCGGGTGGAATGCCTCCGAGCACGCGCCGCGCGCCGCGGCGCCGCCCTTCGGCGACGACGGGAATGCGACGAGCCGGGAATGCGACGAGACGGGAATGCGACGAGACGGGAATGCGACGAGACGGGTATCCGGCGGCAGGCCCTGGCTAGGCCGCGAACGCGTCCACGCCCGTCAGCCGCGCCGAGAGTTCCCACAGGCGGGCCGCCTGGCCGGGGTCGGTGGCCCAGGGCTTGACGCCACTGCCCACCTCGCCCTCCCCGGCGGGCTCGGCGACGTCGCAGTCCTCCAGGTAGACGCCGCCCATGCCCGCGAGCCGCGGGGAGGTCGCCGCCCAGACCTGGGTGGCGGCGCCCTGCTGAGGGGTCTTGAACTGCTCCGGCGCCAGCACGGTGCCCTGCTCGTCGATCCAGCCGCGCTCCACCATCTCCTCCTTGGTCAGATGGCGCTGGAGCGGGGTGAGGATGCCGCCCGGATGGAGGGAGAAGGCCCGGACGCCGCGGTCGCGGGCGAGGGCGTCGAGCTGCACGGCGAACAGGACGTTCGCGGTCTTGGCCTGGCCGTAGGCCTCCCACTTGTCGTAGCCCCGCCGCCAGTGCGGGTCGTCCCAGCGGACGGCGGAGGCGTGGTGACCGCGGGAGGAGACCGAGACGACCCGGGCGCCGCCGGGCTCGATCGCCGGCCACAGCCGGTTGACCAGGGCGAAGTGCCCGAGGTGGTTCGTCGCGAACTGGGCTTCCCAGCCGGGTCCGACCCGGGTCAGCGGGCAGGCCATGATCCCGGCGTTGCCGATGAGGATGTCGACGGTGCGGCCGGAGGCCAGGAACCTCTCGGCGAAGGCGCGGACGCTGTCCAGGTCGCCGAGGTCCAGCTCGTCGACCTCCGCGCGGTCCGTGCCGGCCAGCGCCTCCCGCGCGGCGTCGGGGCGGCGGGCCGGGACGACCACGTGGGCGCCCGCCCCGGTCAGCGCGCGCGTGGTCTCCAGGCCCAGGCCCGAGTAGCCGCCGGTGACGATCGCGAGCTTCCCGGCGAGGTCGACGCCGCGCAGGACGTCGTCGGCGGTGGTCCGCGCGCCGAATCCCGAACCGATCTTGTGCTGTGGCGTAGTGGTCATGCCCGGCACGCTACGGATTGGAGCGCTCTCGAAGTCAAGCGCGGCGCCCGCACGGCACACGCGGACGAAGGAAAGCCCCGACCGGACGGGGGAATCACGGTCGGGGCGGTCCGGATGTGGGCGCGCATGGCGGTCGCCTCTCGGCGAGACGCTCCACAGGGCTTCAGCCGGACGATCGTCCCCGTGGGCGATAGGTGAGGCCCGGGGACACTGTCCCATCCGCACCCACGGCTGGTTCAACGGGGAACGGCCGTCCGGTGTTCCGGCCGCCGTGCGGGTTCCGCGGTGATCCGTGTCACTCGGGGGTGGCGCCCCGGGCCGCGCCCTGCGGTTCGAGACCGCGTGCGGCGCGCGGCACGGCCTCCGCCCACAGGCTCTCGGCCTGCAGGAGCAGTGATCCGAGGACCGTCGTCGGCGCCGGCTCCCGGGCCGCGTGCTCGCGCAGTCCGTCCTGCAGCCGGTGGTGCAGCTCCCGTCGCGTCGCCTCGCCCCGCTCGTCCGGCTGCCCGTCCGGCCCTTCGTCCGGGCGCTCGCCGAGCAGCCGGCCGCTCTCCGTGCGGCACCCCTCCGCGATCAGTTCCAGCAGGTGGGCGTAGGTCTCGAGCACCGCCGCGTCCGGCGGCACGGGCGCCCGGTCCTCGTCGGCGGCGATGGCGAGCGTCCGGGTGAGCGCCCGCACGTGCCCGGTGACCCGGCTCCAGCGTTCGTCCTCCGAGTCGGGCGGCAGGTGCGACGGGGCCCGGCCCAGGGCCCGCAGCGGGCCGCTCGTCAGCCGCAGGCTCTCCCGGCTCCAGCGGCGGGCCGAGTGCAGCGTCTCCAGGCGGTGCTCCAGCCGGGCGGAGCGGCGGGACCAGTCGGCCGTGGAACGGGCGTCCCAGTCCCCGCTGCGCAGCTCGGCGGCGATGGCGTACAGCACGTCGCCGGTCTCCCGCGCGACCGCGGCCAGGTTCTCCCGCACGTCCCGCAGGTGGATCGGCGGACAGACGAACGCGTTCACGGCGAGCCCGATCACCGCGCCCAGCGCCGTCTGGCCCAGCCGGTGCCCGACGGAGGCCGCCGAGACGCTGCCCGCGGCGAGGGTGAACACCGCCGTGGTGGCGCCGTAGATGCCCTGGTCGCCGAAGCGGGACCAGTTCGCCAGCAGCATGAGCACCGGCAGACAGAGGGCGAGCGCGCCCAGGGTGTCGCCGGTCACCGCCTGCGCGGCCGAGGCGAGCAGCGTCCCGGCGCAGATCGCCGTGGACTGCTGGGCGGCCCGTCGCAGCGAGCTGTACACCGTGGCCTGCACCATGACCAGGGCCACCCAGGGGGCCATCAGGGCCATCGGATCGCCCAGCCAGTCCTTCGCCACCAGCCAGGCCAGCAGCGCCGCCGCGGCGGCCTTCATCGACTGCACCAGCAGATCGCGCTCCCGGCCGGGCCCGCGCCACACCGCCCGGGCGGCCCGTCCCACCCGGCGCGCCTCGTCGCGCACGGCGCGCAGCGGCCGGGCCGACAGCGCGGCCAGGGCGTGCGCCCGGCGCCGGGGAGGCGGGTGGCCCGCCGTTCGCGGGTCGGCCGGGGAGGTCGGTCCTGAACTGTCCGGTACGTGCGTCATCGCGTGCGGGTATCCGCCGATCGCGGGGTCTCATACAGGGGGAACATCACATTCCTCAGGCCAGCGCGCTGTCCGGCAGGGACGCCAGCAGGTCGGCCGGGCCCTCGTAGACCGCGTCCGCACCCGCCTGCTCCAGGTCGGCGCGCGGGATGCCGCCGCTCAGCACGGCCAGGCAGCGCACCCCGGCCCGGCTGCCGGCCCGCATGTCCCAGACGGTGTCGCCCACGAACACCGCCCGCTCGGCCGGCACCCCGGCCAGTTCCAGGGCACGCTCGACCGGCTCGGGCGCGGGCTTGCCCTCCGCCACGTCGTCGGCGCTGGCGGTGGCGGTGATCGCGTCGTCCGCGTCGATCGCGCGGCGCAGCGCGCCCAGCTCCGGGCCGCTGGCGGAGGTGGCCAGCACCACCTTCCAGCCGTTCTCGTGCAGGCGCCGCAGCAGCCGCCCGGCGTCCTCGAGCGCGGGCAGCCGGTCGAAGTACTGGGCGTAGAGCGTGGTGTGGGCGGCGCTCAGGTCGGCGTCCTGGTCCTGGTCGCGGTCCTCGCCGAGCAGATGGGCGATCAGGTCGGTGGAGCCCAGCCCCACGGACCGGTGGATGGCGCGCATGGGCACCCGGTGGCCCGCCTGCCGGAAGGCCTCCCACCAGGTGGTGACGTGCAGGTGGTTGGTGTCGACCAGCGTTCCGTCGACGTCGAACACGGCGGCACGGTCCATTCGGGGTCCTCCCAGTTCTTGTCGGTGCACCTCCGGGTACCACGTCAGACGCCAGCCACTCGGGACGGCGTCCGGCGCTCGCGCGCCCAGTCCAGCAGCTCCTCGCGGGACCACGTGGTCACCACGCGCCCGGGCGGTACGCCGCACTCCTCGGCCCGCGCGCAGCCGTACGCCTGCCAGTCCAGTTGGCCCGGCGCGTGGGCGTCGGTGTCGACGGAGAACAGCACCCCCGCGTCGACCGCGCGGCGCAGCAGCCGGCGCGGCGGGTCCAGTCGCTCCGGGCGGCTGTTGATCTCCAGGGCCGTCCCGGTCCCGGCGCACGCCTCGAACACCGCGTCCGCGTCGAACTCCGACTCCGGCCGCCCCCGCCCCGTCACCAGCCGTCCGGTGCAGTGCCCGAGCACGTCGGAGTGCGGATCGCGGACGGCGGCCACCATGCGGCGGGTCATCGCACGGGCGTCCATCCGCAGTTTGGAGTGGACCGACACCACGACGACGTCCAGCCGTTCGAGCAGTTCCGGCTCCTGGTCGAGGGAGCCGTCGTCGAGGATGTCGCACTCGATGCCGGTCAGCAGCCGGAACGGCGCCCAGGTCTCGTTCAGCTCCGCCACCACCTCCAGTTGCTCGCGCAGCCGCTCGGGGGACAGTCCGCGGGCGACCGTCAGCCGGGGCGAGTGGTCGGTGAGCACCGCCCACTCGTGTCCGAGGGCCGCCGCGGCCCGGCCCATCCCGGCGATCGGGCTGCCGCCGTCGGACCAGTCGGAGTGCAGGTGGCAGTCCCCGCGCAGCCGGGACAGCAGCTCCTCGCCGCCGTGGGCGAGAGGCTGTCGTGCCTCGCCCTCGAGCCCGCGCAGATAGTCGGGCACCTGTCCGGCCAGCGCTTCCCGGACCACCTGGGCGGTCTTCGGGCCGACGCCCTTGAGCGACTCCAGCGTCCCGGCCGAGGCGCGCTCCGCCGTCTCGTCGGCGGGCAGTGCGCTCAGCACCCCGGACGCCGTGCGGAAGGCGCGCACGCGGTACGTGGGCGCCCGGGACCGCTCCAGCAGGAAGGCGATCCGGTCCAGTGCCTCGACGGGGTCCATCGCCACCTCCACCCCCGGGGTTCCCCGATGGCACCGGAGCGCACCACGGGGCGGCTCGACGCCCCTGCCGGTTTGCCCAGGTACGCGCCCGGGTACCCGCGCCTCTCCGCCGGCCGTCCGCCGGCCGTCCGAGATCCCGCACCGCAGGAGGACCGTGTCATGTCCGTCCCTTCGCCGGCCGCCACCAGGGTGGCCGTGATCACCGGCGCCGACTCCGGCATCGGACGCGCCACCGCCGTCCGTCTGGCCGAGGCGGGACTGGACATCGGGATCACCTGGCACAGCGACGAGAAGGGCGCCGACGAGACCGCCGAGGAGGTCCGTGCCAAGGGGCGCCGGGCCGCGGTCACCCGGATGGACCTCACCCGGCTGCCCGCCGCGGCCGACGCCCTGGACGAGTTGGCCGGCGAACTGGGCGGCCGGATCGACGTACTGGTCAACAACGCCGGCACCGGCACCGCCACACCCTTCCTCGACCTCGGTCTGGAGGACGTGCGCCGGGTCCTGGACGTGGACCTGGTCGGGCCGTTCCTCTGTGGGCAGAAGGCGGCCCGGCGGATGATCGCGCAGGGCGACGGCGGCCGGATCGTGAACGTCACCTCGGTGCACGAGCACCAGCCGCGGGTGGGCGCCGCCCCGTACTGCGCGGCCAAGGGCGGCCTCGGTCTGCTGACCCAGGTGATGGCCCTGGAGCTGGCCGAGCACGGCATCACCGTGAACGCGGTGGCGCCCGGCGAGATCGCCACGCCCATGACCGGCCAGGAGGACACGGACGTGCACACCGAGCACCGCCCCGGCGTGCCGCTGGGCCGGCCCGGCGACGCCCGGGAGGTCGCCGCCGTGATCGCCTTCCTGGCGGGCCCCGACGCCTCCTACGTCACCGGGGCGTCGTGGGCCGTGGACGGCGGGATGCTGCGGATGGGGCCCATGGCCGGCTCCCACCTGACCGGCGACGACTGGCGGCGGCCCTGAGGAGCCCGGCGCGCGGGGGACCCGGTGCCGCGGCAGGCGGCGTCCGCCCGACGCGGAGCGGCCGTCCGGCGCGTGCCCCGGAGGTCCCGGCCGCGGACCGGGGGAGCGCCGGCCGGAAGCCTCGTACCGGACGTACGCGGCGTCCGGCCGGCACGGCGGGTGGGGCCCCGCCCGAAGGGCCCCGGCGCGGCGTGCCGGGCGTCGTGACGGGGCGAGCGTCGCCGGTCGCGGCACTAGGCTTGATGACATGACCGAGAGCGCGAGCCCCTACATCTCCCGGCCGCGGATCCTGGTGCTCGGGGTGCAGCCGGGCACGCCGCCGTTCCGCATCGTGGAGATCGACGGCGAGGTGGTCGGCGAGGCCAGGACCGTCACCGACGTCCTCCAGGCCGCCGCCGCGTTCGGCATCCGGGTCCACGACCTGGACGATCCGGACGTGGTCCGCTGGGTGGGCGGCGACAAGTTCACCTGGACCCACCACTGAGGGCCCAGGTGGCCCGGACCCGTCGCCGGACGCCCGGGTCGCCCGGCCCCGCCTCCTGAGGCTTTCGTCCCGCTCAGCCCACCGTCCACTTCTGGTTGGCGCCGCCCGTGCAGGTCCATATCTGCAGACGGGTGCCGTTGGCGGAGTTGTTGCCGGTGACGTCCAGGCACTTGTTCGCCTGCGGGTTGACGATGTCGTGCGCCGCGGAGACGGCCCACTTCTGGTTGGGGCCGCCGGTGCAGTCCCACAGTTGGACGGTGGCCCCGTCCGCGGTGCCGTTGCCCGTGACGTCGAGGCACTTGCCGAGCGCGCGGAGCGTGCCGTCGGAGCCGACCGTCCACTGCTGGGCGCCGGTGCCGTTGCAGTCGTAGAGCTGGACCGGGGTGCCGTTGGCGGGGTTGGCGCCGGCCACGTCCACGCACTTGCCGGCCAGCCCCCGGATCGCGGTGGCGGCGGGGGTGGAGCCGGTGGTGACCGAGACCGAGTCGACGACCAGTTGCTGCGGGAAGGCGGTCGAGCCGTCCGGGTCGCCCGGCCAGTAGCCGCCCACCGCCAGGTTCAGGATCAGGAAGAACGGCTTGTTGTCGAACACCCATGTCTTCCCGCCGAGGTCGGCGGGCGTGCGGCGCTCGTAGACGGTGCCGTCCACCGACCAGGTGATCGAGCCGGGCGCCCAGTCGACGGCGAAGGTGTGGAAGGCGTCCGCGAACGCCTGCCCGTTCGGGAGCGTGTAGGCGGCGCCGATGCCGCCCGAGCCGGAGTAGCCGGGGCCGTGGATGGTGCCGTGCACGGTGGAGGGCTCGAAGCCGACGTTCTCCATGACGTCGATCTCGCCCGAGTCCGGCCAGTTGACCGGTGCGCCGAGCATCCAGAAGGCCGGCCACATGCCCTGCCCGCGCGGGATCTTCATCCGCGCCTCGACGTGTCCGTACTGGGCGGTGAACTTCCCGGAGGTGTTCAGCCGGGCCGAGGTGTACTGGCAGGTTCCGTACCAGCACTGGTAGTTGGCCGGGTTCTCGCGCCGGGCGGTGATGACCAGGTGCCCCTGGCCGTCCAGGGCGGCGTTGCGGGTGCCCGGAGTGTAGTACTGCCGCTCGTGGTTGTTGACGTTGTCGCCGGTCTCCGTCTGCCACTTGGCGGAGTCGACGGCCGCGCCGGCCGGTCCGTCGAAGGTGTCGGAGAACGTCGCGACGGCGGCGGACGCCGGGGTGTCCGCGTGGGCGGGGCCGATCGCCGCCGAGCCGACGAGCACGGCGGACAGGGCGGCGAGCAGGCATCTGCGGAGCAGGCGTGGGGAGGCCACGGCTCTCCCTTCCGTACGGCGGCCCGGAACGCGGGCACGCCGGACTGTCGTGGGGGGTGGGGCGGGTGAGTGTCGCCTCTTGATTCAAGGCATGAATTAAGGCGGCGTCAATACAGTGGGCCGGACCGGTTCCCACCCGCGCTCAGTGCTGCCGGCGCGCGTGCACGGCCCGTCCCATGCGCCGGCCCAGGAGCAGGTAACCCACCAGCGCCCCGGCCGTGTTGAGGATGACGTCATCGACGTCGAAGGCCCGCCCGGTGATCAGCGCGCCCTGCGCGAACTCCACCAGCAGCATCACGGTCGCGGTCAGCAGCAGCACCCGCAGCAGTCCCCGCGCCCGGGGCGCGACCACCGGCACCAGCACCCCGAACGGCACCCCGAGCAGCAGGTTCCCGCCGATCTGCTTGACCGCGTCACGCAGCTCCGGCTGGTCCAGATATTCCCGCAGCGAGCGGCCCGGACGCAGATTGGTGTGCGCCAGCGACGCCGACGCGGGCGACGGCTCCAGCGTCAGCCGGGCCAGCACGACCGCGAACGCCACCATGAAGACGAAGGCGCACACCATCGCCAGCAGCCGCAGCGGCCAGGGCGCCGGCCGGCGCTCCCCGCCGTCCGGCCGCCCGCCCCCGGCGGGCGCCCCGGCCCGGCGGACCTTGCCCGTGCGACCCCCGTACACACCGCCCCGGCGGAACACTCCGCCCTCGCCGGGGGCGCCGCCCCGGCGGAGAACACCGCCGAGGCGGAAACCGCCGCCGGGACGGAAGCGGCGGCGGGGGCGCGCGGCATCACGCGGACGGAGCGCCAAGCGGGCCATTCGGTCCTCCAGTCGTCAACAACCCTGGCTGTCAAGCCGGTTACCCGCGAACGGTCCCGCGATGCCGCCGCCCGCCCGTCCGCCGGCGGCCCCGGCACGGCGGAGCCGGCCGGTTTCCGTTGCTGCTGACGGGGCATCCGGGTCCCGGACCCGCGCGCCGCCGACCGCCCCGCAACCGGGACGGTGTTTGGATGCCGGGAGGCGCCGTACGGCACGTACGGCACGCATCGACGAAGACGACCGAGCCCGCGGAGGTGGCGTGTGAAGGCGCGTACGGCCCTCCTCGCCACGGGCGAGGTGCTGGCCTGGTGGGCCGCGCTCGTCGTGCTGTGGCTGATGCTGATCAGCACCGTCTACACCCTGGAGTGGGTGGTCGGCGCGGGCGCCGCGGGCGTGGGCGCGCTGATCGCGCGGGCCGGCCGGCGGGCGGTGGCACGCCGGTGAACGGCTGGATCCTCGCGGCGACGGTCGTGCTGGCCGTGGGTCTCGCCACGACCCTGTGGGGCGTCGCCACCGGGCCGCTCGGCCGCCGCGTCGTCGCCCAGAACCTGTCCACCGCCGTGGTCTGCCCCGGTCTGCTGCTGCTCGCCCAGGGCTACGGCCGCACCGCCTACGTCGACCTCGCGCTGCTCCTGGCCCTGCTGGGCCCGGTCGGCACCCTGGTCTTCGCCCGGCTGCTCGCCGACGAACTCGCCGAGGACCCGCCGCGGGCCTGGGGACCGACCTGGGCGACCGCGGCCGTCGGCGCGGTGGTCGTCGTGGTGCTGTGCGCGGTCGCCGGACCCGGCCGGGCCATGGTGAAGCTCCTGATCGTCGGGGCGCTGGTGGTCGGCGGGAACCTCATCGCCTCCCGGGCACTGGCCGGCGGCTTCGCGGGGGTGCGCGACCGTGGCTGACGCGGTGATCGTCCTGGCCCTGCTGTTCGTCGCCGGCTGTGCGACCGCCGCCGTCGTCAACCGTGACCCCACCCGCCAGGCCCTGGTCCTGGCCGTCCTCGGCACCGCGCTCGCGGTGCTCTTCACCGTCCTGCAGGCCCCCGACGTCGGACTGTCGCAGCTCGCCGTGGGCTCGGTGCTGACCCCGCTGCTGATCATGCTCTCGGTGCGCAAGGTCCGGCGGCGCTCCGCCGAGGGCAAGGACGGCGAGGAGTGACGCCGCGCGGCAGGCTGTGGCTGGTGCTCCTGGGCGGCGGGGGCCTCGCCGCGCTGCTCGTCGCCGCCTGTCTGCGGCTGCCCGGCTTCGGCGGCCCGCGGCACCCCTACGGCGACCGTGCCGTGCGCGCGGCCCTCGCCCGGCACACCGCCAACACCATCGCCTCCGTCAACTTCGACCAGCGCGCCTTCGACACGATGGGCGAGATGTCGATCCTCTTCGCGGCCGTCCTCGGCTGCGTCGTGCTGCTGCGGCAGGCCCGCGACGAACACCGCGGCCGGCCGCGGCCCGGCGAGGTGGCCGCGCCCGTCCGCCGCTACGCCCTGGCCGTCCTGCCCGTCGCCCTGGTCACCGGCCTGTACGTGATCGCGCACGGGCAGCTCAGCCCCGGCGGCGGCTTCCAGGGCGGCGTGGTCGCCGCCTCCGCCCTGCACCTGATGTACCTGGGCGCCGACTACGCCGCCCTGGAACGCGTCCGCCCGGTGGAGGCGTACGAGATCGGCGACGCGCTGTCGGCCTCCGCCTACCTCGTGCTGGGCTTCGCCGGCGTCCTGGCCGGCACCGCGTTCCTCGCCAACACGCTGCTGCCGTACGGGACGTTCAACACGCTCTCCTCCGGCGGCACCGTCCCGCTGCTGAACGCGGCCATCGGCATGGAGGTCGCCTGCGCGGTCGTCGTGCTGCTCGCCCGCTTCCTGGACCAGGCCGTCGAGATCGAGGAGGGGAACGGGGAGTGAGAGCACCGTGAGCGCCGTCATGCACGTCCTTCCGTACCTGATCGCCGCGTATGTGTTCCTGATCGGCTGCTACGGCCTGGCCACCAGCCGGAACCTGATCCACGCCGTGGGCTGCCTGGCCGTGTGCCAGTGCGCGACCTACGTCCTGCTGCTGGCCGTCGGCTACCGGGACGGCGGCACCGCGCCCGTCTTCTCCGACATCCGGCCCGGTTCGCGGCCCGTGGTGGACCCGGTCGTCCAGGCGCTCACCCTCACCGACATCGTCGTCGGAGCGACGGTGACCGCGCTGCTGCTGGCGCTGACCGTGCAGATCTCCAAGCGGCACGGCACGGTCGACCCCGACGAACTGAGGGAGCTGCGCGGCTGATGCACCGTCTGCTGCCGCTGCTGCCCGCCGTTCCGCTGCTGGGCGCCGCGCTGCTCGTCGCCGGCGGCCGCTTCCTGCCCCGCTTCGTCGCCGAGACCGTCGCCTGTCTGGCCTCCGCGACCACGGCCGCGCTGGCGGTCCGGCTGCTGTCCGACTCCTCGCCGGCACTCGTCGAATGGGTCGGCGGCTGGTTCCCGCGGAGCGGCGAGAGCGTCGGCATCGTGCTGATCGGGGACGGGGCGAGCCTCGGCATGGCGGCGCTGGTCTCGGTGCTGACGC
This sequence comes from Streptomyces sp. NPDC015220, assembly GCF_043079345.1. Classification (NCBI taxonomy): domain Bacteria; kingdom Bacillati; phylum Actinomycetota; class Actinomycetes; order Kitasatosporales; family Streptomycetaceae; genus Streptomyces; species Streptomyces sp. NPDC015220. The sequence continues at coordinate 123,292 of NZ_JBIBUK010000014.1, read as the reverse complement.
TGGCCGCGCTGGCGTACTCCTGGCACTACTTCGACGAGCCGCCGCGCGGCCACGCCGGTTCCTTCCCCGCGCTGCTACTGCTCTTCCAGGGCGGCATGTGCGGCTTCGCGATCGCCGGGGACCTGTTCAACGCCTTCGTGTTCTTCGAACTGATGAGCGTGGTCGCCTACGCCCTGACCGGGTACCGCATCGACGAGGCCAGGGCCGTCCAGGGCGGCCTGTCCTTCGGAGTCGTCAACTCGCTCGGCGCCTACTTCATGCTGATGGGGATCGCCCTGCTGTACGCCCGCACCGGCGAACTGGCCATGGCGAAGATCGGCCACGGCCTGGACGCGGCCGCCGGGCACCACGGACCCGACGCGCTCGCCCTCGCCGGCTTCGTGCTGTTCCTGACCGGCCTGCTGGTGAAGGCCGCCGCCGTGCCCTTCCAGTTCTGGCTGCCCGACGCGCACGCGGTCGCGCCCACACCGGTGTGCATGCTGCTGTCCGGGGTCATGGTGGAGCTCGGCGTCTTCGGCGTCTGGCGGGTGTACGGGCTGGTCTTCTCCGGGCCGGGCGGCATCCCGGCGGCGGACGCGTCCCGGGCCCTGGTGGTGCTCGGCGTGCTGACCGGCGCGGTCGGCTCGGTCATGTGCTGGTACCAGCGGCACATCAAACGCCTGCTCGCCTTCTCCACCATCGCCCACACCGGACTGTTCCTCGTCGGCATCGGCGTGCTGAAGGCCGAGGCCGACGAGGGGACCGCGCTGTACGTCCTCGGCCACGCCGGTGTGAAGGCCGCCCTGTTCGCCTGCGCCGGCATCCTGCTCGACCGCTACGGCAGCGTCGACGAGTTCTTCCTGCACGGCCGCGCTAGGCGACTGCGCGGTGTCGGCGTCATGTTCGCCGTCGGCGCGCTCGCCCTGGCCGGGCTGCCGCCCTTCGGGACCGGCCTGGGCAAGGCCGTCAGCGAGGAGGCCGTGGGGGGCCCGCTCACCGTGCTGTACGTCGCCGCCTCCGCGCTCACCGGAGCGGCGGTGCTCCGGGTCGCCGCCCGCGTCTTCCTCGGCCTCGGCCCGCGGCCCCGGGAACGGGACGGCGGGGAACGCGACGAGGACAAGACCTCCGGCTCCGAGGAGGAGGAACCGGAGACCCGGCAGCGGCTGGACGAGGTGCCGGGCACCATGCGGACGGTCCCGGCGGTACTGCTCGCCGCGGCGCTCGCCGTGGGCGCGGTGCCCGGCTTCGCCCAGGCGGTGGGGCGGGCGGTGGACGAGGCCGGGACCTGGGGAGTGTTCACCTCCGTTCACTGGACCGTGACCGGGGTGCTGCTGGACCTGTTGTCGAGCGTGCTGGCGGTGGCGTTGGCCGGTGTGGCCGTCGCCCGCCCCCAGCTTTTGGCCGCGCCCGGCTGGGCGCTGTCGCTCCGGCGGCTGCAGTCGGGCCACGTCGGCGACTACGTGGCCTGGCTGCTGGTGGGCGCCACGCTCCTCGGGGCGCTGGCCCTGCCGGGCGTCACGGGCTGATCAGCTCCCGTACGTGACGCGCACCTGCGTGAAGCCGAGGGACTTGAGCAGCCCCTGGAGCATGCGCGTGGTGTTGGTCTCGGCCCGCGCGGTCAGCCCGCTGCCCCGGGCCGCCTCGCCGATGTGCTTCACGGCGAGCCGCTGCACGGCCTGCTCGCTGTTGGGATTGTCCGAGAACAGGTCCCCGAGCCGGTCCAGCAGCCCGCGCTGCTTGGAGACGGCGTAGGAGTGGTCCGTGTCCAGGGCCGGGCCGCCCAGCCGCGCGTGCGGCAGCCGCAGCGTGGCCGACGTGCGGTCGCCGTCGACCGTCACGTCCTCGTCGCCGACCTGCCCGAGGTCGACGTAGGCGTCCACGGTGCCGGCCCCGACGTACAGGGTGCGGGTGCCGCGGATCGCGTCCGGCAGGTACTTGGCGTCCTTCTCCAGGTCCACCACGACCTGGAAGCTGCCGGAGGCGGCGTCGTACCGGCTCATGTCCTGGACGGCCCTCAGGAGCGCGGGGCCCGAGCGGTCGTGCGACTCGGTGCCGAACAGGTCCTTGATCCCCGGCAGCACGGCCAGCCGGATCCCGGCGAACAGCACCGCGAGCACCAGCACCAGCGCGCCCACCGCCTTCGCCCACCCGGGCACGCGCCGGGGCGGTCGTTCGATGGAAGTCGTCATGCGACGCTCCTCCTTCCTCCTCCAGCGGATGCCCGCCGAATCCTCTGTCAGGCAGTCGAGTTGGGGGAGCGGCGGCAGGGCGGGCCCGGCGCCGTCCGGCGGGGGAGCGCCGGGCGGAGGGGCGGGGCGCGGGGCCGCGTGGCGCATGAGCGGCGACGGGCGGGCGCGGTCAGTAGCATGAGCCCGGCAGTCCGAATGTGCACGAATGATCACCAACCATGATCATGCGAGGAGCGGATCGTGCGAGACATCGCGGTGTTCAGCGGCAGTGCCCATCCCGAGCTGGCCGCGGAGGTCTGCGCCCATCTGGGGGTACCGCTCAGCCCGACCCGGGTCAGCAGGTTCGCCAACGACTGTCTCGAGGTGCAGTTGCGTGCCAACTGCCGGGAGCGGGACGTCTTCCTGGTCCAGCCACTGGTCAGACCGGTGCAGGAGCACCTGGTGGAGCTGCTGCTGATGTGCGACGCGGCCCGCGGCGCCTCCGCCGGGCGCATCACGGTCGTCATGCCGCACTACTCCTACGCCCGCTCGGACAAGAAGGACGCCCCGCGCATCTCGCTCGGCGGCCGGCTGGTGGCCGACCTGCTGGTCGCGGCCGGCGCGGGCCGGGTCCTCGCCATGACGCTGCACGCCCCGCAGGTGCACGGCTTCTTCTCGGTGCCCGTCGACCACCTGCACGCGCTGCGCGAGCTGGCCGCGCACTTCGCGCGGTACGACCTGTCCCGCACCACCGTGGTCTCGCCGGACCTGGGCAACGCCAAGGAGGCCGCCGCGTTCGCCCGGCTGATCGGCGCTCAGGTCGCGGCCGGCGCCAAGCAGCGCTACGCGGACGACCGGGTGAGCATCGGCTCGGTCATCGGGGACGTGGCCGGGCGGGACGTGATCGTGCTGGACGACGAGATCGCCAAGGGCAGCACGGTCCTGGAACTGCTGGAGCGGCTGCGCGAGTCGGGAGCGCGGTCCATCCGCGTCGCCTGCACGCACGGCCTGTTCGCGGCGGGGGCGCTCAAGCGGCTCACCGACCAGCCGGACGTGCTGGAGATCGTGTGCACCAACACCGTGCCGGTGCCGGTGGAGGACAGCGAGGAGCACCGGCGGTACGGGGACAAGCTGCGGGTCCTGTCCATCGCCCCGGCGCTCGCCGAGGCCGTGCGCCGCATTCACAACGGGGAGTCCGTCAGCGCGCTGTTCGACGCGCCGCGCGGCTGACCCGCCGCCGGGCGGGCGTGGTCAGAACGGGCCGGACGTGGCCTCGGGCCGGTCCAGGGCCGCCTCCAGGGTCGGACGCGGCGGCAGCAGGCGGGCCAGACCGGTGACCCTCATCACGCGCAGGGTCAGCGGGTGCGCGCACACCAGGCGCAGTTCCCCGCCCCGCCCCAGGACCCGGCTCCGGGCCCGGTAGAGCAGCCGCAGTCCGGAGCAGTCGAAGAAGTCCACTCCGCTCAGGTCGATCACCACCCGGGCCTCGGGCCGGTCCGTGACCCGGTCCAGGTGCGGGGTGATCTGCGCCGCCGCGGCGATGTCGATCTCGCCGTGGAACTCCAGCACGGTGTGGCCGTGTTCACGGCGCACGTGCAGGTGCCGGGTGAGCAGCGCGGATTCGTTCGCCACGACGACATCGCCTCCAACCGGCCTCACGTAGCGACGGGGTTCGCGGATCAGGTGGCGCAACCGCCCTCCCCGCTCTGCAAGTTACCCTCGATGGAGTGAATTCCAGCATGTTCGGTTGACATATGTCATCGAATTGCGGCCGAGTTGGGCCGGGCCGCCGGACTCTTTGGCCGAGTTCCGTCCATCGGACCGGTACGCCCGGGCCGGAACGGGACTCCCGGGGCGGGCGGAAACGAGCCGAGGACAGGGGCGGGAGCCGGCCGCCGACTGATTCGGCGGGGTGGGGATATCCGTGAGGGAAGGGCGGCAGGACACCCGGTACCGCCGCCGGGACCTTCGGAGGGGACATGTCACAGGTGACCGCGGGCGTCGTGGTGCTCGACTGCGCCGAGCCCGAGAAACTCGCCGTTTTCTACAAGGAGTTGCTCGGGGCCGAGGAGACGGAAGCGAGCGCCAACCTGGTGGAGGTAAAGGCCGCTGACGGACTGCGGCTGGCCTTCCGGCGCGACGCCAACGCCACCCCGCCGAGCTGGCCGCGCCCCGAGAACTCCCTCCAGGTCCACCTGGACTTCCTGGTGGAGGACCTGGACGCGGTGGAGCGCCGGGTCGTGGAACTCGGTGGCCGCCCGCTGGAGGCCAAGGACGGCCCCGGCCCGTACGAGGAGCGGGGCTGCTCCGACCCGTCCGGCCACACGTTCACCCTCCGCCGGGTCCGGCAGAAGGCCCCGAAGCAGGGCTGAGCGCGGCTGGAGTCGGCGGCGCCCCGGAGCGGCACCCGTCACCGGGCCCGGGCCGGGGCGGACCGAGCCCCGGGGCGGGGCTCAGGCCGGGCGTGCTCAGTCCCGGGGCGTGCTCAGTCCCGGCCGCCCTTGTCCTGCGCGGGCCACACCCCGGTCGTGCGCTGGATGGCCGTGGCGCCCGCGCGGTCCACGGCGCTGCGCACCACGGCGAAGATGGCGCCCTGGACCGCCGCGGCCAGCAGTATCTCGCCCCAACGACGGTCCGCGTCGAGCGCGTCGGGTGCGTCGTCCTCATGCCGGATGGCCTTCCAGGTGGCGCGGAACGCCTTCCCGGCCAGCGCACCGCCCGCCCAGCCCAGCACGAATCCGACGGGCTGGTAGGCGAGCGGGAGCTTCTTCTTCTTGGCCACTTGTGTCTCCTTGCTTCGGGTACGTGGGTCGGCGGTGCGGACCGAGAGTCAGGGCCGCCCCGGCCTGCCCCGCGGCGGGATCTCCTCACCGTGCGGCACCGGCCCCGGCGGTGTTCCCTCGCCGAAGGGCCGGCCGCCGAGTTCCGCGCGGTGATGCGGCGTCAGCCAGCCGGACAGCTCGGGCCCGAGGGGCACGATGCCGGTCGGGTTGATGCCCGTGTGCACCTGGTAGTAGTGCCGCTTGATGTGGTCGAAGTCGACCGTGTCGCCGAACCCGGGCGTCTGGTACAGATCGCGGGCGTACGCCCACAGCACCGGGTTCTCCGCCAGCTTCCAGCGGTTGCACTTGAAGTGTCCGTGATACACCGGGTCGAAACGGACCAGAGTGGTGAACAGCCGGATGTCCGCCTCGGTGATCGTGTCGCCGACGAGGTAGCGCCGCCGGGCCAGGCGGTCCGTCAGCAGTTCCAGCCGCCGGAACACGGCCGTGCACGCGGCCTCGTACTCCTCCTGGTTCGTCGCGAAGCCCGCCCGGTACACACCGTTGTTGACGTCCTCGTACACCTGGGCCATCACCGTGTCGATCTCGTCGCGCAGCGCCCGCGGGTACAGATCCGGAGCCCCGGGCCGGTGCAGTGCGCTCCACTCGGTGGCGAGGTCGAGGGTGATCTGCTGGTAGTCGTTGGTGACGAGCGCGCCACTCGGCACGTCCACGATCGCGGGCACGCTGACCCCGCCGGGATAGCCGGTCTCCCGCCGGTCGTAGGCCTCGCTCAGCAAGTGGATCCCGAGGACCGGATCGCGACCGTCGGCGTCGAGCGTGAAGCGCCAGCTCCGGTCGTCCTGGATCGGGTCGACGACGGCCAGCGAGAGGGCGTCCTCCAGGCCGAGCAGCCTTCGGGAGACCAGCGCGCGGCTCGCCCACGGGCAGGCCCTGCTGGCCACCAGCCGGTAACGCCCGGCCGCCACCGGCCAGCCGTCCCGGCCGTCGGCGGTGATCCGGTCGGCGAAATGGCTCCTGGACCGCTTGAAGGCCTTGTGTCCGTAGGCGCTGTTGCCGTCGCCCCCGGCGTCGTCGCTCATGGCGCGTCCTCCTGCCGTACGGGTGTGTGTCCTGGTGGACACGTTCCCCGAAATCAGCCGACGGCACGGTGTGAGCGCCACGGACCCGGGGCAGTCGGCGAACGTGAGCGGGACACCCAGACATGAGCCGACGGAACACTCGGCGGACAGGACGAAGGAGCAGCGACGGGTGCGGGGGAGGGAGGGCGGTCCGGAGCGGGGCAGGGCGCGCGAACCCGGACGGGGGAGCGGCCGGGGCACGGGCTCCGACGGCGGGCCGGGACAGGAGAGCGGCCGAGGCGCGGACTCCGACGGCGGGTCCGAACGGGAGAGCGGTCAGGGCGCGGAACCGGACAGCGGGCCGTCCTCCGACAGCAAGACCCGGGTCACCGTTCTGGTGGCGCTCGCGGCGAACCTGGTCATCGCCGTCGCCAAGGCCGTCGGCGGGGTCGTCGCGCACTCGCCGGCGCTGCTGTCGGAGGCCGCGCACTCCGTCGCCGACAGCTTCAACGAGATCTTCCTGCTGGCCGCGCTGCACCGCAGCCGCCGCCCCGCCGACCGGCGGCACCCCTTCGGTTACGGCAAGGAGCGGTTCTTCTGGTCGCTGCTGGCGGCCGTCGGCATCTTCGTCATGGGCGGCTGCTTCTCCGTCTTCCAGGGCGTCGAGGCCCTGCGCAGCGGTGAGAACGAGGACTTCCTCGGCTACGTGGTGGGCCTGATCGTGCTCGGCGTCGCCCTCCTGGCCGAAGGCGCCTCCCTGCTGCGGGCGCTCCAGCAGGTGCGCAAGCAGGGCGGCGGCCTGAGCGCTCTGCGCGACCCGGCGCTGCGCACGGTCGTCGCCGAGGACGGCACGGCGGTGCTCGGCGTCACCCTGGCCATGCTCGGCATGGCACTGCACATGATCACCGGGCAGGTGGTGTGGGAGGCGTCCGCCTCGCTCGCGATCGGCGCGCTGCTCGTCTACGTCGCCTACCGGCTGGGCCGCGACGCGCGCGACCAGTTGATCGGTGAGGCGGCGGACCCCGAACTCAGCGCCCGGATCGGCAATCTGCTGCGGGCCCAGCCGGAGATCGACAGCGTCGAGGCGCTGTTCACCATGAAGATGGGCCTCGACTCGATGCTGGTGGCGGCCCGGATCGACCTGGCCCCCGGTCTGGACAGCGAGCGGGTCGAGGAGGTCTCGGTGCGCATCAAGCGCTCGATCGCCCACACCGTTCCCGAGGCCGACCAGATCTTCCTCGACGTCACCGACCGTCCGGCGGAGGAGGCACGGCAGAGCCCCGCCGCGACGGGGGAGCGCGGCGGGGCCTGACGGACGGATGCCCGGGCCGGGGGCACTTCATGCCCCCGGCCCGGCCCCTTTCCCGGCAACCGGCCCTCGTCGCGAAGTCGGCCGGCACCCCGCGAAGGCGGTCGGCCGGCACCGCAGCGACGAGCTACGGCGACGTGGTCATGGCGAGCGCCTGGTGCACGGCCGGCCGGCGCTCCGCGACGAACCTCGGCGGTGTGGCCATGGCGAACGGCTGAGGACCGGGCGTCCGGCACCGCCGCGACGAACGCCGGCGAGGCGGTCATGGCGAGCGGCTGACGAACGGCCGGCCGGGACCGCCACGACGATGAGCCGGACGATGGACGACACCCCGACGGCGGCCGGCACACCCGCGCCGACGTCGCCGGGCACGTCACAGCCCCGGCCGCCCGGCCGCCCGGCGCCCCCGGGCGGGCGGCCACCGGGCACGAGGGGCTCCGTCCCACCCGCGGGGGTACCGTGGTGCTTGGCGCGATCCGGCGGGTGGCCACGCCCACCGGACGACCGCATCGGGACAGGACCACCGCGCCCCTCGGTCCGGCACGGCCGGTCGGCTCGACCGCGGCGGCCCGGAGGGTCCTCCGTCGGGATCGGGCCGGATCACGCACCGCACAGCGCGAGCCGGCGTGATCCGAATGAGAAGCCGAGGGCCTGGCCGGATCCGGCGGGTCCGGACCCGTGACGGCGACCGGACGACGAAGCGGAAGAGGCGCTTGTCGGCCAGATACCCGGGATCGTCCATCTGGCCGAACTTCGCGTCGCCACTTAGATGCCTGGGGCATCTAATGATGATCGGCAAGACGCACCCTTCGTCTGCGAGGTCTTCCATGCCGGACCCGACCACCCCCCAGTCGTCCGAAGCCGTCGCGTTCCCCCAGAGCCGCACCTGTCCCTATCACCCGCCCGCCGGCTACGACCCCCTGCGCGCCGCACGGCCGCTGGCGCGTGTCACCCTCTACGACGGCCGTGCGGCCTGGCTCGTGACCGGGCACGCCGCCGCCCGCGACCTGCTGGCCGACCCGCGCCTGTCCAGCGACCGGACCCGCGACGGCTTCCCCGCCGTCACCCCGCGCGTGGCGGCGTTCCGCGACCGCAAGACCGCGCTCCTGGGCGTCGACGACCCCGATCACCGCACCCAGCGGCGCAAGATGATCCCCAGCTTCACCGTCAAGCGCGCCACCGCGCTGCGCCCGCGGATCCAGCAGATCGTCGACGAACTGCTGGACGCGATGGTCGCCCAGGGGCCGCCCGCGGAGCTGGTGAGCGCCTTCGCGCTGCCGGTGCCCTCCATGGTGATCTGTGAGCTGCTCGGCGTCCCCTACGCCGACCACGAGTTCTTCGAGGAGCAGTCACGGCGGCTGCTGCGCGGCCCGACCGTCGCCGACACGATGGCCGCGCGGGACCTGCTGGAGGAGTACCTGGGCGACCTGATCGACCGCAAGCGGAAGGAACCCGGGGACGGGCTGCTGGACGAACTGGTCCGGCAGCGCACGGCCGGCGACGAACCGGACCGCGCCGAGCTGGTCGCGCTGGCGGTCATCCTGCTCGTCGCCGGCCACGAGACGACCGCCAACATGATCTCGCTGGGAACCTTCACGCTGCTCCAGCACCCCGACCGGCTGGCGGAGCTGCGCGGGGATCCCGCGCTGCTGCCCCAGGCGGTCGAGGAACTGATGCGGCTGCTGTCCATCGCGGACGGGCTGGTGCGGCAGGCGACCGAGGACATCGAGGTGGCGGGGACGACGATCCGGGCCGGCGACGGGGTGCTCTTCGCGACCTCCGTCATCAACCGGGACCAGGACGTCTACGCGGCGCCGGACTCCCTCGACCTGCACCGTCCGACGCGCCACCACGTCGCCTTCGGCTTCGGCACCCACCAGTGCCTGGGCCAGAACCTCGCCCGCACCGAGCTGGAGATCGCCCTGGGCGCCCTCATCCGGCGGCTGCCCGGCCTCCGGCTGGCCGCCCCGCCGGAGGAGATCCCCTTCAAGCCCGGCGACACGATCCAGGGGATGCTGGAACTCCCCGTGAGCTGGTAAGAGGCTGTCGCCATGCGTATCGACATCGACAAGGACAAATGCATCGGCGCCGGCCAGTGCGCCCTGGCCGCACCGGCCGTGTTCACCCAGGACGACGACGGCTTCAGCACCCTGCTGCCCGGCCGGGAGGACGGCGCCGACGACCCGATGGCCCGGGAGGCCGCCCGGGCCTGCCCCGTCGGCGCGATCACGGTGACCGACCCGCCCGGGTGAGCGCGCGGCACGGCCGCGGGGCCCGGCCGCGGGGCCCGGCGCCGGGGCTCCGTGCCCCGGCCCGCGGTCACTCGTCCGGGGCGCCTCCCGCACCGGCCCTCGTGCTGGTTCCCGCGGCTGCCGGGGCGTCGAGCACGGCCAGCGGCAGTTCACGCGGCAGCGCGGCGGCGGTGATCACGTCGTAGGCCGCGATCCGGCCGTCCCGGACGGTGATGTCCAGGACGAACAGGAGTCGGCCGCGTGGCGCGACCACCGCGCCGACGCGGCCGCCGACCAGGGCGACGGCGGCGGACCGGGCGCGGTCCCGCAGGGCCACCGTGCCCCTGGCCACCGCCCGCGCTCCCCGCAGTTCCGCGGGCACCCCCGCGGGCAGGGCGGCGGGGTCGGCCCGGCGCACGACGTCCGGGGCGAGCACGTCCAGCAGTGCCGTCAGGTCGCCGCCCCGCGCGGCGGCCAGGAACGCCTCGACCACCGAGCGGTGCCGTTCCAGCTCGGCTCCGGACACCGAGGGCGCGCCGCGCACCTTGCCCCTGGCCCGGCTGGCGAGCTTCTTCGCGGCCGGCTGCGAACGGTCCACGACGGCGGCGATCCGGTCGAAGGGAACCGCGAACAGGTCGTGCAGCACGAACGCGACCCGCTCCGGCGGACTGAGCGTGCCGAGGACGACCAGCAGGGCCACGCCCACCGAGTCGGCGAGCAGCGCCTCCTCCTCGGGCCCGCCCGCGCCCGCCGCTTCCGGCGCGTGGTGTCCGTAGGGCTCCTCCCGCCGTGCCGTTCGCGAGCGCAGCATGTCCAGGCAGACCCGGGAGACCACCGTGGTCAGCCAGCCCGAGAGGTTGTCGATGCCGTCCGCGCCGGTGCGGCCGAGCCGCAGCCAGGTCTCCTGCACGGCGTCCTCCGCCTCGCTGAGCGAGCCCAGCATCCGGTACGCGACCGCCCGCAGATGCCCGCGCCGCCGCTCGAACCGCCGGGCCAGTTCCTCGTCGCCCGTCATCAGGCCCATGGGTCACCTTTCCGTGTCGTGCTTCGTCACCCCGCTGACGTGTCCGACACGACCGAGGTGACCTCTCCGATGATCGAGATGCTGCTGCACATCGACTCCAGCGCCGACGCGACCGCCGACTCGGTGAGCCGCCGGCTGACCGCCCGCTTCGCCGGCGCCTGGCGCGAACGGCACGGCGCGGCCCGGTACCGCCACCGTGACCTGGCCACCGCCCCGGTGCCACCGCTGACCCCGGCCTACACCGCCCTCGGCCGCCGGGTGGAGCGCGAGGGTTTCGTGCCCCCGGCCAAGGTGCCCGCGCTGATCGACGGCCCGGCCGAACAGCGGGAGTGGGACCTGACCCTGCCCCTCGTCGACGAGCTGCGCTGCGCGCGCACGGTGCTGCTCGGCGTTCCGATGTACAACTTCTCCGTGCCCGCGTCCCTGAAGGCGTGGATCGACCGGGTGACCTTCCCCGGCGCGTTCACCGACCCGGACACGGGGGAGAGTCTGCTGCGCGGGACCCGGGTGGTGGCGGTCATGGCCCGCGGGGGCGGTTACGGCCCCGGCACCCCGCGCGAGGCATTCGACTTCCAGACGCCGTACCTGAGGGCCTACTTCGGCAACCTCGGCGTCGCCCCCGACCACCTCCACCTGGTCGCCGCCGAACTGACCCGCGTCGACGTCCTGCCCCGGCTGGCCGGCCTGGAGCACCTGGCGGCGGCCTCCCTGGCCGCGGCCGAGGAGAGGATGACGGAGCTGGCCCGGCCCGCCGCCTGAGCCTCCCGCCACACCGGACCGGCCGCGGACCGGGGACGGTCCCGAGGGCGCGGCCGGGCTCCGGCCCGCGGGCGGCGCCGGGCCCGCTCGGGACGCTCCCGGACGGCAGGCGGCCGGGACCCGGGTCCGGCATGCGGCACGGCCCGTCACCATGATCGGCCACGGCCTAGGCTCTCCTACGGAACCACCCGAAGACAGGAGCAGCAACGATGCAGTACGTGAAGCTCGGTTCGACGGGCCTGGACGTGTCGCGGATCTGTCTGGGCTGCATGACGTACGGCGAGCCCGACCGCGGCGCGCACGAGTGGACCCTCGACGAGGAGGCGTCGCGGCCTCTGATCCGGCAGGCACTGGAGGCCGGGATCACCTTCTTCGACACGGCCAACGTGTACTCCGACGGCACCAGCGAGGAGATCGTCGGCCGCGCGCTGCGCGACTTCGCCCGCCGTGAGGACATCGTGCTCGCCACCAAGGTGCACGGCCGGATGCGGCCGGGGCCCAACGGCGCCGGCCTGTCCCGCAAGGCGATCATGACCGAGATCGACGACAGTCTGCGCCGTCTCGGCACCGACTACGTCGACCTCTACCAGATCCACCGCTGGGACCCGCACACGCCCGTCGAGGAGACCATGGAGGCGCTGCACGACGTGGTCAAGGCGGGCAAGGCCCGCTACATCGGAGCGAGTTCGATGTACGCCTGGCAGTTCTCCAAGGCCCAGTACACGGCGCGGGCGAACGGCTGGACCCGCTTCGTCTCCATGCAGAACCACTACAACCTCCTCTACCGCGAGGAGGAGCGCGAGATGCTGCCGCTCTGCGCGGACCAGGGCGTCGGCGTACTGCCCTGGAGCCCGCTCGCCCGCGGCCGCCTCACCCGGGACTGGGGCGCCGCGACCGGTCGCAGCACCACCGACGCCTTCGGCAGCACCCTCTACCCGGAGGGCGACCGGGCCGTCGTCGAGGCCGTCGGCCGCGTCGCCGGCGAGCGCGGTGTCCCGCGCGCCCAGGTGGCCCTCGCCTGGCTGCTGCACCAGGACACGGTGACGGCGCCCATCATCGGCGCCGCCAAGCCGCGGCACCTCGAGGACGCGCTGGCCGCCGTCGACCTGGAACTGGGCGAGAAGGAGATCGAGGAGCTGGAGCGGCCCTACACCCCGCACGCGGTCAGCGGCCACTGAGCCGCCGCGCGATCGACCCGGCCCAAGCCCCGCCTCTGTCCGGAGGCCGCCGACCGGGAGGCGCACGGCGGCCTCACGGCCTGCCCGCCGCCTGACCGCGTCCACCGGCCCGGGGCCCCGCCGCCCGGGCGGCGCGGGCGACGACCGGCCCGCCTCAGCGGTGCCGGGGCGGTGGAGGCGGGGTCGGCGGAGGCGGCGGCAGCGTCGTGAGGGCCGGCGCCGCCTCCGGCCACACCAGCAGCACCGGGCAGGGCGCGTGATCGACGGCGAACCGCACGGCCGGTCCCAGGCTGTGCGGGCCGAGCCGGTCACGGTCCCCGTCGCGGGCCAGCACCAGCAGATCGGCGTCCTCGGCCGCCGCGACCACCTCGCGCTCCACCCGACCGGACCGCTCCAGCCGCGTGCACGGCCGCCCCAGCCGGGCCGCCGCCGCGTCGAGCAGCTCGGCCGCCGAGGTGCCGCCGAGATCCGTCAGCCGGTCGCCGGGGTCCCTCTCGCGATGACCGCGTCCGAGGAGCCCGGCGAACGCCCCGTGCGCCACGCCGGGCACCTCCGCTCCGCTGACGTGCAGCAGCAGCACCTGGGAGGTGTCCGGCGCGTGGGCGCGCACGGCGTCCACGCAGGCGGGCCAGGTGCCCTCGACGAGCCAGGCGATCACGCGCATACGGCAGCCTCCCTCACCCCTGGGTCCTTCCCGGCCGCTGCCCGCCGCTCACAGGATCCGCAGCGCCCCCCACAGTGCCACCACCGCGGGCACCAGCGCGGCCGGCACGGCCAGCAGCCCCAGCCGGGTGAACTCCCTGAGGTCCACCCCGTGTTCGTGCTGGTGCACGATCCGCCGCCACAGCAGGGTCGCCAGCGATCCGGCGTAGGTCAGGTTCGGGCCGATGTTGACGCCGAGCAGCACGGCGAGGACGGCCCCCGGCCCGGTCGGCGCGGCCAGCGGCAGCAGGACCAGCACCGCCGGCAGGTTGTTGATCAGATTGGCCAGTACGGCGGCCAGCGCGGCCACGCCGAGCAGCGCGGGCAGCCCGGTGCCGCCGGGCAGGACGTGCCCGAGCGCGTCGGCGAGCCCGTTGTCGACCACCGCGCGGACGACGACGCCCAGCGCCAGGACGAACGCGAGGAAGGCCGGCGCGGCGGCCCGCACCACGGTCGGCGGGGTGGCCTCGCGCCGCACCAGCGCGCGCCCGGCCAGCACCAGTGCCCCGGCCAGCGCCGCCCACGCCGGTTCCACGCCGAACGTGGAGGTCACCACGAAACCGGCGAGCGTGCAGGCCACGGTGACCAGGGCGAACAACGGCAGCCCGGGCGGCTCGCCGGCGCCCCGCGAGGGCGCCGCGGCCGCCAGGTCGCGGGCGAAGAAGCGGCGGAAGACCAGGTACTCGGCGCCGATCGCCACCAGCCACGGCAGTGCCATCAGCGCGGCGAACCGGGTGAAACCCAAGCCGCTCGCCGCGAACGCCAGCAGGTTGGTGAGGTTGGAGACCGGCAGCAGCAGCGACGCGGTGTTGGACAGGTGCGTGCAGGCGTACACGTGCGGTTTGGGCCGTACGCCCGTCCGTGCGGCGGTGGCGAACACCACGGGGGTCAACAGCACGATCGTGGCGTCGAGGCTGAGGACGGCCGTGATCGCCGAGGCCAGCGCGAACACCGCCGTCAGCAGCCGTACGGGGCGGCCCCCCGCCCACCGGGCCATCCACGCCCCGCACGCCCGGAACAGCCCCTCGACGTCGCAGAAGTGGGCGAGGACCAGCACCGCGGCCAGGAACCCGACCACCGGTCCCAGCCGCTCCGCCTCGGCGCGCGCGTGGTCCACGGTGATGGCGCCGGTGGCGACGGCGATCCCGGCCGCGGGGACCGCCATGACCGCCTCGGGCAGGCCGAAGGGGCGGACGACGGCCCATCCCAGCACGGCGACGAGCAGGACGACGGACAGGGTCTCCGCGAGCGGGGTGTTCAGGGCTCGGTCCTCCGGACGCGATCAACGGTGCCCGCACATCAAAGCAAACGGCTGCGGGAATCCCACGGCGGCGTCCGGGGACCGGCCCGCGTCAGGGTCCGGTGCCGGGGCTGAGCACGGTCAGGAACACCGAGGAGGCGTTGCCGCCCACGGGTACCTGGCCCGCCGTCCACTTCACCGTGAGGTGGTCGCGCTCGTCCGGCGGCGTGACGACCAGCGCGGTCGGCGTCGCGGTCCTCGCCCCGCTCACGCCGGGGTTGGAGAAGGTCAGGCCCGCCCAGGCGCTGCGGCCCGGCTTCAGGGTCACCGTCGAGGACGAGCCCGCCGAACGCTTCGGGTCGGGGCCCAGCTGCCTGCCGGAGGCGTCCACGAAGGCGCCGCCCGGGTAGCCGCGCACCGTGCAGGTGCGGCCGGAGGTGTTGGTGAGGACGACCGGGAAGTTCTCCTGCCCGGCGCCGGGATCGTTGCGGCCCACCGTGGCCCGCAGCTCGGAGGTGTGGCACCGGGAGCTCCGGGCGGCGCCGTCCGCGACGTCGCCGGTGCCCGTACCGGTTCCGGCGCGGGAACCGGACGTGGCCGGGACGGAGGCCGGGGGCGGGGCCGAACGGCCCGTGGTGGTGGTGCCGCTCGGGGCGGTGCTCTCGGCGGGCGCCGCGCCGGTCGCCGTGCCACCGGTCGCGGGCGCGGCGTCGCCCGGCACCTGCCGAGGGCCGCTCGAAGTGCCGTGGTCGGTGCCGCAGCCGGTCAGCAGACCCAGCGCGGCGATGGCGCTCGCGAGCAGGGCCGCACGGCGGTGGGACGGGGAGGTGTACGCCATGATCCACGCTCCTGGAGGTTGGTCGCACGCCGTCGGGGCGGCGCTTCCGGCGCTTCCTGCGCCGTCATGAGTGTCCGATGCACGGACCGGGCGGAAAGTTCGCGGCCGCCCGCACTTTTCTTCCCCGGAGCCTTCCCGCGGGGGCCGCGCGCCCTTCACCCGTACCGGATCAGGTGACCCGCAGCGAGCGGAGTATGCGGTCGGTCGGGTCGGCGCCGCCGCTCCGGCGGATCTGCACGTACACCTGGGGCTGCCGGGCGGCGCCGGCCGGGACCAGTGCCGCCTCGGTGAGCCGGCCGCCGCCCGGGCAGCCGCTCCACACGCGGATCCGGCCGTGCCAGTGCCCGTCGGCGTAGTCGCGGCCGCCGTCGTCGTGGCAGCCGGGACGGCCGACGGCGTCCACCCGGGCGGTGACGTCACCGTGCTCGCTCAGGCCGACGAACACCCCGTCCACGTCGGCGCCGAGGTCCTGCCAGCGGGTCAGGTCGTCGGCGACGGCGAGCCCCGGTTCGTGCCCGGCGGGCAGCCCCAGCGCCCGCGGGTCCCAGCCGGAGTCCCGCAGCTGCCCCGCCCAGCCGTCCGGCACCCGCAGCTCGACCCGGCCGGTGGCGTCCGCCACCCGCACGCCGGCCGGCGCGGCGGACGTCGAGGGCCACAGCGTCAGGGCGAGGGCCACACCCCCGGCCGCGACCGCGGCCACCGCGCCGGTCAGCGCGACGGCCCGGCGCCGCCGCCCGGGCGGCCGGCCGGCGGCCGGGGCCGCCGCGGTCGGCCGTTCCAGCTCCCGGGCGAGCGCCCGAGCGGTGGGCCAGCGCCGCTCGCGGTCCGGCTCCAGGGCGCGCATCAGCGCACCCGTCACGCCGGGGTCCAGGTCCGGCCGCAGCCGCTGCAGTGGCTCGACCTTGCCCGGCGCCGCCGGAACCGTCCCCGTGACCAGCTGGTAGCCGACCGCGCCCAGGCTGTAGACGTCCGCCCGGGCGTCGATCCCGGCGCCCGGTTCGGCCTGCTCCGGCGGCCGGTAGCCGGCCGAGCCCGCGGCCAGGGTGAGCCCCGAGGCCTCCGCCAGGCTCTTGGCGAGCCCGAGGTCGGCGAGCAGGACCCGCCGGGTGCCGTCGGGCGCGGTGCGCAGCAGGACGTTGCTCGGCTTGACGTCCCGGTGCACGATGCCCGCCTCGTGCAGGGCGTGCGCGGAGCGGGCGGCGAGCGCGGTCAGCCGCACTGCCTCGGCCACCGGCAGCGGCCCGGTGGCCAACAGGTCGGCGAGGGTGCCGGCGTCGGCGTACTCCATGACGAAGTACGGCCTGCCGTCGGGCAGTTCGCCGATGTCGTGCACCTGCACCACCCGGGGCGAGGCGGCCTTGCGCAGCAGCCGCGCCTCGGACAGGAACCGCTCCCGCACGTCGAGTCGGTGCGCCCAGTTCTCGGCGAGGACCTTGACGGCCACCGGGGCCTGGAGTTCGTCGTCGTGGGCGAGCCACACCGTGCCGAAGGCGCCGGTGCCCAGGCGCCGTTCGAGCCGGTAGCGGCCGATCCGCTCGACGGAGTGCATGCCACTATCATGCCTGCCCTGAGATCGACTCCAAGGAGGCCCGTCGTGCCGGACCCGGCGCCGACCGAAGAACTCGCCCGGCGAGCCGCCGCCGGAGACGGTACGGCGCTGGAGGAGCTGCTCACGGAGATCCGGCCCGAGGTGGTCCGGCGCTGCGGGCGTTTCCTGCCCTGCCGCGAGGACGCGGAGGAGGCGGCGCAGGACGCGCTGTTCCAGGTCGCGCGCAAGATCACCGCCTTCGAGGGGCGCAGCCGCTTCAGCACCTGGCTCCACACGGTCGTCGCCAACTGCTGCCGGCAGAAGTACCGCGAGCTCAAGCGGCGCGCCGTCGAGCGGCCCGCCGCGATCGAGCCCGAGCGGTACGCCGACCCGCGCACCACCAGTGTGATCGCGGGCTCCCGGATCGACCTGCTGGAGGCGCTGGACCGGCTGGAGCGGGAGCATCCCCACCTGGTGGCGCCGCTGGTCTACCGGGACATCTGCCGGCTGGACTACGCCGAGGCCGCCGAGCGGGCCGGAATCCCGCTGGGCACGCTGAAGTCGCGCCTGCACGAGGCGCGCCGCCAGGTCCGGCCCTGGCTGACCGATCTGTCCTGAGGCACCCGGCACCGCCCGCTCGGCCGGCTCCCGCGGCCCCGGCGCCGGGCGGGCCCCGTACCGTCCTGCCGCCGGCGTCCGGCCGGGCGCGGGGCGAGTGCGAGGGCCGTGCCGGTGGCCGTCACTCCTCGTGGAGCAGGCTCAGTTCCGCCCAGATCGTCTTGCCCTCCAGGGTGTGCCTGCTGCCCCAGCGCTGGGTGAGCTGGGCGACCAGGAGGAGGCCGCGGCCGCCCTCGTCCCAGGTCTTGGCCCGGCGCAGGTGCGGAGCGGTGTTGCTGGTGTCGGACACCTCGCAGATCAGGTGGGTCTCGTCATGGATCAGGCGCAGCCGGATCGGCGGGGTGGCGTACCGGATGGCGTTGGTGACCAGCTCGCTCACGACCAGCTCGGCGGTGAACGCCGCCATGCTCAGCCCCCAGTCGTCGAGTTGTTCGACGACCTGCTTGCGGATCGGGGCGACCAGCGACGGGTCGGCGGGGATGTCCCAGGTCGCCACCTGGGCGGCCGGCAGGCCCCGCGTGCGGGCGAGCAGCAGCGCGACGTCGTCGCCGGCGCTGCCCCGGGGCAGCAGGGCCCGCAGGATACGGTCGCAGGTCTCGTCGAGGGAGTCCGCCCGCCCGGCCAGCGCCTCGCACAGCAGCCGCTGCCCGGCCTCGACGTCACGCTCACGGCTTTCGAGCAGCCCGTCGGTGTAGAAGGACAGGACGCTGCCCTCCCGCAGGTCCAGTTCGATCGACTCGAACGGCAGTCCGCCCAGGCCCAGCGGGGGGCCCGGCGGCATCTCGATCCGGTGCGGCGGGCCGTCGGGGGGCACCAGGACCGGCGAGGGGTGCCCCGCCCGGGCGAGCGTGCACCGGCGCGAGACCGGGTCGTAGACGGCGTACAGGCAGGTCGCACCGACCTCGCCGGGACCGCCGCCCTCGTCGCCGGCCTCCGCGGACATCCGGACGACCACGTCGTCGAGATGGGTGAGCAGTTCGTCCGGGGCGAGGTCGATGTCGGCCAGGGTGCGCACCGCGGTGCGCAGCCGGCCCATGGCGGCCGAGGCCCGCACCCCGTGTCCGATGACGTCCCCGACCACCAGGGCGACCCGCATCCCGGACAGCGGGATGACGTCGAACCAGTCGCCGCCCACGTCGGCCCGCGCGGCCGGAAGATAGCGGGAGGCCGCCTGCACGGCGGCCGTGCGCGGCAGGGTGCGCGGCAGCAGGCTGCGTTGCAGGGCCAGGGCGGTCTCCCGCTCGCGGGAGTAACGGCGGGCGTTGTCGATGCAGACGGCGGCCCGGGCCGTGACCTCCTCGGCCAGCAGCACGTCGTCCGGCATGAACGGGGCGGGCTGCTCGAACCGGGTGAAGACGGCGACGCCCAGGGTGACGCCCCGGGCGAGGACCGGCACGGACATCGTGGAGTGGACGCCCAGGCGCGCGGCGAGCCGGCCGCGCTCCGGATCCCAGGCGAGCCAGTTCTCCAGGTCGCGGCCCGACTTGTCGGTCACCACGATCGTCTGGCCGGTCAGCAGGGCCGCGCCCTGCGGCGAGACGGCGGGATAGACCTCGCTGCGCCCGGTGGGGACCCCGGCCTCGGTGACGGAGCGGTGGGCGACGCGGCGCAGCGAGACCGGCACCTGGAGCGGTCCGGTGGGCAGTTCGCCGCCGTGCCCGGGCGGGTCCACCAGGTAGACGCCGACCAGGTCGGCGAGGGAGGGCACGCAGACGTCGGCGAGTTCCTGTGCCGTCCGGGTGACGTCGAGGGTGGTGCCGATGCGCACGCTCGCCTCGTTGACCAGTTGCAACCGCTCGCGCGCCCTGGCCTGCTCGGTGAAGTCGTGGACGGCGACGCACACCCCCTGCACCCGCCCCTCGGCGTCCTTGATCGGGGACATCCGGGCCAGCCAGGTGGTCATCCGGTCGTCGCAGCCTACCGGCACGTAGGTCCGCACGTCGTGCCCCCGGCCGGTGCCGAGCACCCGGAGCATGTGCTCCTCGATGTCCCCGCTGTGCGACCGGCCGCCGATCTCGGAGTGGCGCAGTCCCCGCAGCCGCTCGCCGGGGAGGCCGATCACCTCGGCCATGGCGTCGTTGACCGCGTGCAGGCGCAGCCGGTCGTCGTAGACGGCGACGGCACAGGGCGACTGCACCAGCAGGACGTGGGCCAGCGGGTCGTCCGGAGCCGGGGGTGCGCCGCTCGGCAGGGGGGTGACCAGGAGCCAGTCGCCGCCGTCCTCCGGGCGCCTGTGGTGGGCCAGCACCCAGACCGGCACGGTGTGCCCGTCGCGGTGACGCAGGGCGAGGGTGCCGGTCCAGCGGGGCTCCCGGGGCACGGCGCGCCGCGCGCCGTCGGCCAGCAGCCGCGCCGCGGGCCGGGCCAGGACCTCCTGCGGCGCCCAGCCGAGCAGCCGGCGCGCGCCCTCGTTCCACTCGACGACGGCGCCCCGCTCGTCGACGACGGCCCGTGCCGTGGCGGCATCGTCGAACGGGTACACCGGGCTCATCGTCGCCACTCCATCGCGCACACTCACAGTGATCAGGTGTGTCACTCGCGTTCCAGCCTAGTGCGTACCGGCCCCGCGCGGTCGGCGACCCCCCTCATGGGCCGCCGGCGACCCCGTCGCGGGCGGGTCCGAGGGGCGTCGGCGGGGCGGCCGATCCCGTGCCGGGGACGAAAGCGGTTGCCGCCCCCTTGACGATCACACGTGCCACCCCGTCAGAATCTGTTCGGTAGCGAGTATTCGTGATCGCTTCTGAGCCCTACTGAGGGAATGAGGGAGATTCGCATGACGGTCACGCGCAGATCGGTCCTGATCGCCGGCGCCGCGGCCCCGGCCGCCGGAGCCCTGGTGGGTGCGGCCCCCGCCGCCCTGGCCACCGAGGCGGCGGACGCCACGGGGCGCTTCCCGGGCCGCCGCACGGTCGCTCTGCGCGACGGCTGGCGGTTCGCCCTGGTCGACCCGGACGGCGCCACCGACCCGACGGGCGCCTACGCGGACCGTGCCGAACCCGGCTTCGACGACTCCGCCTGGCGCCGGGTGGCCGTGCCGCACGACTGGAGCATCGAGCGGACGCCGACCACCGACCACGGCACCACCAGCGGCACCGGCTTCTTCCCCGGCGGCCTCGGCTGGTACCGCCTCGCCTTCACGCTGCCGCCCGCCTGCGCCGGAAAGCGGATCTCGGTGGAGTTCGACGGCGTCTACATGGACTCCTCCGTCCACTGCAACGGCGCCGCGGTCGGCCGCCACCCCTACGGCTACACCGGCTTCGCCTTCGACCTCACGGAACTGCTGCACACCGACGGTGCCACCGAGAACGTCATCGCGGTCGAGGTGCGGAACCAACTGCCCAGCAGCCGCTGGTACTCGGGCAGCGGCATCTACCGCGAGGCCCGGCTGGTGATCACCGAGCCGGTGCACGTGGCCCGCTGGGGCACCCACGTCACCACGCCCGAGGTCTCCGCCGAGCGGGCCGTGGTCCGGGTCCGCACCTCGGTGGCCAACGACTCGGGCGCGGCGGCGCGGGTGGAGGTCCGGTCGAGCGTCGTGGACCCCGGCGGCCGTACGGTGGCCCGCACCGCCACCACGGCCACGGTCGACGAGGAGCACACCGAGACCCACGAACTCTCCGTCTCCCAACCCCAGTTGTGGGACTTCACCGCCCCGCACCGCTACACACTGCGGACCGAACTGCGGGTCGACGGCCGGGTCGCCGACACCCACGACACCGCCTTCGGCATCCGCACCTGCCGCTTCGACCCCGACGAGGGCTTCTTCCTGAACGGAGCCCACGCCAAGATCAAGGGCGTCGACCTGCACCACGACCTGGGCGCGCTCGGCGCCGCGGTCAGCCTCGACGCCGTGCGCCGGCAGATGACCATCATGAAGTCGATGGGCGTCAACGCCCTGCGCACCTCCCACAACCCGCCCTCCCCGCAGATGATCCAGGTCTGCGAGGAACTGGGCATCGTGATGATGGTGGAGGCGTTCGACTGCTGGCGCACCGGCAAGACGAGGTACGACTACGGCCGGTTCTTCGACGAGTGGTGCGAGAAGGACGCCACCGAGATGGTGCTCGCCGCCCGGAACTCGCCCGCAGTCGTCCTGTGGTCGATCGGCAACGAGATCCCCGACTCCACCACCACGGCCGGCCTCGCCATGGCCGACCGCGTCATCGCCGCCGTCAAGGCCGCCGACGACACCCGCCCGCTGGTCATCGGCTCGGACAAGTACCGCAGCCTCCCGAAGAAGGGCTCGGCGGCCGACCTCATGCTCGCCAAGCTCGACGGGCTCGGCCTCAACTACAACACCGCCAAGTCGGTCGACGCCCTGCACGCCGCCTACCCGCACCTGTTCCTCTTCGAGTCCGAGTCCTCCTCCGAGACCTCGACCAGGGGCGCCTACCAGGAGCCCGAACACCTCAACACCGGCGAGAACCACACCCCCGGCAGGCGCGCGACCTCCTCCTACGACAACAACCTCGCCTCCTGGACGATGAGCGGGGAGTACGGTCTGAAGAAGGACCGTGACCGCAAGTGGTTCGCGGGACAGTTCCTGTGGTCGGGCATCGACTACATCGGGGAGCCCACGCCGTACGACGTGTTCCCGGTGAAGGCGTCCTTCTTCGGCGCGGTCGACACGGCCGGCTTCCCCAAGGACATGTACCACCTCTTCCGCAGCCAGTGGACGGCCGAGCCCATGGTCCACCTGGTGCCCATGACCTGGAACCACGAGGAGGGGGACGTCGTCGAGGTCTGGGCGTACGCCAACGTCGAGTCGGTCGAGCTCTTCCTCGACGGCGAGTCCCTCGGCACGCGGACGTTCGACACCAAGACGACCACCGACGGACGGACCTATCTGGAGACCACCGAGGCCACCGGCGACGACAAGACCTTCACCGGCGGCCCCTACCCGGGCAGCTACACCAGCCCCAACGGCAGCGCGGGCCGGCTCCACCTGACCTGGAAGGTGCCGTACCGGCCGGGCGAGTTGAAGGCGGTGGCCCGGCGGGACGGCAGGACGGTGGCCACCGACGTCCTGCGCACGGCGGGCCGGCCGCACGCGGTGCGGCTGACCCCCGACCGCACGTCACTGGCCGCCGACGGCCGTTCGCTCGTCTTCGTCACCGCGGACGTCGTCGACGCGCACGGCGTGGTGGTGCCCGACGCGGAGCACCTGATCTCCTTCGAGGTGACGGGCGGTTCGCCGGCCGGCCTCGACAACGGGCGCCAGGAGAGCGCCGAACGGTACCAGGCGAGCACCCGCACCGCCTTCCACGGCAAGGCCCTCGCGATCGTCCGCTCCGGCACCAGGGCGGGCACGCTGCGGGTCACCGCACGGGCGGAGGGACTGCGCGAGGGCACCGCGACGGTCCGCACCACGACCGCCGGCTCGACGGCGACCACGCCGGCACTCCGCTTCGCACCCGACCACCCGGCCCCGGCGGACTACCCGCTCGCGGACGCCAGTTACTCCGGCCGCTCCGACACCCTGCCCGCCGCCATGCTCGACGGCGACCCGGCGACCGGGTGGTCCAACGCCTTCGCCAAGTCGGCCACCGCGCTGCTGCCGGCCTTCGACGGGGCCCGCCCGAAGGACTGGGTCAGCCTCGACTGGGGGCGGACGCGGACCCTGGACCGGGTGGCCGTCTCCTTCACCGTCGACGCCGCCCACACCCTGCCCGCCGCCGTCGAGGTGGCCGTCTGGAACGGTCGCGCCTGGCGGCCGGCGAAGGGGGTCCGGACCGACTGGGCCGACGCCTCCGACGCCCCCACGGTGCTCACCTTCGACGCGGTGCGCGGCTCCCGCCTCCGGCTCACCCTGACCAGCGCCCACCCGGGGGATCCCCGGGGGGCCGTGCGCATCAGCAGGTTGGAGGCGTAAGGCCCGGGCGGCCCGCCCGGTCCGGCATCGGCATGGCGCGCTGACCGGGCGAGGGCCGTCCGCACCGGAAGCCGGCCGGCACGGACGGCGGCGGCCCGTCCCGTGCCGTCCGGGCCGCGCGTCCCGGTGCGCGACGTACGCCGGCCGGCTCTGCGGTACCGGGTCCCGTCGCTGTGACCTGACGTTATTTACGCCGGAGTACCCGAGCGGTACCGTTTGGGGCATGCCAGCGCTCAATGTGGAGTTCAGCGACCGCGAGCTAGAGGACCTGCGGCAGATCGCCAAGGAACGCGGTACGTCGATGAAGGCGCTCGTGCGCGAGGCCGCCGCCGCCGACATAGCCCGGCACCGGGCCCTGCAGGAGGGCGCCGAGGCGTTCCGCCGGTTCTTCACGGCCCACGCCGAGGAATTCGCCGCCGCGTTCCCCGACGACGAGCCGCCCGCCCGGGGCGAGGGACGAGCCGCCTGACCGATGACCCCCGTCATCCACATCGACGTGCCCTGGCTGCTCCAGCGCCACGAGGAGGTGCTGCCGGACCAGCCCGCGGTCGACGACTTCTCGGCCCTGGTGGCCGCCGTGGCCCGCCATCGCGTGGACCCGCCGCGCCTGGGCGTGGACTCCGACCCGGCCTGGCGGGCCGCCGCGCTGCTGCACACCCTCGCCGTGCTCAAGCCGCTGCCGTCGGCCAACGCCCGCTTCGCCTGCGCCACGGCCGTCGCGTACATGTACGCCAGCGGCGTCGGCATCGACCCGCCCTACGGCGCCCTCGTCGATCTCGCCCGCGACCTGATGTCGGGCAAGACCGACGTCTACGGCGCCGCCGGCCGGCTGCGCTCCTGGGAGATCTGAGCGCCCGCCGGTCAGGCGGGCTGCTCCACCAGATCGGCGGCGCCGACGGTGGCCGGGGTGGCGTGACCCGACAGGGCGAGGGTGAGGTCCAACTCGGCGAGCAGACAACGGATCACGTGCTCCACGCCCGCCTGACCGTCCAGACCGAGCCCGTAGGCGTACGGCCTGCCCAGCAGCACCGCACGCGCCCCCAGCGCGAGTGCCTTGAAGATGTCGTCGCCGGTGCGCACCCCGCTGTCGAACAGGACGGTCAGCCGGTCGCCGACCGCCCGCGCCACACCCGGCAGCGCGTCGGCGGCGGCGACGCAGCCGGCCACCTGCCGGCCGCCGTGGTTGGAGACCACCACGCCGTCCATGCCCGCGTCGGCGGCGAGGCGGGCGTCGTCCGGGTGCAGTACGCCCTTCAGGACGATCGGGCCGTCCCAGTTCTCCCGCAGGAACGCGAGGTCCGGCCAGGTCTTGCCGGGGTCGGCGAACATGCCGACGAAGTGCAGCACCGCCGCGTTCGGATCCTCGTGCACCGGCTTGGCCAGGCCCGCCCGGAACGCCGGGTCGGTGAAGTAGTTGGCGGTGCCCACTCCGTGCAGGAACGGCAGGTACGCCTGGTCGAGGTCGCGGGGCCGCCAGGCCAGCAGCGGAGTGTCCAGGGTGACCACCAGGACGCTGAACCCGCACGCCTTGGCCCGCCGCAGGAAACTCCGCGTCACCTCGCGGTCCTTGGCCCAGTACAGCTGGAACCAGCGCTCGGCGTCCCCCATCGCCTCCGCGACCTGCTCCATGGGCGTGCTGGAGGCCGATGAGAGGGTGAACGGCACGCCCTGCGCCGCCGCGGCCCGGGCGGCGGCCGACTCGGCGTCCGGATGCATGATCGACAGCACGCCGACCGGCGCCAGCGCCAGCGGGGCGGGCAGCGTGCGGCCCAGCACCTCGGCCGACAGGTCCCGCTCGTGCACGTCCCGCAGCATCCGCGGCACGATCCGGCGCCGGTCCAGGGCCGCCCGGTTGGCGCGCCGGGTGCTGCCGTTGCCCGCGCTGCCCGCCACGTAGCCCACCGGGCCGGGGCCGAGCCGCTGCTCGGTCAGCTCCTCCAGCCGGCTCAGATCGGTGGGCAGCCGCGGCACCGCGCCCGTCATCCCGTTGAGATAGATCTCGTACTGGAAGTCCGCCCAGTGCTTCGCCATCCGTACGTCCCGCCTCTCGTCGCAGGTTCCGCGCCGCACCGACGATACTGGCGGGTAAGTCCTGGCCCGTACCCGGGTGGAGCGCACCCCGGCGGCACGGCGGGGCGCCGCTCGGACCCCGGCCGCCGCCGGGTCGGGGCTCCTCACCGGCTCGCGCGGGCGGGAGGACGCCGGACGGTCGACGGTGTGGTGGTCCCGTGCCGGGGCCGCGGCCCCCTCGGCGTGGGTTACCGGGATGTTTCAAGTCGATTGCCGAACGTGGGGGAACAAGCCATCCGGCCGGATCGCTTGATCGACAGGCCCGTGGTTCGGGGGCCGGCACGTCCGATCTCCGTGACTTCGCGCCACTGATTCAATACGCAAGGTTACCGAAACCCGTGGGTCCGATGTGAGTTTCGGTACCGGACTCGGCAGACTCCCGCTCGCCGGGTCCGGCACCGACCGAGCCGGAACGGTGTCCTACGTCGAACCTGCGGAAGGAAGCACACAATGCGGAACACCGCGCGCTGGGCAGCGACCCTGGGTCTGACGGCCACCGCCGTCTGCGGCCCGCTCACCACGACCGCCCTCGCCACTCCGGCCGGCGCCCCCGCCTCCCTCTACGCCCCCTCGGCCCTGGTGCTCACCGTCGGCCACGGAAACACCGCCGCCACGGCCACCCCCGAGCGTGCCGTCACCCTCACCTGCGCCCCGACCGCCTCCGGAACCCACCCGGCCGCACCCGACGCCTGTGCCGAACTACGGGCGGCGGGCGGCGACTTCGACGCCCTCACGGCGGCCGGCGACGTACTGTGCACCAGGCAGTACGACCCCGTGGTGGTGACCGCCGCCGGCGTCTGGCAGGGCAAGCGGGTCTCCTACGAGCGCACCTTCGCCAACGAGTGCGTGAAGAACGCCGCCATGACGAGCGTCTTCGCCTTCTAGACCGGGATCGCGCGGTTCCCGCGCAGCACCAGGGGCCTCGTGACTGGGGAGTGCGTGGCCCGGGCACGGGAACCGGCGGCGATTCCGCACCAGGGATCGGCCGGGCGGAGTGGGGCCGCCCGCCGATCCCTGGCATCGACCGTCGCGGAGCGCGCCGCGCACGCACCGTCGCACGCGCCGGCCGCCTGGTCCTAGACCCGCTTGCGGTGGCTGGTGTCGCACCACGGGTAGCGGCGGCTGCGCCGGCAGGTGCACAGGGCGACCCGGAACCGGTCGGAGGAGACCGTGGTGCCGTCCTCCAGCTCCACCTCCACCGGGCCTTCGACGAGGATCGGTCCCTGCCGCTGCATGGTGACCCGGCGGGCCGGGGGGCGGGGGGACTCAGAGGGGTCGTTCGGCACGGATCACCACCAGCTCTTCCTTCTCCTCGGCCGCCCCGAGCAGACCGCGCTCGCGCAGCCACCCCTGCCGGGCCCGCAGCACCGGGCCGAAGGCGATCCAGCGGCGGCGCACCACGGTGGCCTTGAGACCGGCCGAACGCAGCAGTTCCAGGGTGCGCTCCGGCCCGCTCAGCGCGGAGTGGACGACCAGCAGCACACCGCCGGGCCGCAGCAGCGCGGGCGACTCCCGGCAGATCCGGTCCAGCACCAGGCGCCCGTCGCCCCCCGCGTCCCACGCGCGGGACCTGCCCCGGGGCGCGTGCCGCTCCTCGGGCGCCGGGACGTAGGGCGGATTGGTCAGGATGACGTCGAAGGACCGTCCACGCACCGGACCGAAGAGGTTGCCGCGGTGGGCGCGGACCGGAAGCCTGGTCAGCCAGGCGTTGAGCCGGGTGGTCCACACCGCCCGCCAGGACACGTCGACGGCGGTCACCTCGGCGCCCCGCCGGGCCGCCGCCAGTGCCAGGGCACCGCTCCCGGTGCCCACGTCGAGAACCCGCGCGCCCACCGGGACCCGCTCCCCGGACAGCGCCTCGGCCAGCAGCGCGGTGTCGTCCTGCGGGGCGTAGACCCCCGGAAGTAGCAGTTCACTCACACCACGCGGGTACCCCCGAACGCCACGGATATCAGGAGATCGTCGTGGTGTCAGCAGGCCGGGGCCGGGGCGGTCTGCGCGTCGAGCGGCACACGCAGCGAGGAGCGGCCCGCGCGCCAGTCGGCGAGCAGCCGGTCGCCCAGACGGTCCTCCAGGTACCCGGTCGCGTCGATGCCGAAGGCGACGTCGGCCGCCAGGTGGGGCTCCTCCTCCAGCAGCCCGGCGATGACCTCGTGGCGCACGACCTGCTCGTGCACCGCGTCCGCCTCGACGTGCTCGTCGTAGAAGAACTCCGCGGCCGGACCGGCGCCCGTGCGGCGCATCGCCTCGGCCAGCCGCCTGGAGCCGGGCGAGGAGGTGATCTCCACCGCGGCGAAGTGCCCCACCAGGGCGCCGCGCGTCTCGCGGTGCAGACCGAACAGCGACATCAGGTTCACCGTGGCCAGGACCTCCGCCGAGGCCGCGTCCAGGTAGCGGCCGTACGCCGTGTCCAGGCCCAGGTCCGTCATCAGGTCCGCGAACAGCCGGGCGTGGACGCGGGCGGCACGGCCGCCGCCGTACTCGTCGAACTCCACCGCCGCCATCGCCGCCTTGGCCCTGCCCCGGAGCCGGGGCAGCACCCAGGCGTGCGGGTCCGCCTCCTTGAGGTGGTACAGGGAGCGCTGGGCGGCGTACTCGCGCAGCTGCCACAACTCGCCCTCGTCCCGCAGGTAGTGGCTGACACCGGCGCCCTGGACGGGCTCGACCAGCAGGTCGGCCAGCGCGTCGTCGAGACCGTCGTGGCCGGGGGTGTCCGCGCGCAGGGCGGTCAGGAAACGGCGCTCCAGCGCCGCCCGGACGCGCAGCAGGTCCGGATCCCATTCACGTCGTGCGGCGACGCCCGCGAAGCCGCGGTAGTGCAGCTCGTAGCAGAGGTAGAGGGCGAGCTGGAGGTCGTCCCCGTAGGCCGCCGCGCCGTCGGCTTCCTCGGCGCGGGGGAGCGGTCCGGTACCGAGCAGGTACGCCGTCACGGCGGCGGAGAGCGGCCCCCGCGCGGGAGGCAGGCAGGGTTCGCGGCGATCGTGGTCCATGTCGCCCGGGTACCCGTGCGGGGACCGGCCATCCGCCATGATCGTGGGCCGGCCTCAGCCGTCCTGGGACTCCTCCCGGGCCTCCTCCTCGGCCCGGGAGTTCGGGGTGATCGCCTCGGCGGCCTCGCCCCGGTGCCGCCTGCCCCGGGAGCCGTCGACATCGGTCTCGGCCTCCTCGAACTCGCGCAGGACCTCCCCGAGCGCCGTCTCGGGCTTGTCGTGGTTCCGCTTGTCGTCCTTCTCGGGCATGCCTCTGTCTCCTTCTTGTCTTCCGGTTCGGATCCGTCTTCTTCCCGCTCCGGCGCGTCCGACGCGGCCCTTCCTCGCGTCCGGCTCCCGCGCCTCAGCGAGCCGCGGCCGCCACGCGCAGCGGCACCGGTTTCGGCACGGGTTGCGGGGGCGGAGTGTCCTCGCTCAGCCGTGAGACCTCCGCCCACCAGGACGGCCCGTCCTCGATGTGCCGCAGCAGCACGCCCTCGCGGATCGCCCAGGGGCACAGGGTGACCGTCCTCAGACCGGTCAGCTTCATCGCCGTGTGCCCGACCACCGCGCCGGCCAGGCTCTGCGCGGCGCGCGGCGCGGAGATGCCGGGCAGCCCGGCGCGCTCGGCGGCGGGCAGGGCGGCCAGCCGGTCGACCGCCCGGCGCAGCTGTCGGCGCTCCAGCTTCCGCTCCACCAAGGGCCCGTGCCGTCCGGGCGCGGCCCCGCACAGCCGCCCCAACTGCTGGAAGGTGCGGGAGGTGGCCACCGCCGTGCGCGGCCCCTCCCAGCGGATCCGGGCGGCCACGTCCCGCAGCTGGTGCCGGACGCCGCGCCGCAGCGCCCGCAGTTGCTCCGGGGAGGCCGGCCCCCCGTCCGGGAAGAACTCGTGCGTCAGCCGGCCGGCGCCGAGCGGCAGCGAGGCCGCGAAGTCGGGCAGGCGACCCCGTCCGAAGGCGACTTCCAGCGAGCCGCCGCCGATGTCGAACAGGGCCAGCGGTCCGGACCGCCAGCCCATCCAGCGCCGCGCCCCCAGGAAGGTGAGCTCGGCCTCGACCTCGCCGGGCAGCGTGCACAGCGCCACCCCGGTGCGCGCCCGGACGGCGCGCAGCACCTGGAGCCGGTTCGGGGCGGCGCGCACCACGGTGGTCGCGAAGGCCGAGGGGTCGGCCGCGCCCCACCGGGCCGCCGTCTCACTCGCCTCGCCGACCGCCCGGACCAGCCGTCCCACCGCCTCCTGAGGGATGTCCTGTCCGGGTCTGACCTGTTCCGACAGTCTCAGCCGCCACTTGGCGGTGTGCACCGGTAGCGGCACCCCGCCCACCGCGTCCGCGACCACCAGTCGAACCGTGTTCGACCCTACGTCCACCACGCTGATTCGCATGGCCCGGTGGGTACCCAGCCGCGCCTTCCCGTACGCCCTGCGCCGCGGGCAACGGCGCACGAAGGGCGTATGAACAGTGCGGGAAGTCTTGTTCCCACCGGCACGGGCCGGGCTCAGGCACCGCACCGGCACCGGCGTCGGCCGGGCTCAGGCGAGCTGCCGCCTGACCAGCTCGTGCAGCCGGCCGCCGGTGTCCGCGAGCAGTTCGGCGGGCGGGCCCTGCTGGGTGACCCGGCCGTCCTCCATCACGATGACGCGATCGGCGTCCAGCACCGTCGACAGGCGGTGCGCGATGACCACCCGGGTGGCGTTCAGCTTGCGGGTGCTGTCGATCACGATGCGCTGCGTGTCGTTGTCCAGGGCGCTGGTCGCCTCGTCGAAGAAGAGGATGCGCGGGCGCCGGACGAGGGCCTGGGCGATCATCAGGCGCTGCCGCTGCCCGCCCGAGACCGCGCCGCCGCCGGAGACGATGGTGTGCAGGCCCATCGGCATCCGCCTGATGTCCTCGGCCAGCCCCGCCAGCTCGGCCGCCGCCATCGCCTCCTCGGGCGAACACGGCTCCGTGCCCCGGATGACGTCCAGGATCGAGCCGGAGAACGGCTGGGCGTGCTGGAGCACCACCCCGCACTGCCGGCGCACCGCCGACTGGTCCAGCGCGGCGAGGTCCTGGCCGTCGTAGAGCACGCCGCCGGACAGCGGCCGCTCGAAGCCGATCAGCAGCCTCAGCAGCGTCGACTTGCCGCAGCCGCTGGGCCCGACGATCGCCACGAACTCGCCCGGCCGGACCTGGAACGACACGTCGTCCAGGACCAGCGGCCCGTCGTCGGCGTACCGGAACGACAGCCGCCGTGCCTCGATCGCCCCGGACAGCGGCCCCGGCCGGGTGCTCGCCGCGCGCACCTCGGGGACGGCGTCCAGCACCGGCCTGATCTCCTCCAGCAGCGGCAGCGCGGCCACCGCCGAGACGAAGGCGCCGGTGAGCTGGGTGACCGAGGTCAGGAGCATCGTCACCGAGGTGCTGAAGGTCAGGAAGGCCGCGGCCGACATCGAGCCGTGCGCCGGCCCGGCCAGCAGCATGAACATCAGCAGGGTGCACACCGGCAGGTACACCGCGCCCAGCACCGTGGTCAGGTTCTTGATCCGGCCCACCTTCTGCTGGAGCTCACGACTGCGCGCGAACCGGTCGGCCCAGGCGGCGTACGCGTAGTTCTCGGCCGCCGCCACCCGCAGCTTCGGCAGCCCGCGCAGGGTCTGGAACGCCTGGTTGTTCAGCTTGTTGGTGAGCACCACCAGCCGCCGCTGCCACCGCACCTGCCACAGCCCCAGCCCCAGGAACACGGCCGCGATCACGACGAGCATGCCGACCGCCGCCCAGGCCATCGCGGCGTCGTACCAGAACAGCAGCGCCAGGTTCATCGCCCCCACGGTCACCGACTGCGCCACGACCGGGCCGAGGCCGGCCAGCAGCCGGCGGATCGCGCTGACCCCCATCGCCGCGCTCGCCAGCTCCCCGGTGGAACGCTCGGTGAAGAACCGCGTCGGCAGCCGCAGCAGCCGGTCCCAGACGGCCGGCTGGAGGTTCGCCTCGACGCGGCCCTCCAGCCGCAGCACGGTCAGGTTCTCCAGCAGCATGAAGGCCGCCGCCACCACACTGCTGAGCAGCACCGCCAGACACACCTGCGCGATCGGCCCCTGCTGGGCCCGGGGCACGTACTGGCCGAGCACCCGGCCGGTCGCCACCGGCACCAGCGCCCCCACCGCGACCGTCACCAGCCCGCTGACCAGCAGATTCGCCAGGTCGCCCCGGGAGCCGCGCAGGCTGAACCGCACCAATCCCAGCGCACTGGGCCGGCGCTCGGGCAACGGCCGGTAGAACATCACCGCGCGCGGCTCGAACTCCCCGGCGTTCGCCTTCCCCACCGCTGTCTCCCGCCCGGTGGCCGGATGCACGGCGACGTAGCCGCCGCGCCGCCACAGCAACGCGACCGGCGCGCCCGACAGCGCCCGCCGGCCGACCAGCGGGCCGGCGTTCTCCCGCCACCAGCGGCCCTCCAGGCGAACGGCCCGGGTGCGCACCCGGGACGCCAGCGCCACCTGCTCCACCGGGTCCAGCCGGTCGCTCACTGTGCCGGACCGCGGCGCCGCGGCGAGCGTGATCCCGGCGGCGCGGGCGACCAGCTCGCAGGCGGCGTAGGTGGCGTCCGCGTCGGCGGCCGTGGCCGGCCTCGCGGAGGACCGGCCGATGGACGCCAGCAGCGTCCGGTCGGCCCGGGCCCGCACCGCCTCACCGGCCTTCATGCCGGCCGCCGCCCGGTTCTCGTGGGTGCGCTCCAGCTCCTCGATCCAGCGGTCCAGGGCCGTCAGCAGCCGGTACTGCTGGTCCACCACGGCCTGCCACACGGCGGGGTCCATCAGCAGGTCGGCGGCCGCCTCGGCGCCGTACAGCGCCCCGTACCGGACGCTGCCCGGCGGCACCTGCATCCAGAACACCTCGTCGTCGGCGGGCGCCGCGGGCCGCTCCTGGGCCATCGGCGCCTGGAACAGCACCGACAGGCCGCGGCCGACGCCGAGCGCGAGCGCGTACTCCAGGGGGCTGGTGGCCGGTGGCACGTACTGCGGGTTGCCGTACTCGTCGTAGGACCAGGTCTGGGTGTTCGCCGGCTGGTACAGCTCGCGCAGGCCGATGCGGCGGACCGCGCAGTCGCGCAGCGGGCGGGCCACCAGCGTGTGCCGCGGGCCCGGGGCCGGGCCCAGCAGCAGCGAGCCGGCCTCCAGCCGGCCCAGGTGGTGCCAGTGTCCCCGCTGCTCCGCGTCCACCGCGAACAGGTCCATCGCGCCGGCCGCGACCAGCCACAGCGACTGCGGTCCCGCCAGGTCGAGCCGGCCGAGGCCGGCGCAGTCGACCGGTGCGCCCAGGGAGCCGAGCGCGCCGAGGACCAGGTCGCCTTCCTGAACGGACGTCATCTCACCGCTCCCTGACCAGCGCCGCGTACGCGCCGCCGCGCGCGACCAGTTCCTCGTGCCGCCCGCGTTCGACCACCGCGCCGTGCTGGAGCACGACGATCTCGTCGCTGTCGCGCACGGTGGACAGCCGGTGGGCGATCACCACACAGGCGCAGCCGCGCCGCCGCAGGTTGTCCATGACGACCTGCTCGGTCTCGGCGTCCAGGGCGCTCGTCACCTCGTCCAGCACGAGGACGCTCGGGCGGCGCACCAACGCCCGCGCGATCTCCAGGCGTTGCCGCTGTCCGCCGGAGAAGTTCCGGCCGTCCTGCTCGACCCTGCTGTGGATGCCGCCGGGACGTCGGACGACGACGTCGTACAGGGCGGCGTCGCGCAGCGCCTCCACCACGGCGTCGTCCGGGATCGACGGGTCCCACAGGGCCACGTTGTCGCGGACCGTGCCCTCGAAGAGGAACACGTCCTGGTCGACGAAGGACACGGAGGAGGCCAGCGCGGCGCGCGGGATGTCCTCCAGCCGCTGCCCGTCGATGAGGATCACACCCTCCCAGGGCGCGTACAGTCCCGAGATCAGCCGCGAGACGGTCGACTTGCCGCTGCCGCTGCCCCCGACCAGCGCGACCTGCTGTCCCGGTCCCACGGTCAGGTCGAAGCCGGTCAGCAGCGGCCGGTCCAGCGGGCTGTAGCCGAAGCCGATGTTCCGCAGCTCGACGTGACCGTGCAGCCGGCGGGCGGAGTCACCGCCGCCGGGACGGGCGTAGAGCGGGTCGGTGCGGAAGTCCTCCACGTCCTTCAGGCGGGCCACGTCGGCCGCGAAGTCCTGGATGCGGCCCGCGACGCCGTTGAGCCGGGTCAGCGGGGCGGTGAACCGGGCCACCAGGGCCTGGAAGGCGACCAGCAGCCCGACCGACAGGTGGCCCTCGACGGCCCGCAGCCCGCCGATCCACAGGATCAGGGCGCTGTTGAGCGTGGCGAGCGTCGGAGCGACCACGCCCAGCCAGGCGCTCGGCACACCGAGCCGCTGCTGCTCCTCCAGCGTGGTGGCGTGCTGGCCGGCCCAGGTGCGGAAGTAGCCGTCCTCGCCGCCGGTCGCCTTCATCGTCTCGATCAACTGCAACCCGGTGTAGGCGGTGTTGGTCAGCCGTGCGGTGTCCGCCCGCAGCTTCGCCGTCCGGGTCGCGCGCAGCCGTACCACCACCCGCATCGCCACGATGTTGAGCAGCGCGACGCCGATGCCGACGAAGGTGAGCTGCGGGTCGTAGGTGTACAGCAGCACCGCGTAGAGCACCACGACCACCGCGTCCACGCCGGCCGCCGAAAGGTCGCGGGCGAGCGTCTCGGCGACCGCGTCGTTGGACTGCAGCCGCTGCACCAGGTCGGCCGGGCTGCGCTGGGCGAAGAACGTCACCGGCAGTCGCAGCAGATGGCGCAGGAAACGGGCGGCGGCGAGCGTGGAGGA
The DNA here is from genome assembly GCF_043079345.1 of Streptomyces sp. NPDC015220. Taxonomy (NCBI): domain Bacteria; kingdom Bacillati; phylum Actinomycetota; class Actinomycetes; order Kitasatosporales; family Streptomycetaceae; genus Streptomyces; species Streptomyces sp. NPDC015220. The sequence continues at coordinate 89,159 of NZ_JBIBUK010000014.1, read as the reverse complement.
GACGATCCGCCCGTGCAGCAGGTTGGTCTGCTGGAGCCAGGTCAGCGCGACGGTGAGCAGTACGCACGCGCCCATCGACGCGAACAGCACTCCCAGTAGCGAGGACTGGCCGCCTATCAGGTAGGTGTCGATGTAGGTGCGGCTGAGCGCGGGCACCGCGGCGCCCACCGCCACCAGCAGCAGGCTCGCCAGCACCGCCGTCGGCAGGGTGCCCGCGGTGCCGCGCAGCCGGGCGGGCAGGGCGCCGAGGACGCCCGGCCTGCGCCCGCCCCTGGTGAAGTCCTCGCCCGGCTCCAGCACCAGCACCACACCGGTGAAGCCGGCGTCGAAGTCCTCCATGGCGACGAAACGGCGGCCCTTGCCGGGGTCGTTGAGGTACACGCCGCGCCGGCCGAGGCGGCGTCCCACGCCGTCGTAGACGACGTAGTGGTTGAACTCCCAGAAGAGGATGGCCGGCGCCCGCACCTGGGCGAGGGCGGCGGTGTCCATCTGCATGCCCTTGGCCGTCAGGCCGTAACCGCGGGCGGCCTTGAGCAGGTTGCTCGCCCGCGAGCCGTCCCGGGAGACTCCGCAGGCGATGCGCAGTTCCTCCAGCGGGACATGGCGGCCGTAGTGGCCGAGCACCATGGCGAGCGAGGCGGCACCGCACTCCACGGCCTCCATCTGGAGGACCGTGGGCGTACGGACGGTCCGGGCGCGCCGCCCGGCGGCCGGGCGGCCCGGCGGCGCGGCACGCCGACGGCCGCGGCCCGTGCGGGTGGTGGTGGTCACGGCAGCAGCCAATCGAGGGGACGCCGGCCGGCCAGCCGGATCGAGGCGGAGGCCGACGTCATGGAGTCGAGGCGGAACGGCGGCCCGTCCGCGGAGGACCAGCGGTAACCGCTCCTGGTGGCGGCCGAGGCGTCGAGCCGCACGAGTACGGCGACGGGCCGGCCGTCACGGGTGAACTGCTCGCCCAGCCGGGTGTCGCCGAGGAAGGCGGCGATCCGCTGGGCCGACTGGGGGGCGTGGTCCACCGACTTCACCCGGCCGCGCAGCACCCCGTACCGCTGGGCCGGCGCGGAGGCGACGGACAGGTCCACGGCGGCGCCGACGGGCACGGCGGCGGCGTTCTGGGCGGGGACGTACACGGTCGCGTACAACGGGTCGGTGGTGTGGGCCACCTTCTCGACGGCGGCGACGTCCGCCCCGGTGGAGACGATCTGCCCCAGGGAGGCGGCGAGCGTGGTGACGCGCCCCGCGGCGACGGTGCGGACGACCGACTCGCCCCGCGGCGTACGGACCTTCAGCACCGGCGCGCCGGCGGGCAGCCGCTCGCCCTCCTCGGCGAGGACCGCGGTGACCTGGCCGGCGACCGGGCTCTGCAGGACGTAGCTGCCCTGTCCATGGGTCAGGACGGCCTGCGCGGTGACCGTGGAGGCCACGGAGCCGGTCACCGCCCACACCGTGGCGGCGGCCATGGCGACCAGCGTGACGGACAGGACGAGCCAGCCCCGGGGCCGGGCGAGGCGGACCGGGAGGTCGAGTTCCTCGGGCGACTGGAGCTTGGCGAGGGCCTGTTGGCGGAACTGCACGGAACTTCCCTCACCTGTGCGAGAGGCTTCTTCGGGACGTCCGAGAACCCCGGAACCGGTGCGCGGTTCCGGGGACTCGGCGGCAACGCGGTGCGCTCAGAGACCGGCGACCAGGTTGGTGACCGGGGCGGTGTTCAGGCCGGTCACACCCTCGACGGTGCCGATGGCCGTGTCGACCAGGCCGGTCACCGGGGCGACGCCGTCCACCACACCGGCGACGGTGCCGAGAGCGTTCACGGACAGACCGCCGGAGACGTTGTCGAGCTCGGCGTCGGAGATCTCGACGGTCTCGACCTGGGGGGTGGAGTTCATGCTGGAACTTCCCTTCGTATGGGGTTTCACAAGGGGGAGCGGCCCCCTCTGGGGACAGGCGGACAGCCGCCGCCACGGGCGCCGGACGCTGTCTTCCCAGGCGGCCGGCGGGCCCCGCGGTGCGATGGATCAAAGCACGGCGCATCCCGCCGCTTCCACTCGTCCAGGGCCCTCACCAGCACAGTTGCCCTGCCACGGGGCTCTTTGGTGGATGTGCGGCCACGAGTTGTCGGCCACTTCTTCACATGCCCCACGGCATCGGCCCGGCCGCGCCCTTGCCGTCACGGCGGCGAATCCGGCAGACCGCGCCTAAAGACCGGTGCCGGGGTGCGCGGTTGTGCAGATCCGCCCCGCACGGTGACCTCGCTGGGCACGCGCTGTGCAGATTCCCTGAAGCGGGGATTCCGCTCTCCGTCGGCGCCAGGTCGTCGACGCGTAGTCACCGGTCGACCCCAGGGCGTGTCCGTTCGGATCCGGCCTGGTGCGGGGCGAGCCGGCGGACCCGGTCGAGCGCCCCCCCGCGGTCGCGCGCACCGCCCGCCGGCCGGGCGCGTTCCCGGCCCTACACCGGACGACGGCGCGCGCCCCGCCCCGGGATGTCGGGAACCGGGTCACGAGGCCCGCGCCCTGTGCGGCGGTTTCGGCCGCCGGGGGCGGCGCCGCGGGGGCCGGACGGACAGGGGGACCGCGGTGATCCGTCCACGGCGGCGGGCCGGCGTCTCCTCCTCGCCCTCGACCCGGCTCCGCCCCGCTCGCGCACCGCCCGGGTGACCGGGATCGAGGCGCTCGGCCCAGTGGCCCGGCCGAGTACGGGAAGAGTGAGGACCGCGGCCGGGTGTGCGACGGGGCGAAGGAGGCGCCGTACCCCGACGGCCGTTCTCCATGCCCCTGTATTCGGAGCGCGTGGCGGCGGGCGGGCGCTGCGTGTGCGCCCCCGCGCACCCCGATGGCCGGTTCTGCGCGCCCGGTGACGGTCCACGCCGCCAAGAATTGGGCACGCGCTCAACCACCATCCACAGCAGGCGCAAGGCGAGTCGAAGGGGCGGCAGTGATCCGGGTGCTTCTGGTGAACGACGCGTGTCTGGTCAGATCTGTCATGGCGGAGTGGCTGCGCCGGGAGGCCGACTTGGAGGTGTACGACACGCCGTGGCGCAAGGCGTCCGGCCATGTGCGGTCCGTCCGGCCGGACGTGTGCGCCGCAGACCTCGACCACACCGACGCCTACGGGCTCGCGCCGCTCGGCGAACTGTGTCCGCGCGGCGCCGGCGTCCGGTCGCCGCGCCTGCTCGTGCTGACCACCGCGGACCGCCCAGGCCTGTTACGCCGGGCCATCGAGGCGGGGACGCTCGGCTACGTCGACAAGAAGGGGTCACCGGAACGGCTGGTGCGCGGCATTCGGCGAGTCGCCGCGGGGGAGCGATTCGTCGACGACTCACTGGGCTTCGGCTTCCTCAAGGCCGCCGAGATGCCGCTCACCCGGCGGGAGCTGAGCGTGCTGTCACTGGCCGCCGAGGGCGCCTCCGTCGCCGAGATCGCGGGCAGCCTGCACCTGTCCCACGGGACCGTGCGCAACTACATGGCGGCCATCACCCGCAAGACCGGGGCCCGCAACCGCATCGACGCGATAAGAATCTCCCAGGGGGAGGGGTGGCTGTGACCCCGGCGGCGCCCAGCCGGACACCAGATCGCGGTAGAGGCAGGAGCGCGACAGCAGCTCCTCGTGCGTTCCGTACGCGGTGTCCCGCCCGTCCATGACCAGGATCCGGTCCGCGCGCCGCGCCGAACTCACGCGGTGCGCCACGACCACCAGGGTGCCGCCCGGCCGGGTGGCGAAGGCGCGCTCCGCTCGGGCCTCGGAGTCCGGGTCCAGGTGGCAGGTCGCCTCGTCCAGCAGGGCGAGCGGTGCGTGCGACAGATAGGCCCGGGTCAGCGCGATGAGCTGGCGTTCGCCGGCCGACAGCGTCGAGGGGTCCACCGGTGCGTCGGGCCCGCCGAGCCGGCGCAGCAGCTCGGTCAGCCCGACCGCCTCGGCGGCGGCCAGCAGCTCGGCCTCCGGCACGGGGTCGGGGCGGTGGTGCGCCAGGTTCTCGGCGAGGGTGCCGGTGTGGACGTACGCCTCCTGCGGGATGAGTACCCGCCGCGCGGCCGCCTCGTCCCCCGGCACCGGAGCGCCGCACACCCGGATCCCGCCGCTCGCCGGTTCCAGCAGTCCGGCCACGAGCGCTGTGAGCGTCGACTTGCCGATGCCGCTGGGCCCGACGACCGCCAGGTGCCCGCCGTGCGGCACGACCAGGTCGAGGTCGCGCAGCACGGGCGCGCTGTGCGGGCCGTAGGCGAAGGTGACGCGGGAGAGGGCGAGGGCGGGCTCCGCCGCCCGGGTCCGGGCCGGGCCCGGCGGGGTGACCGCGCGGTGGGCGCTCGACGCCCCGGCCGCCCCGGCAGCTCCGGCAGCTCCGGCAGCCCCGGCCGGGGCGCCGTCCGGTCGGTCCGCCGGGAGCAGGCGGCGCAGGACCACCGTGAGGCGGGCGCCGCTGGTGCCCAGACCGTGGATCAGGTTCTGCAGGGCGGGCAGCAGGGACTGGGTGACGTAGGCGAGGGCGCCGACCAGGGCGCCCGGGGTGACGTCGTGGGCGAGCAGCCAGGGCGCGGTGGCCAGCAGCAGGACGACCGGCAGGTGACCGCCCAGCGCGAGGGCCGCCACCCGTGCCACGCCCCACCGGGCCAGCGCGCCCGCCGCCCTGCGCTCCGCGTCCACCGACTCCTCGACGCCCGCCGCGACGCGCTCCTCCGCGCCGAGGGCCGTGACGTCCCGCAGCCCCGGGCAGATCGTCGCCAGCCCTTCGGCCAGCGCCTCGTCGGCGACGAGGTACGCCTCCTGACGGCGGGCCAGCGGCGGCAGCGTCGCCGCGAACACGGCGACCCCGGCGACCAGCGGCGGCACGACCACGAGCAGGAGCAGCGGCGCCAGCGAGAACAGGCCGACGAGGGCGCCGGCCGCGGCGACCAGGAAGGACCGGGAGACCAGGACCAGCCCGGCCAGGGTGTCCCGCGCGATCTCCACCTGCTGGGTCAGCCGGGACAGCGCCCCGCCGTCCGCGTCCCGCACGCCCTGCGCGGCGACCCGCCTCACCAGCCGGTCCCGGACCGGCTCGACCAGCGCGGCGACCACCCCGTAGACCCGGCCGGTCCCGTACGCGCCGACCACGACACCGAGCCCGGCCACCGCCAGCCAGGCGAGCCCGACCCCCGCCCGCCCCGCCAGGAACCCCGAGTCCAGGGCGCGCGCCAACGCGTAGCCGAGCAGGAACGTCTGCCCGGTCTCCAGCAGCGACCAGCCGCCCAGCCGGCCGAGCACCCGCCACCGGGCCCGCAGGAAGCGCAGGCCACGCCGGGCGCCGGCCCACCGGCCTCCCGGGCCGCCCTCAGGCGGTCCGGCCGGGACGCCGGCGCCGCGCTCCCGCACCACGGACTCCTTCCTCACGGCCGAACTCCCTCCACACGGTCCGCCGCGCCGGCGGCCGGGCCTTCGCCCCCGGCAGTCGGGGCTCCGCCCCCGGTCGTCGTTGTTCCGCTTCTGTCCTCGGTGGTCGGGGTTGCGCCCGCGGTCGCCGCCGCTCCGCCGCCGCCCCCGGCAGTCGAGGATCCGTCACCGGCCTCCCCGGAGTCGTTCCCGGCTGCCCCGTACTCCCCGTACTCCCCGAACACCTGCCGGTACCCGGCCTGTCGCCACAGCTGCGCGTGCGGTCCGACCGCGCGCACCCGTCCGCCGTCCAGCCAGGCCACCGTGTCGGCCCGGGCCGCCGTCGCGGCGCGGTGGGCGACGACGATCCGGGTGGTGGGGGAGCCGCCCCCGGTCAGGGCGTCGGCGATGTGCCGTTCGGTGACCGCGTCCAGGCTGGAGAGGGCGTCGTCGAGGACGAGCAGCCGGCCGTCGTGGGCGAAGGCGCGGGCGAGGCCGAGCCGCTGGTACTCGCCGCCGGAGAGGGGCGCGTCGGCCAGGGCCGTGCCGTAGCCGTCGGGCAGGCGGCGGACGAAGGAGTCCGCGCGGGCGGTGCGGGCCGCCTGCCGGATCCGGCCGGGTCCGGGCGTCCGCACCCCGAGGCCGATCGCGTCCGCCACGCTCGGGCCGAGCAGCACGGGCCGTTCGAAGGCGTAGCCCACGGCGCTCCGCAGTTGGTCGTGGGTCAGTTCGGGCAGCGGCACGCCGTCGAGCAGCACCTGCCCGCCGTCCGGGTCGGCCAGCCGCCCGGCCATCGCGGCCAGCAGCGACTTGCCCGAGCCGGACCTGCCGACCACCGCGAGTGTCGTGCCGCCGGGCACGGTGAGATCGACGCCGTCCAGCACCGTACGGCCGCCGCGCCGAGCGCTCACCCCGCGCAGCTCCAGCCGGCCGGGCCCCGGGGGCAGCGGGCGGCTGCCGTGGTCCGGCGCGGGCTCGGCGAGGATCTCGCCGAGGCGTCCGGCCGCCGCCCGGGCCCGTACCAGTGCCGAGAGCTGCCCGACCAGCACGCCGACGCCGGTCGCGAGGACCGCGTACCGGGAGGCGGCCAGCACCTCGCCCACCGTCACTCGGTGCCGGGCCAGCAGCAGCCCGGCCACGGCGACGACGCCCAGGTGCAGCAGCGGGGCCACGGCGACCGCCCGCGCGGCGGCCCGTCCCTGCGCCCGCCACATCAGCCGTCCGGCCCGGGACAGTTCGGGCAGCGGCCGCAGCACCCGGGCCGTCTCCCGGTCGGCGGTGCCGGCCGCCCGGATCGTGCGGGCGCCGCCGACGGCTTCCGCGAGCCCCGCCGCGATCCGGCCCTGCACCTGCTGATAGTCCGCCACGCACGCCGAGGAGTCGCGGGCGAAGGCGCGCAGCAGCAGCGCGAGGACCGGCGCACCGGCCAGGAACACCACGGCGAGCCACGGATCGATGAGGCCGAGCGCCACCACCCCGCCGACCGGGCCGACCAGGGCCGAGACCGTGGCGGCCAGCGCGGCGGGCGCCGTCCCGGCCTGGGCGGCGCTGCCGACGAGCCGGGCGACCAGCTCACCCGGACCGAAACGGGCGGTGGCGCGCGGGCCGAGGGCGAGCACGTGCCCGGTCAGCCGTCGGCGCAGCCACGCGGTGGCCCGTGCGTTGGTCGTGCCGTCGAGCACGGCCTCGGCCATGTCCAGCAGCGCGATCAGCAGCAGGAGCGCGCTGGAGCAGAGCACCCAGCGGTCGGCCGGTGCGCGGGTGAGCAGCAGGTCGAGGGTGCGGCCCAGCGCGGCGGGCAGCAGCAGTCCGGCCCCGGTCGCCGCGGCGCTCACCAGGCACAGGGCGGCGCACCGGGCCCCGCTGTGCCGGACGGCCGAGCCGAGTAGGCCGCGGTCCGCCGCCGGTCCGGTGCGGGCGGCGGCCTGCTCGGCTCGGCCGTCCACCGTCCCGCGGCCGTCCACCGTCCCGCGGCCGTCCACCGTCCCGCGGTCGGGCGTCGGCCCGGGGCCGGCCGTCGTCTCTCGGCCGGGTGTCGTGCCGCGGCCGGGCCTGGTCGTCATACGGCTGTGCCTCGCATCCTTCACGCGAAAGGGGCTCCGGGCGGCCCTCCTTCAGGGGGAGGACCGCCCGGAGCCGTCGAGTCACGACGTACGTCAGAGGCAGAGCAGAACGCTCGTGGCGCTGACACACGACAGCAGGCTGACCGTGCTGGCGCCGCCGCCACCGCCGTTGAGCTCGTCGGACTCCATCGTCTGCAGGTCGAGCAGGGCCATTTCGATTCCCTTCGGTAGACGTCCCTTGAATACCCTTGCTGGGGACGGGGGTTGTGTCACGACTCCGTCAGGTCGCGGAGCCGCGTCTGTGAGGGCCGCCCGAGTGGCGGCAGGAACGGCAGCCGGGCGTCGGACTCGCCGTCGAGCGCCGCCGCCAGAGCGAGCAGGCACCCGGCCGTTCCGGTGGTGAGGTCCATGGACAGCCGCATCATCTGGTGGCCGGGGAAAGCCAGTTGGCCCTCGTACGACATCGCGTACCAGCCCAGGGCGGCGACCTGTTCGGCGAGCCGCCGAGGTGTGGCGCCCGGCGTGGTGGTGCGGCTGAGGTGCAGGATCATTCCGGCGCGGCCCTGGAAGAGGCCGGGCTGGGCGTAGAAGCGGGAGGAGGCGGCGGTCAGGATGCCGGCGCGGGCCGCCTCGAACTCCTCGTCGGGCGTGTGCGCGAGGTAGTCGTCCAGGACCATGCCGATGCCGACGCTGCCGTCACCCAGGTACGGCAGGGTCCGCCAGCCCTCGTCCACCTCCAGGCCGTCGCCGTTCTTCTGCCGGACGCACTGTCCCAGGTCCCGGCGGAGTGCGACGGCCGCCGCGTCCAGCCACTCGCGCTCGCCGGTCCACTCGTACTGCCGCAGCAGGAACAGCGCGGGCCCGCTGGCGCCCCGCAGCAGCCCGGCCCGTTGCCGGGGGGTGTCCGGGACGGGTTCGGCGAGCCGGTCGGCGAGGATGCGCGCGGTCTCGGCGGCCCGTTCGCGAAGTTCCGGCTCGCCCGTCGCCCGGGCAAGGTCGCCGAGGACCAGGCCCAGCCCGGCCAGCCCGCCGCGCAGGTCGGAGGAGAGCTTCTGCCACCGCTCCTTCAGGATGCCGTCGACCAGGTCGAGGGCGCGCTGCCGGTGGCCGAGGCGGTCGAGGACGTGGGCGACGCCCGCGAGACCGTCGTACAGACCGAACGGCGTGCCCGCCGGGGGTGGTGCGGTGCGGGCGAGGAGCCAGCGCTCGCCCTCCTCGTACCGTTCCGCGCCGCACTCGGCCAGCGCGTGCAGCACGCCGGCCGCGCCGTGCGCCAGGCCGAGCCCGCCGCCGTCGGAGAACTGCGCGATGTCCCCGGGGAAGAGCCGGTCGGTGCGCTCCGGGGTGGCCGAGGCGAGGATCGCCTTGACCATGGAGTCGCGGCTGTAGGGCCAGTCGGCCGGGTCGACGAGCGAGGTGGCGCCGACCGTGCGCGGGCCGGTCCCGTCCCGCGCGCCGGAGCCGGTGTCGCGGGTGATCTCCGTAACCGCCTCGTCCAGGAATTCCCGCGGTACGTCGGGGAACTGCCGCGCGATGACCTCCGCCAGGTGGGCGGCCTTGCCGCGGTCGACCACGAACAGTGTGGTGACCGGCAGGAACAGGGCGAGCCGGAGGCACGCCAGCGCGTAGCGGTCCACGTCGGGGCCGGTGCGGTCCGGCGGCGCGAAGAAGCCCGGGTGGGCGACCACCTGCCGGCCCCCCTCCGAGGCCGGCGCCGCCGCCTCGAAGTCGAGGAGGGAGACCGACTCGCCGTCGGGTCCGACCATGATGTTGAACACGTGCAGGTCGTTGAAGACGATCCCGCGTTCGTGCACCGCCTCCACCGCCCGCTCCACCGCCCGGTGGACGCGCAGCGCCCACGCGGTGTACTCGGCCACGGCCCCGGGATCGGGGTCCGGGGTGAGCAGCGGATGCCGTTCGCCGAAGTAGGAGTTGAGCGGCCTGCCCTCGAGGAAGTCCATGACCAGGAAGCGGTGGTCGCCGAGGGTGAACCAGTCGCGCACCTCGGGCACCACGCCGGTCCCGGCCACCTGCTCCAGGGCGGCCTTCTCCCGCTCCAGCCGGGTGACCGCGTCGGCGCCGTCGGCGGCCAGGCCCGCGTGCGGCCGGCCCTCCTTGAGGACCACCCGGCGTCCGTCGCGGGTGTCGGTGCCCGCGTACACCCCGCCGCCGTTGGAGAAGTGCAGCGCCTTCTCGATGCGGTACGGCAGCTCCCCGACCGTCGTGGTGTTGCGCGCCGCCAGGTGCGGCTGGAGGAAGGACGGCAGCGTCACCCACTCCGGGACCTGGAAGGACGGCGCCCGCCGGTCCGGCACCAGCCGCCCCTCGCCGTCGCGCACCGCCGGCACCAGCGAGCCGCGGTCGTCGACGACGAAGACCCGGGCGAACGCGCCGTAGCGGACGTACAGCGGTCCGTCGCCCCAGCGCAGATCGGTCAGGATGTACGGCCCCTCGAAGCCCTCGAGGAGCGCGCCGAGCTCGCGCAGCACCTCGTGCAGCCGGTCCTCGTCGGCCGGGTAGATCGTCACGAACTTGCCGCTGGTGTCGCGCCCCGCGTACTTGGTGTTGCGCAGGTGCAGCAGGTGCGGTCCGGGAACGAACTTGAACGGGATGCGGCGCGGTACGCAGTAGTCCCACACGATCGAGGCGACCTGCTCGGCGTTGGCACGGGTGGCCGAGGCATGGATCTTCCATCCCTGCGCAGGGCCGGACTGCGGCCGGCCGTCGGGGTCCAGCGGCGTGAGGGTCAGCCAGTCGCCGATCCGAGCCGCGTACCACCCCTCGGGCACCGCGCGCCGGGCCGTCTCGTACAGCGGCGTGGCGGGCCGACCCTCCTCGGACAGCCGGTCCGGCGTCTCGTAGAAGTGCGGATCGGCGAGCGCGTACACCTCGTAGCGCTGGTCCATGTCCGTTCCCCTCCCTGGTCGGCAATGAGCTTTCCAGCCGGGCGGTGGCCGCTGACAGTCACACCTGTCACCAGACCGTCGTGCGTAACGCATACGTCAAGATCTGTTCGAAATATCGAGGCCGAACCCGTTCGAAAAAATGTGTTCGACATATTTCGAGCGCAATGTCGGGCGGCATGCCGCACCTGGACCCACGCAGCCGTCGCAGGGGGTGCGCGCGAGGCCGACACGCGGACGGGGCGGACCGTGCGCCGGGCCGCGGCCGGCGGGCGGTACCGGCTCCGGCCCGGTGTCCGCGGCCGACGCCGCCTTGCCGCGCCGCAGTCCGGCGGCGGCGCGGACGGCCGCGCGGTCCTGGTCACCGGGAGTCCGGGCGGCCCCGACGACGGGAGTGGCGACGGGCGTGGCGCCGCCGGGTCGGTGGGAGTCCAGACCCGCCGCCCCACCCCGCCACACGGGTGCGCCGCGCCCGGGTCACGGCAGGTCGGAGCCCCGCGCGCCCCTGCCGTGCTTAGGGTCCTGGGCTGTGTCACACACCTTCGAAGAGCTTGTGGCGAAACAGCGGGCGGCCGACGAGGCGCACACTCGAGTCGAACAACTGCGTGAGAATTATGGGCCGCCCGCGCAGGAGCGGTGGACCGGGACGCAGAGCGAGACCTACGAGACGGCCTGGCGTGCCTGGCGCGACCTCGCCCGGGACCTCCAGGCGGCCCTGGGCGACTACGCGCACCAGGAGGGCAGGCCCCGCACCGAGGTCGAGGCCGAGGTGGAGCGGGCCGCGCGGCCGGACGGCGAGGCGGGCCCGGCGGCGCGCTGAACCCGCCGGCGCGGGCCGAGCGGCCGCGTATCCGCCGACCAGGGGCGGGTACCCGGCGCGCATGGACACCACCCGGTACGAAGCGGCGGCCGCGAGCTCGGCCGTCGGCATCATCCTTCTGGTCGTCGGCGGGCTGATCGTCGTCGGCCTGCTGATCTGGGCCGTGCGGCTCGGCATCAGGGTGAAGCAGCGCGAACCCAGGACCCCCCGGGGCGGTGAGCACCCCACGATGCCGGAGTCAGGGCCGGTCCACGAGACCCACCAGAAACGCGAACCGGACGAGGTCCCGCGCGCCGAGGAGACCGGCCGCCGCATGACCCCGCACGAACTCGGGTCCTCCGGCAGCAGACGCAGCGAGGACCAGAGCCGTCCCCGCTGGGACTCCGGCTCCGGCGGCTCCTTCGGAAGCGGCGGCTCCGGCGGCCGATGACGCCGGGCCGCCCCGCGGGGTTTGCGCGCGGTGCGCCCGGGGACCCGACCGAGACCACCAGGGTCCCGGTGGGATCCCGCCGGGACCGGACGCAGAGGGAAGACGAGGAGCCGTGACCGCGCACACCACCGAGAAACCGGCAGTCCACAGCACCGAGACGGGCTGGGCGACGGCCCGACGGCGGCGGGAGGAAGGCGTTCGCACCTGCCTTCCGGCGCTGGAGGAGGAGCGCGGCGGCCCGCGCCGGGACCGTACCGGTTCCGAGTGGAACATCGTGCGCGGCGAGGACTGACCGCCGCCTCCCGGCCGCGCGACCATCACCCGTACGGGCCCCCGCGGGGGTGCCCGGCGCCGAGTGCGCCGGGCACCCCCGCGGCCGTGTCAGCCGTGGGTCTTGGCGAGCAGTTCGAGGACCTCGGCGGTGGTGCCCGTCTCGCCCAGCCGCGGGAAGATCCGCTCCACGCTGCCCCGGTGGGCCTCGGCGTCCAGGTCGGTCATCGCGTCGGTGGCCAGCGTGACGTGGTAGCCGTGCTCGTGGGCGGCGCGCGCGGTGGACTCCACGCCGATGCTGGTGGCGATGCCGGTCAGCACGATCTGCGTCACCCCGCGGCGACGCAGCTGCACATCGAGGTCGGTGCCGTGGAAGGCGCCCCAGTTGTGCTTGGTGACGGTGATGTCGCCCGGGCGGCCGGCCAGTTCGGGGACGATCACGTCCCAGCCCTCGGGGCGGCCGCCGCCGCCGGAGCGCGCGGCCTCGGTACGGCCGGGCACGGCGTCCGCGAAGTCGGCGGCGAAGGAGACCCGGACCAGGACGACGGGCAGCTCACGGGCGCGGAAGGCCTCGGCGAGCTCGACCGTCCGGGCGACCACCTCGGCGCTCGGGTGGGGAGCGGTGGGCCCGGAGACGATGCCGGCCTGGAGATCGATCACCACGAGGGCGGTGCGGGGGTCGAGGGTGGTGAGTGCCATGTGCTCAGGCCTTTCGGGGGGTGAGGTGTGCGAGTGACCGGTCGGGCAGCGTGCTCAGCAGGAGCAGCACCGACCCGGCGACCATGAACAGGGCGAGGCCGTGCAGCCCGCCCGTGTCGGCGCGGTGGGGGAAGAACGCCGCGGTGGCGGCGGACGCCCCCAGCGCGCCGAGGTACATGAAGGTGCGCAGCAGCCCGGCGGCCGAGGCGATCCGCGCGGGATCGGCCTGCCGGTAGAGCGCGTTCTGGTTGGCGAGGCCGATCAGCCCCTGCGGTACGCCCATCAGGACCCCGGCGGCGAGCAGTACCCACACCGGGCTGCCCGGGCCGACCAGCAGCAGGGTCGCACAGGCCACGATCTGGACGGCGGCCCCGGCGACCAGCTTCGCCCGAACGGCCTCGCGGCGCCCGGTGAGGGTGGAGACGGTGAGCGCGGCGCCCGACAGCGGCAGCAGCACCAGACCGGCGGTGGCGGAGGACAGCCCGCGGCCCTCCTCCAGCCACTGCGTGTAGCCGTACATGAGGGCGTAGGAGGTGGTGTAGCCGAGGAGCTGGCGCACATAGGTGGCCAGCAGCGGCACATTCCCGCCCAGCACCCGCAAGTCCACGAACGGCTGTGCGACCCGCAGTTCCCGCACCGCGAAGGCGGCGCCCGCCGCGGCGGCGAGCAGCGGTAGGTACCAGCGGTCCGTCCGCGGCGCCGTCAGGAACAGCATCAGCGCCACCAGAGTCCCGGCGAACAGGACCATGCCGGGCGGATCGACGTCCCCGCGCGCCGCCCCGGACCGCTCCTCCCTCGACAGCCGCAGGGAGCCGAGGACCAGGCAGGCCGCCGACAGCGGCACATTGACGGTGAACACCGCGCGCCAGCCGCCGACCCCGATCAGCAGTCCGCCGAGCGCGGGGCCGACCACGGCCACCGTCTGGTTGGCGACGGCGAGCGCGGTCAGCACGCCCGCCGGCCCCTCCTGCCCGGTCCGCTCCGCCTCCCGCCGGGTGAGCTGCATGGACGCCGGATAGGCCGCGGAGGTCCCGAACCCCAGCAGCACCCGCGCGCCGATCAGCGCGCCCAGCGACGGCGCCAGCGCGCCCAGCACGCCGGCGACGCCCACCAGCGCCGTACCGGTGAGGTAGAGCCGGCGCGGCCCGTACATGTCCACCAGCCGCCCGACGACCGGCTGTCCCACGGCGGTCGCCAGATAGAGCGCCGAGACCAGCCAGACCGTCCGGGCGGGCGGCGCCCCGAAGGCGGTGCCGATCGGGACGAGGGCCACCGCGATCATCGAGGAGTTGATCGGGTTCAGGACCGAGCCCAGGATCATCGGGGCGATCAGCCGGCGGTCGAACCCGACGGGGGCCGGGCGCGCCGCGGCCGAGCCCCGCGCGGCCCGGGTGAGCCTCGCCGTCACGGCCGGGACAGCCGTTCCATCAGGGTGAAGGCCGCGATGAGCGTCTGCCGCTCCTCCTCCGTGTAGCGGTCCTCCAGTGCCCGGGTCAGCCATTCCGCGCGGATCTCACGGTTGCCCTCGATGCGCTCCCGGCCGTCCTCGGTCAGGGTGACGAGCTGCCGCCGGCCGTCGTCCGGGTCCGGACTGCGCCGGATCAGCCCGTGCTGCTCCAGGGCGGCCAGCGTGGCGGCCATCGACTGCGGCCGGACGCCCTCCGCGGCGGCCAGGGCGCTGGCCGTGGCCGCACCGTGCTTGCCGACCAGGGTGAGCGCGGAGACCTGGGACGGTGTGAGGTCCTCGTCCCGCGCCACCTCGCGTATCCGGCGGCGCAGCCTGCTGAAGACCACCCGCAGGTCGCGCGCGGCCCGGGCGGCGGAGACGGATATGCCCTCGGGCACCTCGGTGGGCTTGTCGTCCATGGCGTCACGGTAGGGCCGTGAAGCAAAACTGTCCAGTCTGGACTGAACAGTTTGCCTGAAGGCTTTTCGGCCGGCCAGGCGCAGCCGCTCCCCGCGCAGTCGATCTCCGGCACGGCGTCCCGCAGTACCCTGGCCCCGTGCGCCTGCTCCTGATCGCGGACACCCATCTCCCCAAGCGCGCCAAGGCCCTGCCGGAACGGCTGCTCGCCGAACTCCCGCGCGCCGACGTGGTCTTCCACGCCGGGGACTGGGTCGACACCGCCACCCTGGACCTGCTGGAGAGCCGCAGCCGCCGGCTGATCGGCGTCTACGGCAACAACGACGGCCCCGAACTGCGCGCCCGCCTGCCCGAGGTGGCCCGCGCCGACCTGGACGGGCTGCGCTTCGGCGCCGTCCACGAGACCGGACCGGCTCAGGGTCGCGAGGCCCGCTGCGCCGCCCGCTTCCCCGATCTCGACGTGCTGGTCTTCGGCCACAGCCACATCCCCTGGGACACCACCGCCCCCACCGGGCTGCGCCTGCTCAACCCCGGCTCCCCGACCGACCGCCGCCGCCAGCCCCACTGCACCTACATGACCGCCACCGTCGCCGACGGCCGGCTCGCCGAGGTGGAACTGCACCGGCTGCCGCCGCGCCCGGCCGCCTGAGCGCCCCCGGCCCTGTCGTCCGGCTCCCGCCCGCCGGGCGACACGCTCCGGCCGGTCGGCGGCCGGCCGACGGGGACCGAACGCCGCCGCGCCGTGGCAGTGGGCCAGGCCGACCTGGACGCGCGGTCGACGGCAGCCGGACGCCGCCGCGCCGTGACACTCGGCCGGGCCGAGACGGTGCGCAGCGGCCCCCCGACCTGCGACCGCGGCGGTGGTTTCCACTGGAAAGGCGCCCGCCGGTGCCCCCGGCGGGCACGCACACCGGAGGGCGGCCCCCGTCAGGGCCGCCCCAGGGTCACTATTCCCTTTCTCGTTTCCGACTTCTCGGCGAGATCCGGGCCGCTCCGTGCGCGGAAGCAGCCCGGAAGCTGCGAGTATGCGCTGTCACGGACCTCCTTCCAGCGGGGGTGTGCCGCACATGTGCTGCAGAGGCGTGCATGCCTCATCCGTTGCTGGCCGCCTACCCCTCCTGCGGGACCCCAACCACCTAATCCGGCAATCCTGGAAAAAATCGAAAAATCGCTGTTCACATGGGCACCACGCACCCGGTGGGCCCACAGTGGCCCCACCGGGAACAGCTCCGGCCCGTCGGCCGCGCGGGAACAGCTCCGGCCCGTCGGCCGCGCGGGAACAGCTCCGGCCCGTCGGCCGCGCGGGAACAGCTCCGGCCCGTCGGCCGCGCCGAGGCGGCCCACCGGTGATCGTGGACCGCCTGCCAGGCGTCGTCGGCCGGGGGGTGCCGCGAAGACGGGGGCGGTTCCGGCACCCCCGCTTGCGTACATCGGTCCCGGGACCCCCTCCCGGTACGTACATCGGTCCCGGACTTCCGCTCCCGGACATCAGGCGGAGCCGTTGGAATGGATGGCTCCCGCGGTCGCGGTCAGGGGCGCGCCGGTGCCGCCCCAGCGCAGCGAGATGATCTCGGCCGCGACGGACACGGCCACCTCCTCGGGCGTACGGGCGCCCAGATCGAGGCCGACCGGCGAGCGCAGCCGGGACAGCTCGTCCTCGGTCAGACCGGCGTCGAGCAGCCGCTCCATCCGTTCGTGGTGGGTACGACGGCTGCCCATCGCCCCGATGTAGGCGGCCGGCCGGCGCAGCGCCTCCGCCAGCAGCGGGACGTCGAACTTGGGGTCGTGGGTGAGCACGCAGATCACCGTGCGCTCGTCGGTGTCCGTACCGTGCAGGTAGCGGTGCGGCCAGTCGACCACGACCTCCACGGCGTCGGGGAACCGCCTGGGCGTGGCGAACACCGGGCGGGCGTCGCACACCGTGACCCGGTAGCCGAGGAAGGCTCCGATCCGGACCACCGCCGCCGCGTAGTCGATCGCGCCGAACACCAGCATCCGCGGCGGCGGGGCGAAGGAGTGCAGGAACACGGTGACCGCGTCCTCGCGCCGCTCGCCGTGCGTCCCGTAGTGCCGCGTGCCCGTGGCGCCCAGGGCGAGCCCGCCCCGGGCGTCCGAGGTGACCGCCACGTCCAGGCCGGGCGCGCCCAGGGTGCCCGCCACCGTCTCCGGCCACACCGAGAGGGTGGCCCCGCGCGGCGCGGGCCCGTCGACCACGCTCGCCACGGTCACCGGCTCGCCGGCGGCGACCGACGCCGCGACCGCGCCGAACGCGGGATCCGCCTCGGCTGTCACGAGTCTGACCAGCACACCGATCTCGCCCCCACAGGTGAGCCCGGCCGCGAGCGCGTCCTGGTCGCCGTGGCCGAAGGTCGCCAGGCGCGCCTCCCCGCCGGCCGCCACCTCCTGGGCCAGATCGAAGACGGCCCCCTCCACACAGCCCCCGGACACACTGCCCACCACCTCGCCGTCCGGGCCGGCCGCCATCGCCGCGCCGGGGTCGCGCGGTGCGCTGCGGCTGACCGAGACGACGGTGGCCAGCGCGAACGGCACCCGTGCCGCGTACCAGCGCGCCAGGACCGGAAGGATGTCACGCACGCCGCGCTCCCTTCCCGCGGTGTTCCCCAGGAGGCCGGTGGCCCCCGTGGTGCCGGTGGTGTCCGTGCCGGGGCGGTGCTCCGCCGGGCGTCCTCGCGCGCAGCCGCCGGCCGCCACGCCGGACCCCGCTACGGTCGGCTCGCGCGGCGGACCGCCCGAAGCCGTGGCCGCGCCGAGCCGTGGCCGCCCCCGGGAGTGACGGCCGCACCGGAGCGCGCGCCGCCCGTGCGACGCGCACCGCGGCGGCGTCCGGCCGCCGTCGTGGGCCGGACCGTGGACGGTGCGTGAGGGCAGCGGACGACCAGCGTGGTGCAGGTCACTCTATGACCGGGGCCCGGGCACGGCGACTGGTGCGGCGGCGTCGTTGGCCGGGCCCCGGTCCGGCGCTCCGCCCGTGCCACCGGTGGCGCCGGTGGCGCCCGTGCCGCCCGTGGCGCCGGTGGCGCCCGTGCCGCCGTGCCGCCCGTGCCGGTCGCGGCGGACCAGCCGTCGAGGGCCGCACGGCTCGCCGCCCTCGGCACCGCCACCGAGCCGATCCCCCTGCCGGGGGCTCGCCGCCGAACGGCTCGCCGGCGCGCTCGGCCGGGCCGTGCGGACGGCGCGGCCATGCCCGAGCAGCCGCCGCCGTCGCCCGGGGCACGGCGGCGGATCACCGCGGACCTCATCGGCGCCTACCGGCAGATCATCACCCGCGCCCACGCCCAGGGCATCCGCGTCTACGGCGCCACCCTCACCCCCTTCGGCGGCAACGGCTACGACGACCCGGCCGGCGCCCACGAGGCCGCCCGGCAGGCGGTCAACCGGTGGATCCGCACCAGCGGACGGTTCGACGCCGTCATCGACTTCGACCGGACGGCCCGCGACCCCGGCGACCCCCGCCGACTGCTGCCCGCCTACGACACCGGCGACCACCTCCATCTCGACCCCGCCGGCTACCAGGCCCTGGCCGACGCCGTGCCCACCGGCCTGTTCCAGCGGCGCACGGACCACTGAGCACGGCCCGCGGGGCCGTCCGCGCGACGCCCGCCGGGGAGGGCGGGGCCCGGCGGCACGTCGCCGTCGCCCCGGGGGCGGCCGTCAGCCCGCCAGCCGGTCGACCGCGGACAGCACCGGCGCGACGCCGTCCTCCGCACGGATCCGGGCGCCCAGCGCCTCGGCCCGCGACCGGTGCGCGGGATCCCGCGTGGCCCGGTCGAGGGCCGTCGCGAGCGCGTCGGCGGTGAGCGCGCGCAGCGGGACGGCGCTCGGGGCCACACCCAGCGAGATCAGCCGCTCGGCCCAGAAGCCCTCGTCGAACTGGACCGGCAGGGGCACCGCGGGCACCCCGGCGCGCAGGCCGGCCGCCGTCGTGCCCGCCCCCGCGTGGTGCACCACGGCGGCCATGCGTGGGAACAGCGCCGAGTGCGGGACCTCCCCGATGGCCAGCACGCCGTCGCCGGACGCCTCCAGCCCGCCCCAGCCCCGCTGCACCACCCCGCGCAGCCCGGCCAGCCGCAGCGCGCGCACGATCGTCCGGCTCAGCCCGGCCGGGTCGGGCACGGTGGCACTGCCCAGGCCGACGAAGACCGGCGCCGCCCCCGCGTCCAGGAACTCCCGCAACTCGTCGGGGAGTCGTTCGCCGCGGTCGTGCGGCCACCAGTAGCCGCACACCTCCAGACCGGCCCGCCAGTCGCGCGGCCGGGGCACCACCAGCGGGCTGAACCCGTGGAGCACCGGCCGGCGCCGCCCCGCCAGGACGCGCCCCGGCATGCCGGCGCGGGCGGCGGGCAGCCCCAGCCGGGTCCGCACGGCGGGCACGGCCGCCGAGAAGACCCGCTCCACGGCGAGGTCGACCCCGTGCCAGGCCAGCCGGTTCGCCGCCCCGCCCCAGTGCCCGCCGCCGAGCAACGGGGGCGCGAACTCCCTGGTGGGGGAGAGGGGTTGAAGGTGAGCACCGATACTGGGCATGCCGAGCGCCTCGGCGATGGCGTGCCCGACCGGTCCCAGGGAGCCGGACAGCAGCAGCACGTCGTTCTTCTCGGCCGCCGCGATCAGATCGTCCGTCATGCGGGCCACGGCCGCCCGCGCCAGGCCGACGGCCCGGACCATCTTCCCCGCACTGGTGGCGCTGCGGTGCAGCCCCCGGCCGCGCGCGGAGTCGAGTTCGGCCCGCGGGTCCACCGGCAGCGGATGGAAGCCGAGCCCCGAGCCCTCGACCAGCGGTTCGAAGCACCCGTGGGTCACCAGGGTGACCGCGTGGCCCGCACGGGTCAGGCCGTGCCCCAGCCCGGTGAAGGGGGCCACGTCTCCCCGGGATCCCGCCGTCATGATCGCAACGCGCACGTCGGTCAGTATGCGGGCGGGGCGGCCCGCCGCCCGTGAACGACCCGTGGGGTGTCGGCGCCGTCACTCCGCGCCTTCCCCGCCACGCTGCGGAGGCCCCCCGGCCCGGGCCCGCCCAGCGGACCGGACCGGATCAGGGCGCGGCGCCGCCGCGCCCTGACGCGCCGGTCACACGCCGAGCTGCCGGGCGGCGGCCGTCACCGTCTGCTCCAGGAGCGTCGCGATGGTCATCGGTCCGACGCCGCCGGGCACCGGCGTGATGAGCGAGGCCCGCTCGACGGCGGAGTCGAAGTCCACGTCGCCGACGTTGCCCGGGTTGTAACCGGCGTCGACCACGACCGCGCCCGGCTTGATGTCCTGGCCGCGGACCAGCCGCGGCCGGCCCACGGCGGCGACGACGACGTCCGCCTCGCGGACCACGGACGACAGGTCCCGGGTCCGGGAGTGGCAGTACGTCACCGTGGCGTCGCGGGCGAGCAGCAGCATCCCCACCGGCTTGCCCAGGATCGCGCTGCGGCCGACCACCACGGCCCGCTTCCCGGCGAGGTCGACGTCGTGGGCGTCGAGCAGCCGCAGGATGCCGCCGGGGGTGCAGGAGACGAACCCCGGCCCCCCGAAGCTCATCGACGCGAAGGAGGCGAAGGTGACGCCGTCGACGTCCTTCTCCGGGGCGATCGCCTCGAACGCGGCCCGCTCGTCGATGTGTTCGCCGACCGGGTGCTGGAGCAGGATGCCGTGCACCGCGGGATCCTCGGACAGCGACCGCAGGGTGGCGACCAGTTCCCCGGTGCTGGTCCCGGCGGGCAGTTCCACGTGCCGGGAGGCGATGCCGGCCGTGCGGCACCGGTTCTGCTTCATCCGGACGTACGTCACGGACGCGGGGTCCTCGCCGACCAGCACGGTCGCCAGACACGGCGCCGTGCCCGTGCGGCCGGTGACCTCGGAGGCCTTCTTCGCGGTCTCCTCGACGATGCGGCGGGCCAGTGCGGTGCCGTCCATGAGGCGGGCCTGGGACATGAGCCACTCCTGAGCGTTCGACGGATCGCCCAGGCGCGCGGCTACGACTCTGTGTGGACCGCTCCCCGGTGGTGCTCCACCTCAGCGCCAGTCACGGCCCCGTCCCACCCTAACCGAGTCCGCGCCCGGGGTCAGGACATCCGTTCGGGCGGGTGCTCCGGACCGCCGTGGCCCGCGCGTCCTCCGCCGCCGCCCTGCCGCGCCCGCCCGCCGGGCGGACCCGGGCACGGCTCACCGGCGCCGGGCGTGCCGGGTGCGCGGCGCCCGGGGCGCCGGAGGACACGGCCGGGGCCGTACGGCCCGCAGCAGTGACCCGAGGAGGGCGGCGGACGCCGGCCGTGACCGCCGCGGCACGGAGGAGCGTGACCGCCCCAGACCCGCCCGGGCAGAGAAGGTCCAGGTCAGCCGGGAGCTCACCTGGATCCTCGCGGTCCGTCTGCCTATTCGTCCCATGCCTGGATCATGATCTGCTCGCTGATCTTGCCGTCGCGCAGCGAGATCATGGACTCGGCCAGGACCCGGACGCCGTCGGGATACCGGCAGGACTCCAGGAAGGCGACGTGGTCGCCCTGGACGACGCAGTGCTCCAGCGCGTGGGTCATGTCCCGGCCGTAGACCTCCTCCAGCATGGAGCCGATCTCGTCCCGGCCGTGCAGGACCTTGGGACGACTGGGCTGGGTGTCGCGGTCCACGATGCGGATCTCCGCATCGTCCGCGTAGAGCGACAGCAGCGTCGACGCCGCGTGGTCCTCGATGCCGCGGCGCAGGGTGTCGGTGTCGAACGAGGGGCTTGCGGTGGGTGCCATGGTGACCTCCTGCGGGGTCGCGGCCCTTCAGGAGCGGGCCGCGACGGGCCTCCTCTCCGAGACTCCTCCGCCCCGCCGGGCTCGGCAAGCGCAGCCGCGGGCGCCCGGCCGACGGGTCCCGGACGGCCCGGTCTCCGTGCCGTCGCCGATCAATCACGCGTAGGGTCGAGGGTGTACAACCGGTCTAAGGAAGGGACCCACCCATGGCGCAGGAAGTGCGCGGCGTGATCGCACCTGGGAAGAACGAACCCGTACGGGTCGAGACGATCGTCGTGCCGGACCCCGGGCCCGGCGAGGCCGTCGTACGGGTCCAGGCCTGCGGCGTCTGCCACACCGATCTGCACTACAAACAGGGCGGCATCAACGACGAGTTCCCCTTCCTGCTCGGCCATGAGGCCGCCGGTGTCGTGGAGTCGGTAGGCGACGGCGTCACCGACGTCGCTCCCGGCGACTTCGTGATCCTCAACTGGCGCGCGGTGTGCGGCAAGTGCCGTGCCTGTCTGCGTGGGCGGCCCTGGTACTGCTTCGACACCCACAACGCCGAGCAGCGGATGACCCTCACCGACGGCACCGAGCTCTCCCCGGCCCTCGGGATCGGCGCCTTCGCCGAGAAGACGCTGGTCGCGGCCGGCCAGTGCACCAAGGTCGACCCCGCGGTCTCCCCGGCCGTGGCCGGGCTGCTGGGCTGCGGCGTGATGGCCGGCATCGGCGCGGCGATCAACACCGGCAACGTGGGCCGCGGCGACTCGGTCGCGGTCATCGGCTGCGGCGGCGTCGGTGACGCCGCGATCGCCGGCGCCTACCTGGCCGGCGCGGCCAAGGTCATCGCCGTCGACATCGACGACCGCAAGCTGGAGACCGCCCGCACCATGGGCGCCACCCACACCGTCAACTCGAAGGAATCCGACGCGGTCGAGGCGATCCGCGAGCTGACCGGCGGGTTCGGCGCCGACGTCGTCATCGAGGCCGTCGGGCGCCCGGAGACGTACGAGCAGGCCTTCTACGCCCGCGACCTGGCCGGTACGGTCGTCCTGGTCGGCGTGCCGACCCCGGAGATGAAGCTGGAACTGCCGCTGCTGGACGTCTTCGGGCGCGGCGGGGCCCTGAAGTCGAGCTGGTACGGCGACTGCCTGCCCTCCCGCGACTTCCCGATGCTCATCGACCTGCACCTCCAGGGCCGCCTGCCGCTGGACAAGTTCGTCACCGAGACCATCCGGCTGGACGAGGTGGAGAAGGCGTTCGAGCGGATGCACCACGGCGACGTGCTGCGCTCGGTGGTGGTGCTGTGATGGCCGCCCGCATCGAACGCCTCGTCACCTCCGGGAAGTTCACGCTCGACGGGGGCTCCTGGGACGTGGACAACAACGTGTGGATCGTCGGCGACGACCACGAGGCGGTCGTCATCGACGCCGCGCACGACGCCGAGGCCATCGCCGCCGCCGTGGGAGGACGCCGGCTGACCGCCATCGTGTGCACCCACGCCCACAACGACCACGTCAACGCCGCCCCCGCGCTCGCGGACCTCACCGGCGCCAGGATCTGGCTGCACCGCGACGACCTGCCGCTGTGGAAGATGACCCACCCGGACCGGGAACCCGACGAACATCTCGCCGACGGCCAGGTGATCGAGGCGGCGGGCGCCGACCTGACGGTCCTGCACACCCCCGGCCACGCCCCGGGCGCGGTCTGCCTGTACGACCCCGGGCTCGGCGTCGTCCTCACCGGCGACACCCTCTTCCAGGGCGGTCCCGGCGCCACCGGCCGCTCCTACTCCAGCTTCCCGACGATCATCGACTCGATCCGCGACCGCCTCCTCACGCTGCCGCCCGAGACGAAGGTCCTCACCGGTCACGGCGACTCCACCACCATCGGCGCCGAGGCTCCGCACCTCCAGGAGTGGATCGCCCGCGGGCACTGAGCGGCGCGGCACCCGAGGGGCACCGGGGACGCAGGCCGCGGGCGGTCCGTACGGAGCACGCCGCGCACGCCTCGCCCGGCGCGCTCCGCGGGCCGGCGGGGCGTGACGCCCGGCCTGCTCGGCGCCGCCGCCGTGGACGGACGCGGCGCGCGCAACGGCCGGTCCGCTCCGGTGCCCCCTCGCCGGGGCATGGCTGCACCGTCCCCGACGGCGGCCGCCCCGGCGGCCCGGGACGCCGGCCGGCCGGGACGAGCGGCTACCGCCGGCCGTCCGGGGCCGGCCGCATGCCGGGCAGCGGCCAGCGGGCCGCGTGGCCCGGCGGCAGTTCGAGGTCGGCCCGCACGGCCGCGTAGTACCCCTGACGCGCGGCGCGCTGCCGCTCCAGCAGTTCCTGCCAGGCGTCCGGTTCCCGCCGCCCGTCGCGCAGGAACCCTTCCATCTCGATCACCACCACGACCCACACCCGCGCCCGCTCCACGACCTGCGGGCTGCCCAGCATGATCAGCGACTCGCCCGACGGGTCGCGGGCGAGGGCGGCCTCCGTCAGCAGCGGCTCGGCCTCGGCGAGGGGCAGCGGATGCGGATGCGGATCGTTGCCGAGGTGGGAGGCGACCCGGTAGGCCAGCGTGACGGACTTCTTGAGCGTGCGCGCGTAGTCCGAGTACACGGCGAGCCGGCGCTCCTCCCAACGGTCCTTCCGTTCCCGGCGGGACCGTTCCCGGTCGCTGCGCACGACCGCCAGGTACGAGCCGAGCGCGCCGATCACGACACCGATGAGCGCGGGGAGTTGCTGTACGAACGTGTCCATGCGGCGCACGCTATCTGCCGGTTCGATCGTCGCGGCAGTAGGTTCTGGCCCATGACGGACACGAGGCGTTTCGACGGACACGGCGTTCTCCTCACCGGCGCGGCCCGCGGCATCGGAGCGGCCACCGCCCGGCGGCTGGCCGAGGAGGGCGCCCGGGTGCTGGTCACCGACACCGACGGGGCCGAGGCGGAGCGGACCGCCGAGGCGTTGCGCGGGAGCGGGCTCGACGCCCGCGCGGCCGCGTGCGACGTGGCGGACCGGGCGGCGGTCGAGGCGGCGGTGGCGCGTGCGGTCGACGCGTTCGGCTCGCTCGACGTGCTGGTCAACTGCGCGGCCCACTGCACGCCCGACACCGCGTTGTTCGAGGACGAGCCGGACGACGCGTGGGCGCTCGATCTCGACGTCACCCTGACCGGCGCCCGCCGTTGCTGCCGTGCCGCGCTGCCCCACCTGGCGGCCTCCGGCCGCGGTGCGATCGTGAGCATCGGATCGGTCAACGGCGTCCAGGATTTCGGCAACCACGCCTACAGCGCGGCGAAGGCGGGGCTGGCCTCGCTGACCCGCACCCTCGCCGGGCACGCCGCCGCCCGGGGCGTGCGCGTCAACCTCGTGCTGCCCGGCACGGTCCGCACCTCGGCGTGGCGGGGCCGGGACGCCGAACTCGACCGGGTCCGCCCGCTGTACCCGCTGGGTCGCGTCGGCGAGCCGGAGGACATCGCCGCCGCGGTGGCCTTCCTGGCCTCCCGTGACGCGGCCTGGATCACCGGAACCGCGCTGACCGTCGACGGCGGCCTCACCGCGGTCAACACCGGCTTCCGCACGGCCGTCCGGGAGCCGTGACCCCGGCGGCCGCGGCTACCGGACGGACCTCGTGCCCCTCCTTCCGGGCCGGCTCGGCCGTCCGCCGCGGTCCGCCACGGGTCGTCGGACCGGCCGAGGACGGCACGGCGAGGGCGAGCCCCGCTCCGGCTCCGGCCGGAGCGGGCGCCCGACCGGCCCGCGCGGACCGGACACCCGGCGGGCGCGCCTCCGCCGGGCCGGGCCCCGCCCTCCGATCCGTCCGCCACCAGCACCGTCCGCCGCCACCACCACCGCTCACCTCCGGTCACGTCGGTCCCATGAGCCCCACGCCCCGCAGGGCTGGTCGCCTCACCACCCCGCGGCCGCCGCGCCATCCTGTCGGTGTGGTCGGTGTGGTCGGTGTGGTCAGCGCCCGCGCGACGCCCCCAATGTCACCGTTCCGTCTCGACCTGGGGTGCCCTACAACCGCCGTCCCCCCGAGGCTGTCTAGGAGTCCGAGAGCGCGGACACGCGAACGCACCGAGGGGGAAGGACCGTGCGGTCATGAAGCACATGGGCAGACGGGGAGCCGTCGTAGTCGGCGTCACCTCGCTGGTGGCGCCGCTCACACTCGCGCTCGGCACCGCGCCGGCGCAGGCGGCGAGCTGTACGACGCGGACCGGGCCGTACCAGAAGCAGGTCGAGAAGTTCCTGGGCCGCCGGGTCGACGGGCGGCAGTCGGCCGCCGACTGCACGGCGATCCGGGCCTTCCAGAACAAGCACGGCATCACGCCGGCCATCGGCTACGCGGGGCCCGTCACCTGGGGCGTGATGGACCTCATGAACAAGCAGAAGGCCGCGGGCAAGAAGCCCGACAAGGGCCACAAGTGCCCGACGAACAAGGGCCGGATCGCCTGCGTCGACCTGACCCTCCAGCTGAGCTGGATCCAGGACGGCAGCCGGCTCGTGTACGGGCCCGTGCCGGTGCGCACCGGACGGGACGGGTACGAGACCCGCACCGGCCTGAAGAAGATCTACTGGCGTGACATCGACCACGTCTCCACCCTCTACAACGTGTCCATGCCCTACAGCCAGTTCTTCGACGGCGGCCAGGCCTTCCACTCGGTCGGGCTGAGCATGTGGAACCCGCCGGGCTCGCACGGCTGCGTCAACATGACGGCGAAGGACGCCAAGAAGTACTGGTCGCTGCTGAGGAAGGGCGACGACGTCTTCGTGTACGGGCGCAAACCGGGAACGTGAGCCGGTGCCGGGCGGGTTGTGCCGGATCGACGTGATGAGTAACACGGTCCGAAATGCCCGAATCGATCGTACTTACTCACAGCGCCTTCACGTCGTCCGGCATATGCTTCACAGCATGTCCACCACTGTTGAAGCCGCCTCCGAGCGATCGGCCGCGGAGGTCAACGAGGAGATCCGGGCCCTGTGGCGCCGGTCGGGCGGGACACTGACCACCGAGCAGCGCGAGGTGTACCAGCGCCTCGTCCTGGAGTGGGCCCAGGCCGCTCCGCACTCGGACCGCGCCGCCTGAACCACCGGGCATCGCAGGGTCGTCCGGGGGCACCCCTTTGCGAATGGGTGCCCTTCTCGCTCTGGCCTCCGCCGTCCTGTACGGCATCGTCGACTTCGCCGGCGGGATGCTGTCCCGCCGCCTCCACTTCACCGCGGTCACGTTCCTCGGCCAGTTGGGCGGGCTGCTGCTCGCCGTCACCGCCGCGCTCCTTGTCCCGGCCCACTCGGTGCGCCCCGCGGACCTGTGCTGGGGCGCCCTGTCCGGCGTCGGCAGCGGCGCCGCCATGCTGTTGCTCAACCGGGGGTTGAGCCGCGGCGCCATGAGCGTCGTGGTGCCCGTGAGCGCCGTCACCTCCGTCGCCCTGTCCGTGCTGTGCGGCGTCCTCGTCCTCGGCGACCGGCCCACCTTCCTGGCCTGGGCGGGAATCGCCGTCGCCGCGCCCGCGCTCTGGCTCGTCTCCGGCGGCGGGGCCGCCCGCGCCCGCAGCGCGGGGGAGGGCGCGGGCCGCGGCACACCGGACGGTCTGTGGGCGAGCGCCGGCGTCGCCGTCCAGTACCTGGCGCTGGCTCAGGCGGGGCCGTCGAGCGGGTTGTGGCCCGTGGCGGCGGGCCGCCTCGCGGCGGTCGCCGTGCTGCTGCCGGCCGTCGTGGGCGGCACGCGTCCGCTCCGGGGCCCGCGCCCGTCCCCGGTACGCGCCGCGCAGGCCCTGCTGACCGGGGCGGGCGCGGCCCTCGCGCTGAGCCTGTACCTGCTCGCGGCCCAGCGGCAGATGCTCGCGGTCGCCGTCGTCCTCGCCTCCCTGTACCCCGCCCTCCCCGTCCTCCTGGGACTCGTGGCGCTGCACGAGCGGGTCACCAGGCGGCAGGCGGCCGGGCTGCTGGGCGCCGCGGCCGCCACCGTGCTGCTCGCGCTCGGCTGACCGGCCTGTCCGTGTCCGCCGCGGCCGAGCCCCGGATGGCGGAGCAGCCGGGCGCCCCGCCTCCGCACGCGGTGCGCCGCGGCCGTGTTCAGCGCGGGGCCGTCCTCCTGGCGTCGGCGCGGGTCAACGCCTCCCGTGCGCGGCGGAGTCGGCGTCCGCCCCGGTCCGCTCAGGTCCCAGCCGGGCCCAGCTCGCGGCGTCGCCCCAGACGGAGTCCGCGCCGACGTAGGGGCGAAGCAGCGCGGTGAGGGCCGGGTCGCCGTGTCCGTTCAGCTCGTCGGAGGCGATCTTGCGGGCGATGCCGGCCAGGAAGTCGGCGAGCTGCACCCGCGGATCGCGCCGTGAGTCGACGAGGTCCACGCCGGTCAGGCCGATGCCGTCCTGCCGGGCCGTCCGCAGCAGCCAGTCGACGCGGTCGGGGGTCAGCATGTTCTGCTGGTCGTGCACGAGCCGCACGCCGCGCCCCTGGGCGCCCCACCGCGCGGCCGTACGCAGGACCGCGGGCAGCAGCGGATTGAGCACGGGCAGCAGCGCCGGACCGGCCGCCACCCGGGCGCGGAAGGCGTCGGCACGCTCCCGGCTCCCAGCCAGCCGCTCCAGCACCGCCGCGACGCGTTCCGCCGGCCCGTCCGCCGGCCGGTGCCCGTCCCGCAGCTCCTCGACGCCGCGGAGGAACGCCTCGACCGGCGCCGCGGGCTCCCCGTCGTGCCTGGCCCGCAGCAGGTCGTTGGCGGCCCGGAGGAACCGCAGCCACCGGTGCGCGCCGAAGGCCCCCGGGCCGGCGCCGAACAGGGCGACCGCCGCCGCCGGGTCGCCCAGCAGCACGTCGACGGCCCGGTCCACCACGAAGAACGCCTTCTCGGTGAGGTCCACATGGGCCTGTCCGTACAGCGGCGCGGAGGGGGACAGCACCCACTCCAGCACCGCCCGGTGCTTCTCCCGCAGCAGATGCGTGGCCTTGTACTCCAGAGCGGGCGAGCGGATCCGGTCCCGTATCTCCCGCACGCACCCGGCCGCCGACTCCGCGGTCAGCAGCACGCTCGCGTGCGCGAAGACGTCCGTGTTCCCGCCGGTGAGGTTCTCGCCGTCCGATCCCGACTCGTCGCAGGCGACCTCCAGCGGCCCGCCCGGAGCGGGCCACCACGCACCGTCCGCGTCATTCCGGCTCACTCGTTCCGCCCCCTATCTTGTGCCCATGAACAGGATCCCGCACGACACGTCCGGTGAGCCGAATCCCCTGCGCGTCCTGACCCCCGACGACCTCGGGCGGCGTACCAGCATGAAGTGGCGCACCCATCCCGCCGACGTGCTGCCGCTGTGGGTCGCCGAGCTGGACGTGCCGCAGGCCGAGCCCGTGGTCCGGGCGGTCACCGACGCCCTCGCGCTCGGCGACACCGGCTATCCCGCGGGCACCGCCTACGCCGAGGCCCTCGCGGCCTTCGCCGCCGAACGGTGGGGCTGGAAGGGACTGGCGGTGGAGCGCACCGCGCTCGTGCCCGACGTGATGCTCGGCGTCGTGGAGATGCTGAAACTGGTGACCGGCCCCGGGGACCCGGTGATCGTCAACCCGCCGGTGTATCCGCCGTTCTTCCAGTTCGTGACGCACATGGACCGCCGGGTCGTCCAGGTGCCGCTCGGCGCCGACCTGCGCCTGGACCTCGGCGCCCTGGAGGAGGCCTACCGGCGGGCCGTCGCGGACGGCGGGCGCGCCGCCCACCTGCTGTGCAGCCCGCAGAACCCGACCGGCACCGTGCACACCGCCGAGGAACTCGCGGCCGTGGCCGCGCTCGCCGACCGGTACGGTGTGCGGGTCGTCGCCGACGAGATCCACGCCCCGCTGCTCGCCGCCGGCGCCGTCTTCGTGCCGTACCTGAGCGTGCCGGGCGGTGAACGGGGCCTGTCGCTGATGTCGGCGAGCAAGGGCTGGAACCTGCCCGGCATCAAGGCCGCACTCGCCGTCGCCGGACCGGACGCCGCCGCCGATCTCGCCCGGCTGCCCGAGGAGGTCGGGCACGGCGCGAGCCATCTCGGCGTCATCGCCCACACCGCCGCGCTGCGCGACGGCGTTCCCTGGCTGGACGCCCTGCTGGCCGGCCTCGACGACAACCGCCGGCTGCTCGCCGAGCTCCTGGCCGCCCGGCTGCCGGCGATCCGCCATCGTCCCGGGCAGGCCACCTACCTGGCCTGGCTGGACTGCCGCGCCCTCGGCCTCGGCGACGATCCCGCCCAGGTCTTCCTCGACCGCGGCCGGGTGGCGCTCAACTCCGGCCTCCCCTTCGGTACGGGCGGCGCCGGCCATGTGCGGCTGAACCTCGGCACCTCACCGGAACTGCTCGCCGAGGCGGTACGGCGCATGGCGGTGGCCGTCGGATGAGTGGCGAACAGGCCCTGCTGGAGCGGCTCGGGGCGGGCAAGTACCTGCTGCTCACCAGCTACCGGAGGAACGGCGCCCCCGTCGCCACCCCGGTGTGGGTGGTCCGGGACGGCGCGGCGCTCGGCGTCTGGACGGCCGCGGACTCCTGGAAGGTCGGGCGGATCCGCCATCGGGCCGACGTCCTCGTCGGCCCCTGCGACCTGCGCGGCAACCCGACCGGCGAGCAGGTCCCGGCGACGGCCGAGATCCGCGATCGGGCCACCACCGCCCGCTACCGCGCCCTCATCGCCCGCAAGTACGGCCTCGTCGGCCGCCTGACCCTGCTCGGCAGCCGGCTGCGCCGGGGCGGGCGGGGGACCGTCGGGATCCGGGTGACCCTCACGGCCGGCACCGCCCGCGCCCCCCGCCCGAGCTGATCGCCCGTGGGAGCCGGGCCGCCGGGGACCGGCCCGCTGCGTGGTGCGGCCCCCTCGCCTGGTCACCGGGCCGGCCCTACGACCGGGTCGGTACCGCCGCCGGGCCGGCACCGTCCCCGGCGTCGGCCCGGGGGCGGAGGCCGGGCCGGGACCGGGCGGGCACGGGATCGCGCCGGTGCGCCCGTCGTCCGCGTGGCATCGGCTCCGCGCCGGGTCCGCCGGGCTAGGCTGCGGGCGCCGCGGACGGGACGGGCGACGGTCACGGGGACCCGTGCGTTCGCCACCGACCGGCGCGGGCCCACGGGACGGCGGACCGGAGCCGCCGACCAATACCGGTGCGGCGGCGGGGACACGACGGAGCTGGTGCGGTGAAGGGAATCCGGGCCCGGGGCCTGGTGGCCGGGAAATGGCTGACCGAGCGGGCCGGCCGGTGCCTGGCCGGCTCCGTGACGCTGTACGTGCTGACCGCCGTCCTGCGGCCGTCCGAGCCGCTGGACCTGAGCGTCTACCGCGGGGCCGCGCCGCACCTGTTCTCGGGCGGCCTGTACGACTACGCGGTGCACACCGCCCCGCCCATCCCGGTGCTGCCGTTCACCTACCCGCCGTTCGCCGCGCTGCTGTTCACCCCGCTGTCGCATCTTTCCTGGGGCACCGTGATCCTGCTGTGGCGGGCCGTGTCCGTGGCGGCCCTGCTGGTGGTCACGGCCGGCGCCCTGCGCCTGCTGTCCCCGCGTGCCGGCGGCCGGGTGCGGGACCGGGCCCTGCTCTGGGCCGCCGCCGGACTCTGGCTGGAGCCCGTGCGCCACACGCTCGACCAGGGGCAGATCAATCTGCTGCTGGGCGCGGTGGTCGTCGGCGGCCTGGCTCTGTGCCGTGGCGCGACGGGCCGGGGCGCGGCCGTGGGGCTCGCGGCGTCGGTGAAACTGACCCCGGCCGTCGGCGGCCTGTACCTGCTGGCGACCCGGCAGTGGCGGGCGGCGGCGTGGGCGGCGGGCAGCGGACTGGCGGTCACCGCCCTGGCCTGGTGCGTCGCCCCGGGCGAGTCGGTGCGCTACTGGTCGGGGCTGGTGACGGACACGAGCCGGGTCGGCCCGGTGTGGTCGGTGCGCAACCAGTCCCTGCGCGGCGCGCTCACCCGGTTGCTCGGTCCGGACGTCGCCTCCTCGGGCCTGTGGTGGGCGGCGCTCGCCCTGGTGACCCTGGCGGCGGTCTCGGCCCTGCTCGGGGCCGTACGGAGCGGCGACCGGCTCGGCCTGCTGGTCACCGTGCAGTTGTACGGGCTGCTGATGTGTCCCATCTCCTGGAGCCACCACTGGATCTGGTGCGTGCCCGCCATGATCTGGCTGGCCCACGGCCGTCTCCGGCGGCGGCGGCTCAGCCAGGTGACCCTCGTCGTGTGGGCGCTGGTCACCGTCGCCCGCCTGGTGCCCCGGCTGTCCGGCGTGGAGGACGGCCTGGCCCGTCCCCTCCCGTACCCGGCGCCGCTCGCCTGGCCCGGAACCGTCTACGCCGTCTGCGCGGTGCTGACCTTCCTCGCCCTCGCCCAGGGCCCCGCCCGGTACCGGGCGCCCGCCGGGACTCCCGGCGCCGTGCGGTCCCGCGTCCTGCCGGACGGCTCCCTACCGTCCTGACTCCTCGCCGCTCACGCTGCCCCGACTCCGCGCCGGTCCCCGGACCGAACCGCTCCGGCCTGCCTCACCTCGGGAGCGAGGCAGCCGGCGGTGGGTCAGCTCCAGGCGCGGTACGACTCGTCGAGCAACTGGAAGACCGGCTCGCCCCGTACCGGGTCCTTCGTCGTGGACAGCCGGACCCGGTCGCCGCCGTGGATGCCGATGGGCGGGCCCATGACCCTGCCCCGCACGACGAAGCCCTCGGCCATCTCTATCAGCGACACGTTGCGCGCGGCGGGCGTGTTGCGGTGCACCACCGTGGAGTGGCGGACCGTGCCGGTGCCCTCGCTGCGTTCGGTGCGCAGCTCGCTGCCCCGGCACACCGGACACAGCAGCCGGTTGTACATCGCGGTGCCGCACCAGGTGCAGCGCTGGAAGTACAGGCCCTCAGGGTCGCGGGAGCCGGGCTCCAGGAGGCCGGTGGCGGAACCGGCCGCCGGATGAACGGTGTTGCCTGAGTGGTGGTACACGCTGGTCAACTCCCTGCGCTCGGCCGGAATCCCGCGTGCCCGGCCGAGTCCGCGCACGCCCGTGCGCGGTTCAGCGGTGCCACCGTGCACGGCGACAGCGTATGGCACTCAGTGCCAGAGGTAAAGGTACTGCGTACCATCAATCGACACGGTCCCCGGAGGGGCGGCCTCCGCCGAAAGCCGTCTCGATCTCCTGCACCACCCGCCACAGCGGCGCCCCGCGACGCGCCACGACGACGACCACGTCCTCCTCCCGGGACACCCGCGGCCGCTGCCCGCCGGGCACTTCGGGCGCGGGAGGCGTCGCGGCCGGCTCGCGGAAGGCGGTCCGCACCTGGTCCAGCGCGTGGTCCACCCTCGCGCACGCGTCGCCCCGACCGTCCGAACGCAGCCAGGAGCGCAGGGCGTTGTTGTGCGCGGCGACCACCGCGGCCGCGATCACATCGGCCATCAGCGTCCCGTCGGGCCGCCCGGCGAACCGGCCGCGCAGGTACTCGGCGAGGGCGCGCTCGTAGCGCCACACCACCGACAGTTCGTAAGCGCGCAGTCCCGGCACCTGTCTGGTGAGCCGGTACCGCTGCACCGAGAAGGTCGGGTTCTCGGCGTACATCAGCAGCACGAGACGGGCGGCGTCGCAGACCCGCCCCACCGGGTCGTCGTCCTCGCCCGAGGCGGCCAGGAAGGCCGTCATGTCGGCCAGGCACCGCTCGTGGTCGGGGAAGACCACGTCCTCCTTGGACGGGAAGTAGCGGAAGAAGGACCGCCGTCCGACCCCGGCGAGCGCCACGATGTCGTCCACGGTGGTCTGTTCGTACCCGCGTTCCAGGAACAGCCGGAACGCCGCCGCCGCCAGGGCGTCCCGGATCGGCGGCTTCGCGGTGGCCGCCCCCGCCTCGTCGCCGCCGCCGGGCGCCGCGTTGCCGAAACTCATGGACGGGAACGTAACATCCGCGCCGGGCCAACTTCTGGCACTGAGTGCAATATTCAGGGAACGGAGTGCCCCGCGAGCCGTCCCCGTGCCTCGCAGTAACCTTTCCTCACCCCCCTCCCACCGCGCGCCACGCCCCAGGAGCCCGCCATGCCGTCCGCCCGCCCCCGCCTCCTGTACGTCACCGACCTGGCGTACCCGGCGCGCGGTCGCCGTTACTGCGACGAGGACATCCGACTGACCGCCCGCCTCCGGGAGGACTTCGGCCTGGCCCTGTGCCACCCGCGCGACGCGGCGGACCTGATGGACGCCTTCGACGCCGTCGTCGTCCGCAACAGCGGCCCCGTCCTCGGGTACCGGGCGGCCCACGACGACTTCCGGAGCCGTGCGCTGGCCGCCGGCACCCGTGTCTACAACCCGCTCACCGGCCGGGCGGACATGACGGGCAAGCAGTACCTCCTCGACCTGACCGCCGCCGGGTACCCGGTCATCCCCACGGTCGACCGAGCCGAGGACCTGCACCGGCTGCCCGCGGCGGACCGTTACGTGGTCAAGCCGAAGCTGGGCGCCGACTCCATAGGGCTGCGCACCGTCCCCGCCGGCCGGCTGCCCGAGCTGGTCGACGGCACGGTCCTCGTCCAGCCGCACGTCGACTTCGTCCACGAGATCTCGTTCTGCTTCGTCGACCACGACTTCCAGTACGCCCTGTACGCCCCGGACCCGGAGCGGCGCTGGGAGCTGCGGCCGTACCGGCCCACCGGCGAGGACCTGGAGTTCGCCCGGCGCTTCATCGACTGGAACACCCTCTCCCACGGCGTCCAGCGGGTCGACGCCTGCCGCGCCCCGGGCGGCGAACTGCTGCTGGTCGAGCTGGAGGACCTCAACCCGTACCTCTCCCTGGACGCCCTCGACGACCAGGCACGGGACTCCTTCGTGGCCGCGCTGAAGGACTCGCTGCACCGCTTCCTCGCCGCCGCTCGCTGAGGGCGGCGACCGGTCCGCCGCGCGGGGCGGACGGTGACCGCCCGGGGCCGCCCGACGGGGCCCTGACAGCCGCCGACGGAAGGCGCCCGGGGGCGCCGGGGCCGTCCGGGCACGGACAGCCGGACGGCGGGGCCGCCCCGGGAACCGGCCCGCGTCGTCCGGCTCGGACGGACCGGCGCCCCGGCGCCCCGGCGGATCCGGCGGACCCGGCGGACCTGGGGGACCCGGGGGCCCGGGGGAAACCGTGACGGAACCCGGAGGAGCCGTGGAGGAACGGCGCGGCCGGGCCGGCGACGGTTGACGCGCCCCGAGGTGGGTGGACGGCGACGCTTGACGCGCCCCGAGGTGGGTGGACGGCGACGCTTGACGCGCCACGAGGTGGGCAGACGGCGACCGGATGTGCCGAGCGGGCCGGCGAGCGGCCCCGGCCGAGGACACGGCGCGCTGACGCGGGAACGGAGCGGTACGGCATGACGGACGGCAACGCGTTCTTCCACCGGCTGGACCCCGACATGTGCGTGGTGACCGCCGTGGCGGGCGGGGAGAGAGCGGGCTGTCTGGTCGGGTTCTCCTCGCAGTGCTCCATGAACCCGCTGCGGTTCGTGGTGTGGCTGTCCAAGGAGAACCGGACCTTCCGGGTGGCCGAACGGGCGGACCGCCTCGCCGTGCACCTGCTGACCCGGCGGCAGCGGGCGCTCGCCGAGCTGTTCGGCGGCCTCACCGGCGACGACGGCGTCGACAAGTTCGCCGACGTGCGCTGCACGGACCGGTACGGCGGGGCCGTCGTCCTCGACGACGCGCCGGCCTGGTTCGTCGGTCTGGTCCACTCGCGCGCCGACGCCGGCGACCACGTGGGCTTCGTGCTCGACCCGGTCGGCTTCGGCGGGACCGGCGCCCGGGGCGAGCCGTCGCTCCGCCTGGCGGACGCGCTCGGGATCCGGCCGGGGCACCCGGCGGACTGAGCCGGGCCACTCGGTCCGCGCGGCCGGTGACCGCGGCGCTCGTGGCCGGCCGGGCGCGAGCGGAGTCCGGGCCGGCCAGGTCGCAGCCGCGCGGCGGTCAGGCCGGTCCGGCCGGGACCCGGATGTCCAGGACGCAGACGTCGTCGCGCCGTTCGCCCTCCAGCATCGAGGCCAGCAGCGGACCGAGGGAGCCGGGGGCGTCCGCGCGGTGGGCCGCGGCGGCCCGGGTGAGACGTTCCAGACCCACTCCGATGGGCTCGCCGGGCCGCTCCACCAGACCGTCGGTGTAGAGCAGCAGCCGGTCTCCCGGTTCCAGGACGCACTCGGCCTCCTCGAAGACCGGGACGTCGGTGGCGCCCAGGAGCATGCCGCGCGGGCGATCGAGGTAGCGGGGCACGCCCCGGCGCAGCAGCAACGGCGGCGGATGACCGGCCTGGGCCCAGACCAGCAGGCGCTCCGCCGGCTGGTAGCGCGCCAGCACGAGGGTGGCCGTGCGCTTGGTGTCGCCGGAGTGCAGCAGCAGCGTGTTCAGCCGGGCGAGCGCGCCGGTCAGCGACGAACCCGTGAAGATCATGCCCTTGGCGGTGAACCGGAGCTGGGCCATGGTGGCCACCGCGTCGATCCCGTGCCCGGCGACGTCGCCGACCACGAACAGCGCTTCACCGCCGGGCAGTTCGACCGCGCTGAACCAGTCGCCGCCGACGTTGATCCCGGCCTCGGCCGGCAGATAGGCGAGGTCGACCCGCAGCCCGGCCAGGCGCACGGGCCGGCGCGGCATCGGCAGCAGCGCGTGCTGAAGCCGTCCCGCCAGCATCCGTTCGGCCTGGAGGATCCCGTGCTGCGCCAGCATGGCCCGCTCGCTCTCCACCAGGGCCAGTTCCGCGCTGCGCTGCGCGGTGAGGTCCTGGAGGAAGCCGTGGACCTGGACCGGCCGGCCCTCGGCGTCCGGGACGGCCTCGGCCACGGCCCGCAGGTGCCGCAGGCCGGCCGCCGTCCTGATCCGGAACGGCACGTCGAACTGCTTGCCCTCGGTCAGGATCTCGCGCACGGCACGGGCGAGCGCCGGCCCGTCGTCGGGGAGGGCGAGGGCGGGCAGTTGCGCCAGGCGGACCGGGCCCAGCGCGGGGTCGCGGTCGCACAGCGCGTAGACCTGCGAGGACCAGGCCGTCTCGGAGGTGACCAGGTTCCAGGTGGCCCAGCCCAGGTGGCCGAGCCGCTGGAGGTCCGCCAGGCGCTGCTCCTGCCGGTCCGAGGAGTCCTGCCGCAGCCAGGTGACGACCAGCCCGTCGTGCAGGCGGGCGGCCCGCACCGAGTACGTGGACAGCTCCTGACTGCCGCCCACGAGCTCCTGCTGCGCGTACGGCTCGCTCGCGTACGGCTCCCCGGTGTCGAGCGTGCCCAGCCAGCCCTGCCACAGCGGTTCCTCGGCGACGGCCGGCCAGCACTCGAGGATCCGCAGTCCGACCAGCTCGTGACCGCGGCGGCCGGCCACGTCGACGGTCTGGGGGGTGGCGGCCTCGATGCGGTAGTCCTCGACCTCGCCCGCGGGTGAGCGCAACGGGGTGAGCAGCAACGTCGTGCCGGGCAGCGCGCGGAACAGGGCGCGGACCGCTTCCGGGGCGCCGCCCGCGGTGTGCTCGGGCCGGGCGCCCAGGGCGCGCAGCCGCCCGGCGCACAGCCGGCTGACGCTCCGCAGCAGCTCCCGGACGCGCGGCGGGAACGGACCCGGCCGGCCGCGCAGCACGCCGATGGCCACGGC
Organism: Streptomyces sp. NPDC015220; assembly: GCF_043079345.1. NCBI lineage: Bacteria > Bacillati > Actinomycetota > Actinomycetes > Kitasatosporales > Streptomycetaceae > Streptomyces > Streptomyces sp. NPDC015220. Next base: position 52,505 of record NZ_JBIBUK010000014.1, on the reverse strand, counting down.
CGCGGCGCCCCCGGTGGCCACCGGCAGCCACGCCCGCGACGGCCAGCGTTCCTCGGGGTCGCCGATCAGCAGGTACCGCTTCCGGTCCTCGGCGAGGTCCTCCAGCCAGCGTGGCTCACGGGAGTTCAGGGCATCCCTCGCGGCGACCTCGCTGAGCGGCGGCACGTGCCGCCACTGGCCCGCCAGCCCGTCCTCGATCCCGGCGTGGCCGATCAGCTCCAGCCCGCCCCCGGGCAGCCGCCGGTAGATCATCACCGCGTCCGCGCCCACGGGCGCGGCGAGGTGCTCCTGGAGGCAGCGGGCGAGGTCCTGCGCGGTGCCGACGTGGACGAGGGCCCGGCCGACAGCGGCGAGGACGACGGTGTCGGCGCCCCCCTGCTCGGCCGCACCGACGCCGACGTCGGGCGACGGCGCGACGGCGCCGCTCTCCCCGTCGGCCCCGGCCCCACCGCTCCCGGCGCCCGTCGAGGCCGGGGCCGTCCGGCCGGCGGTGTGGCCCAGCGGGGGCACCAGGGTGCCGAGCGTGAGCCAGCACTCCTCCATCAGCGTGCGGCCCGCGATCTTGGCCCGCCGGAGCAGTTCGTCGTGCGCCGCCTCCGGGGAACAGCCGGTCAGCGCCATCAGCGCCCCCTTGGCCCGCTCCACGACGGCCGAGGTCGCCGCCAGGTTCTGCAACCGGTCCATCTCGGCACGCTGCCTGGCCACCACCTTCGCCAGCGCCGCCGTGTCGGGCGCGGCGCCTGACTCCGCAGGGAACCCGGGTTCGCTCACGCGACGAGCATCGCACATACGGGCCGCTCCGATCACCGGCTCCACCACGTGGGTTCCGTGCCCGCGCGCCCCTCATGGTCCGGGCCGTCACCCTGGCCGCCTCGGCCGTCACCCTGGCCGCCGGTCCGGGTGGCGCGGCTCAGCGGCCGCCGCGCTCCACCAGGGCCTCGGCCACGGCCCGGACGCTGCGGGCGATGTGCTGGAGTTGCAGCAGTTCCCCGGCGTACAGCTTGATGGTGTGCTCGATGACCGACTCCGGCAGGCCCAGCCGGGGCAGGTCGGCGCGCGCGGTCCGCAGGGCGGTGCGGGCCACGCGGATCTCCTGCTGAACCTGGATCTGCGCGTGCCGGGCGAGCAGCACGGGATGGCGCACCAGGGCGGGGTAGCTGCCGTAGCGGGCGGGGACGAGTTCGCGCAGCCATCTGGTCGCCGAGCGCTCCCAGTCGTAGCTGCCGGGGGGTTTGACCTGGCAGGGCCAGTCCGGGCTGATCCGCGTGGTGGTGACGGGCATGGTGATCGCTTCCGGGGGTGCGGCGTCGTGGTAGGTGGTCCGGCGAGGTGGGGCGGCCCCGGCCTAGGGGATGACCGGGGCCGCCGCGGGCGCTCGCGCCGGCGATGCCCGACCGGACGCCCCTGCGCCGCCGCCGGTGGGAAGCGGCGGCCCGGGCGGCCCGTACTGGGGCCCTCGACGCCGGCGGCGCCCGGGCGGACCGGGCGGGGGGATGCGCATGGCGGCCGTCGGCTTTCTCGGGCGGATGCCAGGTTTCGGGGGAGCGGTACGGTGCCTGGAGCGGACCGATCGCGTTCCGTGAGCAGTATTTATATATGCCATGCGCTTGGCAAGACGTATGAAAACATTCATGACTGCTTTGAGTGCATGAGTCGTTTGCGTTCCGACCGATGCTCACCGGCAGAACCGCGGTCGCCCGAGGTCAGAGGGGCGCGTCCTGGACGCCGACCGCCCCCGCGGGCAGGGTCGCCGGGGTGCACGACGGCCCGGGAGACCGGGAACCGGCCAGGCCGCCGGGAACCGGCCAGGCCGCCGGGAACCGGCCAGGCCGCCGGGACCCGGCCCGGGCGGCGGGGACCGCTCAGTCCTTCAGGAAGAACTGGTGCCGCTCGGCGACCTGCTCGTACTCCTCCAGCCGGGCCCGGGTCCGCTCGGGATCGGCGTCGGCCATGGCCTGCAACAGCGCCGCGCACATCACGCCCGGCGCCGCGTAGGAGTCGAAGGCCAGCCGGGAACCGGTCCCGGTGGCGAAGGTGACGTCCGCCTCGTCGGCCACCGGCCCCAGCGCCAGGTCGGTGATCAGGGCCACCTTGAGCCCGGCGCCGCGGGCCACCCGGACGGCGGTCAGGGTCTCGTGCGCGTGCCGGGGCATGGAGAAGGCCAGCACCCAGGTGCCGCCGGCCTCGCGGGACTGCAGCAGCGCGTCGTAGGCGACGCTGCCGCCGCGGGTGACCAGTCGCACGTCAGGGTGGACCCGCCGAGCCGCGTAGGCGAAGTACTCGGCGAGCGAGACCGAGATGCGCAGCCCGAGCACGGTCAGCGGCGCCGAGCGCGACAGCTCGCGGCCGACGGCGATCACCCGGTCGGGGTCGGCGAAGTCGCGGCGCAGGTTCTCCAGGTTGCCGATCTCGGCGTCGACCGCCGCCTGGAGCTCGTTGCCCCGGTCCTCCTCGACCGTGCCCGGTCCGCCGGTGAGGGTCCGCAGCGCGATGGACTGGAGCTTCTCGCGCAGCGCGGGGTAGCCGCTGAAGCCGACCGCACCGGCGAACCGGGTCACCGACGGCTGGCTGACCCCGACCCGGTCCGCGAGCTCGGTGATGGACAGGAACGCCGCCTCGGCGATGTTCTCGATCAGGTACTGGGCGACGCGGCGCTGGCCGGGAGACAGGTGCGGCCCGTCGAAGAGCGCTCGGAGCTGGGAGGCCGGGGCGGGCTCCGCTTCCGGAGCCGTCCTGCCCGAGGTGATCGTGGACGCCTGGGCGCGAGCCTGCTGCGGCGATGGCGCCGAGGCGCCTGCATTGTCTCCCACGGAGGTTCAACCTAGCCCACCCACCGTCATGACCAGGGCCGGTGCGAGCCGATCCGGCCGCGCACCGAGGACCCGGGCGCCGGCGCGGGCCACCGCTTCCGGATTCCTGGCCCGCGCAGGGATACGCGCCCGCCGCCCGGGAACCCGCCGCCGCAGGGGAGAGCCCCCCGGACAGACCCGACGGACGAGGAGCAGGAGCACCATGACCGTCCCCGAGGAGAACCGGCCCGGCACCGACACCGCCGACGAGACGACGGCCGACCGGTGGCAGAGCTCGCCGAAGGACCGGGGCGCGACCGGCCGCACGCTGCGCGAGGCGCTTCAGGAGGCGCGGATCCGCCCCGACGACTTCGAGGAGAAGTGACCGATGAGCGCGCTCACCGCACTGGAACAGGCCCTGGAGAACCGGTTCGGGGCGCTCTGGGCGCGGATCGCCGGCCGGGGACCGGTCGAGCTCCTCGACGCGCTGCACCGCGAGTGCGACGCGAACGCCGTGGTGTGCAGCGAGGAGCGGGTCATCGTGCCCAACGCCTACGACGTCGAGCTCGCCGACCCCGTGCACGACGAACTGACGCGCCGGGGCAGCCGCGTGGGGCAGGCGCTGACCGACAGCCTGGCCCGGCACGCCGACCGCCACGGATACGAGTGGGCGGGCCCGCTGACGGTGCGCGTCGCCCGCTCCGACGAGGTGCCCAACGGCCGCTTCCGGGTGGCCGGCCGCGTCATGCCGCACGTGAGCGCCGAGGCGTTCCGGCACCCGGCCTGATGGCCCTTCGCGGAGTCCGGGCCCTGGTCCTGTTCGCGGTCGGCGGCCGCCGAACGCGGGCGGTGCGGGCGTCGGTCCGGCACCTCATCAGGTCCCGCGACGCGCCCGGGGGCTGGTGGAGGGGCCGGCACCTGGTGGCGGGTCAGGCCGGCGGGTCTCCGGGGGCGGGTGCCGGGGGCCCGGGCAGGGCCGACGCCGGCACGACCAGGTCCGCGCGGTCCCGGTCCGCCGCGACCAGGTCGGCGTTGCGCTGGTCGGTGCCGAGGACCCAGGCGACCGCCTCCTGATGGTCCTTGCCGAACTCCTCGTGGCGGGCGACGAGACGGCGCACGCGTTCGGCCTCGTCGAGTTCGCAGAACCACACCTCGTCCAGCTGGGGCCGCACCCGGGCCCACGCACCGGTGCCGAGCAGCAGGTAGTTGCCCTCCGTCACGACCAGCCGGGCCGACGGCGGCACCGGTACCGCGCCCGCGAGGGGCTGTTCCAGGACGCGTTCGAAGCCGGGCGCGTACACCGTCTCCCCGGAGCCCTGCCCGGACTCCTCCCGCAACCGGCGCAGCAGCGCCGCGTAACCCGCCGCGTCGAAGGTGTCCGGCGCACCCTTGCGGGCGCGCCGGCCGAGCCGGTCCAGTTCGCGGTCGGCGAGGTGGAAGCCGTCCATCGGGACGTGCGCGACCCAGGGCTCGCCCGCGCCGTTGAGCGTGCGCACCAGGTGCTCGGCGAGCGTGGACTTCCCCGCGCCGGGGCTGCCGGTGATGCCGAGGATCGCGCGGTGCCCGTCGCGGGGCAGCGAGCGGGCGCGGACGAGGAGATCGGTGAAGGTCGGCGGCACGCGCCCAGTGTGTCACCCGAACGGCCGGGGCCGCCCGCGTGCGGCGGGCGCCCGTCGGCCGGAGAGTGGCTGCTGAATACCTCCGATGTGGCGTGCGCCACTCTGTCAACGCCGCGAAGCGGGGAAGGGTGCCTGTATGACAGAGCTCGGTCTGCCCCCGGAAATCCTGGCCTGCCTCTTCGATCTCGACGGTGTCGTCACCCGGACGGCGGTGGTGCACGCGGCCGCCTGGAAGGAGACGTTCGACGCGTTCCTGCGCGAGCGGGAGGGCGCGGACTACCGGCCGTTCGACGCCGTCGCCGACTACGACGAGTACGTCGACGGCCGCCCCCGGGCCGACGGGGTGCGCACCTTCCTCGCCTCCCGGGGCATCGAACTGCCCGAGGGCGCCCCCGACGACCCGCCGGAGGCGCCGACCGTCAACGGGGTCGGCAACCGGAAGAATGAACTCGTTCTGGAGAAAATCCGTACTGAGGGCGTGGAAGCCTACGACGGCACTCTGCGCTACATCGACGCGGTCCGGGCCCGGGGCCTGCGGACGGCGATCGTCTCCTCCAGCGCCAACACCCTCGACGTGCTCCGCTCCATCGACGCCGAGCACCTGTTCGACGTCCGGATCGACGGAGTGGTCGCCCGCGAACGCGCGCTGCCCGGCAAGCCGCACCCGGACACCTTCCTCGCCGCCGCCCACGACCTCGGCGTCGACGCCGGGCAGGCCACCGTCTTCGAGGACGCCCTGGCCGGCATGGACGCCGGCCGCTCGGGCCGCTTCGGGTACGTCGTCGGCGTCGACCGTGTCGGGCAGCGCGACGCGCTGTACGCGCACGGCGCCGACGTGGTCGTCGACGACCTCGCCGAACTCCTGACCGAAGGGACCGGACGGGGAGGCGCCGCGTGATCACCCATCGTTCGTACGTCGTCGAGCCGTGGACCGTGCGCGAGACGGAACTCAGCCTGGACGTGCTCGCCCAGAGCGAGTCCGTCTTCGCGCTCTCCAACGGCCACGTCGGCTGGCGCGGCAACCTCGACGAGGGCGAGCCGCACGGCCTGCCCGGCTCGTACCTCAACGGCGTGTACGAGGTGCACCCGCTGCCGTACGCGGAGGCCGGCTACGGCTACCCGGAGTCGGGGCAGACGGTCATCAACATCACCAACGGCAAGGTGCTGCGCCTCCTCGTCGACGACGAGCCCTTCGACCTGCGCTACGGCCGGCTCCTCTCCCACGAGCGCGTCCTCGACCTGCGCACTGGGTTGCTGGAGCGGACCTGCGATTGGGTGTCGCCGGCCGGGACCAGGATCCGGGTGCGCTCCACCCGGCTGATCTCCCTCACCCAGCGGTCCATCGGCGCCATCGCCTTCGAGGTGGAGCCGGTCGACTGCCAGGCGCGGGTGGTCATCCAGTCCGAACTCGTCGCCAACGAGCAGCTGCCGCAGGCCAACGGGGATCCGCGGGCGGCGATCGCGCTCCAGGCGCCGCTGGAGCCGGAGGAGGACTTCGCCTCCGGCCACCGGCTGAGGCTGGTGCACCGCACCCGGCACAGCGGTCTGCGCGTGGCCGTGGCCGCCGACCACGTCGTCACCGGCCCCGAGCGGACCACCACCGACAGCGAGAGCCACCCCGATCTGGCCCGGCTGACGGTCGCCTCGGTCCTGGCGGCGGGGCAGAAGCTCAGGGTGGAGAAGCTCGTCGCGCACGGGTGGTCCGGCGCCCGCTCACTGCCCGCGATGAGCGACCAGGTCGACGCCGCGCTGGCGGCCGCCGCGCACGGCGGCTGGCCCGGGCTGGTGGGGGAGCAGCGGTCGTACCTCGACGACTTCTGGGCGCGCGCCGACGTCGAGGTGGACGGCGACGAGGAGATCCAGCAGGCCGTCCGGTTCGCCCTCTTCCACGTGCTCCAGGCCGGCGCCCGCGCCGAGGAGCGGGCGATCCCCGCCAAGGGGCTGACCGGCTCCGGCTACGACGGGCACGCCTTCTGGGACACCGAGATGTTCGTGCTGCCCCTGCTGACCTACACCTCGCCGGACGCCGTGGCCGAGGCACTGCGCTGGCGGCAGAACACGCTGCCGGCCGCCCGGGAGCGGGCGGCGCAGCTCGGTCTGAGGGGGGCCGCGTTCCCCTGGCGGACCATCGAGGGCCAGGAAGGGTCGGCGTACTGGCCGGCCGGCACGGCCGCGTTCCACGTCAACGCCGACATCGCGCACGCCGTCGTGCGGTACGTGGCCGCGACCGGCGACGAGGACTTCGAGCGGGACACCGGGGTCGAGCTGCTGGTGGAGACGGCCCGGCTGTGGCGGTCGCTCGGCCACCACGACCACCGCGGCACCTTCCACATCGACGGCGTCACCGGCCCCGACGAGTACAGCGCGATCGCCGACGACAACACCTACACCAACCTGATGGCCCGGGCGAACCTGCTCGCCGCCGCCGAGGCCGTCGAACGCCACCCGAAGGCGGCGGAGCGGCTGGGCGCCGACGACGAGGAGAGCGCCACCTGGCGGGACGCGGCCGAGGCCATGAACATCCCGTACAACCGCGAACTGCGCGTGCACGAGCAGCACGCCGGCTTCACCCGCTACCAGCGCTGGGACTTCGCCGACACCCGCGCCGACCAGTACCCGCTGATGCTGCACTTCCCGTACTTCGACCTGTACCGCAAGCAGGTGATCAAGCAGGCCGACCTGGTGCTGGCCATGTACACCTGCGGTGCCGAGTTCGACGAGGAGCACATCGCCCGCAACTTCGCCTACTACGAGCCGCTGACCGTGCGGGACTCCTCGCTCTCGGCGTGCGTGCAGGCGGTCATCGCCGCGCAGACGGGCCATCTGCGCCTCGCCTACGACTACGCGGCCGAGGCGGCCCTGATGGATCTGGAGGACCTGGAGCACAACACCCGCGACGGGCTGCACATCGCGTCGCTGGCGGGCACCTGGATGGCGCTGGTGGCGGGCTTCGGCGGCACCCGCAGGGCCGGCGACGGGCTGGAGTTCGCGCCGCGCCTGCCGGAGAAGTTCAGCCGCCTGGCGTTCAGCCTCCAGTTCCGCGGCCGCCGGCTGCGGGTGGAGGTCACCCAGGAGAGCGCCACGTACACCCTGCTCTCCGGGCCGGCGCTGACGGTCCGTCACCACGGCGACGTGGTTCCCCTCCGGACGGACGCCCCCGAAGTCCGTCCGGTCCCGCTGCCGGAGCACCTGCCGGCCCCGGAGCAGCCGCCGCACCGCCGTCCGAACGCCCGGTGAGGCGTTCGGGAGGCGCGGTGCGGGGACGCCGGCGACGATCCGCCGGATCGTCGGCGGCGAGCGCGCTACGGCAGGACGCCGGCCAGCAGGCGCAGCAGGTCGTCCGTGGCGTCGGCGGCCCCCAGGACCGGCAGGGCGCCGAGGGCGAGGACGGCGGCCGCCACCGACCACAGGCGCGGGGGCGGGGCGCACCGCAGGGCGGCGACCCTGCGGGTGACCGCGCGGTCGGTGAAGCCCAGGGCGCAGGACGGCTCCGTACGGCCGGCGGCGAGGGCCGCCCGGGCCAGCGCGCGGGCGGTGGCGGTGCGGTCGCCGACCGCCGCCGCGGCCCGTTCGTCCGCCCAGCGCTCGACCAGGAAGGCGACCGTGGCGCGCACCGGGGCGAGCAGCGGGTTCGCGGCCGCGGCCAGCGTCGCCGCGCTCACCCACAGTGCGTGCCGGCCGGTCAGATGGGCACGTTCGTGGGCGAGCAGCACCCGGCGCTCCACCGGCCCGAGCACGCCGAGCATCGCGGCCGTCACCAGGATCCGGCCGGGCGATCCGGGGACGGCGAACGCCCGCGGCACGGGCGAGTCGGCGACGATCAGCTCGGTGTCCCCGGGGTGCCCCTCGCACAGCCGGCGCAGTGCCCGGCGCGTCGTCACCTCGGCGCGGACGGCGCGCCACAGCCGGTGGGCCACGGCGGCCAGGGCCAGAGCGGCGAGGAACCCGATCGCCCCGGGGACCGGCTCGGCGAGCCGCCGGCCGCTCTCCCGCGCCTCGGCGACGACCGGCGGCGCGTCGTCGAGAAGCGTCACGGCCAGCAGGACCAGGGACCAGACGGTGGCCGCGGCCGTCACCGCCGCGGCCGCGGTCAGCGCCCGCGCGGCGAGCGCCGGGGCCGTACGCCGGCCGACCGCCGGGCTGACCGCGGCGAGCAGCAGGGACAGCGCCAGCGGGGTGTAGACGTCGAGCGTCACGCCGCGCCCCCGGAGAGAAGGTCGCGCAGCGCCCGTTCCTCCTCGGGGCTGAGCCCGGTCACGAACTGCTGGAGGGCGGCGATCGGGTCGGGGCCGCGGTCCAGCGCCTCGTGCATGGCCTGGGCGGTGAGCTCGGCGGCGTTCTTCGCCGGCCGGTAGGCGCCCCGGCGGCCGTCGACCTCGCGCAGTACCAGACCCTTGTCGTAGAGCCGTTTGAGGATGGTGTGCACGGTGTTGTAGGCCAGGTCGCCGCCGATCTCCGACTGGATCTCGGCCGGTGTCAGCGGCCCCTCCGTCGCCCACAGGGCCGCGAGGACCTCGCTCTCCAGCTCGCCCGAGCTGCGCCGTTCCGTCCTGCCGTGAGGCCCTCTGCCAGCCATGCCCTCAACCTTACAGCGCGTAGTGATGTCAGGCGTCCGGCGGTATCAGCCCGGCGGGGCGCACCGACGCGGGATATTTTGTCCCTGCTTCTTCCGTTTCGCTCCGCTTCATCTTCCTTCCGGCTTCCTCCGAAGTCCGCCGACTCTTCCCCGACGCTTTCCCGACGGTTCCCTGATGCCTTACCCGACTCCCGCCCCGGTCCCGCAGACTGTGGGGAGTCAGAAACCCTACAGTGCGTAGGGGGAGGGGGTGGAGATGACCGACGGCACGCCCGCCACACTCGCCGGAACCCGGCGATCCGTCCTGCCGGCCGGCGCCGGCCGCGTCCTGCGCCCGCGCGGCGGCCTGCCCGTGGCACTGGTGGCCGCCGCCTTCACCCTGGCCCAGCTGCTGCTCGTCCGCCCCGGCATGGGCCTCGGCTGGGACGAGACCGTCTACGTCAGCCAGGTCAGCCCGCACGCTCCGGCGGCCTTCTTCAGCGCCCCGCGCGCCCGCGGGGTCCCGCTGCTGGTGGCCCCCGTCGCCTCCTGGTCCTCGTCCACCGCGCTGCTGCGCGTCTATCTCGCACTGCTGTCGGGCCTCGCCCTGTACCTCGCGCTGCGTGTGTGGCGCGGGCTCTTCCCGGCCCACGTCCTGGCCCTCGCCGGCGCCCTGTTCGCCACCCTGTGGGTGACCCTCTTCTACGGCCCCCAGGCCATGCCCAACTACTGGGTCGCCGTCGGCGCCGTCGCCTGCGCGGGCTGTTTCCTGCGCGCCCGCGCGGACCGCCGGGACCGCGCCGCGCTGTGCGGTCTGCTCGGCGCCGCCGCCCTGATGGCGTGGATGCGGCCCATGGACGCCGTCTGGGCGGTCCTCCCGCTGCCGGCCCTCGCCCTGCCGGGCCGCCACTGGAGGCCCCTCGCCGCACTGCTCGCCGGCCTGGCGGCCGGGTCCGCCGAGTGGGTGATCGAGGCCTACGTCGGCTACGGCGGCCCGCTGCGGCGGCTGTCCGACGGCTCCGCCGCTCAGGGCGGCCTGGGCTGGCACCTCGCCGTCGTGGACCAACTGCGCAGCCTGGGCGGACGGACCCTGTGCCGCCCGTGCGCCGGAGCGCCGCCCGGTCTCCTGATCACCGCCTGGTGGTACGTCCTGCCGGTGCTCGCCCTGCTGGGCCTGGTGCCGGCCCGGCGGGCCGGCCGCACCCGGCCCACGTGGACCGCGCTCGCCTGCGCCGCCACGGCCGCCTTCCCCTACCTGTTCCTGGTCGGGTACGCGGCGCCCCGCTTCCTGCTGCCCGCCTACGCCCTGCTGGCGATCCCGGTGGCCGACGCCCTGGTCCACCTGGTCCGGGCGCCCGGCGGCAAGTGGCGGCCGGCCGCCCTGAGCCTGGTCGTCCTCGGGCTCGCCGTCCACCTGGCGGTCCAGTACGCCGTCCTGGCCCGGACCGTCGCCCGTACCACCGCCGCCCACCGCGACTGGGACCGCACCGCCGTCGCGCTGCACCGCCTCGGAGTGCGCCCGCCCTGCCTGCTCACCGGCGAGAACGCCATCCCGATCGCCTTCTACGCCGGCTGCGGCTCCGCCGCGACCGACGGGAACAACACCAACACCACCCGGGCGGCCATCGAGGAGACCGCCCGGCGGACACCGGTCGCCGCGCTCACCACCGCGAACGGCCCCCCACCCCCGTACGCCCGCACCTGGCCCTTCCACCGGTTCGGCCGCCTCGGCCTGTACGTAGCGCCGACGGCGCAGAAGGGCACCGCCCCATGACGTCCCCGCTCCTCACCGCCACCGCCACCGCCGTCGCGCGCCGCCGGACCTGGTGGCACACCGCCGCCGTGCTCGCGGTCCTGCTGTGCGCCGGGTACCTCGGCCGGCGGCACTGGCCCCTGCTGGAGACCGGGGCCGGCCAACTCGCCGGCGCCGACCACGGCTGGCTGCTGGCCGGCGCGGCGGCCGCCGTCGGCACCTGGGGGTGTTCGACCCTCGCCCAGCAGGGAGCGGTCGCCGAACGGCTGCCCGGCGGGCGGCTCCTGGCCGCCCAGTTCGCCGCCTCCGCCGCCAACCACGTGCTGCCCGCCGGTCTCGGGGCCGGGGCGGTCAACCTGCGGTTCCTGATGCGCTGTGGACTGTCCGCCGGCCGTTCGGCGAGCGCGCTCGCGGTCAAGGCCGCTGCCGGGGCCCTCTCCCGGGCCGCCCTGATCGCGGTGCTCGCCGCGGCCTGTCCCGGTGTCCTGCGGATCCCGCACGTCCCCGGCCCGGCCGTCGCCGCCGTCCTGGCCGCCGCGGTGGTGCCGGCCGTGGCGCTGCGCGGGCCCCTGCGGTCCAGGTGCGGGCGCGCGGTCTGCTCGGTGCTGGCGGACATCCGGGCCGTGCACTCCCGGCCCTGCCGGGCCGCCGCCCTGTGGGGCGGCTCGCTCGCCTTCGCCATGGCGCACTGCCTGGTGCTGATCGCCGTCGCCCGGGCCGTCGAACTGCCCCTGGCCCCGGCCCGGGTGGCCCTCCTCTACCTCGCCGCGAGCAGCGCCGCCGCGCTGCTGCCCACCCCCGGCGGCCTCGGCTCCCTGGACGCGGCGCTCGCCTTCGCCCTCACCACCGCCGGTGCGCCCGGCGCCGGGGCCGCCTCCGCGGTCCTGGGCTACCGGCTGCTGACGGTCTGGCTGCCCCTGGTCCCCGGCCTGCTGGTCCTCGGGGCGCTGATCCGCCGACGGGCGGTCTGACGGCCCGCCCGCGGCACCGGGCGCCCGCCGCACCGTCCGGAGCCGCGTCCGGGGCGCCCGCCGCACCGCCCGCGGCACGCCGCCTGCGGGACACGCCCGCTACGGCCGCGCCGGACCGGGTCACACCGAAGGCGACCGCCGCTGCCCTCCGGGAGGATCCCGGGGCGCGGGCTCCGCCTCCCGTCCCCCGGCCGGCCCCGTCAGGCCGTCCAGGACGCCTGCGGGCAGCCACCGGACCGCCGCGCACAGGCACAGCCCGAGCCAGCCCGCGGCGAAGAGCCAGCCGCCGACCACGTCGGTGAACCAGTGCACCCCGAGATACACCCGGGTCAGCCCCACCAGCGCGCCCCAGCAGCCCACCAGGAGACAGAGCGCCGTCCGGCCGCGCGGGGCACGCAGCAGCGTCGCGAGGATCACCAGCCCGGCCGTCAGCGCCGAGGTGGTGGTGTGCCCGGACGGGAACGACCAGCCGGTGGCGACCGTCGCCCAGCCCTGGAGCGGCGGACGCGGCCGGGCGATCAGCTCCATCACGCCGTAGCGCACCACCTGGCCCAGGGCCAGGCAGCAGACGCCCAGGGTCACCGCCGTCACCCGCCGGCGCGCCGTGCGGCCGAGGAGGACACCGGCCAGCGCCACGAGCACGTACGGCACCACACCGGTCCCGGTGGCGGTCAGCCCGCGGGCCACGGCCACAGCCACCTCCGGGCGGTGGCCGACGGACCAGGACAGCAGGTCCCGGTCGACGGGCAACGGGGCGCCACGGCCGCCGGTGACCACCAGACCGACGACGGTGAACGCCGCCCAGGCGCCCACTCCCGCGCTGCCCGCCAGATCCGCCGCGTCCCGGGGCCTCATGAGACCAGCAGGGGCCGCAGCCGGGTCCCGGTGATCCGCCGCGCCAGCCCCTCCGGCCGGCGCAGCAGCACCTTCGTCGCGACGAGGGCGACCAGGGCGCCGGTCACGATCCCGACCAACACGTCGTGCGGATAGTGGGCGCCGACCCACACCCGCGAGAGCGCCATCGCGAGCGCCGCCACGCAGGCGACCACCCCGAGCCGGCGGGAGACGGCGAACAGCGCCACCGCCGACGCCGCGGCGATCGCCGCGTGATTGCTGGGGAAGGACCAGTCGGTGCGCGCCGGGCAGGCCTCCAGGGTGACCGTGTGCAGCGTCCGGCACGGCCGCACCTCGTGGACGGCGAGTTTCACCAGCGAGTTCACCGCGTAGGCGGCGACCACCACGACCGGCGCGGCCAGCGCGGTCACCGCCGCCGCGGCGCTCACCCGGCGCGCCCGCCACCAGCCGACCAGCATCAGCACGGCGAACACCGCGAGGCCGTACGCCGACCACGCCGACACGGTGCCGTCGAGCCAGCCGGGGGAGCGGCGGGCCAGATCCACCACGTTCGTGTAGAGGGAACCGTCGATCGACGAGCCCGACAGGGCGAGGATCATCCGCGCGCCTCCTTCGCCTTCGCCGCCCGGCGCGAGCGCAGCACCTCGGCCGCGAGCGGGATCAACGACACCGCGACGATCAGCGCGATCACCGGCAGCAGGTACTTGTCGACGTTCGGGACGGACGAGCCGAGCGCGTACCCGGCGAGCGTGAGGCCGATGCTCCAGAGGAGACCGCCGGCCACCTGCCACACGGTGAAGGTCCGGACCGGCACGCCCAGGGCGCCCGCCATCGGATTGAGCACCGTCCGCACCACCGGCACGAAGCGGGCCAGCACGATCGCCTTCGCGTGCCCGTAGCGGGTCAGGAGTTCCTCGGCGCGTCGGGCGCCCTCGTGCAGGCGCTGCGAGCCGCTGCGGGCGAGCAGGGCGCCGCCCGCCCTGCGGCCCAGCAGATAGCCGCACTGCGAGCCGGCGAGCGCGCCCACGGCGGCGGCGACCAGCAACGGGGCCAACGACAGCCGCACCCCCCGGTCGGCCGTGCCCGTGCACAGCAGCCCGGCGGTGAACAGCAGGGAGTCGCCGGGCAGGAAGAAGCCGATCAGCAGTCCCGTCTCGGCGAACATCACCACGCCGACGCCCAGCACGCCGAAGGCGGCCAGCAGTGACTGGGCGTCCAGCACGTTGACGGCGAGCTGCGACGACAGGTACGGGGGAGCGAGCATCGTCGCGGGCCCTTTCCGTAGGGTCGGCGGACGCGCCGGACAGGCGGCGCACCCGACGAGTGACTACAAATCTGTAGACCGTCTACTGCACTGTAGACGAAAACGATCGCCGCCGTGTTCCGGTGATCACCCGAACGGGTGAACCGAACCGCGGTGAGGGCGTACGCACCCCGTCCCACTCCGACTTTTGCCCGGTCATTACCCCTTCATGACCGGGCGACTACATGCGTGTAGTCATGATGGTGCGCGAAGTAAGGCATGCCTTCTCTTACTCGGTCCCACGGTGGCCGGGACGGTGTGCCGGGGAGGGCCGCACGGCATGTGGGACGACGCGTTTCCGAGCTTCCTGATCGGACTGCGAGAAGGGCTCGAAGGCGGACTCATCGTCTCCATCCTGGTCGCGACCCTGGTCCGGGCCGGTGCCAAGTCCAGGTTGCCGCAGGTGTGGACCGGTGTCCTGGCGGCGATCGCGCTCGCGCTGAGCTTCGGCGCGGTGCTCACCTTCACCGCCGCGTCCCTCTCCGCGACCGCGCAGGAGGCGTTCGGCGGCGGCCTCAGCGTGGTGGCCGTCGCGTTCGTCACCGCGATGGTGTTCTGGATGCGCCGTTCGGCCCGCGGTCTCTCCGGCGAGATCAAGCAGAAGGTGACCGGAGCGCTCTCCATGGGAGCGGGCGTGCTCGTCCTCACCTCCTTCCTCGCGGTCGGCCGCGAGGGCCTGGAGACCGCGCTGTTCCTGTGGACCACCGCCCGCGCGGCCGGCGAGTCCGCCGGGCCGCTGACGGGCGCCGGGATCGGCCTGGTCCTCGCGGCCGGTCTGTGCTGGGGCCTGTACCGGCGGGTCCTGAGGATCAACCTCACCAAGTTCTTCACCGCCACCGGAGCCGTCCTGATCGTGATCGCGGCCGGCGTCCTCGGGTACGGCCTGCGCGACCTCCAGGAGGGCGGTGCGCTGCCCGGCAAGGCCGCGTACGCCGTCGACCTGGGCGCGAGCGTGGACGCGGGCTCCTGGTACAGCACCCTGGTCCAGGGCGTCCTCAACCTGACCCCGACGATGACCTGGCTCCAGGTCGTCGCCTACGCCGGCTACCTCGCCGTGGTCATGACCCTCTTCGTCCGCGGCGTGCGGGGCACCGCCGCGGTGACCGCGAAACCGGCCGCGACCGAGGCCCGCGCGACGGCGGAGCCGGAGCCCCGGCCCACGGCGGCGGGCTCCGAGGCCGTGCCCGGGACCGGGTCGGCGCCCCGGGGCACGGTCACCGCACCCGCACCGCCCGTGTCCGAGCGGGTTCCGCCGGCCCGGGCCGTACCGGCGCCGACCGCGGCCCGGTCGGCGCCGGCGGAACCGGCGGCGGCCCCGCCGGAACCGACCCCGGGCGAACCGGCGGCGGGCACGACCGGCCCGGCCCCGGCCCCGGGCGAACCGGCTCAGATCGGACCGGTCCCGGCTCCGGCCGCTCCCGTCTCCCGCCGTCGTCCCGCCTGGGTCGTGCCCGTCGCCGTCGTCGCGGTGCCGGCGGTCGTCGCGGGGCTCGTCGTGGCGCTGGGCCGGCCCAAGCCCGCCGGGGCGCAGACCGTCGCCGTCTCCCCGACGGAGTGCGGCAAGGGCTTCACCGCGCCGGAACCCGGCCGGCAGACCTTCCGGATGCGCAACACCGGGTCCAAGACCTCAGAGGTGTACCTGATCGACCCGGCCACCGGCGCGGTCTACGGCGAGATCGAGGGCCTGGCCCCCGGCACCACCCGTGACCTGGTCGCCACGGTCGCGGGCGGCAGCTACGCCTGGCGCTGCGTGCCCACCGGCGGCTCCGCCGTCACCTCCAGGGCCGTCCGGGTCGGCGGCGGGACGGGCGCCCGGGCGGTCGTCCCCGTCTCCGAGCAGGACCTCGCCGGCCCGCTCGAGCAGTACCGGCGGTACGTCGACGCCGGGCTCGCCGACCTCGTCGTCCGGACCGCCCGGCTGAACGACGACATCCAGGCAGGCCACCTCGACGCGGCCCGCGCCGACTGGCTCACCGCCCACCGCGCCTACGCCTCCCTCGGCGCCGCCTACGGCACCTTCGAGGACTTCGACCGGAAGATCGACGGCAGGCCGGACGGGCTGCCCGGCGGCGTCGCCGACAAGGACTTCACCGGTTTCCGCCGCATCGAGTACGGCCTGTGGCACGGTCAGGACGCGGACCGGCTGAAGGGCCCCGCCCGACGGCTCGCCGCCGACGCGGCCGGCCTGAGCAAGGCCTTCCCCACCCAGGACTTCGACCCGGGCGACCTGCCCCTGCGCGCCCACGAGATCCTCGAGAACACCCTGCAGTTCGAGCTCACCGGCGACGCCGACCAGGGCAGCGGCACCGAGCTGGCCACCACCGACGCCAACCTCACCGGCACCCGCGAACTGCTCACCGTGCTGAAGCCACTGCTCACCAGCCGCGCGCCGCACCTGCTGCCCACCGTCGACACGGACGTCGCGCGGCTGCGCAAGCTGCTCGACGCGGCCCGCCACGGCGACTCCTGGACCCCGGTGGACCGGCTCGGGGAGGTCGCCCGGGCCCGCCTGGACGGCGCCATGGGACAGCTCCTGGAGGACCTGGCCCCCGTGCCGGACCTGCTGGAGATCCGGAAATCGGCCTGATGACCGCACCGCTCGCCGCACCCACCGGTACCTCCCGGACCGCCACGCCCGGAACCACCCGAACGACCGGAAGCACCGGGTCCTCCGGGACCTCCCGGGCCGCCGCGCCCGGAACCACCGTCAGCACCGGGACCTCCCGGACCACCGCACGCTCGGAAGGGAACCGCTCCATGCCGTCCGCCGAAACGTCCGCCCCGCAGGGCGGCTGTCCCGCCGGGCACGGCCGCCGCACCTTCGTCAGGACGGCGCTGGGCGCGGGGGCCGCGGGAGCCGCCCTGGCCGGCGGCGGCTTCGCCCTGAGCCAGGCCGGCAGCGCCGACGCGCACGCCGCGGACACCTCCGGCGCATCCGGCGCCGCGAGGATTCCCTTCCACGGCGCCCACCAGGCGGGCGTGCTCACCCCGGCCCAGGCCGCCGCCACCTTCGTCTCCTTCCAGGTCGTCGCCGACAGCCGTGCGGAACTCGCCGACCTGCTGAGGACCATCACCGAGCGGGCCCGGTTCCTCACCGCCGGCGGCACCCCCGCCGACCTGGGCGTCGGCGCCCCGCCCTCCGACAACGGCATCCTCGGCCCACAGATCCCCGCCGACGCCCTCACCGTCACCGCGGGCGTCGGCGCCTCCCTGTTCGACGACCGCTACGGCCTCGCCCGGGCCAGGCCGCGCAGGCTCACCCCGATGCGCACCTTCCCCAACGACGACCTCCGGGCCGCCGAGTGCCACGGCGACCTCTCCCTGCAGATCTGCGCCGACCGCCAGGACACCGTGCTGCACGCGCTGCGCGACATTGCCCGGCACACCCGCGGCGCCATGCAGATCAAATGGCGCGTCGACGGCTTCCAGAGCACCCCGCGGCCCAGCGGCGCCCAGCGCAACCTCCTCGGCTTCAAGGACGGCATCGCCAACCCGGACGTGACCTCGGCCCGGGAGACCGACCGTCTGATCTGGGTGGGCGACGGACAGGGCGAGCCCGCCTGGGCGGCCGGCGGCAGCTACCAGGTCATCCGGATCATCCGCATGCTGGTCGAGTTCTGGGACCGGGTGTCGCTGACCGAGCAGGAGAAGATGTTCGGCCGCCGCAAGGACACCGGCGCCCCGCTCGACGGCGCCGAGGAGACCGACGCCCCCAACTACGCCAAGGACCCGCACGGCACGGCGATCCCGCTGGACGCCCACATCCGACTGGCCAACCCGCGCACCGCCGCCACCGACGCCTCCCGCCTGCTGCGCCGCGGCTACAACTACGACCGGGGCGTCGACGACGTCGGCAACCTCGACATGGGCCTGGTCTTCTGCTGCTACCAGCAGGACGTCATGCGCCAGTTCGAGGCCACACAGACCAGGCTGATCGACGAACCCCTGGTCGACTACATCTCCCCGAGGGGCGGCGGCTACTTCTTCGTGCTCCCGGGAGTGCGCGACTCCGCCGACTGGCTCGGCCGCGGGCTGCTGGCGGCCTGAACGCCGCCCGGCCCGGCCCGCGAGCGGCCCGCGAGCGGGCCTACCGCGGCCGCACGCCGTCCGGCTGGGCCCGGTCCCACCCGGCCAGGTCCGTTCATCCCGCTGGGCCCGGTGCCACTCGGCCGTGCCCGGCGGCCCGGGTCCGATGCCGCACGGACCGTCGTGACGGCGCGGGACCGTCGTCGTCGGCCTGTTCCTCCTCACCCGGGCCCTCGCCCTGGCGGTTCCTGGTGGTGCGGAAGGTGGGCCGCATCGAGGAGAAGTGCACGGCGGGCCCGGCCACGTCCGCGGAACCGGCGGCGGACCGGAACCCGTGACCGGGTGATTGGAGCGGGCCCAGCGGGAAACGCGGATCACGACACCCGACAGTGAGCCACCGCGAGGGAGGACCCGTGAGCACCGATCCGATGGCCGACGACGCCTACCAGCCCACCGGGAGCAATGAGGAGCAGGAGGACGCCGCGCCGCTGGACATGCAGGACGCGGTGGACGAGCGGACCTACGACGACACCCTCGACGAGGGGTACTCCCCGCCGGAGAAGCCGCTCGGCGTCGACAAGTACGGCACCACCGCCGCCGAGCAGCACGAGGGCGAGAGCCTCGACCAGCGGCTGGCCCAGGAGCGGCCGGACATCGAGGAACCCGAGGGCGACGGCGTGGGCGACCTGCCCGGCGGCGACGGCGAGCCGGTGGATTCCGAGGCGGGCGACGCCCGCGCCGGCCGGCTGGTGGCCCCGGACGAGGGCGCGCACACCGACACCACCAAGGAGGAGGTGGCCGCCGACGTGGGCATCGACGCGGGAGCCGCCGGCGCCGAGGAGGCCGCGGTGCACGTCGTCGAGGACGACACCGCCCGCTCCGACTACGACCGATCCTGACCCGCGCACGCGTCCTCCGCCCCCGGCCCCCGAGCCGCCCGGCCCGCAGCGGCCCGGTCGCCACGCTCCGTACGGCGACCGGACCGCGGCGGGCCTGGTGTCGAGCAGTGCAAACCCGTGTCGAGGCGTGCGACGCCCGCGGTGCTGCCGCGGGCCGCCCGCACCTGCCGCCGACGTCGCGTCGCCGTCCGCCCGTGGCCGTCACCGTCCGGCCGCCGCGGACGCCGCGGGAGCGGCAGGACGGAGCAGCCGGCGGCAGGACCCGGACCAGCCGGCGGCAGGACCCGGACCAGCCGGCGGCAGCACCCGGAACAGCCGGTGGGGCCGGAGCGTTCGTGCTCCGACCCCACCGCGGCGACGGACCGTCACGGCCCGCCAAGCTAGGGCAGCAGCTTGTCCAGGGCGGCCGGGCCCTCCGTTTCGATCTTGCGCTTGGCCCACTCCAGGTTGCGCGGCGTGATGTCCCGGCCCGCGGCCAGCACCACGTCCTCCGGCGAGACATCGGTGCCGGTACGGGCATGGAGCAGCCTGTCCGGGGTGCACGGGTTCCCGGACGAGCGGGATGCTTCGGATTCTGACGTCGACATGTGTCCTCCTCGGGTCCGGCCGGGTTCCCGCCCGGGTCCGTGCTGCGGGACCCGTGCTGCGGGACCGGGACCTCCTCCAACGATTGCCCGCCGCGCCGCTCCCTGCATCCGGAAGGGCCTCGGCGGTGGCCGGCCCGGTGCCGGCCGGCTGTAGGGGTACCTGCCCGCGGTGCCGGAAAACCTCCGGCCCGCCCACCTGCTCCTAAGCTGGAAGAAGCTGGAAGAGCCCGAGAAGGCAGGGCAGCGGCCCGAGGTCCTGAGCTGCCCGCGCGCCCAGACAGGGAGGCCGTCGTCATGGCCGAGACCCCGAGCCCGCAGCTCCCGCCCCACGAGCCCTGCCACGTGCCGATCGCCGACCACGGCCTGATCGGCGACCTGCGCACCGTCGCCCTCGTCGGCACCGACGGCACGATCGACTGGTACTGCTGCCCCGCCTTCGACTCCCCCAGTGTGTTCGCGGCCGTGCTGGACGCCGAGCGGGGCGGCTGCTTCGAACTCGCCGCGGTCGAGGCGGCGCGCACCAAGCAGTTCTACTTCCCCGACACCAACGTGCTGATCACCCGCTTCTTCTCCGAGGACGGCGTCGGCGAGGTGCAGGACTTCATGCCGGTGACCGGCGGGGCCGGGGCCGCCGGGGAGGCCGAGCGGCACCGGCTGATCCGGCGGGTGGTGTGCGTGCGCGGCACCCTCGCCTTCCGGGCCCGGGTGGCCCCCCGGTTCAACTACGGCGCCGACCCGCACACGGTCCGCACCGAGGGCCTGGTGGTCCTGTTCGAGTCGCCGTCGCTGTCCCTCTCCCTCACCGCCACCGTGCCGCTGGAGGCCGAGGGACCGGATGTCCGGGCGGACTTCAAGCTCATCGAAGGGGAGTCGGCCGTCTTCGCCCTCGACCAGGTGGGCGGCCACGTGGTGCCGCGCCGCTGCGCCCGCGCGGAGGCCGACGAGCAGTTCGCGGCCACCGTGGCGTACTGGCGGCGCTGGCTGGCGCAGTCCCGCTACCGCGGCCGCTGGCGCGAGATGGTCCACCGCTCCGCGCTCACCCTGAAGCTGCTCACCTACGCCCCGACCGGCGCCATCGTCGCCGCGCCCACCACGAGCCTGCCCGAGCGGCTGGGCGGCGAGCGGAACTGGGACTACCGCTACGTCTGGGTGCGTGACGCCGCGTTCGCCGTCTACGCACTGCTGCGGCTGGGGTTCTCCGGCGAGGCCGCCGCCTTCATGCGGTTCGTGACCCGGCACATCAGCCCGGGCGACGGCAGGGCGACCGGCCCGCTGCAGATCATGTACGGCATCGACGGCCGCACCGAACTGCCCGAGCGGGAACTCGGCCACCTGGCGGGACACCTGGACTCGGCCCCGGTCCGGGTAGGCAACGCAGCCGCCGACCAGCTCCAACTGGACATCTACGGCGCCCTGATCGACTCGATCTACCTCTACGACAAGTGGGCCGAGCCGATCTCCAGCGCCCAGTGGGACGACGTGTGCGGGCTGGTCGACTGGGTCTGCGAGAACTGGGACCAGCCGGACGAGGGCGTGTGGGAGACCCGGGGCGGCCGCAAGGACTTCCTGTACTCGCGCCTGATGTGCTGGGTGGCCGTCGAACGGGCGATCCGGCTGGCCAACCGCCGCGGGCTGCCCGCCGATCTGCCGCGCTGGCGGCAGGGCCGGGACGCGATCTACCGGCGCGTGATGGACCGGGGCTGGTCGGCGAAGCGGCAGGCCTTCGTCCAGTACGAGGGCGGCGACGTGCTGGACGCCGCCGTGCTGATGATGCCGCTGGCGAAGTTCATCGCCCCCACCGACCCCAAGTGGCTGGCCACGCTGGACGCGCTCACCGAGGATCTGGTCTCCGACTCCCTGGTCTACCGCTACGACCCGCGGACCAGTCCCGACGGGCTGCGCGGCGACGAGGGCACCTTCTCCATCTGCTCGTTCTGGTACGTCGAGGCCCTCACCCGGGCCGGCCGCCTAGACGAGGCCCGGCTGGCCTTCGAGAAGATGCTCACCTACGGCAACCACCTCGGCCTGTACGCCGAGGAGATCGGCCGCACCGGCGAGCAGCAGGGCAATTTCCCGCAGGCCTTCACACACCTGTCCCTGATCAGCGCCGCCTACAACCTCGACCGGGCCCTGGGCTGACCCGGTGTGTGTCCGGCGTCGCCCGGGGGTACCCGGCGCCCCACCGAGGACGAAGGTCCCGGATTCCCACCGGGTCCCGGCGAGGAGGAGGCCCGCATGACGAGCGGTACCGAGACCGGTGACGTCACCGGTACGCGGGACAAGGACTACGACCTCATCTGGTTCGTCGAGGCGTGCCTGAAGAACGCGCTGCGGCTGGAGCAGTACATCCAGGACGCGGAGCGGGAGAAGGACGACGAGATCGTGGAACTGTTCCGCAAGGCGCAGGCGGACAGCCGCAAGGGCGCCGAGCTGGGCAAGCAACTGCTCCGGCAGCGCCTGAGCGGCGGCTGAGGGCGCCCCGGCCGGGCCGGCCCCCCGAAGACCCGTCGAGGGCCCTGGGGCCGGTCCGGCGCGCGTGCGCCGGCCGACGTGGCCCGGGGCTCGTACGCCTTCCGCCGCCGGCGGCGGGGGCCCGGGCCGAGGTCGTGCCCGCGCGGGAAGAAGACCCGCTGTTCGGTGCCGACCCCGCCGGCGCCGCCCCGGGCCTCCGTCTGTCGGCCCGGCCCACCTCGGCGCGTGGAGGAACGAGTAGAGGTGTGCCTCCTCGTCGCCGCACGCCCTCGCCGGCGGTTCCGTGCGGCGGCGCGGGACGCGATCCCGTGGGCCGCGGAAACCCGTCGGCGGCTCGTCACCGCCGCCGGGCGTCACGAGCGCTGCGGAGCAGGCGAACCGGCCGAGCGCGCGCGGCGGCTCGACCAGGCCGTCGCCCTTCGGGCGCGGAGTCCGCGGGTACGTACGGAGGCAGCCTGCGAAGGGGCGGGCGCGTGTCTGGGCAGCGGCGGGGACGCGTCAGGGCAGCGGTTGTTCGGCCCAGATGACCTTTCCCGAGCGCGTGTAGCGGGTGCCCCACCGCTCGGCGAGCTGCGCCACCAGGAACAGGCCCCGGCCGCCCTCGTCCGTGGCGGTCGCGTAGCGCAGGTGCGGCGAGGTGCTGCCGCTGTCGAACACCTCGCAGATCAGGGCGCGGTCGCGCAGCACACGCACCCGGATGGGCGGGCTGCCGTAGCGGATCGCGTTGGTGACCAGCTCGCTGAGGATCAGCTCGGTGGTGAAGGTCAGCTCCTCCAGCCCCCACCGCGCCAGCCGCCGGGTCACCGAGGCGCGCACCTCGCCCACGGCCGCCGGGTCCGGCGGCACGTCCCACTCGGCGACCCGATCGGCGTCCAGGGCCCGGGTCCGCGCGACGAGCAGCGCGATGTCGTCGCCCGGCCGGAACGGCTGCCGGGCGTCGAGCACCGCGCGGCAGGTCTCCTCGGGCGACTCGCCGGCCGTGGCGAGCGTCGCGCGCAGCTCCTCCAGACCGGTGTCGATGTCCCGCTTCCGGTCCTCCACGAGCCCGTCGGTGTACAGGACCAGCCGGCTGCCCTCGGCCAGCTCCAGCTCGGCCGTCTCGAACGGCAGCCCGCCCAGACCCAGCGGTGGACCGGCGGGCACGTCGGCGAAGGCGACCTGGCCGGTGGGGTCGATCACGGCGGGCGGCGGATGGCCGGCCCGGGCGAGGGCGCACCGCCGGGAGACCGGGTCGTAGATCGCGTACAGACAGGTCGCGCCGACGACGGGGGCGCCGGGCCCGTCCGCCGTCTCGTCCTGGTCGATACGCCCCACCAGTTCGTCCAGCAGCGTCAGCAGCTCGTCGGGCGGCAGGTCCAGGGCGGAGAAGTTGTGCACCGCGGTGCGCAGCCGGCCCATGGTCGCCGCCGCGTGCAGCCCGTGGCCCACGACGTCGCCGACGACCAGCGCGACCCGCGCCCCGGACAGCGGCAGCACGTCGAACCAGTCCCCGCCCACGCCCGACTGCGCGGGCAGGTAACGGTAGGCGACGTCCAGGGCGCTCTGCTCGGGCAGGCTGCGCGGCAGCAGACTGCGCTGCAGGGTGACGGCCATGCCGTGCTCGCGCGTGTAGCGGCGGGCGTTGTCGATGGAGACCGCGGCCCGGGCGACCAGCTCCTCGGCGAGGGCCAGCTCCTCGGCGTCGAACGGCTCCGGCTTCTCGGACCGCCAGAAGCTGACCAGTCCCAGCACCACCGCCCCGGCCCGCACCGGCACGCTGATCAGCGAGTGGATGCCGTACTCCACGATCCGCTCGGTGCGCTCCGGGTCCTGGGCCAGCCAGCCCGCGGCCGCCGCCAGGCGCGGTTCGAGGACCGCTCTGCGGGACCGGAGGCTGTCGGCCTGCGGCGAGGAGGCGATGAAACGCATCTGTTTTCCCACCGGATACAGCGGGACGCCCTCGCGGATGCCGGCGAGCGCCGCACGCCGCAGCGCGGCTCCCGGTTCCGGGTCCTCGCCGCGCAGGACCGCGTCGTACAGGTCCACGGTGGCGAAGTCCGCGAACCGGGGCACGGCGACCTGGGCCAGTTCCTCGGAGGTCCGGGTCACGTCGAGGGTGGTGCCGACGCCCAGCCCGGCGTCGTACAGCAGGCTGAGGCGTTCCCGGGCCACCTCCGCGCGACCGGACAGGGCGCGCAGCTCCGTGGAGTCGCGCAGCGTGGCCACGCTGCCCGACGGGCCGCCCTCCAGGTCGGTGGGCCGCTGGTTGATGGCCAGCAGCCGGTCGCCGACCAGGTGCACCTCGTCGGTCGCGATCCGTCCGGAGGTCAGCAGCTCGGCGGTGGCGGGGTCGAGGCCGAGGTCGGGCACGCTCCGCCGCTCCGCGTCCTCGGGCAGGTCGAGCAGGCGGTGCGCCTCGTCGTTGGCGAGCAGCAGTTCGCCCTGCTCGCCGACGATGACGACGCCCTCCCGGACGGAGTGCAGCACCGCGTCGTGGTGCTCGTACATCCGGGTCATCTCGCCCGGCCCCAGACCATGTGTCTGGCGCAGCAGCCGTCTGCTGACCAGTGCCGTTCCGCCCGTGGCCAGGGACAGTCCCACGGCCGCCGCGCCCAGCACGACGGGCAGCTGCCGGTCGGCCGGCCCCCCGGCGTTCCGGGTGGTGATGCCGGCCGCCACCAGTCCCACCACCGTGCCGTCCGGCGCCCTGACCGGCACCACGGCCTGCACCAGGGGCCCGATGGTTCCGTTGACCTCCTGGATGACGGTGCCGCCGTTCAGCGCGGGCTGGATGGCGCCGACGAACTTCCCTCCGATGCGGTTCGGAACGGGGTGGGTGTAGCGGACCCCGGCGGTGTTCATCACCACGATGAAGTCGACGTGCGCGGCCGCGCGGGCGGCCTCGGCCCGCGGTTGCAGGAGGGCCGACGGGTCGGGGGAGGCCAGTGCCGCGGGGGTGCCCGGCGCGTTGGCGAACGTCTCGGCGACGGCGAGCGACCGGTCGCCGGCCGCCTCGGTGCTGTCGTGCCGTACTTGCAGCACCAGTGCCGCCACGGCCGCCAGGACCAGCAGCAGCACGACGACCACCTGGAGCAGGAACACCTGCCCGGCGACGCTGCGTCCGCGCAGCGCGGAGCGCAGTCCGGCGGACGGGCCGGCCGCGGACCGCCTCCGTTCGGCGCGCTCGCGCGCCCGGCGGGCGGGGCCGGGCGCGTGATCGAGGCGCTCGTCGCTGGGACGGCGGGCCGACCGGGGGCCGGTTCGACCCGGAAGTCGGACCATGTTGCCATGTCTACACTGCCGCGCCGCGTGAGGCGAGGGCCGTCACCCTCTCCTGAGGAGACGTCGGCCCCTTACGCGCGAGCCGGCGTGGGCGGTGGCTGCGGCCCGTCGGAGCGACCGGGCCAGGCCCGCTCCGACGGCGGTCCGGCCGACAGGCGAGGCGGCGCGGGCCCGCTTTCCGGGGGAGGGGGCCACATCGAGGGGCGGCCCCCGGGCGGGACGGCGTCACCGCCCCGGTGGTGCCGTCCGGCAGGCCGCGGACACCGGTAGGGCCGTCCGGGCGGCGCGGCCGGGCGCGCGCCACCCGGACGGCCCGCCCCGTGCGCCCGTCGCGTCCGTCTGCCGCGTGCACCCGTCGCGTCTGCCCGTCGCGTCCGCCCGGCGCGGTGGTGCGCGGGCGCACGGCGGTGCGGGAGGTCAGCGGGACGGGCAGTACGGAAGCGACCGCGAGACCGGGAACCGGGCCTTTCCGGGGTGCCCGTCAGGGCTTCTCGGGCGCCTTGTCGCGGATGTTCTGGGCGACGTCGCGGAGTTTGATGTTGTGGTGCTGGGAGATGCGGCGCAGGACCGCGAAGGCGTCGTCCTCGCTGAGCCGGTGGCGCTCGCGCAGCATGCCCATGGCCTCGCCGATCGCGTGCCGGGTCTCCAGGGCGTGTTCGAGCTGGTCGACGGTGCGGGCGCTGGACACCGCCACGGCGGCGTGCGAGGCGAGCAGCCAGCCGGCCGTCTCGCTCTCCGGGGTGAACGCGCCGGGACGGCTGGAGTAGCAGTTCAACGCCCCGAAGTCGTCGTCCTCGGTGTAGAGGAGGAAGCCCATCATGCTGCCGATGCCCAGGTCACGGGCGGCGGGCGCGTACCGTGGCCAGGCGGGCTGCGGTTTCGACATGTCGGCGATGCGGAATATCCGGTCGTCGTTCACCCGGCGGGCGGCGTCGAAGCAGGGGCCCTCGTTCAGCTCGCCCTGCAACCGGTCGGACTCGGCGACCATGTCCCCGCTCACCGCCAGGCTGACGGCGCGGCCCCTGCGCACGGCGAGGATCCCGGATGCCTCGCACCCGTCGATCAGCTGGACCGCCGCCGCGACGACTCCGTCGAGCGTCGCCTGAGGGGAGCCCTGCGCCAGCAGACGCCGGGCGAGCTCGGCCATCTGCTCGGCGAACTCACGCCAGTCCATCCTGCCCGCACCACCCCTTCTCCCGGCCGCCCGCCCAGCGAGGGTGACGCCGCCCGCGCCCTCCGGCAGCCGCAGCCTACCTCGCACGCACGGTCGTACCCGCAACTCCGATCATGACGCCAATGCGCGCCGGGCCGCCAGGCGGGGCCGCCGACGCGTGCGGTCCCACCGGGGAGCGAGGGGCCGCACCGGGGAGCGAGGGGCCGCACCGAGGCGGGCGCGGCACGGCCCGGGCATGCCGGCGCCCCGGCCGCTGGGCCGGGGCGCCGGGGGAGTGCGGCGTTCAGGACCGTACGGGCGTCCCCGTGGTCAGTGGCCCCAGGTGCCCTGGTTGACCGCGCAGTTCCAGCCGGAACCGTGCAGGGTGAGCTTCAGCTTGTAGCTGCGGTTGTTCAGCAGGCGCGTGTGCACCCGGAAGCCGAGGCTCGCCTTGCCCTTGAGGGTCGAGGTGTAGACCGAGACGGTCTGCGAGGTCCTGTGGCTGATCCGGCCGCCGGTCGGGGCCGCCGTGCCGAAGCGCAGGTTCTTGACGTTGGTGACGGTGAAGGTGACCTTCTTGAAGCTCTTGCCGGTCTTGCTCTTGACGCCGAAGTACAGGCCGCCGTTGGTGACCCAGCCGTTGTGGTCGACGTAGAAGCGGGTCGGATAGACGATGTTGACCGGGCAGCCGGTGCTCTGCGGTGCGGCGGTCGCCGCGGAGGCGGCCCCGGCGAGGCCGAGTTGGGCGGCGGTGACGAGCCCGGCGGCGGCCAGGGCGGCGACGGTCGTGCGTGTGCGGTTCACTCGGGTGACCCTTTCCCCCTGCGGCCCTGACGGGCCGAACGGCATGACCGGTGGCGCACCCCCGTGGTACGCCGCATGCCGTGACGCCGTATTTCTTAGCACGTGCCGGACGCGGTACGGCGACGGCTGGGGCAGCCGTTCCACTTGGTGACGAAACCGGGACATGGCCGGGGCGACCCCCCGCAGGTGAACACGTCATGCGGGGGACTTCTTCACCCTCAAGGGTGGAAGCGGGCTGATGTGTTGACGGCTGGTGGCGCCCTGCGCCGACGGCGGGTCCGGCGAGTCCGTGGGTGCGGTGCGGCGCCGTCGGGTACGCGGGGCAGCGGCTTGCGGGTGCCCCGTGCCCACGCCGGCCCCGCCCTGCCGGGAAGGGCCGGGCGGGGGAGGGCCCGGGATCAGCTCCGGGCGGGACCGGCCGGGCTCGTGGCGGCCAGGATCACCGGCCGGTGCTCCTGGCCGCCGCGACCGCCTGTTCGGCGTAGCCGCGTCCGAACAGCACGGTGTGCACCAGCAGCGGGAAGAGCTGGTGCAGCCCGATGCGGCCGGCCCAGCCGTCGGCGAGGGGCGCCGTCTGCTGGTAGCCGGCCAGCACCCGGTCCAGGTGCGGGCAGCCGAACAGGTGGAGCATGGCCAGGTCGGTCTCCCGGTGGCCGCCGTGCGCGGCCGGGTCGATCAGCCAGACCTGGCCGTCCGCGCCCCACAGGACGTTGCCGTTCCACAGGTCGCCGTGCAGCCGCGCGGGCGGTTCCGCCGGGCCGGCGAGCTCGGGCAGCCGTTCGAGGACGCCCTCGATCACCGCCGCCTCGGCCGGGCGCAGGGCGGCGTCGTCGACCGCACGGCGCAGATAGGGGAGCACCCGGTGCTCGGCGTACCAGCTCGGCCAGTCGTCGCGAGGGACGTTGCGCATCGGGGCGAGCCCGATGTACGCCTCCTCGGGGCCGCCCGGGGGCGGCGCGCCGAACGCGGGCGCACCGGCGGCGTGCAGCGCGGCCAGGTCACGGCCGAACCGGAGGGCGGCCCGGGCGTCCGGCCGGCCCGTGGTGACCCGGTCGGTCACCAGCCGGCGCCGGTCGTGACCGCGCACCGCGGGGACGCGCACGGCTCCGGCCAGGGCGAGCCAGCGCAGCCCCGCGGCCTCGGCGCGCACGGCGTCCGGCTCGGCACCGTCCTTGACCATCACCGCCCGGCCGTCGTCGAGCGTCACTTCGGCGAGCGTCGCGGACAGCCGGTGCTCGGCGGTCACCCGGCGCCCGGTCAGCCGGGCCGCGGCGGCGCCCGGACCGCCGTCGCCGGGACCCGGTCCGCCCTCGTCGGCTCCGGCCGCCGGACCCGCGGTCACGACGGCAGCCGCTCGCGCACCCAGGAGAGCAGGCCGGGCACCGCGGCCTCGATCATGGCCAGCACCTCGTCGAACCCCTCCGGGCCGCCGTAGTAGGGGTCGGGCACGTCGAGGTCACCGGTGGCGTCGGGATCGAAGGAGCGCAGCATCCGCACCCGGGACGGGTCGTCGACGAGGCGGCGCAGCGCCTTCTCGTGGCCCCGGTCCATGGCCAGGAACAGATCGGCGTCCAGGTGCTCCGCGCCGACCTGCGCGGCCACGTGCTCGACCGGATAGCCGTGCCGGGCCAGCGCCGCACCGGCTCGTGCGTCGATGGCCTCCCCGACGTGCCACGGCCCGATGCCGGCGCTGCTGACCCGCACCGACTCCGCCAGTCCGGCCCGGCGCAGCCGCTCGGCGAGGACCAGCGCGGCGGACGGCGACCGGCAGATGTTCCCGCTGCAGACGAAACAGATGTGCACGGGCCCAGACTACGCAGCGGCCGCCGGGGCGCGCCGTGGCCCCCGCCGGGCCCGGGCCCCGCCGTCCCCGGGCCCTCTCCGGCCCGCCCGTGTCACCCGTGTCCTGGCTCCCCCGCCGTGCGCGACGGCGCCGCCGGAGCGTCGCGGACGGCGGCGCCGCGCCGGTGGTGAGGGCTCAGCCGGGGTGCCCGCCGGGTGCGCCGGCCGGGACGGGCCGGCGCGCGTGCACGTGGTAGACGTGGAAGGCCCGGCCGATGACCGGCTGGGCGACGTTGCGCACCCGCACCCCGCCGCTGGTCATGCCGTTCTCCGTGCCCGCGTGCGCGTGGCCGTGCACGGCGAGGTCGGCGCCCGCCGTGTCGACGGCCTCGGCCAGCAGGTAGCTGCCGAGGAAGGGGTAGATCTCCAGGGGCTCGCCGGCGAGCGTCTCGGGCACGGGGGAGTAGTGGGTCAGCGCGATCCGCACGTCGCAGCCCTGTTCGCCGAGCTGCTCCAGCGAGGTGCGCAGGTTGTCGGCGCAGCGGCGGGTGTACCGGACGAACTCCTTCATCAGCGGCTCGCCGAACTCGCCCGCGCAGCGCCCGACGAAGCCGCCGCCGAACCCCTTGGTGCCGGCCACGCCGACGCGTGCCCCGTCGCAGGGCACGACGACTCCGCTCCCCTCCAGCACCTGGGCGCCGGCGTCCTCCAGGACTGCGGTGACCTCCTCGGGCCGGTCGGCGTGGTGGTCGTGGTTGCCCAGGACCGCCACCACCGGCACGCCCAGGTCCCGGATCTCCTCGGCCACCACCCGCGCCTCCTCCGGCGTGCCGTGCCGGGTGAGGTCGCCGGCCAGCAGCAGGACGTCGGCGCAGTCGGGCAGGGTCTCGAACGCGGGACGGAGCGTGCCCCGGGTCTCGGGCGCCATGTGGATGTCCCCGACGGCTGCTATCCGGATCATGCGAGGTCCTCCGCGTGGTCGGGAGAGGTGGCGTCGGCGACGACGATGTCGCAGTGGACCCGGTGCCCGGCCAGCTCCGCGTCGACGAGGCCGCAGATCTCGTCGCGGCAGTGCGCCGAGGGGACCGTGCCGGTCAGCAACAGGGCCTCGCCGCGCACCTCAAGCCGTACCCCCAGCTCGCCCAGGGGGCCGGCGGCGATCCGCTCCCTCAGATGGGCGATGCGGTACTCCAGGTTGGCCCCGGCGTCGTTCCCGCCGGCCGGGGCGCCGGCCGCCGGCTCCGCGTCGTGCTGGCTCATGACTGCTCCTTCCGCGTCTCCAGCGGGGCGATGACGTTCAGGCGTTCGAGGAGGAAGAAGAACGCGGCGGGCATGGGCTCGTCGCCGCAGGCGCGCCGGATCCACGCCCAGTCGACCTTCTCGCGCAGGGCGCGGGCGATCGGCAGGACGGCCCCGAAGTCGCAGTGGTGTTCGGAGAAGGCGGAGACCAGGCTCCACAGCAGATCGGTGGGGGCCAGCACGGGCATCCGGACGGAGTCGACCGACAGCTCCTCGGCCCGGTCCAGCATGTCCACGGAGACGGGCTGGTGGGCCAGTTCGAAGATGATGTCGATGTCCTGGTCGAAGCACTTGGCCTTGATCAGCCAGTCCTCCGGCGGCACGTAGACGGTCAGGCCGCCTTCCCGCAGGGTGTCCGCCACCGCCTCGGCGTCGTCGGGGCGTACGCAGAAGTCGGCGTCGTGCTGAAGGTTCTCGCTGCCGCCGTGCGCGTAGGCGGCCACGCTGCCCGCCAGCGCGAACGCGTGCCCCTTCCGTTTCAGGAGCGCCCCCACCTGTTTGGCCGCCTCCAGGATCGCCTGGTTGCGGTCGCGCGGCAGGTGTTCCTCCCGCGGTGGCGCTCCGTGGCGCGAGGAACCGTCCGCGGCCAGACGAAGGCCGGCGGAACCCGCCTGCCGGGCGGGGGCCGCGTCGCCTCCGTTGTGTGCCATGCCCACTCCATTCACTGCACCGAACCCGGACCACGCGCACCGGGCCGAGCACCGGCGGCGGCCGCGGGCGCGCTCCCGGGCGCCTCTCGTGTCCGGCGGGTACCCGGCGTGCCCGCATCGACACGGCGCGCCGGTTGCGGGTCCGGCGCCGACGGGCGAAGGGACCGAGCCGGCGGCCGGGGTCCCGCGCCGCCGCCGGGCGGGTCACCGCGACCGGGGACGTCCCACCGGGCTTGAGCGCCCTTTCCGGGGTACGCGGGTGGGGCGGTCGATGCGGCGAGGGTGCGGAGGGAGGGCACGGGGTGAGGACGCTACCCGGGGATCACCCCCTCGTTGTCCGCCCCATGCGCCGCTGCCCACCCCATGAGAGATTGACAGGGTTGACGCCCTTTCGTGGCGATTCATCCACTCGCCCATAGGGATCGGGCCCAGCGGTGACGGACCGGCGCGGCCGAGGACGACCGGCAATCGCAGAGCACACGGCCGAGGCGCCCGTACGGCGGTACGGCCAGGATCGGAGGAACGAGCACTGATGAGCGAGGCCAACCCCATCAAGCAGGCAGCCCAGAAGGTCACCGACGCGCTGCGCGGCGACGGCGCGGGACCGGAAGAGGGCATCCCCGGGAAGCCGGCGCCCGAGTCGCCGTCCGTCGCGGAGCCGACCGAGCCCCGGGACCCGCTGCCGCCCAAGCCGGACCAGAGCGGCCCGGACACCGTCTCGCCCACGGGGCAGCCGACCGGGGCGGACCGCGCCCGGATGGCGCAGAGCGGCAGCTATCTGACCACCGCCCAGGGCGCACGCCTGTACGACACCGACCACTCGCTCAAGGCCGGGCCCCGCGGACCCGTCCTGCTGCAGGACCACCACCTGCGCGAGAAGATCATGCACTTCGACCACGAGCGCATCCCCGAGCGCGTGGTCCACGCCCGCGGCTCCGCGGCACACGGCGTCTTCACCAGCTACGGCACGGCGGCCTCCGTGACCAAGGCGGCGTTCCTCGCCAAGGACGTGGAGACCCCGGTCTTCGTCCGGTTCTCCACCGTGCTGGGCTCGCGCGGCTCGGCCGACACCGTGCGCGACACCCGGGGGTTCGCCACGAAGTTCTACACCAGCGAGGGCGTCTTCGACCTGGTCGGCAACAACATCCCGGTCTTCTTCATCCAGGACGCCATCAAGTTCCCCGACATCGTGCACGCGGCCAAGCCGCACCCCGACCGGGAGATCCCCCAGGCGCAGACGGCCCACGACACCCACTGGGACTTCGTCACCCTGCACACCGAGGCCACCCACCACGTCCTGTGGAACATGTCCGACCGGGGCATCCCGCGCTCCTTCCGGACCATGGAGGGCTTCGGCGTCCACACCTTCCGGCTGGTCGACGCCGAGGGCGGGACCACACTGGTGAAGTGGCACTGGAAGCCGAAGCTCGGCGTGCACTCCCTGGTGTGGGAGGAGGCGCAGATCATCGGCGGCGTCGACCCGGACTTCCACCGACGGGACCTCGCCGACGCCATCGAGGCGGGCGCCTACCCCGAGTGGGAGCTCGGCATCCAGACCTTCCCCGACACCCCCGACCAGACCTTCGAGGGCATCGACCTGCTGGACCCGACCAACATCGTCCCCGAGGAACTCGCCCCCGTGCAGCCCGTCGGCCGGCTCGTCCTCAACCGCAACCCGTCCAACTTCTTCGCCGAGACCGAGCAGGTCGCCTTCCACGTCGGCCACCTCGTGCCCGGCATCGACATCACCGACGACCCGCTGCTCGCCGGACGCCTCTTCTCCTACCTGGACACCCAGATCACCCGTCTGGGCGGCCCGAACTTCCCGCAGATCCCGATCAACCGCCCGCACGCACCGGTCAACGACATGCTGCGCGACGGCTTCCACCAGACGGCCGTGCACCGGGGCGTGGCCCCCTACCGGCCCAACTCCCTCGACGGCGGCTGCCCGTTCACCGCCGGCGCGGACACGGGCGCGTACATCGAGACGCCGGTACGGGTCCCCGAGGGGAGGAAGGTACGCGAGGCGCCGGAGACGTTCGCGGACCACTTCAGCCAGCCCCGCCGGTTCTGGCTCAGCATGAGCCCGGTCGAGCGCGAGCACATCATCGGCGCCTACACCTTCGAGCTCGGCAAGTGCTACGAGCAGGCGATCAAGGAGCGCGGACTGCAGGTGCTGGCCAACATCGACCCCGAGCTGTGCGCCGAGGTCGCCGCCGGGCTCGGCCTGCCGGCGCCCGAGGCCACCGTGCCGCTCGCCGACGTCCAGCCCAGCGCCGCCCTCTCCCAGGTCGGCCGGACCTGGCCCACGGACGGCAGGATCATCGGCATCGTCGCCGGCCCGGACGGTGACGTGGACGGCGTACGGGCGGTACGCGAGGCGGTGCTCGCCGGCGGCATGGTGCCCCTCGTCGTCGCACCGTCCGGCGGCAGGCTCGGCGACGGCGCCGACGCGCTGACCGTCCAGCGCACCTACGCCACCGCGCGCTCGGTGGAGTTCGACGCCCTGCTGGTGGCCGGGACACCGGGCGTGGGCGCCGACGCCTTCGGCGCCCGGGACGCCAAGTCCCCCCTCCCCTCGGCGCAGCTTGCGACCCACGACCCGCGGGTCGGTCTGCTGCTGTCCGAGGCGTTCCGGCACGGAAAGGCGATCGGCGCCTGGAAGGGCGCCGAGGCCGCGCTGGAGGCGGCCGGGGTGCCCGCCGACGCGCCCGGCGTGATCGTCGGCGACAGCGGCACCACCACGCTGGAGCAGATCGTGCGCCTCCTGGGCGCGCACCGCGTCTGGGAACGCTTCCCCGCGGGGGTCTGACCCGCACCCGCCCCACCGCACAGCGTCCGGGCCTCCTCCGCCCGGTGTGGCCGAAGCCACGCCCCGGAGGAGGCCCGGACCATATCGCCGGCCACGAGCCGCGGGCTACCGTTCGAAGCAGTCCCCGTGTCCGCGAACAGTTCGAACGGCCCACCAGTGCTCGAAGATCTCTCCCCCCTCATCGCGGCGACCGCCCAATGGCTCACCAGCGCCTATCCGGCCGCCGGCGGCGCCCTGGCGTCCGCCCTGTGCGAGGTGCAGGCGCGCCAGGCCGTGACGGTGGCGGCCTGGCTGCGCTACCCGACGCCGATGGACGCCGCGCTGGTCGGCATGTCCGGCCCCGGCGGCTCCGCCCGGCTGGACTGGATCACCGGCGCGGACGGCGCCGAGGAGGACGACCCGGACACCCGCGCCTGGCGCACCTGGGTGGACGAGGTCGTCGCCAGCTGGGCCGCCTGTCTGCTCGCCGACCCCGGCCTGGCCGGCCGCGCGGTGACCGCGCTCGCCGACGGAGAGCGCGCCGGCGGCCCGCCGGTCGAGTTCAGGCGCCTGCTCGCACCCGACGAGGCGGACCGCCGGGCCGCCGCGCTGCTGCGCCATCCCGACTTCCTCGCGCCGGTGGCCGTCCTGCACCGCACCCAGCTCCTGGACCGCCTGGAGCCGGGCCGGGCGATGGCGGCCTGAGCCCGCCGCCCGCGAACCCGCCGGGGCCGCCCGCCGAGGCCGCCCGCCGCGGCGGGCACAGCGGGACGCGCCTGCCGGGACTCACCCGCCGGGAGACACACACCCGGGACGCGCTCACCGGGACACACCTGTCGGAACGCGCTCACCGATGCCCACCCGCGGGGATGCGCCCAACGGGACTCACCCACCGGTACCCACCCGCTGGGATCGCCCACCCCGGACACACCCACGCCGGACACACCCGCCCCGCACACACCCACGCCGGACACACCCGCCCCGCACACACCCGCCCCGCACACACCCGCCCCGCACACACCCGCCCCGCACACACCCGCCCCGGACACGCTGGCCGCGACCGGTGCTCGCCGGTGGGCTCAGCGGGACTCCAGCGCCTCGCCCACCGCGTCCCGCGCGGCGCCGAGTGCCGCCGCGCGGTCGGCCGGGACCAGGCCGATGCGGGTGCGCCGGTCCAGGAGGTCCGCCTCGTCGAGCGCGCCCTCGTGGCGTACGGCCCACACCAGTTCGGCACGGGTGACGGGGTGGCCCGCGGGCACGGGTTCGCGCAGTCGTGGGTCGCGGACGCCCAGGGCGTGCACGGCGGGCGCCTCGGTGCCGTAGCGGCGGACCAGCCGGCGCGGCGCCCGCAGCGCGGCGAGGACCCGCGGCGACGCCGCGCCGACGAGCGGGAGGGAGGCCGTCGGGGAGGGGCCCGCGGCCAGCCCGCGCGCCGTCAGGGCGGCGTCCACGGCGTCCTCGGCCATCCGACGGTAGGTGGTGAGCTTACCGCCGACCACGGTGACCACACCGTCCGGCGAAGTGAGCACGGCGTGCCTGCGGGAGATGTCCGCGGTCCGGGGCGCCGGGCCGGTGCCGCCCGCCGGGCCGGTGTCCAGCAGGGGACGCAGCCCCGCGAAGGCGCCCACCACGTCCTCGCGCCGCACCGGCGCCTCCAGGGCGCAACCCAGCACGTCGAGCAGGAAGCCGATGTCGCTCTCGGGAACTTCGGGGACGTCGGGCACCGCGCCGTCGACCGGTTCGTCGGTGAGTCCGACGTAGACCCGGCCGTCGCCCTGGGGCAGCACCAGGACGAAGCGGTTGGTCTCCCCGGGGACGGGAACGTGCAGTCCGGCGGGCAGCGGCCCCAGCCGGTCGGAGCGCAGTACGAGGTGGGTCCCGCGCGAGGGCCGGATCCGGACCCCCTCGACCAGGCCGCCCGCCCACACGCCGCCGGCGTTGATCACGGCGCGGGCCCGGATCTCGCCCTCCTCGCCGGTCAGTTCGTCGCGGACGCGGGCGCCGGAAGCGGTGAGCTCCAGCGCGCGGACCCGGGTCAGGATCCGCGCGCCGTGCGCGGCCGCCGTACGGGCGACGGCGGTGACCAGGCGGGCGTCGTCGGTGAGGCGGCCGTCCCAGGACAGCAGGCCGCCGCGGAGCCCGGTGCCGCGCACCGCGGGGGCCAGGTGGCGGGTCTCCACCGCGGAGAGCCTGCGCGGCGCCGGAAGGGTGGCGCGGGCGGTGCGCGCCGCCAGGCGCAGGCCGTCGCCCGCGCGGAAGCCCGCCCAGGCGAGGGCGGCCTGACCGCGGGAGACCAGGGGAGTCAGCGGCAGGACGAACGGCTGCGCGCCGACCAGGTGCGGCGCGGTGCGCTCCATCAGCACCCCGCGTTCGACCGCGCTCTCGTGGGCGACGTCGAGCTGGGCCGAGGCGAGGTAGCGCAGCCCGCCGTGGATGAGCTTGGAGCTCCAGCGGGAGGTGCCGAAGGCCAGGTCGTGCGCGTCGATCGCGGCCACGGTCAGACCGCGGGCGGCGGCGTCGAGCGCGGCCCCGGCGCCCGTCGCGCCCAGTCCGACGACCAGTACGTCCACGGCCGGTCCGCCGACGGTCAGGGCCAGCTCGCGTGCGCGGCGCGCTGCGGTCAGCGACGAGCCCGGAGCCGGACCGGCCGGGTCGTCCGGGTTCAGTGGGCTGCTGCCGGAGCTCATGGCGTCAGGTTCCTCTCCAGGATGGTCCGCAGTTCCGCGAGGAACGCCTCCGCGGTCAGTTCGGGATCGTCCTCGCCGGTCATGGTGCGCAGCGACAGCGTGAAGGACTGGACGACCAGCAGCAGGGACCGCGCCTGCCGGGCCGGGTGCCCGACCCGCACCGTCCCGTCGGCGTGGCCCTCGCGCAGGAAGCCGGCGATCAGGTCGAGCAGGGCCTCCTGGCTGGCGCCGCGCCGGTCCAGCACGTAGGGGAGGAGGAGCTCGGGATCGACGTCGACGATCTTGCGGAAGAGCGGATGCGCGCGGAACGCGGCCACCCCGGCCACCAGCCCGTCCACGACCAGCGCGCGGGTGCCGGTACCCGGCCGGCGCTCGGGCATCGCCCCGGTGGCCACCCCGATCCACTCCCGGGTCATCAGATCGCCCACCAGCGACCGCACGTCCGGCCAGCGCCGGTAGAGCGTCATCCGGGAGACGCCGGCGCGACGGGCCACGTCCGTCATGGTCGTACGGCGCACACCGACGGCCAGGACGCAGTCGCGCACGGCGTCGAGCACGGGATCACCTGCCGAACCGGCCGCGCCTGCTGAATTGGCCGCGCCTGCCGAACCGGCCGAATGCTCCGGACCGGCCGCGCCCGCGGAACCGGCCGAATGCTCCGGACCGGCCGCGTCGGCCGAGCCGTCGGCCCCCTCCGAACCGTTGTGACGAATAGGCGTCATGTGTAACAGTGTAACGCCCCACGAGGCCGCACCCCCGCCCCGGCGGTGAAGCGCGCGGGCACGGCACCCCTCGAACCGACCGGTGAGGAACAACCCCATGGACATGCTGTGGAGCGGCTGGGGCGACCCGGCCAAGGCCACACCGCTGCCCGACTCGGTGACCGCGCTGCTGCGCGATCTGCTCGGGGTCGTGCCGCGCGGCACGGGGCCGGTCGGCCTCACGGACCTCGACGTCCCCGAGTCGCCGCTGACGGCCGCCGCTCACCGGGCGCTGCTGGACGCCGTCGGCGACGCGGCGCACGTGCGCACGGACGCCGAGTCCCGCGTCCGCCACACCCGGGGCAAGTCCACCCCCGACCTGCTGCGGATCCGCAGCGGTGACGTCACCGGCCTCCCCGCGGCCGTGGTGCTCCCGGACGGCCACGACGAGGTGCTCGCCGTCCTGCGCGCCTGCGCCGCCCACGGCCTGGCCGCCGTCCCGTTCGGCGGCGGCACCTCCGTCGTCGGCGGTCTCGCCCCCGAGCGGCCGGCGTCCGACCGGCGCCCGTTCGTGGCCCTGGACCTGCGCCGCATGGACCGCCTGCTCGCCCTCGACCCGGTCTCCCGCACCGCGACCCTCCAGCCCGGGCTGCGCGCCCCGCGGGCCGAGGCGCTGCTCGCCGAGCACGGCTTCACCCTCGGCCACTTCCCGCAGTCCTACGAGTGGGCCACCATCGGGGGGTTCGCCGCCGCCCGCTCCAGCGGCCAGGCGTCGGCCGGATACGGCCGCTTCGACGAGATGGTCCTCGGCCTCACCCTCGCCACGCCCGAGGGCACCCTGGAGACCGGCCGCGCACCGCGCTCGGCGGCCGGACCCGACCTGCGTCAGCTCGTCCTCGGTTCCGAGGGCGCGTTCGGCGTCATCACCTCGGTGACCGTGCGCCTGCGCCCCCTGCCCACGACCCGTGTCCACGAGGGCTGGCGCTTCGCCTCCTTCGAGGAGGGCGCCGCCGCGCTGCGCCGGCTCGCCCAGGACGGGCCGCGGCCGACCGTGCTGCGTCTGTCCGACGAGACCGAGACGCTGATCGGCCTCGCCCAGCCCGACGCCATCGGCGTCCCGGGCGCGTCGCGGGCGGGCTGCCAGGCGATCGTGGGCCACGAGGGCACCGCCGAGGACGTCGCCCGCCGCAGGGAGGGCGCCGCGGCCGTCCTGCGCGAGTGCGGCGGCACCTACCTCGGCGAGGAACCGGGCGAGCGCTGGGCGCACGGCCGCTACTCGGCGCCGTACCTGCGCGACGCGCTCCTGGACGTGGGCGCGTTCGCCGAGACACTGGAGACCGCCGCCTTCTGGTCCCGCCTGCCCGGGCTGTACGCGGCCGTCCGCGACGCCCTGACCGCGGCGCTCACCGAGGCCGGCACCCCGCCGCTGGTGATGTGCCACGTCTCGCACGTCTACGAGAACGGCGCATCCCTCTACTTCACGGTGGTCTGCGCGCAGGGCGAGGACCCCGTGGCGCACTGGACGCCCGCCAAGCACGCCGCCAACGAGGCGATCCTCGCCGCGGGCGGCACCATCAGCCACCACCACGGCGTGGGCACCGACCACCGCGACTGGTACCTGCGGGAGGCAGGGCCGCTCGGCGCCGACGCGCTGCGGGCCGTCAAACGGCGCCTGGACCCGGCCGGCCTGCTCAACCCGGGCGTCCTCCTGCCCCCGGGCTGACCCCCGGCCCGGCCCTCCCGCCGAGCACGGCCCCGCCCGGCTTCCCCCGTCCCGTGACCGCGCCACCCGCCCCTCTTCGCCCGGAGGCCCACCGATGCGACAGTTCACCGCCATCGTCAATCCCACCGCGGGCGGTTCCACCGGCGCCGCGGCGCTGTTGCGGGTGGGCAGGATCCTGCGGGAGGCGGGCGCCGGGCTGGAGACCGAGTACAGCCGCAGCCTCGTCCACGCCCAGGAGCTGGCCCGGCGGGCGGGGGAGCGCGGCCGGGTCGTCCTCGCCGTGGGCGGCGACGGCATCGCCGGCGGCGTCGGCGGGGCGCTCAGCGGCACCGGCACCGTACTCGGACTCGTCCCGGCCGGCCGCGGCAACGACTTCGCCCGCGCGCTCGCCCTGCCCGCCGACCCGTCCGCGCTGGCCGAGGTGCTGCTGCACCGCGCGCCACGCGCCGTCGACACCATCGAGGTGGAGTCGGCCGTCCACCCCCGCACCGTGGTCCTCGGCAGCGTGTACGCGGGGGTCGACGCGCTCGCCAACCGGCACGCCAACCAGGCCAGGCTGCTGCGCGGCGCCGCCTCGTACTACGCCGGCGGACTGCGGGCCGTCGCCACCTGGCGCGCGGCGACCTACCGCGTCACCGTCGACGGCGAGGAGCACACCCACCGCGGCTACACCGTGGTGGCCGCCAACTCGGCCTACTACGGCTCCGGCCGGAAGATCGCCCCCGGCGCGCGGGTCGACGACGGGCTGCTGGACGTGGTGCTGATCCGGGCCGCGCCGCGCCGGCTCTTCTTCGCGCTGATGAACGAGCTGAAGTCGGGCGCGCACGTGAACCGGCCGCAGGTGCGGATCCTGCGCGGCCGGGAGATCAGGATCGCGGCCGACCGCGAAGTGCCCTACGGCGCCGACGGCGAGGTCGAGGCCGTCCTGCCGGTCACGGCCCGGGTGCTGCCCGGCGCCCTCGCCGTCCTGTGCTGACCGGCCCGGTCCCCGGAGCGTGACGGGCCCCCGTCCGCGTGCCGCGCCGTGCCTTCGCGCCCTGCTCTTCCCTCGCCGGAGGGCCCGTCCGCCTCCGGTCGTGCCCGACGGCCGGAAGGGCGACCCTTGACGTAGCCGGGAGAGGGGAGCAGCATGCCGGTAATCACGTGAACGAATGTTCACTGTGCGAACACCGTGCGCGCCGCGCACACCGGCACCACCGAAGGGTCGCGATCATGCCCATAGCCCGTGAGCTGTTCATCGGCGGCAAGGACGTCCCCGCCGCTTCCGGGCGGACCGAGACGGACGTCAGCCCGCACACCGGTGAGGTGTACGCGACCGTGGCCGCCGCCGGACCGGAGGACGTGACCCGGGCGGTGGACGCCGCGGACGCCGCCTTCGAACAGTGGGCCGCCCTGGCGCCGTTCGCCCGGCGGGCGATCTTCCTCAAGGCCGCCGACCTGCTGGACGCCAGGGCCGAGGAGGTGGCCGTCCTCATGGCCCAGGAGGCCGGCGGCACCCGGCCCTGGGCGCACTTCAACGTCATGCTCGGCGCGAACATCCTGCGGGAGGCCGCCGCCGCGGTCACCGCGCCGCGCGGTGAGGTGCTCAGCGCCCAGGAGGAGGGCGTCCTCGGTCTCGCGGTGCGCGAACCGCTCGGCGTCGTCGCGGCGTTCGCCCCCTGGAACGCGCCGGTCATCCTGGGCGTGCGGGCCGTGGCCGCGCCGCTGGCCGCCGGCAACACCGTCGTCGTCAAGCCGAGCGAGGACGCGCCCATCGCCTGCGGGCTGCTCGTCGCGGACGTGCTGCGCGAGGCCGGCCTGCCGGACGGCGTGCTCAACGTCGTCACCAACGCCCGCGAGGACGCGGCCCGGATCGCCGAGGCGCTGATCGCCGACCCGCGGGTGCGGGCCGTCAACTTCACCGGCTCCACCGGGGTGGGCCGGATCATCGGCGAGCACGCGGCCCGCCACCTCAAGCCGGCCGTCCTGGAGCTCGGCGGCAAGAACGCGGTGATCGTGCTGGACGACGCCGACGTGGACCACGCCGTGAACGCCGCCTGCTTCGGCGTGTTCATGAACGCGGGTCAGATCTGCATGTCAGGCGACCGCGTCCTCGTCCACGAGTCGCTGGCCGAGGAGTTCACCGCCAAGTTCACCGCCAAGGTCGCCGCGCTGCCCGCGGGCGACCCCGCCCAGCCGCGGACCGTCGTCGGACCGCTGGTCAGCGAGGGGGCCGCGCGGCGCGTGGCCGCCCTGGTGCGCGATGCCGTGGACAAGGGCGCGAAGGTCCTCGTCGGCGGCGGGGAACCGGACGGCGCGCTGCACCCGGCCACCGTGCTCACCCAGGTGCCCGAGGACGCCGACCTGTACCGGGCGGAGGCCTTCGGGCCGCTGTGCGTGGTGGAGACGTTCCCGGACGACGACACCGCCGTACGGCTCGCCAACGACACGGAGAACGGGCTGACCTGCGGCATCATCACCGAGAACGCCACGCACGGCCTGACCGTCGCGCGCCGGGTGCGTACCGGGATCGTGCACATCAACGACCAGTCGGTGGGCGACGAGCCCAACGCCCCGTTCGGCGGCGTCAAGGCCTCCGGCTACGGGCGCTTCGGCGGCCGCTGGGGCATCGAGGCGTTCTCCGGCACCCGCTGGGTCACCATCGCCACCCAGCACGCTCACTACCCGTTCTGACGGGCCGCCGGTCGAAGTCCTCCGTTCGGATCCTGCGTGATCCGAACGGAGGACGCCGGGCGTCCCGGGCGGCGCGGGTACGCCGTCACCAGCAGCCCCAGGCGGACATGCCCTGGATCACGGCCAGCCGCCTGGCCACGGCGATCTGCTGCCTGCGCGTGGCCAGGTCGGCCCGTGGCGCGTACCGCCGTCCGCCGGCAGCGACCCAGCTCGACTGCTTGAACTGCAGCCCGCCGTAGTAGCCGTTGCCGGTGTTCGCCTTCCAGTTGCCGCCCGACTCGCACGCCGCGATGGCGTCCCAGTCGGGAGCGCGGACACCGGAGGGGAGCGCGGTCGCCGTGGGGCCGCCGGCCAGCGCGGCGGTGGTCGCCGCGACCAGCAGCGCCCCGCGCAGTGCGCGCCGGGACCGGTGAACCGGGGCCCCCGGGAGAGGGGCGGGGACCCTGTTGATGTTCTGCTGCCAGATCATGCACGGACTGTTACATAATATGAGCAGAAAGTAGCGAAACGACACGCCGGTGTGCTGGAACGGGCAGGACCGGTGCGTGACGCGGTGCGGGAGGAGCCGGGGCCTCGATCCGGATGGAGGAAGGGTCCCGGGGCAGTCGGCCGAAACGCCGCAGCGGTCCTTCCGTGCGTCGGACAAAGAGACGAATATGCCGCGTCATGGACATTCTGCTCGTCGCCAGCGCGTTCAACAGCCTGACCCAGCGGGTGTACGCCGAACTGTCGGACCACGGGCACCGGGTGGACGTCGTCCTCGCCTCGCACGGCGCCGACGCCGTCCGGGCCGCCGTGGCCGGGACGCGACCGGAACTCGTAGTCGCCCCGATGCTGAGGACGGCGCTCCCCGAGGACCTGTGGCGGGAGCACACCTGCCTCGTCGTGCACCCGGGGCCCCCGGGGGACCGCGGCCCGTCGTCCCTGGACTGGGCGATCACCGACCGGGCCACGCACTGGGGCGTGACGGTGCTCCAGGCCGAGGCGGCCATGGACGCCGGTGACATCTGGGCGGCGACGCCCTTCGAGACCGCGCCGGTCGGCAAGAGCGACCTGTACCGCAACGAGGCGTCCGACGCCGCCGTGGCCGCCGTGCTGCTGGCCGTACGGCGCTACGCCGAGGGCTCGTACAAACCGCGGCCGCAGAGCGACCCCGCGGTCGAGGTCACCTGGCGCGACCCCCTGCGCCAGCCGCGGCGGCGCATCGACTGGGACCGCGACAGCACCGACACCGTGCTGCGCAAGCTGCGCGCCGCGGACTCGCAGCCCGGAGTGCTCGACGAGGTCCACGGCCGCGAGGTCTTCCTGCACGGCGGCCACCCGGAGGACCGGCTGCGCGGCCGCCCCGGGGAACTGCTCGCCACCCGGGCCGGAGCGGTCTGCCGCGCCACCCGGGACGGCGCCGTGTGGATCCCCGAGCTCAGGCCGCGCAAGAACTCCGGCGACCCGGCGCCCTTCAAGCGCCCGGCCGCCTCGGTGCTCGGCCCCACCGCGCTCCCGGAGGCCGCCGCCCCGCTGGAACTGCCCCCCGAGCGGCGCACCTGGACCGACATCCGCTACCGGCGCCAGGGCGACGTCGGCTTCCTCACCTTCTCCTTCCCCGGCGGCGCGATGAGCACCGACCAGTGCCGCAGACTCCTCGCCGCCTACCGCCACGCCCTCGACCGCCCCACCCCCGTCCTGGTCCTCGGCGGCGCGCGCGACTTCTTCTCCAACGGCATCCACCTGAACGTCATCGAAGCCGCCCCCGACCCGGCCGCCGAGTCCTGGACCAACCTCAACGCCATGAACGACCTGGTCGAGGCGGTGCTGCGGACCACCGACCGGCTGGTGGTCGCCGCGCTCGGCGGCAACGCGGCCGCGGGCGGCGTCATGCTCGCCCTCGCCGCCGACGAGGTGTGGTGCCGCACCGGCGCCGTGCTCAACCCGCACTACCGCAGAATGGGCCTGTACGGCTCGGAGTTGTGGACGTACAGCCTGCCGCGCCGGGTCGGCGCGCGCACCGCCGAACGGCTGACCACCGAGGCCCTGCCGGTCAGCGCCGCCACCGCGCACGGCCTGGGTTTGGTGGACCGGCTGCTCCCCGTCCCCGCCGCCGGCTTCGCCGCCGAGACCGGCCGGACGGCCGCCGCGCTCGCCGCCGCACCGGACCTCGGCCGGCGGATCGAGGCCAAGGCGGCGGCACGCGCGCGCGACGAGTCCCGCCGCCCGCTCGCCGACCACCGCCGCGCCGAACTGGCCCGCATGCACGCCGTCTTCTTCGACCCGGGCGCCCCCTACCACGCACTGCGCTCGGCCTTCGTCCGCAAAGCGCCCGGCGGCTCCGCCCGCCCCCTGGCGCCGGCCGGCGACCCGCTCCCCGGGAACGTCCGATGACGGGCCCGGCCACGCCGCACGCCCGCCTCCTGGTCGCGGGCGTCGGCAACATCTTCCTCGCCGACGACGCCTTCGGCCCCGAAGTGCTGCTTGCCCTGCGGTCCCGGCCGCTGCCGTCCGAGGTGCGGGTACGGGACTTCGGCATCCGGGGCCTGGACCTCGCCTACGAACTGCTGGACGGGTACGACACCGTGGTCCTGGTCGACGCCGCCCCGCGCGGCCACCGCCCCGGCACCCTGTCCCTGATCGAGCCGGACCTCCCGGACGGCACCGCCTCGGCCCCGCCGGAGGCCCACGGCATGGACCCGGCCAGGGTGCTGGCCCTGGCCGCCCATCTCGGCGAGGGCCCCCTGCCGCGCGTGCTCGTGCTCGCCTGCGAGCCCGAGGCGGTGCCACGCGCGGACGAGGACATCATGCCCGGGCTCAGCACCCCGGTCCGCGCGGCCGTAGGCCACGCCGTCACGGCCCTGCACACGATGGTCCCGGCGCTGCTCGCCGACCCCGCCGCCACCCCGCCGTTGGGCCGCCCGGACGAATCCGCGCCGCCGCGGACGGCTGCGCTGCCGGACCTCGCGACCGGCGCGGCCCAGGATCGGTGAGGGCCCCGGCCCGCCCCCGCCGACAGCGAAGAGCCCCTCCCGCACCGACCCCCGCCCCGAGGAGAACCGCCATGTGCCGGTCCGTCGACGTCAAGCAGGCCGTCCTCGCCAGGAACGACGACCTGGCCCGCACCCTGCGCGAGGAGCTGACGCGGCAGGGCGTGACGGTGGTCAACATGCTGTCCAGCCCCGGCAGCGGCAAGACCGAGCTGCTCGGCCGGGTGCTGGCCCGCGCGGTCGGGC
The DNA here is from genome assembly GCF_043079345.1 of Streptomyces sp. NPDC015220. NCBI lineage: Bacteria > Bacillati > Actinomycetota > Actinomycetes > Kitasatosporales > Streptomycetaceae > Streptomyces > Streptomyces sp. NPDC015220. The sequence continues at coordinate 7,934 of NZ_JBIBUK010000014.1, read as the reverse complement.
GGGGTGTCCCGGTGGCCGCGCTCACCGCGGACCTGGCCACCGAGAACGACGCCCGCCGGCTGGCCCGTTCGGGCGCCCCGGTGCAGCAGGTCCTCACCGACGGCCTGTGCCATCTGGAGGCCCGCCAGGTGCGCACCCGCCTGGCCGGCTGGCTCCCCGCCGACACCGCGGTGCTGTTCGTGGAGAACGTCGGCAACCTCGTCTGCCCGGCCTCGTACGACCTCGGCGAGACCCTGCGGATCGTGCTCATGGCGGTCACCGAGGGCGAGGACAAGCCGCTGAAGTACCCCACCGCCTTCGGCTCCGCCCACCTGGTCGTGGCCACCAAGACGGACCTGGCCGAGCCGGCCGGCTTCGACGAGGACGCCTTCCGCGCGAACGTGCACCGGGTCAACCCGGGGGTGGAGATCGTACGGACCTGCGCCCGCACCGGCGACGGCGTCGACACCGTCCTCGACCGGGCGCTCGCCGCCCGCGACGGAGCCCCGCCGCACCGCCCGCCCCTCGCCCCCCGCCCGCACGACCACACGCACGACCAGGACCAGGGCCACCCGCACGGCCACGGCGACGCGCACGGCCACGAACACGCGCACGGCCACGAACACGCGCCCGAGGACACGGCCGACCACCGGGCGCATCCCCACCCGGCGCCGGCCCCGGTGTCCTCGCCCGCCTCATGACCGCTCCCGCCGCCGGCCCGGTCCGCCGCCGGATCACCGTGCGCGGAACCGTCCAGGGCGTGGGCTTCCGGCCGTACGTGCACCGCCTCGCCGCCGATCTGGCGCTGGCCGGCTTCGTGAGCAACACCGCGAGCGGCGTCCTCATCGAGGTCGAGGGCCCGGCCGACGGCGTCGACCGGTTCTGCGACCGGCTGGCCCGGCAGCCGCCGCCGCTGGCCGCGGTGACCGGCATCGGCACCGAGGAACTCCCCGTCACCGGCGCCACCGACCCGTTCGGCATCCGCCCCACCGAGCGGTCCGCCGGACGCACCCACCTCCCGCCCGACACCGCCACCTGCCCCGACTGCCTGCGCGAGCTGGCCGCCCCGGCCGACCGCCGCCACCGTCACCCCTTCATCACCTGCACCCACTGCGGCCCGCGCTTCACCATCGCCACCGCGATGCCGTACGACCGCGCCGCCACGACCATGGCCGGCTTCCCCATGTGTCCCGCCTGCGCCCGGGAGTACGCCGACCCCGCCGACCGGCGCTTCCACGCCCAGCCCGTCGCCTGCCCCGACTGCGGCCCCCGGCTGCGCCTGGTGCCCGCCGAGGGCAGCGGCGCGCGTCCGGCCCGGGACGCCGACGCCCTGACGGCGGCCCGGGCCCTGCTCGCCGCGGGACGGATCGTCGCCGTCAAGGGAGTCGGCGGCTACCACCTGGCCTGCGACGCCACCGACGCGCGCGCCGTCGCCACGCTGCGCGCCCGCAAGGAACGCGGCGGCAAGGCGTTCGCGGTGATGTGCGCCGACCTCGCCACCGCGGAGCGGATCGCCGAACTGGGCGAGCGGGAACGCGCCACGCTCACCGGCCCCCGCCGCCCCATCGTGCTGCTGCGCCGGCGCGCCCGGCCGGACGGCCTCCGCCTCGCCGACGACGTGTGCCCCGGCAGTCCGCACGTCGGCGTGCTGCTGCCCTACACACCCGTGCACACCCTGCTGTTCGGACTGCCCGGCGATCCGCCCGGCCCCCGGGTGCTGGTGATGACCAGCGGCAACCGCTCCGGAGAACCCATCGTCACCGACGACGGCGAGGCGCTGACCCGGCTGGCCGGCCTGGCCGACGCCTGGCTCGCCCACGACCGCCCCGTCGCGTCCCCCTGCGACGACTCGCTGCTGCGGGTCCGCCCCGACGGGACCGAACAGGTGCTGCGCCGCTCCCGCGGCTACGTGCCCCGCCCGCTGCGCCTGCCGCTGCCGGTGCGCCCCGCGCTCGCGGTCGGCGGCGACCTGAAGAACGCGCCCTGCGTCGGCGAGGGCGACCACGCCTGGTTCGGCCCGCACATCGGCGACATGGGCGACCTGGCCACCCTCGGGGCCGCCCGGCGGGCCGAACGGCAACTGCTGCGGCTGACCGGGGTCGCACCCTCGGTGGTCGCCGCCGACCGGCACCCCGGCTACCACTCGGCCCGCTGGGCCCGCCGGCGAGCCGCCGAACTGCGCGCCGCCGAGCCGGTGCTCGTCCAGCACCACCACGCGCACATCGCCTCGGCGATGGCCGAGCACGGCCTGCCCGGCACCACACCCGTGATCGGCGTCGCCTTCGACGGCACCGGATACGGCGACGACGGCGCCGTGTGGGGCGGCGAGGTGCTGCTCGCCGACTACGCCGGCCACCGCCGCTTCGCCCACCTCACGTCCGCCCCGCTGCCCGGCGGCGACGCCGGCGTGGCCAACCCGTGCCGCCTGGCGCTGGCCCGGCTGTGGGCCGCGGGACTGCCCTGGGAGCCCGACCTGCCCAGCGTAGAAGCCTGCCAGCCCAAGGAACTCGCGCTGCTGCGACAGCAGTTGGAGCGGGGCCTGGCCTGTGTGCCGACCACCAGCATGGGACGCCTCTTCGACGCGGTGTCCTCCCTCGCCGGCGTCTGCCACCGCGCGCGCTACGAGGCCCAGGCCGCGCTGGAGCTGGAGGCGGCGGCCACCGAGGCACGGGACGCCGACACGGCGGCCTACCCCTTCGGGCTGACCACCGGAGCGGGCCCCGTCGGATGCGACCCCGCGCCCCTGCTGGAGGCGCTCCTCGCCGACCGGCGGCGCGGCACCCCGGCGCCCGTCCTCGCGGCCCGGTTCCACCGGGGGGTGGCGCGGGCCGTCGCGGAGATCTGCCGGCGCGCCCGCGCCGCCACCGGCCTGACCACCGTCGTGCTCAGCGGCGGGGTCTTCGCCAACGCCCTGCTGGAGGAGGAGTGCGCCACGCTGCTGAGCGGCGACGGCTTCGCCGTGCTGCGCCACGGCGAGGTCCCGCCGAACGACGGCGGACTGGCCCTCGGACAACTGGTCGTCGCGGCGCACGAGCGACGGCACGAGTGACCGGAGCGGCGGCGTCCGCGAGCCGCCGTACCAGCCGACCGGGCCGGCCGGACCCACGCGCGGGGGACCGCGCGGCCGGCGGACCACAGACAGCGACGAGACGGAGTGACCCATGTGCTTGGCAGTGCCCGGCAAGGTCGTGTCCATCGACCATCGAGCCGACCCGCTCACCGGCCTGATCGACTTCGGCGGGGTGCGCAAACAGGCGTGTCTGGAGTACCTGCCCGACCTGCGGGTGGGGGAGTACGTGATCGTGCACGTCGGGTTCGCCCTGCAACGGCTGGACGAGGAGTCGGCCCGGGCGTCCCTGGAGCTGTTCGAGCAACTGGGGCTGCTGGAGGAGGAGTTCGGCGACGCCTGGCAGCAGGCGGCCGAGCAGGCCGGGAACGCGGTGCCGGGGAGCCCGGGCGCCGTGGCACGCAAGGAGAGCGGGAGCGAGGCCCGATGAAGTACATCGACGAGTTCAACGACCCGGATCTGGCCCGGCGGCTGCTGGACGAGATCCGCGCCACGGTCACCCGGCCGTGGGCGCTGATGGAGGTCTGCGGCGGCCAGACCCACTCGATCATCCGGCACGGCATCGACCAACTGCTGCCGGACGAGGTCGAGCTGATCCACGGGCCGGGCTGCCCGGTGTGCGTGACCCCGCTGGAGGTCATCGACAAGGCACTGGAGATCGCCGCCCGCCCCGACGTGATCTTCTGCTCCTTCGGGGACATGCTGCGGGTGCCGGGCACCGACCGTGACCTGTTCCGGGTCAAGGGCGAGGGCGGCGACGTACGGGTGGTGTACTCCCCGCTGGACGCCCTCCAGCTGGCGCGCCGGCACCCCGACCGGCAGGTCGTGTTCTTCGCCATCGGCTTCGAGACCACCGCCCCCGCCAACGCCATGGCCGTGCACCAGGCCCGCCGGCTGGGCCTGGACAACTTCACCCTCCTGGTCTCCCACGTCCGGGTCCCCCCGGCCATCGAGGCCATCATGACCGCCCCCGCCTGCCGGGTGCAGGGCTTCCTGGCCGCCGGACACGTGTGCAGCGTCATGGGCACCGCCGAGTACCCGGAACTGGCCGAGCGGCACCGCGTCCCCATCGTGGTCACCGGCTTCGAACCGCTGGACGTCCTGGAGGGCATCCGCCGTGCCGTGCACCAGCTCGAACGCGGTGAGCACCGGGTGGACAACGCCTATCCGCGCGCGGTGCGCGAGACGGGCAACCCGGCCGCGCTGCGCATGCTGGAGGAGGTCTTCGAGGTCGCCGACCGGTCCTGGCGCGGCATCGGACGCATCCCCGCCAGCGGCTGGCGCCTCTCGGACGCCTACCGGGCCTATGACGCCGAGCACCGCTTCGACGTCACCGGCATCCGCACCGAGGAACCCGCGGTGTGCCGCGCCGGCGAGGTCCTCCAAGGCCTGATCAAGCCCATCGAGTGCTCCGCCTTCGGCACCGAGTGCACCCCGCGCACGCCCCTCGGGGCCACCATGGTCTCCAGCGAGGGCGCCTGCGCGGCCTACTACCTGTACCGCCGGATGAACGGCGCTCCGGCACAGGTCTCCCGTACCCAGCAGGAGGAGATGAACCCCGTTGGCTGAACTGGCTCCCGAGGTCTCCGACATGTCCGAGGCCCCCGTCGACCCCGCGAACTGGACCTGCCCCGCCCCGCTGCGCGACCAGCCGGTCGTGGTCATGGGCCACGGCGGAGGCGGCGCCCTGTCCGCCGAACTGATCCAGGACGTCTTCGCCCCGGCCTACGGCAACCCCACCCTGGCCGCCATGGGGGACTCCGCCGTCCTGGACCTCGGCGGCGCCCGGCTGGCGTTCTCCACCGACTCCTACGTCGTCCGGCCGCTGTTCTTCCCCGGCGGCAGCCTGGGCGACCTGGCCGTCAACGGCACCGTCAACGACCTGGCGATGAGCGGCGCCCGGCCCGCGTACCTCTCGGCGGCCTTCGTCCTGGAGGAGGGCGTGGAGCTGACCGTGGTCGACCGGATCGCCCGTGCGATGGGCGCGGCGGCCGAGGCGGCCGGCGTCACCGTGGTGACCGGCGACACCAAGGTGGTGGAGTCCGGCCACGGCGACGGCGTCTACGTCACCACCGCCGGCGTGGGACTCGTGCCCGAGGGGGTCGACATCCGCCCGCAGCGGGCCCGGCCGGGCGACGCCGTGATCGTCAGCGGCCCGATCGGCCTGCACGGCGTGGCGATCATGAGCGTCCGGGAGGGTCTGGAGTTCGGTGTCGAGGTCGCCAGCGACACCGCGCCCCTGGCCGATCTCGTGGCGGCGATGCTGGCCGTCACCCCGGACGTCCATGTGCTGCGCGACCCCACCCGGGGCGGACTGGCCGCCTCCCTCAACGAGATCGCCCGCGCCTCGGGCACCGGCGTCCGGCTGACCGAGCGCGCCGTGCCCGTCCCGGACGCGGTCGTCAACGCCTGCGGGTTCCTGGGCCTGGACCCGCTCTACGTCGCCAACGAGGGCCGGCTCGTCGCGTTCGTCCCGCCCACCGAGGCCGAGGCCGTCCTGGCGGCGATGCGCGCCCACCCGCAGGGCGCCGGCGCCGCGCTGATCGGCGAGTGCGTCACCGAGCACCCCGGCATGGTCGTCGTCGCCACCGGCCTCGGCGGCACCCGGGTGGTCGACCTGCCGCTCGGCGAGCAACTCCCGCGCATCTGCTGACCGGGAGAGCGGCGGCCCCGCCGACGCCCTCGGGCGCCGGCGGGGCCGCTTCCCGGCCGACCGCCCGTCACGGTCCGGTCGACGTCATCGGTTCGACCCCGGTGATCTCCAGCTCCCGCCCACTGCGCAGGTCCCGCGAGGGGCGGTCGCAGCGCGGGCACCAGAAGAAGGGGGGCATGCCGACCGCGAACTCGGCCGCGCACGGCCCGCAGTACGCCAGCGCGGTCACCCGCTCGACGACGAGCCGGGCCCCGGCCAGCGCGGTGCCCTCCCGGGCCACCTCGAAGGCGAAGTCCAGGGCGTCGGGCACCACGCCGGACAGCTCGCCCACCCGCACCGTCACCACCGAGACGGCGTCCGTCCCGTCGGCCCGGGCCAGCTCACCGGCCCGCTCCACGATCGCGCTCGCGATCGACAACTCGTGCACGGCCGCTCCCTGTCGTCCTCGTCGGCGTCGTCGTCCGTGGTCCCGCGTGCCGTCGGCCGCGCCGCGTCGCTCACCGCCGTTCGGTCAACTGCGCGAAGAAGTCCTCGACGGCGGGCCACACCCGGCCGCCGCCGGACAGGCCCCGCCACTCCCGGCGGACGACCGCCAGCATCCGCAGACAGTCGTCGACGGGCACGATCCAGTGGTGGTCGAGGCCGCGCACGGTGTTCACCAGCACCGCCTCCACCTCCGGTTCCATCGAGGCGAGTTCCGGGCGGCGCTCGGCCGCCCGCCGCCACGCCGCCGCGTCCACCTCCCACCGCATGGTCCCCGCCGGGCTCGGCCCCTGGGCGGTGACCGTGCCGTCGGCGTGCGGCACGAAGAAGACCAGGCCGACCGGCACGCCGAGGGCCTCCGTGTCGACCCGGCCGAGCCGGACCCGGCGCCGGGGAACGAGCCGGAAACGCCCGCCGCCGGCGCCGTCCCCGGCGAACAGCACCGAGCAGGGACCGCAGGCACAGCTCACCTGAGCCCGCTCGGCGTCGTACAGGTGCGGGTGCTCCCCGGGCACCGGGGCGGCGCAGACCTCGCACACCTGTGCCGCCGTCGCCGTCCGCTCGGCCGAGGTCCGGATCAGGCGGGCCAGCGCTCCGTCCACGCTCACCCGGCCTCCCGCCCCCGGGGCGCGCCCGCGCCCCGGCGCGTCACAGTGCCCAGCGGCACGAACGCGGGCGCCGTCCGCCCTCCGGTGGCGGCCGGCACCGGTTCCACCGCCGCCAGTTCCGGAGCGGCGGCGAGAACCGCCTCGCGGACCGCCTCGGCGACGTCCGCGGCGCCGCTCGCGCCGCAGCCCGAACCGCACCCGCCGCCCGAGGTCAAGCGCACCCGGGCCACCTGTCCCTCCAGGCCCGCCCACTCCACGTCGCCGCCGCGCTCGCGCACGGCGGGCCGCAGCCGTTCCACCGCCCGGACGGCCCGGCGCTCGGCGGACTCCGGGTGGATCGCGTGCAGCACCAGCAGGTGCCCCAGCAACTCGTCCTCGGTCAGGCGCCGGGCCAGTGCGGCGTCCGCCTGCTCCAGCACCCGGGCCAGCGCCTCGCCGTGGACCTCGGTCAGCAGCCGCACCGCCTCCAGCGCGGCGCGCACGGTCGGGCCCGGCGCGGACTCCAGCCCCGCGAGCAGTTCGTCGATCCGGGCGAGCCGCGCCTCCACCTCCGGATCTCCGAGCCTGGTGCCGGGTGTGTGGTGCTGCCCGGCGTCGGTCATGGGGTGGCTCCGTAGGTGGGGGTGTGGTGGGTGGTGAGGGTTTTGCCGTTGCCGAGGTACATGTGGACGCCGCAGGGGAGGCAGGGGTCGAAGCTGCGGACGGTGCGCATGATGTCGACGCCTTTGAAGGTGTCGGGTCCGTTTTCTTCGAAGATGGGTTGGCCTTGGACGGCGTCTTCGTAGGGGCCGGGGGTGCCGTAGTGGTCGCGGGGGCTGGCGTTCCAGGGGGTGGGTGGGTAGGGGTGGTAGTTGGCGATTTTCTTGTCTTGGATGACGAGGTGGTGGGAGAGGACGCCGCGGACGGCTTCGTGGAAGCCGCAGCCGATGGCTTGGTCGGGGACGTCGAAGTTCTCGTAGACCTGGGTGTGGCCGGCGCGGATGAGGGTGGTGGCTTGTTGGAGGAATTGCAGGGCCATGGCGGCGGCGTAGGCGATGAAGTAGGGGCGGGCGCGGTCGCGTTCGATGGTGTTGGACCAGCGGGGGATGTGCCATTCGAGGGTGGTTTCGGGGAGGGTGGGGCCTTTGGGGAGGTTGATTTGGAC
>NZ_JBIBUK010000013.1:0-222901 GCF_043079345.1 Streptomyces sp. NPDC015220 | reverse complement strand
CGCCGCAGCGCCGGCCTTCTGCCCCACAGCACCCTGAAGGTCTACGACAACGCCGGCCACGGCCTCTACGTCACCCACGCCGACCGGCTCAACGCCGACCTGCGCGAGTTCATGACCACGACCTGAACCGGACCGGCGGCCACGACACACCGGCACCCGCGGCGCCGCTGACCCGGCCGGTGTCCTGAGCCGAGACCGCGCAGCGGCTGTCCTCGGCGCCGAACGGCCGGCGAATGCTCGTGGCTGGATGTTCCTCCTGTCAGGCGTGATCTCGCCGGTTCGGCTGCCCTCGCGCTTCACTACCGGGAGCGGCCACTTGTTACTCTTTGCTGTCATGCGAGCCCTCTTCCCAGGATCCTTCGACCCGGTCACTCAAGGGCACCAGGACGTACTCCGGCGAGCTGCCCTCCTGTTCGACGAGGTCGTCGTGTGCGTGATGGTCAATCCGAACAAGACCGGCCGCTCTCCCATCACGGAACGGCTGGACCGGCTCCGCGCGGCAGCAACCGGCTTGAGCAACGTCACGGTCGACTCCCACACCGGCGGCCTGCTGGTCGACTACTGCCGCCAGAAGGGAATCGACGTCGTCATCCGCGGAGTCCGCGGCGCTTCCGACCTGGACCACGAAATTCCGATGGCCCGCATGAACCACGAACTGGCCGGAGTCGAAACGTTCTTCATCGCCGCAGACCCTGCCCTGGCCCACATCTCCTCCACCCTCGTCACCACGATGGGACAACATGGCCGTGTCCCCGAATGACGATTCGAGCGAGCTTCTTCCAGCGGGTGGGGGCGGCTACGCGCCGGCCACGCGGTGAGCGGCCCGCTGGACGCCGTCCTGGGTCAGTCGGCCGTCCCCGCCGGGACGAACGCCACTGGTCACCGGAGCAACGCGGTGTTGTCATGGGTAGGGAGACGGGTGTGGACGAGCAGGCGGGGAGGCCGCGGTCACGCCCCGTCGCGAAGTGGAGGAGGCCGATGCCATGCCGCACCGCCGCACTGTCGGTGACGTGATGACCGAGGAGGTCATCACCCTCCGCCCCGACACACCGCTCCACGAGATCGCCGCCTTGCTGGACGCCAACGACGTCGCCGCGGCCCCGGTCGTCGACGACGAGGGCGTTCCCATCGGCGTCGTGTCCGCGTCCGACGTGCTGCGGCACGAGACCGGCATGCCCGATCCGCAGGGGCGGGACGGGGACGACGAGCACGCCTGGGGCAAGGCTCGGGCCCGGACCGCGGGCGCGCTCATGAGCAGGCCCGTCTTCACCGCCCGTGCTGACTGGACGATCCCCCGGGCCGCGCGGGAACTCCGCAGCCGGCACGTCAAGCAGCTGCCGGTGGTCGGCGACCACGGACTCCTGACCGGCATCGTCAGCCGCAGCGACCTGCTGGACACCTTCATCCGCTCCGACGCCGAGATCCGCGGCGAGGTCGAGCGGGACGTCCTGGGGCGCATCCTCGGTCTGGAGAAGGGCGCCGTCGCGGTCGATGTCCGGGACGGCGCCGTCACCCTGCGGGGTCATGTCCCGGATCCGCGTCTCGTCCCGGTGGTCGTGGGCCTGTGCCAGGGCGTCGCCGGTGTCGTCGCCGTCGACGCCCACCTTGCGGCCGTCCGGACGGACTAGGCGGGCTGTCCCGGGCAGATGCAGGCCTTCTGGGTCCGGTGTGGATCCGGCGGTACGGTGAGGCCGCGTGCAGGACCGCTCCCGTCGAGCCGCCGCTGCCGGGGCGGGTCCGGCCGTTCGGAGGACCGCGCCTCTCCCGGGTCCTCCGATGGGGCTGACGGCGTGGTGATCCAGGTGCCGGCGGAGGCGGCCGCGGCCTGATCAGAGCATCGCGAGCGCTTTGTCCATACGCCGTGACGTGCCCTTGTGGGTGACCCGTCTGCTCAGGGTCTCCGGTTCCGTCCGCGCTGCCCGGTCCCCGAGCAGAGCCAGCGCGACGATGCCCGCCTCGGCCACCTGAGGCGAGCGGGGAGCGTCTTTGGACCGGTGGTCCAGAGAGGTCTCGACGAGGCCGACGAGGGCAGGGACGGTGTCCGGCAGAGGCGGAAGGAGGGAAAGCATCCAAGCGAGTCCACGGAGCGCGTGGGAGTTGTAGGGGTCGAAACACGCGCGCCCGGGACAGCCTGCCGGTCAAGATCCAGACGCAGCATCGTCGGCCCCCTTGGGCGGCTGAACCACACGAAGGGCTCACCACGTCCGGCAGAACAGCGTGGGGATCAGTTACGGCAACCTCAGGGCCGGCCTCCGTTCACCCGCACCGATCAAGCTGCGCCTCATGAAACGGGTCGCCCCTGTCCTCGCCCTCGCTCTGTCCGCGCTGCTCGCCGCCTCGGTGCCCGCCCACGCCACCGGCTCCCGGTCCCTCGACAGCTACGGGACCAAGGCGTCGTACGAGCCGCAGCAGAACGTCCGCAGCTACCAGCACGCTCCCAGGGGCTACGTCCCCGTCTTCATCGAGACCGTCTCCCGGCACGGCTCGCGTGCCGCGACCAGCAGCAAGGACGGCGACCTCATCCTCGGGCTGTGGGACCAGGCCGCCGACGAAGGTCAGCTCACCCCCGTCGGCAAGCGGTTCGGGCCCGACGTGCGAACGCTCCTTGCGGCCATGGACAAGATCGGCTACGGGAACCTGAGCGGGCGCGGCGAGCAGGAGCTGCGGGGCGCCGCCGCACGCATGGAGCAGCGCCTTCCGGACCTGTTCCGTCGGATCGCCGAGGACTCCGAACCCATCGACGTCGTCAACTCCGGCGAGGCACGCGCCGTCGCCAGCGGGAACGTGTTCGCCGGCACCCTCGCCGCTGACGCCCCCGCCCTGAAGCCGCTCATCCGGCCCGCCCGGTCCGACAGGGACCTGCTCTACTTCCACAAGTCGGCCGGCGGCGCGGCCTACCGCGACTACATCGACCACGACCAGCGGCTGGCCGCCACCCTCAAGGGCATCGCCGATCAGCCCGCCACCGGGCAGGCCGCTCGCAGGATCCTGGAGAAGATCTTCAAACCCGCGTTCGTCCAGCGCATCGCGGACGGCGAGTTCTCCTCCGTCGCCTCGGACGTCGACGCCGCCCAGGCCGTCTACGACCTCTACGCGATCGCCCCGGCCATGAGCGCCGAGACGCCGGACGGCCGCGCCCTGCCCATGGAGCGCTACATCGCGCCGCGCGACGCCGCATGGTACGGATACCTGAGCGACGCCGAAGACTTCTATGAGAAGGGCCCCGGCTTCGCGGACAACGACATCACCTACAAGATGGCGGACGTCCTGCTCGACGACTTCTTCGATCAGGTCGAGGCCAAACGCGACGGCACGAGCACACTGGGCGCGGAGCTGCGCTTCACGCACGCCGAGGAGATCATCCCGCTGGCCGCACTGATGGGCCTGCCGGGCAGTACCGAAGCGGCGACGCCCGACCGGCCGTACGCCTACGCCGACAACGCGTGGCGCGGGGCGTCCGTCGCCCCCATGGCCGCGAACATCCAGTGGGACGTCTTCCGCAAGGGCAACACCTACCTGGTACGCATGCTCTACAACGAGAAAGAGACCGCCTTCAAGCAGGGCTGCCGCCCGGTGTCGAAAGGCAGCACGTTCTACGACCTGAACGAACTCGAACGCTGCTTCGGCCGCACAAGCTGAAAGGACCACACCAGCGGACTGCCGAGTACCTCCCGTACGCCTCCCCCTCCTTCGAGGCGTTCCCCGCCCTCGCCGGCACCGGGCCCCAGGCCCCGGAGCCGGGCCGACCGCCGCCGTCCAAGCCGTCGCCGCCCTGCTGACCCACCAGCGGACCGCCGACCTGACCCGAACACGCACGACGTGACCGTCCGGTCCCGCCGAGACTCACGACGCCTCACCGCCTGCCGTGCACGAGCTCGTCAGACCTTCGCCTCCTGGTACTGGCCCAGGAAGCGCGGCGTCCCGTGCTCCACCCGCCACAGGAACAACCCGGGTTCCTCCTTCGCCTGTCCGGAGTACGTTCGGAAGGCGATCGTCCGGGTGATGCCCCGGTACGCCATGGCCCGCAGCCGGTGGGTGAGGTTGCCCTGGTCCACAGAGCCCGTTCCCACGGTGGCGAGGACCTGCGCGACGAGACCGAGGGCGTCGTAGGCCTCAGCCGCGCCCCAACCGACGCTCTGGACGCCGTACCGCTTCTTGAACGCCCGTACGAAACCGGCGGCCGACGTCAGGCGGGCCGGGTCCACGAACGTCGCCGAGAAGACCCATCCCTCGGCCGCCGCGCCGGCCGCGCTCAGGAACTCGGGTGTGAGGACGGCCTGGGTCGCCGCGGGGGTGCCGGTGAACCCCGCCGCCCGTAGCGCCCGTGCGCAGGAGGCGGCGCGCCTCGGGGAGTCACCGCAGTAGACGACGGCCTGGGCGCGTGCCGCGAGGGCGGCGGCGACGGCGGGGCCGAAGTCACCGGTGTCGGCGGCGATCCGGTGCCGGGTGACCGTGCCGTGGGACGGAGGGCTCTCGACCAGGGGGTGGGCGATCAGCCAGCTGTAGTCCCGGGCCGCCTGGTCCTCGACGAGAAAGGTGCGGCGGGCCGGGCGCAGGCTGGTGAGATAGCGGACCAGGGGCGCGCCGATCGCGGAGTCGGAGGGGCGCAGCTGGAACACGGACGACGTGGGGTTCTTCGTGTCCACGGCGGCGTACAGGGCGTCCGAGCCCGCCCAGGCCGTCACCATCGGCAACAACGCCTTCTTGTAGGGGTCCTCGGCCGCGAGGGCCGTGGCGTCGGACGTCGGCCCGATCACCGCGCACACTCGGCCGTCCGTGACGAGGCGCCTGGCCACCTCCTTGGCCCGGTCCGCGTCTCCCGCGTCGTCGAGGACCGTCAGGACCAGGTCGAAGCGACGGTCCGCGCGCGCGTTGTGCTGTTCCACCGCAAGCCGGACGCCGCGCTCGACCGAGGTACCGAGCGCCTTGCCGGAACCGGAGAGGTCGGCCTGCACGGCGACGGTACGGCGCGGGCGGGAGGTGGCGCGGGGCGGCCCGTTGCCGCGGCCGGTCAGCCAGGCGGCCGTGGAGCCGCCGGCGGCCAGCACGACGGCAGCCGCGCCGCCCAGAGCCAGCAGACGCCGGCGGCTCGGCGCGGCGGACGGCTCGGCCACCGGTGTCCCGGGCGCCGTGGGCCGCTCGGGCTCGGGCAGGTGCAGCACCTGGGCCGTGCGTTCGGCGATCACTGCGGGCAGCCCGGGCGGCAGCCAGTCGTCGGTGCCGAAGTCGCCGAGCCCGGCACGCAGTTCCGGCACGGTCGGACGGGCGGCCGGGTCCTTGGCCAGACAGCGGGCGACCAGGATCCGCAGGCCGTCCTCCGTGATGCCGTCGAGGTCGGGGTCCTCGTGGACGGTGCGGAAGATCACGGCGGGGGCCACTCCGCCGCCGAAGGGCGGCCGGCCGGACGCCGCGTAGGCGAGGACGCAGCCCAGGGAGAAGACGTCGCTGGGCGGGCCCACCCCCTCGTCGCGGGCGCGGGCCTGTTCCGGCGAGAGGTAGCCAGGCGTGCCGATCACCACGTCGGTCGCCGTCAGGGCGGTGGCTCCGCCGGCGCGGGCGATGCCGAAGTCGATGAGGCGGGGCCCGTCGAGGGCGAGCAGCACATTGCCCGGCTTGATGTCGCGGTGCACCAGTCCGGCCGCGTGGACGGCGGCGAGCGCCTCGGCGAGCCGCGCCCCCAGCGCCCGTACGGTGTCCGGGGGCAGCGGCCCGTGTCCTGCGACGGTCTCGGCGAGCGAGGGCCCGGGGACGAAGGCGGTCGCGATCCAGGGTTCGGCCGCCTCCGGGTCGGCTGCCGTGACGGGCGCGGTCCAGCGGCCGTCGACCCGCGCGGCGGCCTGTGCTTCGCGGCGGAAGCGGGCCCGGAACCCCGGATCGGCGGCGTGCTCGGCACGGATCACCTTCAGGGCGACCAGGGCACCGCCCTCGGACCGGGCGAGATAGACGACGCCCATGCCGCCCGCGCCGATCCGCGCGAGCAGGCGGTACCCGCCGACCGACTCCGGGTCCTGAGCGGTGAGGGGACGCACCGTCACCTCCTCTTCGGCTGCGGTGCCCTGTCCGGGGCGGGTCCCAGGTAGCGGAAGGCGCCGTCGCGCACCTGGTGGACGAAGCTGGCGGGGGTGCTGAGCTGCAGGAGCTGCGGATCGAAGGCGAAGTCCCGGGTGATGCCCCGGTACGTGGCGGTCTTCAGCGGAGCGACCAGCGCCTTGCGCGCCGGACGCTTGCCCTTGGTGGCGGTGAGCCGCCGTATCAGCAGGTTCGCCGCGTCGTAGCCCTCGGCCGCCCAGAACCCGGGCGGGCGGCCGTACCGCTTGCGGAACGCCTGGGCGAAGGAGCGGACCTGAGCCGCGCCGGGCCCGATCGCTCCGGCCACGACCGTCCAGCCCGCCGCGCTCTCCTCGGCGGCGAACCGGGGGTCGAGCGCGGGTTCGGCCGCGTACTTCGGCCCGTCGAAGCCGGCCAGCCCCTTGGCCGCCCGGACCGCCCCCTCCAACGGTCCGGCGTAGACGAACGCCTCGATGTCGGCGTCGCGCATGTCCTTCAGGACGGGCCCGAAGTCGGCCGTGCCGGCCGGGACGACGCGGGGGTGGGTGGCGTCGCCGTACTTCCGGACGATGAGGTTGACCATCTGGACGGTCTGCCAGGACACGTCGCCGGCGGTGCGGTCCAGCAGGAGGCCGACGGGGGTGGCCGCACTGGTCGCTTCCAGCTGGAAGGCCAGCTTCATGGCGACCGTGCCGTGCAGGGGGCGGCCGCGCACGAAGGAGCGGGTGTTCTGGTACAGGTTCTGCCCGGCGGACATGCTGATCACGGGCAGCAGGGCCGCGTCGTAGACGGGCAGCGCGGCCTGGGTCGTCCCGTCGGTGCTCGAGCCGAGCACGGCCAGCACGTCCGGGTCGTCGACGAGCCGCTGGGCCGCGGCGGCGGCACGGTCGGCCAGGCCCGCGTCGTCGGAGGTCTTCAGCTCCAGCGTGAACGGCTTGTCGCGGCGGGCGTTGAACTCCTCCACCGCCAGCCGTGCTCCCTGCTCCTGGGCCCGCCCGGCCGCCCGGCCGGCGCCGCTGAGGTCGGCCTGCACTCCGAGCGCCCAACCGGGCTCGGCGGCCCGCTTCCTCCCGGTGCCGCCGTCGTGGCGCAGGGCGGCCCAGGCGGCCACGCCCCCGCCCACGGCGAGCACGGCGGTGCCGCCGGAAGCGACGGCGAGGAACCTGCGGCGCGATGGGTTGGCCCCGGGTGGCGCCTCGGCGAGCGTGGCCTCGATCTCGGGCAGGGCCAGCATCGCGGCCGACCGTTCGGCGACCATGCGGACGACGTCGGCGGGCAGCCACTCGGCGGTGCCCGGGGAGGCGTCCTCCACCAGGGCGGCGTCCAGTTCGGCCGCAGTGGGCCGATCGGCGGGGTCCTTGGCCAGACAGCGCAGCAGGACGGCGGCCACCTCCTCGTCGACGCCGTCGAGGTCGGGGTTGTCGTGGACGGCGCGGTAGAGCAGGGCGTCGACGGCACCGCCCCCGAAGGGCGGTCGGCCGGTCGCCGCGTAGGCCAGCACGCAACCCAGCGAGAAGACGTCGCTCGCGGGCCCGAGGCGCCCGCCGCGGGCCGTGGCCTGCTCCGGGGACAGGAAGCCGGGGGTGCCGACGACGAGGTCCGCCGAGGTGATCGCGGTGTCGTCCAGGGAGCGGGCGATACCGAAGTCGATGAGGCGGGGGCCGTCGGCGGCGAGCAGGATGTTGCCCGGTTTGACGTCCCGGTGCACCAGAGCGGCGTCGTGCACGGCGGCGAGCGCGCGAGCCAGCATCTTGCCGAGCAGACGTACCGTCCGCACGGGCAGCGGGCCATGCCGGCCGACCGCGTCGGCGAGGGACGGGCCGGGCTCGAAGGCGGTGGCCAGCCAGGGCTGTTCGGCGGCGGGGTCGGCGCCGGTGACCTTGACCACCCACGGGCTGTCCACGCGTCGCGCGGCGTTCGCCTCACGGCGGAAACGGGCGCGGAAGGCGTCATCGTGCGCGTACTCGGCTCGGATCACCTTGACGGCGGCGAGCGCGCCCGACTCCGTACGGCCGAGGTAGACGACGCCCATGCCGCCCTCGCCGAGCCGGGCGAGCAGTCGGTGGCCGCCGACGAACGACGGGTCGGAGGGGTGCAGGGAGCGGTCGGTCACTTCTGGGCCCCCAGTTCGCTGCGCACCTTGGTCTCCATCCCGGCCACCGCCCGTGCCTGGACGGTCAGCAGGTCGCCCTGGCCGAAGCCCTTGCCGCCCTCGAGGACGACGGCGATCGTCACCGGACCGAGCCGGACCTGGTTCCAGATGTAGTACGTCGCCCCCTTGCCGAGCGCCGGATCGTCGTACGTGCCCATCTCGATGAGGTAGTCGTCGGCGGAGGTGTTGCCGTTCGTGCCGTAGCCGGAGCCCATCGAGTTCAGGCCGCTGATCCGCTCGGTGGCACGCAGTTGCTGGTCGGGGCAGCGCAGCGCCTCCTCCAGCGTCTCGGCCATCTCCTGGTCGGCCTGCGCTGCGGTGCGGTGCAGGGTGACGGTGGCGGCGGTGCGGACCTCGCCCTTCGAGTCGGCCGCGGGCAGCCGGCTGTAGCGGGTGAAGGTGGCGAGGACGTCGCCGGGCAGGGGCTCCTGCCGCCAGACGCAGTCGGTGCCGAGGACGGGCCAGGCGGCCGGGTCGCTCTCGTACGGGGGGCGCTTGATGTAGCCCGGGCCATAGCTGTCCGGGCCGGCGGTGACGGCGCGGACCAGGTCGAGGGCGGCGAACGGAGTGGTGGGAACGCGCGCGGGGTCGACCGTGAAGCGCACGGTGGGGACACCCGTCCCGCGCTGTCCGGCCGGTGAGGTCACGGAGGCGGAGGAGGCGCTCGGACCGGTCCGGTGGCCGCCGTCACTCGAGCCGGAACACCCCGCGAGCAGCACCCCGCAGACGGCCAGCACCGCGTATCCCCGCCTGGTGCGTCGTTGCGTCGCCGTGTACGTCATGAACCCCCCACTCACCATGCGTCAGTGCCAGTGTCGCAACCGGAACGAGTGTAGGAGACATCGCCCAACTCGCTTTGCAAAAGGGTCGGTTGATAGAGCCACGTGCCAGTTCTGAAGGACGCCGGTGAGTCATCCGGCGGCCGCGCGAGCGGGGGAGGCCTCGGCGACCTGCCGGCCCCGCACTCCTGCTCGCCGTCGCCGAGGACCAGTGCGCCGGTCGGACGCGGTGGGGACCGGCGGACGATACGGCTGGAGCGCGGTCAGGCGCTGGAACCGCGCTCCCGTCGCCGCAGTTGCCTCCTGCGCTGTCGCTCCTGCCTCTCCTCGGCCCGGTAGGTGCGCCGGTACGCGCGGATCAGCACGGCGTGGGACAGCGGCACCACCTCGGGCAGGGCCTGGCGCGCCAGGCCGTACAGGTCGCGGGAGACCGGGGCGCCGAGGGCGGGGCTGGACCCGGGCTCCAGCTTGCGCAGGCCTTCGGCGATCCAGGGGTCCACCCGCTCGGGACGGGCGAGCACCCTGGCGCCGCGCACGGCGTCGTAGCCGTGCGCCGACGGGTGGCTCGCGACGTACCGCCGCAGGATCTCGCCCGCCTCGGGAAAGTCCTCGCAGGCCCGGCAGAGCACACCCGCCAGGTGCTCGGACCGGCGTGCGTTCAGCCCCGTCCGGAGGCGCTCGAACAGCTCCGGCTCGGCGCGCAGCCGTGTCGTCAGGAACCAGTGGGTGAAGGTCTCCGGACCGATCCAGGGCTCCGCCATGCGGGCGGCCGGGCGCGTTCCGCCGTGCAGCGCGAGGGCCCAGGTCACCCAGGCGTGCGCCGCGGGCCGGGTCCGTTCGTCCTCCAGCCCCGCGAACTCGGGGAGCCGTTCGAGGGTGTGTGAAGCGGTGACGTACTCCCGGTGGCCGGTCAACAGCAGGGCCAGCATGACGCGTTCGGGCAGGCCGGGGTGGTCGGACAGTCCGGGCGGCGCGGGAACGCCGGAAGCGGTGAACGACGCGGCGCTGTGCCGCCAGCGCCGGCGCTCCCGCTCGAAGAGCACACCCGCGACTTCCTCGAAGCGCCGGGGGACAGCGGGCACCGGCTCGCCGGTCAGCGCGGTGACGAGGGCCTGGGCGTGCAGATCGAGAGGGGTCTGGAAAGAAGTCCGCTCGGGCCGGACGGGGGCGGCGCCCAGGGCGGCACCGGCGTCAGCGGCCTCCGTGCCGACCACCCGCTCGGTGCCCGCGGCGTCTTCGAGGGCCGCGGTGAAGGCGGCCAGGGCCTCCGCGTGGCGCTCGGCCAGGACGGCCCGGTCGAGCACCGGCGGCGCGAGATGCAGTACGGGAGCGTCGGCGAGGAGGCGGAGCACGTCGGGGTCGCCCCGGGAGTATTCCAGTTCCTCGCCGGCCACGGCGCGGAAGCGTTCGGCGTGTCGGACGACGAACAGCAGGCGCACCGGTGGCGTGTCGGGTGGACGCGCCCCGAACTCCAGAAGCAGCGGGACGACGTCCGCGCGCACCAGCGAGTGCAGATGGCTGTCGACGTCGGAGCGCAGGTCGGCCTCGTCCACCACGACCAGCGCGGGCCTGCCCCGGTCGCGTAGCGCCGGGAACAGCTTCCCGGAGCCGCGCAACAGCCGCCCGGCGGTCCACGACTCGCCGAGCGCCCGCGCGAGTTCCAGCGCCAGCCGTGACGTGCCGACGCCACGGTCACCGGCCAGCAGCATGATCGGGTGCGGATCGGTCTCGTCCTCGCACCAGTGCCGCAGCCGCGCCAACTCGTCGTCGCGGTCGCGGAAGGGCACGGGGCTGTGCAGCGGCGACAGCAGCCGGAAGACACTGGGGTCCGCACCCGGCTCGGCCGGGTGCGGAGCCGGGTTCTCCAGCAAGTCCCGGTAGGCGTGGAAGCGCTTGATCCGCCGGAGGCGCCGTTCGATCCCCTCGGCGCCGGCGGCTGCCACGCCCCCTGCACCCGTCAGGGCGGCGGCCTGCCACCACGGCCCGTCCCACGCACGAGGCAGAGCCATCCGCACGCAGAGCCCGAGCCACCCGACGACGACGCAGGCCACGCCACCCCAGTGGAGCACGTCCGCCGCTCTCCGCAGCCCTTTCCCGGGCCCCGGATCGGCCCAGCCACCCCGCTCCGCGCCCGGACGGTCCCCCGCGCCCACGGCATCCCTCCCCGCCCACGCCTGCCCAAGGCCCCCATGATCACCCGGTACGTCCGGTACGGCAACGTCCCGTCGGCCAGGGGACTGGACCGAGGGGTCGAGCAGGCCGGCCGGAGTGACGGCGAGGGCCGGGCCCGGGGCCCGTACCGGGACCGGTCCCCCTCCCCGAGTCCGAGGCCGGGAACGCCGCTTCATCCGCTGGAAGGATGCCGCGCCCGCGAGTGATCGATCAGGATGACCGGTACATTCCTGTTCGAACACATGGGAGGGGAATCCCTTGCGCATCCTCCGGAGTGCCGGAACCGCCGTCGCCACCGCTCTGTTACTGACCGCCGCCGCGCCCGTGGCCTCGGCGGGCACCGCAACCGCCGCGCCGGCGGCGTCCACGGCCGCACCGGATCCGGCGGCCCTGCGCACCGCCCTGCGCGCCGTCACGGACGCCGGGATGTACGGCGTCTACTCCTCCGTCCGCGACGGCGCGCGGAGCTGGTCCGGGGCCTCCGGGGTCGCTGACGTGGACACGGGCCGCCCGGTCCGCCCGGACATGCGCCAGCGGGTGGGCAGCATCAGCAAGACGTTCACCGCGGTCGCCGTGCTCCAGCAGGTGGAGCGCGGCCGGATCCGACTGGACGCCCCGATCGGCGATTACCTGCCGGACCTGATACCCGGTCAGCGCGGCCGGCAGATCACCGTCCGCATGCTGCTGAACCACACCAGCGGCATCGGGGACTACGTCATCGGCGCCTTCCCCTCCCTCGCCCAGGGCTCGACCGCCAGCCTCGACGAGGAGCGCTTCCGGTCCGTCCGCCCGGAGGAGCTGGTCCGCCTCGGCCTCGCGGCGCCCGCCACCGGCGCGCCCGGCGCGCTGCCCGGCCACTACTCCAACACCAACTACGTCATCGCCGGGCTGCTGCTGGCCGAGGTCACCGGCCAGGACCCCGAGACGTACATCACCCGGCACGTCATCGACCGCGCCGGGCTGCACCACACCTCCTACCCGCGCACCCCCCACATCCAGGGCCCGCACCCGCGGATGTACGAGAGCTTCTACGGCCTGATCGACCCGCCCCGCGACTACAGCGTCTACGACATGTCCTGGGCGTACACGGCGGGCGCGGTCGTCTCCACCGCCGACGACCTGAACCGCTTCTACCGCGCCCTGCTGACCGGCCGCCTGCTCGGCCCGGCCGCGCTGAAGCAGATGCAGACCACGGTGCCCGTGGACGGCATGGCCTACGGCCTCGGCATCTACGCCGTCGACATCCCCGGCTGCGGCCGCTTCTGGGGCCATGACGGCGCGGTGTTCGGCGCGGGCACGATCGCCCTGTCCAGCCCGGACGGCAGGCGGCAGGTCGCGGCGGGCTGGAACCTGATGAAGTACGAGCGCCTGAACGCCGACGGCACCGGTTTCGAACCGAGCCCGATCGACGACGCCCTCAACAGCTACATCGGCGGCGCCCTGTGCTCTTCGTCGACGTCCCCGGCCGTCCCGCGGTCCCTGACGAAGACGCCCGTCCCCGCGGTGCTCCCGGGCATCGACTCCGCCCCGGGCGCCTGGACGAGCGCCCTGCGCTGATCCGGTCCGGGCCGATCCGCCCGGGTCCGCCGCCGCGGGCGGATCGGCCGCGGACGGATCGGCCGCGGACGGATCGGCCGCGGACGGATCGGTTCAGCGGCTGACCGTGGGACGTATCGGACGGCCCGGCAGCCCCGGCTCGCCGGGCACCGCTCGCCGGGCCGTACGACTCTCGCCGTCGCGGCCACCAGGCCAAGGCGGAAGTCCACCGGTCCGGGGCTGTCCCGGAAGCCCTACACGCCCAGCGGCCTCACGGCTCCACCCACCGGGCGCCAGCACCAGCCCGTCCGCGTCGAGTGCCGGGACTCCACGGAGGCTCGTCGGCGGCGGCGCCGCCCGGCGGCCCCGCCCACTCACGCCGCGTCCAGGATCAGACCGGTGCGCTCGACAGGGGTGTTCGCAGGCGTCGTTCGCCGAGCAGGTCGCCGGACTGACGTCCCGGCACGGCATCGGACGCAATCCTGACGGTGGTCCTCAGCACGGTACGCGGGGACGAGCGGGACGGCTTCGCTCAACGCATGGAGGCGTCGGAGGAACGGCGCTCACGCCGACGGCGCGGACCACCGCATCAGGGCACGCTGACCGGTCGGCGTCGGGGGCGCCTCAGGGGCGGGGCTCCAGCACCTCCAGGGCGCCGGTCTCGGTGTCGTAGCTGCGCAAGGTGATGAGCCAGGCCGACAGCGGCGGCGCCGGCAGCAGCTCAGGAACCCGCCGGCCGGCGAAGGCACCCGGGCGCCGGGTACGGCCGAGGGTGATGTGCGGGCTCCAGCGCCCCGGTTCGTGGAGAGGGTTGAGGGTCTCGGGCGGACTGTCCGAGACCACCGCCTCCCACACCCGGCGGTGCAGACCGGCCAGCGCGGAATCGAGATCCAGCGCCCAGGCCAGCACCGAGGTGGGCCGCTCGAAGCGCACCACGCCGGTGAACCGCACCGACAGCGGCAGGACGGCGGCCACCTCGGCGAGCTCCCAGCGGATCGGGGCGGTCAGCTCCGGGCAGGCGGCCAGAGTGAGGTGCGGCCTGTTGGTCGGTGAGCGGTGACGCGCCTGACTGGGCAGCCCCGCGTCCGCGAGCCGTCGCCAGGCCTCCCGGACCGCTGAATCCGCCGCCTCGTCCAACAGAACCTCGACCGTACGCACCGCCGCACCCTACCGGCGAACGCCCGCGGTGTCCCCGCCCGCCCGGCCCGACCGTCCGGAGTGTCTCTCGCTGGGAACGACCGCGGATCGGTGCCCTCGACGGCCGGCTTCAGGATCTTGGGGTGCCTCAGGCAGAACCGGGAGGTGCCGTCCTCGAACACCATCTCCCCGTCGTCCTTCACCAGCTCCTTCGTCGCCGGCCACTGCGCCGGCCTCATCCCCTCCATCTCCTACGCGGTACCAGGGCGGCGACGCCGGCCACATCGAGTACTCGAGCCACCGATGCTGGGCGCGGAACCGGCCTTCCTATCCCCCATCGACCTCCTGGTCGGCGGCTTCGTTGGCGCGGTTGATCTCGGTCATGTGCTCCTCCGCCCAGGTCCGCAGCCCCGCGAGCGCGACTTCCAGGGACAGACCGAGTCCGGTGAGTCGGTAGAAGACCCGCGGCGGCACGGTCGGCTCGACCCGGCGCGACACCAGCCCGTCACGGGTCAGGCTTCGCAGCGTCACGGACAGCATCTTCTGCGAGACGCCGGGCATCCGGCGCCTCAGCTCCGCGAAGCGCACCTCGTCCGGTGCGGCATCGGCGAGCGTCTTGACAGCCATGGACGTCCACTTCGTACCTATACGGTCCAGCAACTGCCGCGTCGGGCACCGGGGATCGAACAGATCGCCGCGCGCCCCGCGACCGGCGGTCCGGGCTCGCCGGGTGGTCACCTGTGGCTCACCACCTTCCCTGAAAGTGCCGTCTAGGCACCGGTCGGACAGTTACCTACCGTTTTGTGGTCACCAATGGTAACCACTGAGGAGCCGTCATGCCCGCCACCACCACACACCGACTGCGCCGCATCGCGACGAACGGCGTCCAACTCAACGTCGCAATCGCCGGGGACGGACCTGCGGTTCTCCTGCTGCACGGCTTTCCGCACACCTGGCGACTCTGGAGCGGCATCATGGGCCGCCTGGCCGAGCAGTACCGGGTCATCGCCCCGGACCTGCGAGGCTTCGGTGCCAGTACACGAGCCGTCGAGGGCTACGACGCAGGAACCCTCGCCACCGACGCCGAAGGGCTGCTCGACGCACTCGGCGAGCCCTCGGCAGCAGTGGTCGGCATCGACGCGGGCACCGCCCCTGCCGTCCTGCTCGCGCTGCGCCGCCCCGGCCTCGTCCGGCGCCTGGTCGTGATGGAGGCACTGCTCGGCCGCCTTCCCGGAGCAGAACACGTCATCGCGGGCGGCGCCCCGTGGTGGTTCGGCTTCCACGCCGTCCCCGGCCTCGCCGAGACCGTCCTGGCCGGCAACGAGGCCCCGTACATCGACTGGTTCCTCGACTCGGGGACGCTCGGGCGAGGAGTGCCCGACGACATCCGCGCGGCATTCGTCCACGCGTTCACCGGGAGCGAGGCCCTGCGCTGCGCGTTCTCCTACTACCGGGCCCTGCCCACCAGCGCGCGGCAGATACAGGACGCCGTCGCGACGGCTCGGCTGACGATGCCCACCATGGCCGTCGGCTCACACCCCGTCGGCACCGGACTCGAACACCAACTCCGTCCCATCGCCGATGACCTGGTCGGACACCATCTCCGGGATTGCGGCCACATCATCCCCCTCGACCGCCCCGACGCATTCTTCGCGCTCCTTGCTCCCTTCCTCCGCGCCGATCCGCCGAAGTCGGAGCAGGGTCGCGGGATCACGGTCGGCGGTTCTGGCGTTCGTCCCAGCGGTGAGCCGTCCGTGACCGACGGATCAGGCTGCGCACGGTGGTGATCGTGTCGGCGAGTTCGAAGAAGGCGTCAACGACAGTGACGCGACGCTCGAAGCACAGGTGGCGGGCTCGCCCCGTAGTCCGCTTTCGCCGGACAGATCTCAGTCGCTCGCGCCGAGAGCCTGCGCAAGTGCGCCGAGGGTCACGTCGACGATGGCGCGCAGCCGCTCCATGCTCGTTCCGGCTCTGCTCATGACCGCGAGGGACTGGTTCACGGCCGCGAGGTGGGTCGCGAAGGACTCGGCCGCCTCGTCGTGCAGTCGGCCGGCCTTCAGCGCGGCGCGTAGCCGGGTGTGCTGGAAGCCGATCGCCTCCTGTGCGCGCGCCGCGACGCTCGCGCTCAGCACCGGGGTCGCCATGACGGTTTGGGCCACCAGGCATCCGTCGGGCAGATGGGGGTCCGCGATGCGTTCCAGGGTGATGTCGAAGAACGCCCGCGCGGCCGCCAGGGGCCGGTCGCCGGCGCAGGACAACGCGGCGTCGTACTTGTCTCCGTAACGCGTGGTGTAGCGCTCCAGGCAGCGCATGAAGAGCGTGTCCTTGTCGCCGAGGGAGGAGTAGATGGAGCTGCGGTTGAGTCCGGTCGCCCGGGACAGGTCGTCCACCGACGTGTCCGCGTAGCCGGCCCGCCAGAACTGGATCATCGCTGCATCGAGCGCCGTGGCGACGTCGAACTGCTTCCTGCCCGCCATGCCGCGCCTCCCTCCTGCTCCGCCTTCTTGGCGGAGACCATCATCCCATCTTGAACCAAACAGTTCAAGATGGGTTAGGGTGAAGGCGTGATCAAGGCCGAATACCCCGCGAACCGCACAGCGCGGCGACACGCGCACCGCGTACTCGCGGTCGGCGCCATCGCGTTCGTCCACATCGCGGCCATGGCGGGCGGAACACTGACGATCCCGCTGTACGTGCTGTGGGCCTCGCGATGCGGCTTCGGACCGCTCACCACCGTCGTCGTGTTCATCGCCTACGTCGTCGCAGTCGTCGGCGCGCTACTCGTGGCCGGTCCCCCTGTCCGACGCCATTGGCCGCCGTACCGTTCTCGCGCTGTCGCTCGCCCTCACGGCGCTGAGCACTCCGGGACCCGCGCCGGCGGACGGCCTCACGGTCCTGCGGTCGTTCGTCGCCAGTGGCGTGCTCGTCGCGGCCTCCTCGGACGTCGACGGGTTCTTCTCCTCGCCGGTTCCTGCGTTCGGCCGACGCACCGAATCAACCAGCGCACCTGACACCTTCAGCAGCCCCTCAACACACCTCACACCAGTGGAGGAGAGTCATGAACGACCCCGCTAGCGCTCCCCGCGTGCCCGGCAACCCGGTCCGCGACCTGCCGCTGCCCGACCTGGCCGGTTTCACCCACCGTTGGGTCGACGCGGGCGGCGTCCGGCTTCACGCGGTCGAGGGCGGCCGGCCGGACGGTCCAGCCGTCGTGCTGCTCGCCGGGTTCCCGCAGACCTGGTGGGCCTGGCGCAAGGTGATGCCGAACCTGGCCGACCGATTCCGAGTCATCGCCATCGACCTGCCGGGCCAGGGCCACTCCGAACGCCCGGACATCAGCTACGACACGCACACGGTCGCCGCTCACGTCCATGCCGCGGTCAAGGCGCTCGGAGTCTCGACATACTGGCTGGTCGCCCACGACATCGGCGCGTGGGTCGCCTTTTCCCTCGCCTCGAAGTACCAGGACCAGTTGCGTGGCCTGGCACTGCTCGACGCCGGCATCCCGGGCATCACACTCCCTGACGCCATTCCGACCGACCCCGAGCAGGCGTGGAAGACCTGGCACTTCGCCTTCCACCTCGTGCCCGACCTGCCCGAGGCACTTCTCGCCGGCCGCGAACAGGAATACGTCGGCTGGTTCCTGAAGGTCAAGGCCCTCTCCTCCGACACCTTCGACGACGCCGATATTGAGCATTACGCCGCGTCCGTGGCCGCCGTCGGCGGTCTCCGCGCATCCCTGGCCTACTACCGGGACGCCGCCGAGTCGGCGCGGAAGAACCACGAAGCGCTGGGACAACAGCGCCTGACGGTCCCGGTCCTCGGGATCTCCAGCAGCCACGGCTCCATCCCCGACATGGCGGCTTCCATCAGGCCGTGGGCCGACCACGCCGACGGGATCGTCGTGCCGGACGCAGGACACTTCATCCCCGACGAACAGCCCGATGCCGTCGCTGCCGCGCTGACCGACTTCATCACCGAAGACGATTGAGACTCGACGGAAGCGCGTGTCAGGACCGGCACGGCACCCGCACCCCTGACCGACTCAGCTGTCCGGCATCGCAGTGCCGCGACTCCCTCCTTCTTCTTCAACACGACACCCGAACGCAGCCCGCCGATCACCAGAGGCGACGACCCCGCCCGGTTCGCTCGCTCTCGTGACCGGGCTGGACACCACCGGACGGAGCCGGCACGCCAGGCGTTGGCCAGGGGGACGGTGTGATCGACGTCGCGCTGCTGGTGTCCGGGTATCCGGCCACCGCGGCCGGGGCCGCATCGGCCGCCACTGCCCACCCGTCCTACGTCGACTCACGCGCGGTGGGTGCCGCGGATCGGGTACCGATCACAGACCGGGCGCCGCAGCGGGGGCCGGCGGCAGGCTCACCGGCAGGCGATCGACGTGATCCGTCTCGGAATTGCGGATCGGAACGCGGTGGGTCCTCCTGGGTTCGCCCGGAAACCGGCGTTCATGCGCTTACCGGGATCGCCCGTGCTCCGGCCCCCACCTCCCTCAACGCCGGTCCAGGGCGTCCACCGCAGGCGCTGCTGAACTCAACAGATATCCGCATCTCTGTGGAAAACGGAATGCTGAACACGCCTTGAACAACAGGGCTTGTCCAGGCCAGAGTTCGGGTCTGCGGCGCCACTTCCCCAATGCGCCGCCGGACCGGCATTCCACGTACCGCTGACGACTGTCTCCCTCCCCAGGAGACCTTCCGGCACCCCACCTGCGAACGTGACATGCCCATGCAGAGAGGAAGAGTAGTGCGCGTTTCTCGAATATCCCTGGTGGCCACCGCCGTCGGCACGCTGCTGACGGCCGCCGTCGCCACGGGCACCGCTCAGGCGGCCCCCTCCCCCACCGCACCCCGCTACCAGCCGGCGATGGTCACGGCGCTGGCCCGGTCCCTCGGCGTCAGCGAGGACGCCGCCGTGGCCCGGCTCGATCACCAGGCCGCCCAGCAGGGCGAGTTGACCGAGCTCGGCCGTTCGGGCGTGGTGACGGACGGCGCCTACTTCGGCGCGGACGGCAAGCTGACGGTGAACGTCCCTTCCGCTGCGGCGGCCGCACAGGTCAGGCAGCACGGCCTGGAGGCGCGCGTACCGCAGCGCGGCGAGCGTGCTCTGGACCGGATCAAGGCGTCGCTCGACACACAGGCCCTCCGCAACGCCCCCGACGGCGTCGCCTCGTGGGCGGTGGACCTGCCGAGCGACACCGTCACCGTGCACGTCACCCCCGGCCGTACGTCCGCGGCGGCCAGGTCGTTCCTCGAGGTCGCTGCCTCCCACGGCAGCGCGGTGCGGGTCGTCCGTGACGGGCAGCGCCTCGCCCCCCAGGCGCTGGTGTACCCGGGCAGCAGAATGACCTGGAACAACAGCAGTGGCAGCTGGGTCTGTTCCGTCGGGTACGGCGCCCACGACTCCTCAGGGCGCCAGTACCTGGTGAGCGCGGGACACTGCGTGGCCGACCTCACCGACCTGTACTACAGCAACGCGCACTTCGCGAAGGGCGTCCACAGCCGCTACGCCCTGGGCCGGCAGAGTGTCGACATGGGCATCGCCCAGGTCGACTCCGACGACTCGATCGCCACCCAGGTCGGCACCTGGGGCAATGGGACGAACGTCGCCGTCAAGGGCAGCAAGCGTGCGGCCTCCGGGGCTACGCTGTGCAAGTCGGGCCAGACCACGGGGTGGACCTGCGGCGCGGTGAAGTCGTACAACGTCTCGGTCACCTACACCGACGAGCACGGCGGCCCCAACACCGTGGTCACCGGTCTGGCCAGTTCGTCGGTGTGCACGCAGGGCGGTGACAGCGGCGGCGCGTACATCTCCGGCAACCAGGCGCAGGGCATGACCTCGGGCGGCCCCACCGGCCAGAAGTGCTCGGGCACCAACTCCAGCGGCTCGTCGTACTTCCAGCCCCTCGATGACGCCCTGTCGTACTACGGTCTGACGCTCAACACCAACTGACCGCCGGCTCGGAAGTCAGAGGGCGGGCCCGCTGAATGCGGGCCCGCCCGGTCAGGCATATGATCCCACACCACAGGACCCGCACCAACAATGCGGAGGTGCCATGAGAAGACCGCACCGGCCCGAACCCGCCGATGACGACTCCACCTCCTCCATGCACGCTGCCGCCCCGGACACCACTGGAGCCTTCGCCGCCGTCTTCCGGGACGCCGTCCAGCGGCGAGGCCTCTCACTCGACCGGGTCCGCGAGCGGCTGGCCGCGCAAGGCATCAACGTCAGCCTCGCCACCCTGAGCTATTGGCAGCGCGGGCGCAGCCAGCCCGAACAGGCGCGCTCCCTGCGCGCCGTGGACGCCCTCGAGAGCATCCTCGATCTCCCGTCCGGCACCCTGCGATCCCTCATCGGGCCGAGCCGGCCCCGCGGCCGTACCACCGGCAAGGCCCCCGGACTGGACGTTTCGCGCCAGGTGTTCGGAGAGCAGTCCCATATCGAGCTCGCCCTGGGCCCGAAGTTCTCCCGGTTCAACGACGACCTCGTCATGGTGACCGTCCATGAGACGGCACGGATCGACGGGCACCGCCGTCTCCGGTCCGTCACCGTGAAACAGGTGATGCGGGCGACGCGGGACGGGGCGCGTCACATCACGGTCGTGCATGACGAGATATCCGCCGAGTCCGCGACCGTCACCGCTCACTACGGCCGGCTCGGCACAGTACGCCGGCTGCCGGAGCTGCGGACCGTCGTCGCGGAACTGGGGTTCGGAAGGCCTCTCGCCCGCGACGAGACCGCGCTGATCGCCTACACACTGCGGTACGGCCCCGAGGCTACGGAATCCCCGCAGCACTACGAGCGGCGAATGCGCACCAGCCCGCGCGAGTACCTGCTGCACATCTGCTTCCACCCCGACGCTCTGCCGACGAGCTGCAATCGCTACTCCAAGGAGCGGATCGACGCGCCCACGCGCTCCGAGCGCCGCACCGCCCTGGACGTGTCGCACACCTCGCACATGCTGCTCCACAAGTGCCCGCCCGGAGTGTACGGGATGTCCTGGGAGTGGCCCCGCTGACCGGCCGGCTTGATCGTCCGCCTGAAAAAAATGGAGACAAGGTGCTTCGTCCGCGCTCGATCCCGGCCTCGGGTGCCGCAACCCGGTAAG
The DNA here is from genome assembly GCF_043079345.1 of Streptomyces sp. NPDC015220. Lineage (NCBI taxonomy): Bacteria > Bacillati > Actinomycetota > Actinomycetes > Kitasatosporales > Streptomycetaceae > Streptomyces > Streptomyces sp. NPDC015220. Next base: position 201,951 of record NZ_JBIBUK010000013.1, on the reverse strand, counting down.
GCAGTACCTCTCACACGTATTCCTCCATCCCGAACGCCTTCCGTCAGCCGGGTACGCACACCACGGGCGAGACTCCGGCGCGGAACGGCGGGACATCCGGCCTCTCGTCCTGGACGCCGCGCACAGCGTGCACATCACGCCCGCCGCATACGGCGCCGGGAGCTACGGGATCGCGTGGGAACAGGATGGGTCCGACCGTTGACGAGGGGCCGCCCCGCAACCGTGCGGCGCCCCCACCGAGGAGACAACACCGCATGCCCCGCTCCCGCTGGACCTTCGCCGCCACTCCCGTCGCCGTGCACACCGTGCGGAAGGGGATGTGCGCGGCCGTGCAAGGTTGGGGTGTCGTACTCGATGACGAGCAGCGCTCGGCCCTGCAACTGGTGGCATCCGAACTGCTGACCAACGGTCTGCTGCATGCCGGCGGGGAACTGACCGCTGAGGTCGCGCTGGAACACCCGTATCTGATCCTCGAGGTCACCGACGGTGACCCGCGGCCTCCCCACCGGGCGGACTCGGACCAGTGCGCCGAGCAGGGCCGCGGTCTCGCCCTCCTCGACGCCCTCTGCCTGCTCCGGGGGTACGAACCCGCGGGCACGGGAAAGCGCTGCTTCGCCGTCCTGTCGCTGGAACACCGGCTGCTCGGCCCGACGCCGGAGATCCCGGAAGAAGGGCACGTGCCTCAGGAGCGGGCCGACCGCTGGACTCTCACCCCGGCCGCGCACCGCCTGCTGCGGCGGCTCCTCCCCGCAGATCCGCAGGCGCCCGAGGAGGTCGACGCGCTCAGCGGGTGGCGGCGCCCCTGACCTCCGCTGACCGGCGTCGTCCCGCTGACGGCGCTGTCCTGGCCGTCCTGACGCCGGCCCAGTACGACGCCGCCGGGCCGGTGGTGGGGGTCGGCCCGCACGTGGTGGAGATGCCCGGCAGCAGCCCGCCCGGTCAGGCAGAGGGGCGCCGTCTGGTGTCGCCGCCGCTGCCGTTCAGCGGGATCAGCGTTTCCAGATGAGCGCCTTCGACCCAGGAGCCCAGCGTGCCGCCATCACTCCCCCGTTCCCCAGCCCGGTGCCCCGCCGTGGGCGCCGAGGGGCGCCCTCCGGCCCGTACCTGCGCGGGGACTCATCGGCCGGCCTGGGTGACGCCGCTCGCAAGCCGTCCCAGGACGTTCGAGATCCCCTGGCCCGCCGGGGTGGGTGCGATCAGGACGCCCAGCGCCAGGACGATGACGACGGTCAGCTTCTCGTCGAAGCGGCTACGGGCCTCCGTACGCCGCCGCAGCCGCCAGAGGACGATGACTGCGAGCAGCACCGCCACGTCGATGGTCAGCAAGCGTCCCAACCTCCCCCACACAACCGGCCGACACCACGCGGGGACGGCGGCGCGCCACCCCGGCCTCCTTGTGTAGCCGGGCCTCAGCGACGCTGGGACCGAATTGGCGACAAATGGCACAAAGCAATCGGGTCTGGCCGAATACCGCACAGCGGATCAGCCGTGGACATGCACGGCGAGACATACGATCTTCACAAGCCGAGCACCGGCGGACGGCGCGAGGCCCCGGCACGGTCCACCTGACAGGCCATCGATGATTCCTCTCGCGGCGAGGGACGGTGCGAACCCTTGCCGTCCGTGGCATGCGCGGGTCCGGCCCGGACCGAACGATCCGGGCCGCCTTTCCGCCTCCCGGTCAGCTCGACGTACTGGCGAACATGCCGAGCTCGTAGGAGCCCCCCGGGTTGTGCACGATCACGTTCATCCGGGTGGCCGCGTTGATCAGAGAGACCAGGCAGACCAGCGCACCGACCTGGTCGTCGTCGTAGTACTTGCGTACCTCGGCCCAGGTCTCGTCGGAAACGCCGCGGTCGCCGAGCCGTGTGCCTTCCTCGGCGAGCGCCAGCGCGGCGCGCTCGGCCTCGGTGAACACAGTGCTGTGCCGCCAGGCGGCGACCAGGTTGAGCCGGAGCGCGGTTTCCCCGGCGGCCGCGGCCTCCTTGGTGTGGACGTCGACGCAGAAACCGCAGCCGTTGATCTGGCCGACCCGCAGCTCCACCAGTTCCCGCAGGGCCTTGGGCAGCGTCGACCCTTCCAGGGCCAACGAGGTGTTGTAGAACCGCTTGGCGACCTTCGCGGCGGTCGGGCTGTCGAACAGGTTGAAACGAGCTTCCATGACGTCGTCCTCACTCCTGGTGTTGCGTGCTGCCGCACTGGACGAACACAAGATGCCGACGGCCCGGTCCTTGTGACGACGCGATGATGTGGCGTGCGTCACCGATGGCGGGCGTCACAAAGCGATGGGGGCCGGCGTCTGGTGCACGGCGCAGTCGACAGCGGACGGACAGGAGCCGGCGATGAACGACCGAACTACGAGCGACTGGAGAAGGGCCCCCTCCGAGCCGGTCGCTCATGGCGACCGCACGGGCAGCGTCAAGGCGTTCGTCGCCCACCGCAACCTGCTGTTCACCGTCGCCTACGAGATGCTCGGCTCCGCCGCCGACGCCGAGGACATCCTCCAGGAGACCTGGTTGCGGTGGGTGGGCGTCGATCTCGACACCGTGCGGGATCAGCGTGCGTACCTGGTCCGGATCACCACCCGGCAAGCGCTGAGTCATCTGCGCACGCTCGGTCGGCGCAAGGAGTCCTACGTCGGCCCCTGGCTGCCCGAGCCGCTGCTCACCTCACCCGACGTGGCCGATGACGTCGAACTCGCCGACAGCGTCTCGATGGCGATGCTGCTGGTACTGGAGACGCTCACCCCGACCGAGCGGGCGGTGTTCGTGCTGCGCGAGGTGTTCGACCTCGGGTACGACGAGATCGCCGAGGCCGTCGGCAAGAGCCCGGCCGCGGTCCGCCAGATCGCCCACCGGGCACGGGCCCACGTCGCCGCGCGCCGACCGCGCCGGGTCACTTCCGCTGCCGAGAACCGCCGCACCGTCGAGGCGTTCCAGCGGGCAGTCGAAACGGGCGACCTGCAGAGCCTGCTCGACATCCTCGCGCCGGACGTGGTCCTGCTGACCGACGGCGGCGGAGTCGTGCAGGCCGCACTGGCGCCTGTCGTGGGGGCCGACCAGGTGGCCCACGTGCTGGGCAGGATCGCCGCCGCGCTGTCACTGCAGCCGACACAGGTCAACGGCGACCCGGCGCTGATCGTCCGGCAGAACGGCGAGATCGACACCGTCGTGGCGATGCGCATCGACGACGGCCTCGTCACCGGGCTCTACGCCGTGCGGAATCCAGAGAAGCTGTCGCATCTGGAGCGGGAGACCACCTTGCGCCGCTGAGCCTCGCTCCGGCGAGCAATGGCCGTTTTGGAGCTCGGACATGAAGAGGCGGATGCCCGAGGACCGACCTCCGGGTCGACGGCGGACGCGGCGGCAGCGTGGGCGGCGGTTGCCGTTCTACCGGTGGAAGGCTCCTGAGGGGAGCACGGGCACAACGTACGCAGTCCGCCCCTCGGTGGCAGCGGTGTTCCTGGCCGCTCAGCTCGGCGCTGCGTGATCTGCGCAGCACCAACTGATCGCCGGCGTCCGTGACCTGCGGCCGTCTTGTCGATCGACGTTCCGACCTGCTGCTGGGCTGTCGGCAGTTGTCGGCGTCGGCCGAAGAGTTCCAGCGCGTGTGGACTCGGTGAGCGGGCCGGAGAACCACCTCAGGAGAGAGGCTGGGTGGTCCCGGGCCTGAGCTGCGGCCGCGCCGTCTCGGGAAGCGAGCCGCCGACCGACGGCGGGGACAGCGGTGTTGACCGTGGCTGACCCCGGCGCCAGGCACGGTGGTGGCACGGGCCTGAGCCGGCGACAGCCGGCCACGGTACCGTTCGTGCCGTCGTTGCCCGTGCCGAAGGCAGTGGAGGTGCTATGAACTCGGGAACCTCGGGTGGTTCACCGACGGCTGACGACGCCCTCGTCGCGCGCCAGTTGATCGCCATCCTGAACGACCCCGACGCTCCCGAGGGGGACCGACTCGACGCCGCGAGCGATCTGGAGTTCCACTCGGGTGCATGGTTCGAACAGGAAATCTTCGAGATCCTCCGGAGGGAGCGGTTCGCAAGCGTCCTCGCACAACTCTGCGCGGAATCGCTCGCCGGGACCTGGGCGCGACAGGGCCGGATCGACCAAGACTTCTTCTCGGAGCTTCGGGGCCCGGCGCTGGACGAGGTCCTCGGCATCCTGGGAGCTCGCGCCGCGCACTTGATACCGGCAGGACCCGAGAACGTGTGAAGGGGCCGATCGCCTCACTGATCCGACTGCGTCGCCGGTGGCCGGTCTGTTGATCAGGCGTCTCGCTGACCGGCGGGACTGACGAGGCCCACGGCTCTGAACCGCTCGGATGCCGTGGGCTCCTGTCGTTGTCGGTCGGCGTCGGTCGGCCTCGCACGGCCCAGGGACGGCCCGAACGTCACCTGGGCTTGCGGGATGGTCCGGAGTCCCGCCGACGAAGATGTGCGGGGCCGGGTCGGACAGCGCGGCAGCCGTCTCCTCGGCGTACTCGATGTGCGGCTGCGGTGGGTCCAGCCGCCTGGTGCTGATGGCCTGGGCCGCGAGGGTGCTCAGGCCGCGGCCGTCTTGGGGCGTTCGACGAGCCGGCCGTGTTCGAAGCGGGCTCCGTCGCGGACGAGGGCGGCGAGGCGGGGCGTGTTCACGGCCCGCCACCGCTGCTGGGCGCACCAGCCCGATCTGGCCCGCCGTGTCCGGCGTACTGCCCACCGCCGTCAGCGGCGCGGCGCCAGGTGCAGCAGTGGGGCCCCGGCCGGGAACAGGTACTTGGCGGCCAGGACCGGCCGGCCCGCGATGGAGACGGTCTGGGTGAGAAGGAGTGCCGGTGTCTCCGCGGGCCGGGAGATGGCCGCGCCGCGCTCCTTGCCGAGCAAGGTGGCGCCCAGGGTGCTGCGGGACGCCATCGACACGGTGGCGGTGTCGAGGAAGGCGGAGAGCATGGTGGCGGCCCGGCCCGGGTCGGCGGGCCCGGTGCCGACCGCCGTGGCCAGAGCCGGGTCGACGGCTCGCAGAGTCTCCGTGTCGGCCGCCCACTCGTGCGCGAAACACGCCGGGGTGCCGTCGACGTCGACGACCGTCTCCCAGAAGCAGGTGCGTGCCGAGGGGGCCAGGCGCAGGTGGAAGCCGGAGAAGTCCGTGGGCTCCTCCAGTTCGACCGCGAGGCGTCGGCAGCGTACGGCCCCTGGGCCGAGCAGTGTCTCGACGGGCAGCAGACGCTCCAGGCCCGGCGCCGGCGGCAACTGGTTCACGGTGCTGCCGGAGCCCTGCCGGCGGGTGATGACGCCGTCCTCCTGAAGGAGGATCAGCACCTCGCGCAGGGCCGGGCGGCTGACGCCGAGCCGTACGGCGAGGGCGGGTTCGGAGGGCAGCCGGGCGCCCGGGGGGAAGGTGCCGTCATCGATCGCCGCGACGATGCGCTGGTAGAGCTCGACGCGGGGTGAGTGGCGGCGGTCTCCCTGCTGAGGCATCGAAGCTCCCCTTATTTGTCTGACATATATCGCCGACCGGCATCCGGTTCGGTCAAGAATAGCCCGTCGGAGCGCCGGCCGTCCCGTCACGGCCTCCGGTCCGACCTCCCCCTCCCTGCCTGCATGAACTGCTTCCTCTCCTTAGTCGCCACCGGAAGGTGACGTGTGCAGCATCACCCTTGTGCTCCCGGTGAGGCCGTGCCTAACCTCTCGCCAGCCATCCGAAAGATGTCAGACAACTTAAGGATGGCGTCCATCGGGTGACGCTTTCGCGCGGCCCCCAGTCCCCCTGAAAGAGGCGACATGTCCGTCCTCGCATCACGTCCGCTGCTCATGGACTGCGACACCGGCGTCGACGACGCCGTCGCGCTGATGTACCTGTGTCAGACGCCGGGCGTCGACCTGCGCGCGGTCACCACGGTCGCGGGCAACACCAGCGCCGAGCAGGCCGCTCGCAACACCCTCCAGGTACTCGAGGTCGCCGGCCGCACCGACATCCCGGTCGCCGCGGGCGCCGCGGCCACCCTCCGCGGCGACGTGAAGGCCGAGGCGAGCTTCGTCCACGGTGAGGGAGGTCTCGGCGGTGTCACCCTGCCCCCGCCCTGTGCCGCGCTGGACCCACGGCACGCCGCGGACCTCATCATCGACACCGCCCGGGAGTCGGGCGGGGACCTGCACATCCTCGCCACCGCTCCCCTGACCAACCTCGCGCTGGCCCTGCGCAGGGAGCCCCGGCTGCCGGAGCTGGTCTCCCACGTGACCGTGATGGGCGGCGCCGTCCACCATCCGGGCAACATCAGCCCGGTCGCCGAGGCCAACATCGGCAACGACCCCGAGGCCGCCGCCCTGGTGCTGGCCGCCGACTGGGACCTGACCCTCGTCCCGCTCGACGTGACCATGCGGGAGAACCTCACCGAGACGCACCGGCAGCGGCTGCTCGCCAACGGGACGCCGGTGAGCCGGCTCGCCGGCGAGATCCTCGACTTCTACTTCACCTTCCACGAGCGGACCGCGCTGCCCTTCCGCGGCTCCGCCTGCCACGACCCGCTCGCGGCCGGCATCGCCGTCGGCGAGGTCGCCCCGAAACTCGCGCCGCGCCTGCACGTCACCGTCGACACCGCGGACGGCGCGGCCCGCGGCGCCCTCGTCGCGGACACCCGCGGTCTCCACCTCGGCTACCCCGAGCAGCCCGGCGCCCACGCGGCCGTCGTCCTGGAGACCGACGGCACCTTCCCGGACCTCCTCGTCGACCGGCTCTGCCAGGTCCGGAAGTGAGACGGCGCGATGACTACTGACCTGACGACCCGGCCGGCGAAGGCGGCGGCCGGGACGGCGGCGCTGATGACGGCGCTGCTCGCCGCGTGCACGGCCTTCCAGCTGAACGCCAGCATGCTCAGCCCGGCCCTGGTCACCATGGCCCGGGAGCTGCACACCGACGAGGCGAACACCGGCCTGTCGCAGACCGTGTTCTTCACCGCGTCCGCGATGTTCTCCCTGTTCCTGCCCCGCTTCAGCGACATCGTGGGCCGCAAGCGCGTCCTGCAATGGATGCTGGTGCTCATGGCGGCGGGGACGGTGCTCGCGGCGCTGGCCCCGAACATCGCGGTCCTCGACGTCGCGCGGGCCGTCCAGGGCGCCTGCGGTCCCGTGGTCCAGATCTCCCTGCTGATGCTGCGCTCCGAGGTCACCGACCCCAAGCGTTTCGGGACGCTGATGGGCGTGGTCGCGGCCGTCAACGGCGGCATCGCCGGGGTGGACGCGCTGGTGGGCGGCTGGCTCGCCGACCACCACGGCTACCGCAGCATCTTCTGGGTGATCGCGGTCGTCGCGGCCCTAGCGGCGGTGCTGGTCCGGGCGGGCTGCCCGGAGTCCCGGCCGTCCGCCAGCACCCCGATGGACTGGGCGGGCGTGGTCCCGCTCGTGGTGAGCGTCGCGGCGCTGCTGGTCGCCGTCGACCAGGCGGAGAAGCTGGGCGCGGCGAACTGGCCGCTGGCCATCGGCCTGCTGGTCGTCGCGGTGGCGGCGTTCGCGCTGTTCTGGCGGACGGAGAAGCGCGGCACGCACCCCCTGGTGCGGATCGGCGACCTGCGCCGGCGCGCGACCTGGGCGCCGCTGCTCACCACCCTGTTGACCCTGATCGGCGTCTTCGCCACCGTCAACGGCGTGCTGATGTCGTTCGTGCAGAACGACACGGTGGGCTTCGGCATGGGCTCGAGCCTGGCCTCGGTGGTCTTCCTGACGCCGTTCGCGCTGGTGGGCTGGCTGGTGGGTCCGTTCACCGGGCGGCTGGCGCCGGTCCTCGGCTACCGTCGGATGCTGCGCTGGGGCCTGGCGGGCAGTGCCGTGGTGATCGCGGTCATGGCGCTCGCGGGTGTGCACTCGCTGCCGGTGATGGTCGCCTGCACCGTGCTGCTCGGCGTGACGTACGCGGGGGTGGCCAACATCGTCCTGAACCTGCTCGGTGTCGTCCTCGCCCCGAAGGAGAACCCCGGGTTCCTGCCCGGGCTGGTCTCGGCCGCGTTCGGCCTGGGCGCCGGACTGAGCTTCGCCCTGCTGTCCGCCGTGCAGGTCGCGGGGAGTCCGGCGGGCAGCGACTCGTCCAGCGGGTACGTCACGGCGATGATCATCGGAGTGGTCGTCGTGGTGGCCGCGTGGGGCGCCTCCTTCCTCATCCCGCGGCCCGAGGACGCCGAGGTCTCCGCCTGACGCAAGGGCGCTGTTACGCATGCGGGCGCCGGGCGGCACACCCACCGGTCGGCGCGAGGCGATCACCGGAGCGCACGCCGGCCGCTGGGCCACCATCGTCCCGCCCCGGCGCAGTACGCGAGCGGAACGCCGTTGTCGGTGACGGATGCCCAGAGGGCCGTACTCGAGGGGCGGGTGCGTGGCCGGTCGACGGCTCGGGCTCTTGGCCTGCGGTCCCGGATCGTTCCGGAGCGTGCCCAGGGGCACTCGACCACGGGGGTGTCGCGGTGGCGGCAGGTCGCTCCGGACACGGTCGGTACCCGGCGCAGGCGCTTTCTCGACGGCCGCCTGGAGGGCCTGTCCGCCGAGCCAGGACCCCGAACCGCACCGCCTTATCCACTCCTGCCATGGCCACGTCGCTCCGTTCACCCGTCGCTGACCACCGAGGACAGCCCGATTCCAGACTTCCCGAAGGTTTCGCGAAGGCCGGCCACGCATGGTGAGAACACAACACCCGGGCTGCCGACGGTCACGAAGCACATCCGCAGGAAGGCAGTCCGCAGTCGGTAAGCAAGGTCCTCGACCGACACGAAGGAGACATCACCGTGCGCATGAGCACACACCTCGCCGGCGTCGCCATGGGCGTCGCCCTTCTCGCCGGTGGTATCACCGCCCCGGCTCAGGCGGCGTCCGAGGCCGTCGCGACGAAGGCTGCCCCGGCTTCCAGCACCGCGCCGGGCCACGGCCCCGCCGTGGCGGCTGAAGGCTGGACCACCGCGCTCAGGGCGGGCGATCCGGTCCGGGACGGCTACAGCGCGTCCAACTCCGTGCTCTGGCGCACCTCCGGCGCGGGGCAGTCTCTCCACTACTACAGCACCAAGGTCAACTCGGCCGGCAACCGCTGGTACCAGATCGACTCTCCCAAGTGGGGCTGGATCTACTGCGGGAACGTCTCCGCACCCTGCTGACCTGGCCGGTCCCCCCGCTGCGACAGGTGGGGAGGCGCCTACGGCTCCTGGGTCCAAGTACTCGGGTGCCGTAGCCTCTCCGTCCGGCACGGGCCGATCCCTCCCGGCGCCGCTCCCACCGGTGACACCAAGCCGGTGATCATGGACGTGTGCCGTACCGCGCCCACGCTGCTTGCTCGGAGACGCCGAGCGCGTCGCCGATCTGCGACCGGGGACGGTCGAGGAAGCAGGCACGCATGGCCACGTCGCGGGCCCGGCGAGTGAAGCAGCCGTCCGGCGGGCGGATCGCGGCCAGGGCGGCCACGGTTCGTCCGCCCGGATCAGGGCATCGAGCTGTCGTCAACGGCACAGATCCGCTCGCGCGGGCGGCCGGGGCAGCGATGCCTGCGACATGCTCGGTCGGCCACTCGTCGACCCTCGCCCTCGGCGGCCTGCTCGTCCTCGCCCGTGGCACACACCTGCCCGCAGACATGGTTGTTCCGCTCGTGATCCTCACGGGCCTCGTATCGCGAAGGAGTACCGCATGAGTAAGTCCGCGCTGATGAAACGTGCCCTCACGGTGGCCGGGGTAGGTCTCGCCGCGACCGCCCTGGCAGCTCCGCAGGCCCTGGCCGGCACTTCCCACCCGAACGTCAGCTGGTACGACGGGTCCTTCACCGGTACCTCCGTGGTGGTGAACCCCACCAACGTGAAGACCTACGGCAAACTGACGGATCTCGCCAATCAGACGGGCGGCACCCAGCTGTGGGTGTACATCGTCACTTCCGCGGGGACGTACAACGAGCCCGCTGGAAGCGTCGCGAACGGCAGGACGGTGACCGGGCAGATGCAGACGGTCCCGTTCGCCGGCACGTTCAAGAGCGGCAAGATCACCGTGTGCAGCACCGTCAGCGGTGGTGGCTGCGGCACCTCCGTCTCCATCAGCTGATCCTCTCGAGGCCGGCGGCCATGGCCCTGTACCTGGGTGCACGGCACACCGGCGAACCGGCCCACCCACGCCCTTCTCCCCGTCGATGGGAGAAGGGCGAGCCGAAGTGAAGTGACCTGCCGCCACGGGGGACGGCAGGCGACGAGCGCAGAGGCCCGTGGCCGGAAGTGGCTGCGGGCCTCTGACCTGCCGCTCCCGGCCGCGGCGGGAACGTGTTCGAGCCCGGCGGATGGCGCGGACCACCCGGCTGGGCACGACGTGCGTGCGAACGCCGGGCGCCCTGTGCCCGACCTCGGCCGGCAGCACGCGGGGAAAGGCTCTACCGGATGTCGGCGTCCGGACGGGGCCGGCCCGGAACCGTTCGCGCATGGACCTCCTGCCCGAACGACTCGGCCGCCCGCATCCGAACCGCCCCCGGCGCCCCGCGCCGGTCTACCCGCCGCCATCGCGCCGGTCGCGTCGGCGTCCCACTTCGCCGCCGCCGAGTGGTTCTGATCGCCCACCTCCGCCGCCGCCGTGCGGAGGGCCGACCGTGTCACCGAGATGATCTCCGACTGGGAAAGGCTTGCCCGGGCCACGTTCCGTGTACGCCGACACGCGGCGGTCGCGGCACCGCGGCCCCCGCCGCCGCCCGCATTGGTCCTCTTCTCACCGGTAGGCAGGTTCGTCCTGCCGCGACGATTCGCCGGCAGGCGTGGTGGCCCGGATCGACGCCGACCGGAGGAGGACGGCCACGAGCCCGGCTGCCCTGGCCATGGCCGCGCCGCCGCAGCGCAGTGCCAGATGAAGCCCTTCCATGAAGGCGGTGTTCACGGCGTCGTGGACGGGTGCGGGCAGGACCTGGGATCTGTCTGCTCCTGTGCCGGCGACCGAGTCCGCGATGCGGTGGCGGGACGCGGGGGGAACGTCGAGCCGATCGAGCGACCGGTCCAACGTGGCGGCCAGGCGGCTGGTGAGGACGGCTCCCCGTGCGGCCACACCGACGACGCCGCCGATCTCACGCAGCATGTTGAGGGTCGCGGAGGCCATGCCCGCCTGGGCGAGGGGGACACGCTTCATGACCATCACGGACGCCGGTGTGCAGGTCATCCCCATGCCGATCCCCATGGCGAGCAACACCCACAGGTACTCCGGGTAGCGGGCATGCTGATCGTAGAGGGAAAGGCCGCCGAGAGCCGCCGCGCACAACGTCAGACCGGTCACCAGAGGAACCCGGGGACCGCAGCGCGGAGTGAGCGCGCCGGACAGCGGCGCGGCGAGGACGATCATCGCCGTCATGGGCAGCCCCGCCAGGCCCGCACTCGACGGCGCCCAGCCCATCACATCCTGCATGAGCAACGGCGGGAAGAACGACGCACCGAACATGCCGAAGCTGATCATGAATCCGCAAGCCGAAGTCGCCGTCCACGTGGCTCACAACCCGCGGCTCCGCTGAGCACCGGATCTAGGAAGAAACGCAGGTCGAGCATGGGGTCGGTGGTACGGAGTCCGACCGCGTCGAGGGGAAGCCCTGACCCACGGGCGACCGTGCCTACCGCGCCATTGTCCGCGGCACGTTCGCCGGTCTCGACGAGCCCCGGCGTGCCGCACTCGCCGGGACCGCCGCCGAACACAACCTCCTCGACGCCGCGTTGAGACCAACGGTGCCGCGCTCCCCTTCGGGCGGGACTTCGCCCGCGGGCCGCTGGCGACCGAGAGGGTGTGGGCGTCGTCCGGCGGTGACGGCTCATCGTCTCTCCACGACCCGGCCCCACGGTCCCGACGGCGATGTGTGCGCGTCGCTCAGCGGACCGATCAGGCACGCCGGACCGTGTCGCCCCGGCGCTCATGGCCGCGCACGAGCGGTGATGTGGTCCGCCCGCCGGTCCACCGACCGCCCGAACCGGGCACCTGGGACGGTTCACGCGGGCAGCGATAAGGAGGTGCACCGCGCCGCACGAGTGTGACCTGGGACTTCGCGTCGCCGCTTCGGGCGCCATCGGGCAGCTTCGAGCCCGCTCCGGGCCCTTTCGCGCACAAAGGTGGTTGGTATAAATGTGCGTCAAGACCGGGCGTGCCGTGCCCGGACCGGTCGTACGGAAGACGAGGTGAATGCGATGAACGCCGCGGAGCGTCAGAGCCGGATCCTCGCGCTCGCCCGTCACCAGGGACGTGTCGAGGTCACCACCATGGCCGTGGACCTCGCCGTCGCGCCGGAGACCATCCGGCGCGACCTCGGCGTCCTGGAACGCAGGGGCCTGCTCCGCCGTACCTACGGCGGCGCCTATCCCGTCGAGGGCGCGGGTTTCGAGACGGGCCTCACCGAACGGGAGACCCTGCACGTCGAGGACAAGCGCCGGATCGCCGCGGAGGCGGTCAAGCTTCTCGGTGACGCGGAGACCGTGTTCGTGGACGAGGGCTACACCCCCCAGCTCCTCGCCGCGCTCCTCCCCGGCGACCGGCCCCTGACCGTGGTCACCGCGTCACTGTCCACCGCGGCCGCGATCGTGGACTCTCCGCAGATCACCGTGTTGCTCCTCGGCGGCCGGGTGCGGGCGCGGACCCTGGCCACGGTGGGCTCCTGGGCCTGCGCCATGCTCGGGCGGTTCGTGATCGACCTGGCCTTCATCGGTTCGAACGGGATTTCCCGGGAGCTGGGCCTGACCACACCCGATCCGGTGGTGGCCGACGTCAAGGCCAAGGCGCTGGCCGTGTCACGCCGGCATGTGTTCATGGGGCATCACAGCAAGTTCGGAGCGAGCAGCTTCTGCCGCTTCGCCGAGGTGGGTGACTTCGAGGCCATCGTCACCGACACCGGACTGTCCAGCGCCGAGGCGCACCGCTACTCACTGATGGGACCCCGCGTCCACCGGGTCTGACCCGTACTCCCCCGCCGGGGACGGCTCCGCCCAGGCCGTGCCGGCAGCACCTCTGCGCCCGCACGGCCGGACCACGACCGTCCGACGGATCCCGCCTCCTCCTTGCCCTTCGCTGCTCACACCGACAGTTCACGAAAGGGACGATCATGACTTCACGACCGACCGGTCCGCGGAACGCCGTGCCCCTGTGCGCGGTGGCCGTGTGCGGCGCACTGCTCACAGCGTGCGCGGGCGCCGGTGGCGCGGGGGGTGGCTCCGGCTCGCACTCCATCAACGTACTGATGGTGAACAACCCGCAGATGGCGGACCTGCAGAAGCTGACGGCGGCCAACTTCACCAAGGAGACCGGCATCCAGGTCAACTTCACGGTGCTGCCGGAGAACGACGTCCGCGACAAGATCAGCCAGGACTTCTCCAGCCAGGCCGGCCAGTACGACGTGGCGACGATCAGCAACTACGAGACGCCGATCTACGCCAAGAACGGCTGGCTCGCCCCACTGAGCCAGTACGCGAAGAAGGACACCGCCTTCGAGCAGGGCGACATCCTGCCCGCCCTCCAGCAGTCCTTGACGGTGTCCGGCCAGACGTACGCAGAGCCGTTCTACGGCGAGTCGTCCTTCCTGATGTACCGCAAGGACGTCTTCGAGAAGAAGGGGCTGACCATGCCGGCCAACCCCACCTGGCAGCAGGTGGCAGACCTGGCCGCCGAGGCCGACGGCGCCGAGCCCGGGATGAAGGGCATCTGCCTGCGCGGTCTGCCGGGATGGGGCGAGGTGATGGCTCCTTTGACCACAGTGGTCAACACCATGGGCGGCACCTGGTTCGACAAGGACTGGAAGGCCCAGGTGGACAGCCCCGCCTTCACCAAGGCGACCGAATTCTATGTAGACCTGGTGCGCGCCCACGGCGAGAAGGGCGCCCCGCAGTCGGGGTTCGCCGAGTGCCTCAACAACGTGGAGCAGGGCAAGGTCGCCATGTGGTACGACGCGACCTCCGCCGCGGGGTCCCTCGAAGCCAGTGGCTCGCCGGTGGCCGGGAAGATGGGCTACGCTCCCGCGCCGGTCGACCGGACCAGGAGTTCGGGCTGGCTCTACACCTGGGCCTGGGGCCTGCAGAAGGCGAGCAAGCACCAGGACGACGCCTGGAAGTTCATTTCCTGGGCGTCCAGCAAGAAGTACGAGGACCTGGTGGGCCGGAAGCTCGGCTGGTCCCGGGTCCCGGCGGGCAAGCGGAGCTCCACCTACGTCAACCCGCGGTACGTCGCCGCCGCGTCGGCCTTCGCCGGGGCCACCGCGAACGCGCTGAAGTCGGCCGACCCAGGCAATCCGGGTGTGCAGCCCCGGCCCGCCCCCGGTATCCAGTTCGTCGGCATCCCCGAGTTCACCGACCTGGGGACGCAGGTCTCCCAGCAGGTCAGCTCGGCCATCGCCGGCAAGACCAGTGTCGAGCAGGCGCTGAAGTCCGGTCAGACGCTCGCCGAGAAGGTCGCCGCCAAGTACGCGGACAAGTGATCCCTCCCGATCCACCCGACGTTCCCGGACTTCCGGTTGCGCCCCGCGGGGCCGGGGACGGGAGCACAGCGGAGACACACGATGACCCTCACCCACTCGCTCATCAGGCGTGCCCGCACGCCGCAGACCGCGGAACGGGCGAAACCCCCGCGACGGTATCGCGGAGCATGGGCCCGGCGGGCCCCGCTGCTCCCGGCCCTGCTCTTCATGATCGTGGTCACCCAACTGCCCTTCGCCGGCACCGTGGTGATCTCGTTCATGCGCTGGAACGCCCTCGACCCCGGCGACCGCGCCTTCGCCGGCCTGCGGAACTACCAGGAGGCCGTCACCGACCCGAAGTTACGTTCCTCCCTGCTGACGACCGTCACGCTGACGGTGACCGTGGTGCTGGTCAGCCTGGTGCTGGGCTTGGGGCTGGCCCTGCTGCTCGACCGCCGGTTCCGCGGCCGCGGCATCGTCCGCACCATGCTGATCACACCGTTCCTCGTCGTACCCGTGGCCTCCGCGCTGCTGTGGAAGCACGCGCTGTACAACGCCACCTACGGGCTGATCAACGGCTCGCTGACCTGGCTGTGGAGTCTGTTCGGCAGCGACGACGCGCCGCAGCCCGACTGGCTGTCCTCCCTGCCGCTGATGTCCGTGGCGGCGTCGCTGGTCTGGCAGTGGACGCCCTTCATGATGCTGATCCTGCTGGCCGGACTGCAGAGCCGCCCCATGGACGCCGTCGAGGCGGCCCGCGTGGACGGTGCGAGCACCTGGCAGGTGTTCCGCTACCTCACCTTCCCGCACCTGCGCCGCTATCTCGAACTGGCCGCGCTGCTCGGCAGCGTCTACGTGGTGCAGAACTTCGACGCCGTCTTCACGCTCACCGGCGGCGGCCTGGACACCGCCAACCTGCCCTACACCGTCTACGAAACCTTCTACCAGGCGCACGACTACGGGCAGGCCTCGGCGGAAGGCGTCCTCGTCGTCCTGTGCTCCCTCCTCGTCGGAAGCTTCGCGCTCAGGACGGTCTCGTCCCTGCTCCGAGAGGAGACCCGCTGATGGCCCTGACCATCGCCACCCGCCCCGGCACCGCGGTCCGCCGCGGCGCACTCGGCCTGCTGGCCTGGCTCTGCGGCATCGTGTTCTTCCTTCCGGTCGCCTGGATGTTCCTCACCTCGCTGCACGACGAGTCCGACGCCGCGACCAACCCACCGAGCCTCGAGGCGCCGCTGACCCTCCAGGGCTACCGGGAGTTCTTCGGCGCGAGCACCGGTGTCTCCCCCTGGCCTCCCCTGATCAACTCCTTCTCCGCGAGCCTCGTCTCGACGCTCCTGGTGCTGGTGCTGTCCATACCGGCCGCCTACGCGCTGTCCATCAAGCCGGTGCGCAAGTGGACGGACGCCATGTTCTTCTTCCTGTCCACCAAGATGCTGCCCGCGGTGGCCGGACTGCTGCCGGTCTACCTGATCGCCCGGAACAGCGGCCTGCTCGACAACGTCGCGCTGCTGATCGTCCTCTACACCTCGATGAACCTGCCGATCGCGGTGTGGATGATGCGTTCGTTCCTCGCCGAGGTCCCCGTCGAGATCCTGGAGGCGGCCTCCATCGACGGCGCCGGACTGCCCACCGTCCTGGCCCGGATCGTCGCGCCGGTCGTCGCCCCCGGCATCGCCGCCACCTCGCTGATCTGTTTCATCTTCAGCTGGAACGAGCTGCTCTTCGCACGGGTCCTCACCGGCGTCGTCGCCGGCACCGCACCCGTGTTCCTCACCGGCTTCGTCACCAGCCAGGGCCTCTTCCTGGCCAAGGTGTGCGCCGCCGCCGTCTGCGTCTCCCTGCCGGTTCTCATCGCCGGATTCGCCGCCCAGGACAAACTCGTCCAGGGCCTGTCCCTTGGAGCAGTCAAGTGAAAGCCGCCGTCATCAGCTCGCCCGGCCAGGTCGGCGTCGAGACCGTCGACGACCCCGCACCCGGCCCGGGGCAGGTAGTGATCGAGGTCTCGGCCTGCGGCCTGTGCGGCACGGATCTGCACATCCTCCAGGGCGAGTTCGCGCCCACCCTGCCCATCGTCCCCGGGCACGAGTTCGCCGGCGAGGTCGTCGCGCTGGGCTCCGGAGTCCGCGACCTGGCCGTCGGCGACCGGGTCGCCGTCGACCCCTCCCTGCACTGCCACGAGTGCCACTACTGCCGTATCGGCCGCGGAAACCTGTGCGAGCGCTGGAACGCCATCGGTGTCACCGTCCCCGGCGGCGCGGCGCAGTACGCGGCCGCCCCCGCCGCCAACTGCGTGAAACTCCCCGAGCACGTGCGCACCGAGGACGCCGCCCTCATCGAACCGCTGTCCTGCGCGGTGCGCGGCTACGACATCCTGCGCGGCACGCTCGCCGACCACGTTCTGATCTACGGCTCGGGCACCATGGGCCTGATGATGCTGGAACTCGCCAAGCGTACCGGGGCGTCCACGGTCGACGTGGTCGACATCAACGCGGACCGGCTCGCCACGGCCCGCACGCTCGGCTGCAGCAACGCGGTGACCTCGGCCGACGCCCTCGATCGTCCGCGCGGCTGGGAGGTGGTCATCGACGCCACCGGCAACGCCGACGCCATCCAGGACGCCCTCGGCCGGGTCGGCAGGGGAGGCACGTATCTCCAGTTCGGTGTCGCCGACTACGCGGCCCGGGCCACCATCGACCCGTACCGGATCTACAACGAGGAGATCACCATCACCGGCTCGATGGCGGTCCTGCACAGCTACGAACGCGCCGCCGAACTGTTCGCCGGCGGAGTGCTCGACCCGGAGATCTTCATCAGCGACCGGCTGCCCCTGGCGGACTACGCCGAGTCCCTGCGACGGTTCCAGGCCGGTAAGGGCCGGAAGATCCAGGTGCTGCCGTGACCGGTGACGCCGGACGCGGCGACATGCGGGTGCGCGCCCTGCCGGTTCCCAGGGGTCCGAATGGCAGCGGCGACGCGGAAGTCGCCGCACCGCCGGCGCTCGTCGTCGGCGAAACGCTGGTGGACATCATCGTCGGCCTCGACGGCTCGCGCCGGAGCCACCCCGGTGGGAGCCCCGCCAACGTGGCGCTGGCCCTGGGCAGGCTGGGCCACCCTGTCAGGCTCGCCACCCGTGTGGGAAACGACCGCTTCGGAGTCCTGGTGCGACAGCACCTGGAGGGCAGTCGGGTCGAGCTGGCACCGGGATCCGTGGTCGACGCCGCCACCTCCACAGCGACCGCCGTACTCGACGCCGCGGGCGCCGCGAACTACACCTTCGACATCACCTGGGCACTGTCGGCGGCCGTCGAACAGGCGCTGCGCGACGGCCCGCCGGCGCACGTCCACACCGGATCCATCGCCACCGCCCTGGCTCCCGGCGCCGACCAGGTCTTCAGCACGCTGCACGCCCTTCGGGCCTCGGCCACCCTCTCCTACGACCCCAACCTGAGACCGGCGCTGCTCGGCTCCGCGGAGCGGGTGCGTGAACGGGTGGAACAACTCGTGGCCATCAGCGACGTGGTGAAGGCGAGCGAAGAGGACCTGGCCTGGCTCCACCCGGGCGAGAGTCCTGACCGGACCGCGGCCCGATGGGCACGCGACGGCCCGGCACTGGTCGTCCTCACCATGGGAGCGAACGGTGCCCGGGCCTGGTGGCGACACGGCTGCCAGGACATCGCGCCGGTGCCGGTCCGGGTGCGGGACACCGTCGCGGCGGGCGACGCCTTCACGGCCGGCCTCGCCGGCCGATTGCTGCACGCCGGGCTGCTGGGCGGTGGTCCGGGCGGGAAGGCACCGCCGGCACGCGCGGCACTGCGCGCGGCGACGGACACCGATCGGCTGCCCGCGGTTCTCGGCGAGGCGCTGGCGGCGGCCGCCCGCACGGCCGCGCTCACCTGCACGCGTGGAGGAGCGGACCCGCCCACAGCGGCGGAACTGGCGGTATGAGCCATGGCCGTCCGTCTCGCTTCCGGTGCGGCCGGACGGCTCACTGCCCTCCCCCGTGCCGCGGCCCGCGGGCCGACGCCGACCGTTGCGGAGACGGAAGGTATCGGCCGGGTCGAAGTGGCCCCGAGCGCGCGCGAGGGAGTTCGGGCCAACGGCCGACGAGGGAGAGGTCGGCTCACCTCACGGCGTAGCCCCGGCTCACCTCACGAGACGGGCGTAGGCACGCAACTCCTCCACGAAGAGCCGGGGTTGTTCGAACGCGGCGAAGTGACCGCCCGCCGGGGTGTCGTCGTTGAAGTAGACGAGATTCCTGTACGCCCGCTGCGCCCACACCTTCGGGGTGCGCACCAGCTCTCCGGGGAAGACGCTGACCCCCACCGGCAGGTCGACGACGAGGTGGCGGCACGGTTCTTCGAGGAGGCACTGTCCGCTCCGGGTGCCGGCGAGTGGCCCTTCGACAGGGCGCGTGCGCAACTCGCGCAGGGAGAGCGGCTGCGCCGCGCCGGGGCGGTGTCGGAGGCCGAAGGCTCGCTCATGGCCGCACACGCGACCTTTCGGCGGCTGGGCGCCCGCCCCTGGGCCGCACGGGCGGCGCAGGAGTTGCGCGCCGTGGGTTCGAGTGTGCCGGACACGGACGACCGGAGAGGGACCCAGCTCACACCGCGGGAACGCGAGATCGCCGAGCTGGCCGCGTCCGGGCTGACGAACAAGCAGATCGCCGAGAAGTTCTTCATCTCGCACCGCACCGTCGGCGCCCACCTGTACCAGATCCATCCCAAGCTGGGCATCACCTCCCGGGCGGCTCTCGGCAACGCGCTCTGCACACAGACGAGGGACGGCGCGGACCGGGGGCGTGTATCGAAAGCACGGACAGGCCGGGCGGGGTGATGCCCCGGTCCGGCCCGTCCGCTCTCCGCTAAAGGTCGAGCTGATGCTGGTGTGTCGTGTGCGTGGGTGTGTAGCCGAGACCGTCGTTGATCTGTCTCATGTGCGTGTTGCTGTCGGCGGTGTCGGTCAGGAGGTCACCGAGGTCCGGATAGTCCCTATGGGCCTGTCGGATCGACTCGGCCTTCATCCATCGGGCGAGGCCGTGTCCACGGTGCTCGGGCAGCACGCCGGTGCCGTAGTGCTGGCCGTCACCTGCGCCGTTGCCAGGGATGACGAGTTCCGTGAACCCGACGATCGAGCCGTTGGAGGCGTCGATGGCGACGACGGTGTGCAGGTGGTCGCCGCGCTGTTCGACGGCCTTCGCCGCGGCCCGCACGCGGTCCACGTCCCAGGTCACGGTGCCGCAGTCGGTGTCGTCCATGGGCATGTCGTCCATGGCGCGGCGTGAGGCGGCGAACGTCTGGGCAAGGTCGTCGGGAACGGTTCCCTGCCATGACATCAGCCGATATCCGGGATGCGGACGCTCGATGATCTCGGCGAGGACGGCGGTATCCACGTCGGCCAGTGGCAAGCGGGTGAACCTCAGGGTGAGGACCTTCCGGAAACCGCGCGCTGCCAGGAAGTGGTCGCCGGGCGATCCGGCTTCTGCCTGCGCGACGACGCGGCGTCGGGCATTGTCCCGGGCGGTGGCCACGGCGGTGTCGAGGAGCCGGGAGCCGACGCCTTTGCGGCGCTCCGCGGGATGAACACGGAGGTCGAGCTCGGCCAGGTGCTTTCGTCCGCCGTCGAACAGGCGCAGAAAGGCCGTCCCGGCAGGGATGGAATCGGCGTCGGACGCCAACCAGGCAAGACGCCGGCCGTGCGGCCCGTGAGCGGGGTCGGTCAGTGGGGTGATGCGAAGGGACAAGGTGTCTCCGTCGTGAGGAGGTGGCAAAGGCCAGTACGCGAGCTCAACTCCTGGGCACTCCTGCGCATGTGCTCCACACCTCCTCGTCGACAGTGCCGTCTCTGCACCAATGCAGGCGGCTGGGTGAACCTAGCTGGCCGATTGGCTCCTGGGCAACGGGTTAACGAAAAAGCGGTGCGCGTGTGTGGTCACAGCCACTCGTTGATGGCCGCGACGAGGACGGTCGCCTCATAGCGGACCGCGAGCTTGTCGTATCTCGTGGCCACGGCGCGATGCCTTTCGAGGCGATTGATGCCACATTCGACCGCGTGCCGAGCCTTGGAGTCCTCGGCGTCGAACTGGGGCGGCCGGCCGCCGCGAGCGCCGAGTCTCTCGCGGTCGCGGGCCTGGTCGGCCTTGTCCGGGATGGTGCAGCGAATGCCACGTCGGCGCAGGTAGGCGCGGTTTCCGCGGGAGGCGTACGCCTTGTCGGCCCGCACGCGATCGGGGCGGACGCGGGGTCGGCCCGGCCCGATGCGGGGCACGCGAACCTTCTCCCACACTGGTGCGAACTGCGGCGAGTCTCCACGCTGCCCGGCCGTCACCACGATCGACATGGGCGTCTGCCCCTGCTCGACGGCCAGGTGCGGCTTGGTGGTGAACCCACCGAGCGAACGCCCCAGCCCGTGATCACCAGGCCTGACCAAGCACTACTAGGAGCGTGTCTCGGTAACGCCGACGGGGTGCGTCTCCTCGGACAGGCCGAGGTGGTCCCGAAGCGCGCGCCAACCGATCTCGGTGAGGGCGACGGCGCGGCTGGTGCCGATCCGAGTGATCCAACCAGAGCTGAAGGCGTGGCGGCATATGGCTGCACCGACGGCGCCGGCCAGGTGAGGGCGGCGTTCGGTCCAGTCCAGGCACGATCGGACGGGCGGACGCCGTGTAGCGGGTGGCAGCGCGATGCCACGGTCGGCCAGCCAGGCGATCCCGTTGCCGGTGAGCGTCGGCCCCTGCTCCCAGTCCAGCAGCCCCCGGTCGGTCATCGCCTCGGTGATGGCGACCCCGAGGGCGCCCGCGAGGTGGTCATAGCACGTCCGGGCGCGGGCCAGCGCCCGGCTCCGGCTGACGGCGGGCAGTGAGCGTGGCGGAGTGACGCGGCGGGGCGCCATGGAGGCAAGGGTCTCGATCAGTCGGGCCGTCTCGGGATCGGCGAGGCGGACGTAGCGATGACGACCCTGACGCTCCTGGGCGAGCAATCCTCCGCCGACCAGGAGGTTCAGGTGTTCGGTCGCAGTCGAGGCGGCCACCCCGGCATGGCGCGCCAACTCGGTCGCGGTCCATGCCCGACCGTCCAGGAGGGCCAGGCAGAAGCTTGCGCGGGTGCCGTCCGCCAGGAGTCCGGCCAGAGCGGCCAGGTCCGGGCCTTCCAGGCACGCGTCATGGTTTCTCATCGTCGTCCATCATTCACCGGCGATCCTTCGGCGATGGCCGAAGAGTCTCCACTCTACGGTCGACTCCCATGAACACCGCGACACCCAGCACCACGCCCGACAACACGTCGGCCGCCCATGTGGCCGTCGAGCCGAGCATCCTGTACTTCGGCACGCCGGTCGTACTGCTCTCGACAGAGAACGAGAACGGCTCCTTCAACCTGGCGCCGATGTCATCGGCCTGGGCACTCGGCCACGTCATCGTCCTCGGTCTGGGCCCCGGGGGACAGACCGCGCACAATCTGCTCAGCCGCCCCGATCTCGTGGTCAACCTCCCCGCGCCTGCCCAGTGGCCGGCGGTGGAGCGGCTGGCGCCGCTGACCGGACGCACCCCGATCCCCTTGGACAAGCGCGGCGCCTACCGTTTCGAACCGGACAAATTCGCCGCTGCCGACCTGCGACCTGAACCCTCCGAGCTGGTCCGGCCACCCAGGGCCGCCGAATGCCCCATCCAGTTGGAGGCCCGCGCCGCACGGGTTCAACCCGACGCCTCCGGGGCGTTCCTCATCGTCGAAGCCCATGTGCTCAAGGTCCACGCCGACCCACGTATCGTCGTCCCCGGCTCCCAGCACATCGACCCAGCCGCGTGGAGCCCACTGATCTACAACTTCCGCCACTACTACGGACTGGGCCCTGAACTCGGCCACAGCTTCCGCTCCCGGACACCCCGGCAAAGCCACTGACCGGCCTCGAAGCCGGTAAACGGTCAAGGAGGACTGAAGCAGGGCCGCCACTGGTAACCCGCGTGCATCTCGTGACCATTCATACGGGATGACTCCGGTATGCGTGATGGGGAGGGCCTGCTCAAGGCCGGGCCAGTCGAGAAGAGGCGGCCTCAGGCGCGTGCGGCGGCGGTGGACAAGCGGTTCCGGGTATTCGCCCCGCACCAGGTCCTGCTGCTGCCGCCGTCACTGGACGACTGGCTACCCGAAGATCACCTGGCCCGCTTCGTCGCCGACCTGGTGGACCGCGCGTTCGATCTCTCGCCGATCCTGGCGGACTACACCGAGAAGCGCGGCTTCCCGCCCTGCGACCCGCGGCTGATGGTGCGCCTGCTGATCTACGGCTACACCACGACGGCGTCCGGCACCCGCTCGTCACCGGCCTGCGGGTCCGCGTCCTCGGTCATCTCCCGTTCCCCCTCCGGGGCAGGGAGCGGCAGCGCCCCGAGCGTGGAAGTCGTGTTCGTCGTCGGCGAAGACGGTCGTGGTCCACGGCCGCTGCTGCCAGGGTGTGCTCCTGAATACGACACCGGATGGACGGCCTGTGCCGCCCGCGCATGCCGACGAGCGCGCCATGCTGGAGGCGTGGCTGGACTTTCACCGTGCGACTCTGGTTCTGAAGTGCTCGGGCCTGGAGGACGATCAATCACGGCTGGCCGCGGCGTCACCGTCGTCGATGACGCTGCTCGGTCTCGTCCAGCACATGGCCGTGGTGGAGCGCAACTGGTTCCAGCGTGTGTTCGCAGGTCTGACCGTGTCGCCGGTCTTCGGGGAGGGCAACCTCGACGGCTTCGCCCTCGAGCCGGAACGAGGACTGGACGAGGCGACGGCCGCCTGGCAAGCGGAGGTCGCCAGAGGCCGTGAACTGATCGCTGACGCTACGCTGGACGACTCCGGTCACCTCACCGAGCAGGAAGCGGGTCATGTCGGCGATCAGACGGTCTCCCTGCGCTGGATCATGGTCCACATGATCGAGGAGTACGCACGTCACAACGGTCATGCCGATCTCATCCGCGAGCGGGTCGACGGGGCCACCGGCGTGTGAGACATGCCTGCTCGGTGGCCGCGCCATCGTCCGGCGGGCGCCTGTGACATGCCGCGCGGCCGCCGGGCGGCGCCGGAGGCCGCCGCAGGTGTGTCCGGCCCAACCACCCGACGATGCGCGGTGGGCTGACCATCACCGACGTCAACCAGCGAAGCTTCCACGGGGCCCTGCCCTTGCCGCGGTCCGAGGCCGCGGACATCGTGGTGGACGGAGTGGCCGCCCTCCTGCGTCTGTACCGCGCACACCATCCTCCGGTGCCCGCGGTACCGCGGGCACGGTGGGGCCGTTCCGCCCCGGTCTGACGGCGAACCGGGCGTCAGGCCCGCCGTCGGGCACGTCAGTTCAGTGAGGCGTCTGCTCAGGACACGCCTGTGGGGGTTGTGCGTCCGCGGCCCGCTCCGGACCGCGCGCCGCTCCGACTGCGACTGAGGCCCGGGAAGGGGACGGACTCGCCCCGGTCTTCGGGCAGGTGCTTTCGAACCCGGAGTGACTGGCCATCGCGGAGGCTCTGCCTGTCTTCTTCGCGCCCGCCGACGCCTGCATGAATTCGGTTGCGGCGGCACCGGTGCGCCCGGTGAGGTACCTCCATGGACCGTGCCACGAAGCAGGCGCAACCTTGGAAAGCAGGAGGAAAAGACCGCGCGGTCACGGGGCGACCGGCTCCATGGCACGCACTGGCAGTGCTTGTGGCCCTGATGCTGGCTGCCTTCACCTTCAACACCGCGGAGAACCTGCCGGTGGGTCTCTTGCAGCTCATCTCCGACAGTCTTCGGGTGTCCCTGTCGGCAGTCGGTCTCCTGGTCACCGGTTACGGCGTGACAGTGGCCGTCGCTTCCGTGCCACTCGTCCACCTCGTGCGGTCTGTGCCCCGACGTCATGTGCTCACGGGACTGCTGGCCGCGCTCGTCGTGTCCAGTCTGGTCGCGGCGCTGTCGACCTCCTATTGGCTGCTCCTTGTGGCGCGACTGCTGACGGCGCTCGCCCAGGCGCTGTTCTGGGCCGTCATGGGCCCGGTCGCGGTATGCCTGTTCACGCCCGAGGTCCGTGGGCGTGTGGTCGCGGCGCTGTCCGTCGCTGGTTCGCTGGCCCTGGTGCTGGGTGTTCCTGCCGGAACCTGGCTGGGCCGTGGGAGCGACTGGCGGGTGCCCGTCGCCATGCTGGCGGCTCCTGGGCTTGTCTCTCTGATGACGATCGCCGTTCTGCTGCCGACCTCGCGTCCGGAAGAGGGGCCCGCCGCCTACGGAACCAGCCCCGACGTCCGCCGGTTCGGGACGGTGCTCGTGGCCGGGACCCTGTCTGCCACCGGGGCGTTCACCGGATACACCTACATCGTGGAGTTCCTGGGTGACGTCAGCGGGTTCTCCCCGAGCATGGTCAGCGCCCTGTTCGTCGCTTTCGGTGTTGCCTGTCTGGCCGGCGTGAGCATCACCGGTGCGTTGCTCGACCACTTTCCGCAGTCCGCGCTGACCACGGCCGTGGCCACGCAGGCGGTGGGCATGCTCGGCCTGTACTCGGCCGGCGCCGATCCGGTGGCGGCGGTGGTGTTCCTGGTGCTGATGGGCGGGGCGCTCGGGCCGGTGTTCATGACCACCCAGAACGCGATGCTGCACTGCGCACCCGGACGCACAGATGTCGCACTGGCAGCCAACTCCGGCTCGTACAACGCCGGCATCGCGGCCGGCGCCGCGCTCGGTGGACTGATCCTGCCGCTGGCCGACGTGCGGGACGTCTTCCTTGCCGGCGGGCTGCTGACCGTCGGAGCCTGCGCGGTGCTGCTCGGCGGACGGTCCCAGCGTTACGGATCTAAGAGATTCCGCGGGTGGAGGACAAGGCGTCATGGTCGGCGGGCTGGCCGTGTGCCCCAGCGTTGACTGGTCCAGGCTTCGCGGAGGATGCGTCGGATCGCGATGATCGCAGTCATCGACGCGAGCAGTGCGTCGATGACGACCGCTCGACGTTCCGTGCGGGACGGGGTGAAGTCGAAGCCGCGGCTGTACCAGGAGTTGGTGCGCTCGACGACCCAGCGGCGACCCACAAGGGCTCGATCGCCCATGCTTCGACGGCGGGCACCGGTGCTCCGTTTTCAGACGTAGAGATGTAGGAGTCCCACTTCAAAACGGATCCCGGTGCCCGCGTCACATAGCCTGACGCCCCTACCCGCGAATTTCTCACCAATCGGCCGAACTCAGGAGCAGTCGGTCGACGTCAGTCACTTCGGTGCCCACGGGCACGTTCCACTGCGCGTGGTCCTGCTGCCGGCCGCGGTGGCGGGCATCCTGCTCACCGCGCTGGCGGGCAGCGCGCGGATCATGCAGTTGGGCGCGACCGCCCGCAAGCACCGCCGGGCCGACCACAGGGCTGCGAAGGCCGAGGCCAAGAACTCGTCGAAGGCCCGGCGGTAGCCCGGACTACCGGGAGCCCGCCACAGGCTGCCGCTTGTAGAAGGACTCCTCCAGGTAGACGACCTCGTGCGGCTGGTAGGGCTCCTCCAGGTAGGCGGCCTCGTCTTCGTCGAGTTCGACGTCCACCGCGGCGACCGCGTCGGCCAGCTGGGCCGGCTTGGTGACCCCGACGATGGGCGAGGTCACCACCGGGTTGCGCATGACCCAGGCCAGGGCGACCTGGGCCGGGGACAGACCCCGCCTGCCCGCGATCTCGTGGACGCGCTCGACCACCGCCTGGTCCCCGTCGCGGTAGAGGATCTCGCCGCCCGGGTCTGTTGCGGCACGCGCCGTGGCGGTGTCCCGGACCCGCGTCAGCCTGCCCCGCGCCAGCGGACTCCACGGGATCACGCCGATGCCCTGGTCGGCGCAGAGCGGGAGCATCTCCCGCTCCGCTTCCCGGTGGATGAGGTTGTAGTGGTCCTGCATCGACACGAACCGCGTCCAGCCGTTCAGGTCAGCCAGGTACAGGGCCTTGGCGAACTGCCAGGCGTACATGGAAGAGGCGCCGATGTAACGGACCTTCCCAGACCTGACCGCGTCGTGCAGCGCCTCGAGGGTTTCCTCGATCGGAGTGTCGTAGTCCCAGCGGTGGATCTGGTACAGGTCGATGTAGTCGGTCCCCAGTCGCTTCAGGGAGGCGTCGAGTTCGGCGAAGATCGCCTTGCGGGACAGCCCGGCGCCGTTCGGGCCGGGGCGCATCCGCATCCAGACCTTGGTGGAGAGAACGACCTCCTCGCGCCGGGCGAAGTCCTTGACCGCCTGGCCGACGATCTCCTCGCTGCTTCCGGCGCTGTACCCATTGGCCGTGTCGAGGAAGTTGACGCCGCTCTCAAGGGCCTGCTTGATGATGTCCCGGCCGGCGTCCGCGCCCAGCGACCAGGGCTCGCCGCCCCGGTCCGGCTCGCCGAAGCTCATGCAGCCGAGGGTGATGGCGGAGACTTCCAGTCCGGTCGTTCCGAGTTTGACGTATCGCACGCCTCCGAACCTAGGAGTTGGACTGTGCTCTAACGCAACACGTCTCGGTCCGGGATTCGGAGGCGTGGGGCAAACCGGGAGGCACCGGCGCTTCGAAGTCGGCAGCGGTCACCCGCGGCGGCAGGACTGGCGGTTCGACGACCCCGACGAACAACTCCGGCTCAGCGAGCGCGTGTTCAAGAGGCTCGTCGCCGCAGCGGACGGGAGCGGGAAGGGGCGTCGACCGGCCGGACGGCCGCGCCGTGTGTCCGGCCGGTCTCGCGGCTCAGCGGGCGTCACCGCAGCTGGTTCAGTGCCTGCTGGAACGCGCTGGCGTGTTTGGCCTCGTCGGCGGCCGTATCGCGGAAGAAGCGGGCGGCGGCGGGGTCGCCCACGGCCGTGGCCCGCTTGGCGAACCCCGGATACAGGCTGGTCGCTTCGGTGCGTTCCCCAGTGATCGCCGTGCGCAGGTTCGTCTTGGTCGTGCCGACCAGACCGGCCAGGACCGCCTCGCCGGCGAAGTGCTCATGCAGCTCGACTCCGGCGGTGCCCTCGAACAGGCGGGCCAGCGCGGTGTTGCCGGTCTGCCGCGCGCGGGCGGCGAAGAGCGTGTACCTGGCGTGTGCGAGCGCCTCGCCGTGCAGGGCGGTGTCCAGGTTGGCCTTCGTGCGGGCGGCCCTCACCTTCGGCAGGCCGGCGGGTACCGACACCACGTCGGCCTTCGGCGGAGCCGGTATGGTCCCGCGGCCGGTGGTCACGGCCGTCAGAGCGGTGCGGTAGGCCTCGCGGTGACGGCCCTCGTCCGCAGCGATCTCGGTGAACAACTTGGCGGCCTCGAGGTCTCCGTCCTTGCGGGCCTGCTCGGCGAAGCGGCGGTACATGACCTGGTGCTCGTAGGTCTCGCCGTTGATGGCCTGGCGCAGATTGGCCGCGTTCGTGCCGACGACACCGGCCAGGGCGGCCGCCTCGTGCAGGTGCTCGTCGAGCTCGGTCCGCGCCGTGGCCCTGAAGAGCTCACCGACCGCGGGCCGGGGCTGGTCCACGAGTTTGCCCTTGGCCGCCTGAGCCTGGCCATCGGCTTCGGCCGCGAAGAGGCCGTAGACGGCGAACGCGTACGCCTCGCCCTTCATGGCGGTGCTCAGGTCGGCCAGCGTCCGCGCGCGAAGAGCCGGAGCAGCCGTGCGCATCGCCAGGTGGTGATCGGTCGGCACGGCAACGGCCATTGCTGTGGCCGCCTGGGACGCGGCGGTCAGCGCGCACAGGCTGACCAGCAACGCACGCATCGAATGGCGGAACATACGTCCTCCTTTCGGGGCTGCTCCAGATGGGGAGCGCCCCTCCTCATGCGACCAGCACACGCACACCCCCACCCCTTCACGTAAACCGATCGAGTGAATACGCTGAGCGACACCGTCATGCCCGCACCCGTGCGCGAACCTTGCTGTGGGCCACGTCCGATCGGTGGGTCTCCGTACCCGTACGACGCCTGACCTGCGAAGAGACACCGCTAGGACGGGACCGCGCGCTGGTCCGGCCCAGGGGGTGCGAAGTCTCCGGAGTGGCCGAGGGCCGACGCGCGACTTCCGCCGGCCCCCGTCCCGGGTCGGGGGCGGGCGGTGGCCCGCGCATGGCCGATGCACTCGGCGCACCGGGCAGCCTGCCCGCGGTCAGCGCCGGAGGATGTGCGGCCCCTCCAGCGCGGCGCCCCCGTGTGCCTACGTCGCGATGGGGCCGGCGCGAGGTCAGGCGTCGTGTGAGGAGCGGGCCGGGACACCGTCCGGTACCACGAGGGAGCAGGTTTCCCCCGGCGCGATGGTCACCGCCCGATCGGCCAGCATGAGGCGGATCGGTGACTCCTCGGACGCCGGCACGCTGATCTCCAGTTGCCCGCTCCGGCGACGTATGCCGACACCGCAGTGACCGCGGTAGTGCGCGGTGAACCCGTACTCGGAGAGCGCCGGGAGGGGCACCGGGTTCAGCCATAGGGCGCCCTCGCGTGTTTCCAGGCCCGTCAGACCGCGCTGGACCAGGTCCAGGGTGCCGGCCATGGCCCCGAGGTGGATGCCCTCTCCCGTGGTGCCGCCCTGCAGGTCGGCGATGTCCGCCTCCAGTGCGTCGCGCATGTACTGCCACGCATCCGCTCGTCTGGCCTGGGCGAGGACCAGGCCGTGCACGAGTTCGCTGAGGGTGGAGCCATGACTGGTGCGCCGCAGGTAGTAGTCCACGGTGCCGCGCCAGAGGTCGTCGTCCAGGTCGTACCCGAGCTGCCGGAACAGGGCGCGCAGCTCGGCGGGCGAGAAGAGGTAGCCGAGCATCAGGACGTCGGCCTGCTTCGACGCCTTGTAGCGGTTGACCGTGTCGCCCTCGGCCTCCAGGATGCGGTCGAGCCGCCGTATGGTGCCGTAGCGGGTGCGATAGGCGTTCCAGTCGAGTTCGGCGAGGGTGTCATAGCTCTCGAACTGGCTGATGACTCCTCGGTGGAACGGCACCCGCAAGCGACGGGAGACGTCCTCCCACTTCGCCAGCTCGTCGGCGTCCAGCCGGAGCCGGTGGAACAGTTCCTCACGGCACCGCGAAGGAAGCCGTCGCAGGAGTTCCAGAGCGCGGGTGATGACCCAGGCCGCGGTGACGTTGGTGTACGCGTTGTCGTCCAAGCCGGGCCGGTCGGCACCCGGGTAGCCGTCGTGGTACTCGTCGGGGCCGACCACGCCCCGGATCCGGTAGTGGTTCGTGCCGGGGTCGAAGACGGCGATCGCTGCCCAGAAACGGGCGATCTGGAGCAGCATCTCGGCGCCCCTGCTGTGCAGGTACTCCGTGTCGCCGGAAGCCTCGCAGTACTGCCAGATGTTGTAGGCGACCGCCGAACCCACATGGTGCTGCAGCCGGGAGTGGTCCGGCAGCCAGTGGTCCGAGGCGGGGTTGAGATGCCATTCCTGGGATTCCTCCCGGCCGTTGCTTCCGCTCTGCCACGGGTACATCGCGCCGGACAGGCCGGCCCCGCTCGCCGCTCCGCAGGCCCGGGGAAGCCGCCGGTAGCGGTAGTTCAGCAATGCCCGTGAGACCTCCGGGAAATGCAGGTTGAGATAGGGCAGGACGAACAACTCGTCCCAGAACACATGGCCCCGGTACGCCTCGCCGTGCAGGCCGCGGGCAGGCACGCCCACGTCCAGGTCGGCGGTGTGCGGCGACAGCGTCTGCAGCACGTGGAAGAGGTGGAAGCGCAATATACGGCCGGCCTCACCGGGCACCTGGATGTCCGCCCGTCGCCACAACCGCTCCCACGCGGCGACGTGCGAGGTCAGCAGCTCCGGGAAGTCCACCGCCGCGGACACCCGGTCAAGCGCTTCGCCGAGCGGGTCGCTGATCGCCATGTCCCGTGAGGTGTGCAGCGCGACCGTCTTGTCCACGATGACGGGCTGGTCGGGAACGATCGGTACGACCAGACGGTGAACGACGTGACGGCGTCCTGGACGAAGTACCGATGAGGCCGGAACCGGGCCGACGGCAACGGTCGTCCGGGCGGCCAGGACCATGACGATGTCCGATGTGCCGGTCCGGCAGGTGAGCCAGACCGTGTGGGGTTCCTTCACTCCCGTGCGCACATCGGTCACATGGTGGTGGTCGAGGGCGCGGTACCGGTCCACGTTCGCGTTGACCACCTCGCCGTCCAGGCAGCTCTCGATCTCGATCTCTCCCGCCCGGTCCTCGGCGGTGAAGACCGTCCGCAGCGCGGCCAGGTGCGGATCGCCCATGTGGACGAGGCGCGTCTGCTCGACCCTGAGCGATCCCATCCCTTCGGCACGGTGACGGAAGGACCGGGTGAGCGTGCCGCGCCGCAGGTCCAGGGTGTGCCGATGGTCGGCGAGGGTGTGGGTGCCGGGAGAGACCCAGGGACCCCACCGTCCTGCGACGGGCCGCAGGCGGAACCGGAGAAGCAGCCAGTTGGGGAGGTTGACCAAGTCCTCGTTCACCACCCGCCGACCCGCCACGGTCGACTCCAGCCGGTTGTAGCACCCGGCGACATAGGTCGCCGGGTAGTGCACCGGACCGGCCCGGCACTCGGGCACCGCACCCCGTGTCGCGAAGAAGCCGTTACCCAGCGTGCACAGGGATTCGCGCAGTCGCTCGGCAGCCGGGTCGTAACCCTCCCACTCCCATGTCCACTCCGCCATCCGCCACCTGCCCATGTGCCCGGTGGGCCCTTCGACGCCGGTTCAGTGGCGAGTATCCGGTTGAACCGTGGCCGTCCGCTGATCGGCCGGAGTGATCCGCCGTCCCGTCAGGCTCGTGGGCCGGATCGACACCCACATCTCGCGCTCTCCGCCCGCCCAGGGCGTCGTGTGAGCGCGCTGGACGAGTCGACGCACGGCCCCGGGGTCCGTGACCGCGCTTGCCGGGCCGACGGCGAGCACGCTCCAGCCCTGGCTCAGGGCCTCGTCCACGTGGTCGACCTCGAAGGCGACCTCCTGGTTCGCGGCCGCCGCCGTCATGGAGTCGGGCGCGGTCCGGAAGACGATGGCGTCGTCGACGACCCCGTAGTTGACCGGGACGACCAGCGGGCGGCCGTCGGACGCCGACAGCGCGACGCGTCCCACACCGTGCGTGGAGAGCAGGGTCCGGCACTCCTCCGGTCCGAGGTCCCGCAGCCGGGGGCGCAGCAGTGCCTGCCCCTGACCCGGCGGGAGTTCGGTGCCTCCGCCCCGCAGTGCGCCGACCGTGGTGCCCAGTGCGTCCGCCAGCCTGACCAGAGTCGCCAAGGTCGGGTCGGCGGGCCTCTCCTCCAGGTAGGCCAGGTAGCCGGGCGACATCCGGGCCCGGGCGGCCGTCTCCTCCCGGGTGAGCCCGCTCCGACGGCGCTCGACGGCCACGCGCCGGCCGATGTCCCCCGGGTTGTTCGCCCCGGCCGCCCGGGGTGCCGTGGAGACCGGGGCCGCCTCTGGGGTGTCCGGCGCTGTCCGGCGCGCGGCCACGGGCTCCCCGTGCTCGAGGTGGTGGACATGGGCGTCGGGGCCGGGGAAGACGAGCGTCACCTCGTCCGTGTCCGACCAGCGCACGTCGTAGGGGGGTGTGCCGTCCTCGTGACGCAGTCCGACGATCTCGCCGTCGCGCCGGGCGCCGCCGGCCTCCGGACTCTCGATGACGAGTTGGTCGCCGAGGTGAGCTCGCATGATCGCCGCCCTCTCCTCAGAATGGTGCTGTATCCAACCTGCCACGCGGGCCACATCGCCGCACGGGGCGGCCGACCCCGCATCCGCGAGGCGGGTGCCCCACCCCCGGGAGGCGACATGCACCACCGAACAGTCGAGGAGCTCATGTCCCGGGACGTCGTCCGGGCACGGCCCGAAACGCCGTTCAAGGAGCTCGTCAGACTGCTGGAGGAGAACGACGTCACCGCCGTGCCCGTGGTGGACGAGCTCGACCGTCCCATGGGTGTGGTGTCCGAGGCCGACCTGTTGCGCAAGAGCGCCGACCGGACCGACCCGTCCGGCAGGACCCCCATTCCGCACCTGGAGGCATGGGAACGTGCCAAGGCCGAGGGTTCCCGGGCCGAGGAACTGATGTCCGCTCCCGCCGTGTGCGCACGGCCCGAGTGGACCGTGGTCGAGGCCGCCCGCCTCATGGAGGCCCAGAACGTCAAACGCCTGCCCGTGGTGGACGAAGCCGACCGGCTGCTGGGCATCGTCAGTCGTGCCGATCTGCTGCGGGTCTTCCTCCGCCGTGACGAGGCCATCCGCGAGGAGATCAGCAAAGACGTACTGCGGCGCACCCTGGGGCTCGACCCGAGGGACGTGACCGTGGAGGTGCGTGACGGACGGGTCACCCTTGCGGGCAAGGTGGAGCACCGGAGTCTGATCCCTGTCATCGAGCAGTTGTGCCGGGGCGTCGACGGGGTGGTCTCGGCCACCGCGCAGATCGCCGTGGGGACCGACGACGCCCGGGACACACCTACCGGGACCCCGTGAAGCGGCTGGGACTCACAGGTGTCGTCCGGTGGACCGACGGGTGCCGGGCCGTGCTGCGGCCATGCCCTGCATGTCGCGTTCGGCGGTCTCCAGCAGCTGATGGGCGAGATCGACCAGCGCCCTGCTCGCCGCCAGCTCGTCGCCGATCTCCGGCACGTTCGTGTCCGCCGGATGGCAGTGCGCGGTGCCGTGGCCGGTGAGCGCCGTGGTGCCGGTGTCCAGCACCAGGTGTGCCTTCGTCGTTCCGTCGTCCTCCTCGAAGAGGTCGAGACGTACTCTCCACTCGCCTGTGTGCGACATCGTTCTCTCCTCGCCTGGCACGTCTCCACGATCCGACGACAGCCGTCGTGGATCACCGGGGCCGAAGGTCCCCGGGGCTGGCGACCGGTCCTGGAAGCCGGCGGCCGCCCGTCGCTCGTCCCGCGGCGGTCACATCTGGGGGACGACGGCGACGGGACACGGTGCGTGATGCAGCAGCGCGTGATTGATCAGGCCGAGTTGCAGGCCCGGGTGTCCCAGTCTCCTCCGGGTGCCCACCACCAGCAGATCAGCCGTCGACGCGGCCTCCAGCAGCGCCGGACGCGCCGGTTCCTCGATCAGTCGCCGGCTCACCGTGGCGTCGCGGTACCTTTCCGCCGGTCGGCGCAGAGCGTCGTCGAGCACCTGCGCCGGGGGACGCCTGTGGGCTTCCAACTGCCACGAGGGTGCCTGTGGTGTCGTAAAGGCCCCGGACGGGGCGCTCCAGGCGTGCACCGCCACGAGTCGGCAGCGCCGCAGGTGGGCCTCGCGCACTGCGTAGTCAACGGCCGTGCCGCTGCTCTCCCCGTCCTCCACACCCACGACGACACTTCCGAAACGGGCGTCGCGATGCTCGGCAGTGCCCCGGACCACCACGACCGGACAGTCGGCACGCGCCGCCACGGCGAGGCTGACCGAACCGAGGAGCATTTCGGGAAGATCTCCGAGTCCCCTGTCTCCCAATACCAGCGCGTGGGCGTTGCGCCCACGGCCGACCAGAGCGAGAGCCGCGTCCTCGTGCGACACCTCGCTGGACAGCCGCACCGCCGGCGCGCTCCTCCTGGCACGTTCGGCGGCGGCGCTGATCACGTCGGACGCCTCCCGCTCACCGACCGCCGCGTGCAGGAGATGGAGCCGGACCTCGTGCAGAGCCGCTTCTGCGGCGGCCCAGTCGACCGCCTCCAGGCTCGCCTCCGAGCCGTCGACGCCCACCACCAGCGGAATCGCCACCGCGCCCGTCTCCTCTCGCCGGCCGCATGCCACGGCGCCGGCCCCTCGCCTCGGGTCCGCGCGCGCCGTATCGGCGACCGCAGGGTCCTCGAAGCGGGAGAACTCATCGCACCCGGCGTGCGCGCGGCGTCCGGTACGTCACCGGGCCGGCCCACCGCGAGGTTTCGAACAGCGTCTCCCGTGTTCATGATGAGCCTCTGCCGGGCGGGGAGACCAAGGGCCCTTCGGCCTCACTCCGGGGCCGCTCGGCACCTCGTGCGCCCGCCGGCTGTGGTCGACCCGGCATGCCGCCACCCCGCCACGCGGCGCGGGCCCGCTCGGCCGGGGATGCGTTTCGTACATCCGTCCAGGTCGCGGCTCCGATCCTCCGGTTCCGGCAGGGGCCGGGGCACTCGGGCCCGGCGGCCGCGCGGTGCGGCGTACCGTCGCCGCCGGCGGTCACCTGCCCGTGGTCGCCTTGCCACCACGGGCATGCGGCCCGGGTCGACGGGACCTTTGGGCCCCACTCCCCCGTCCACATGGCTCTGTCGGCGCGGCGCCGCATCCGCGATGCTGCGATCGTGGGCTCGAGGGGACGGCGGGGCGCCGTATGCCGTCCGCTGTCGTGAAGGAGGCCGGTCATGAGCGCCGACGCCGATGTGAACGTCTCCCGGCCGTCCGCGGCCGACGGTCTCGTCATGGGCAAGGACGGCATGGCCGCGCTCGTGGACGTGCTGAACCGGCGGGGTTTCACCGTGATCGGACCCACGGCGCGGGACGGCGCCATCGTGCTGGCGCAACTGCGCTCGGCCGACGAGTTGCCGTACGGATGGGGCGTGGAGCTGGAGGCCGGGCGCTACCGCCTGCGGGAACGGTCCGACGGCGCGGCCTTCGCGAACGCGGCGGGCCCCCAGTCGTGGAAGTCCTTCCTGCACCCGGCGCGGGTGCGGGAGTGGAGCGCCGACCGGGTGGAGGGGGAAGTGGTCTTCACGGCCGGCCAGGCCCCGCCTCCTCGGTACGCCTTCCTGGGCGTGCGTCCCTGCGACGCGCGGGCCATCGCCGTCCAGGACCGGGTGCTGACCGGGGGGACGTACCGTGACCGCGGCTACGCGCGGCGGCGCTCCGGGACGCTGCTGATCGTGGTCGAGTGCACGGAGCCCGGCGCCACGTGCTTCTGCGTCTCGATGGGCACCGGGCCCGCTGCCGGTCCCGGCTTCGACCTGGTGATGACCGAAGTGGTCGACGAGGGCGGGCACCGCTTCTGGGTCCGCGGCGGCAGCCGGGAAGGCGCGGAGATCCTGGCCGAACTGCCCGCCCGTCCGGCGGACCCGGAGACCCGGGAGACGGCCCGCGCGGGCGTCGCGGCCGCCGCGGACCGCATGGGCCGGACCATGCCCGAGGCAGACCTGCGGGAGCTGATGGCCGGAACGCTCGACGCACCTCGCTGGGACGACGTGGCCGGGCGGTGCCTGACCTGCGGCAACTGCACCATGGTGTGTCCCACCTGCTTCTGCACCACCACCGAGGACGTCACCGACCTCACGGGTGATCACGCCGAGCGGTGGCGGCTGTGGGACTCGTGCTTCGACCTGGACTTCTCCCACCTGCACGGCGGCCCGGTCCGTGCCTCCGCGCGCAGCCGCTACCGGCAGTGGCTGACCCACAAACTCGGCACCTGGTACGACCAGTTCGGGTCGTCCGGCTGCGTGGGATGCGGACGCTGCATCGTGTGGTGCCCGGTCGGTATCGACATCACCGAGGAAGCGGCCGCCCTGCACGACTGGACACAGTCCGGGCAATCGGCGTCCGCGTCGGAGCCGGCATGAGCGACGTCGCGCACCCGCTGCCCTACCGGGTCGCCGACACCTGGACCGAGACCGGCGACACCCGGTCGATCGAGCTGGTACCGACGGGGGAGGAACTCGCGCCCCTCTCGCCGGGGCAGTTCGCGATGATCTACGCCTTCGGGGTCGGTGAGGTGCCCGTCTCCGCCAGCGCACTGCGCGGCAGGCATGGCGGTCTCGTGCACACGGTGCGCGCGGTGGGTGCGGTCTCGGCCGCGCTGTGCCGGCTGCGCCCGGGTGACGGCGTCGGGCTCAGCGGGCCGTACGGCACCGGCTGGGACCTTCAGGCGGCGGCCGGCCACGACGTACTGGTGGTCGCCGGCGGCATCGGGCTGGCTCCGCTGAGACCGGTCGTCCACGCGGTCCTGGACCGGTCCGCCGAGTACGGTCCTCTCGCGGTCGTGGTCGGCGCCCGTACCCCCGCCGACCTGGTGTACCGGGAGGAGATCGAGAGCTGGCGCGCTCACGCCCGGGTGGAGGTGACCGTCGACCGGCCCGGTCCGGGCTGGCAGGGCGCGGTGGGCGTGGTCACCACGCTGCTGGACCGCCTCGACCTGCGTCCCGAACGCACCCGCGCCCTGGTGTGCGGGCCCGAGGTGATGATGCGCCACACCGCACGTGACCTCGTGACACGGGGCCTGGTCCCGCACCGCGTCCAGGTGTCCCTGGAACGCAACATGCGCTGCGCCACCGGCCACTGCGGCCACTGCCAGCTCGGTCCTCTCCTGCTGTGCCGCGACGGGCCGGTCGTCGGCTACGACCGCGTGGCGGAACTGCTCCTCGTGAGGGAGTTGTGACATGGTCACCGAACCCGGACCGGCCACCGACCCACGGCCGACGCTCGCCGTGTGGAAGTTCGCCTCCTGCGACGGCTGCCAGCTGACCCTGCTGGACTGCGAGGACGAACTCCTCGGCCTCACCGAACGCGTACGGATCGACCACTTCCTGGAGATGACCCCGGCCGAGGGCGCGGACCGGGAGCGGGCACGGCCGGCGGGCCGGGGGCCGTACGACCTCTCCCTGGTCGAAGGATCGATCACCACCGCCGAGGACGCCGAGCGGATCCAGCACGTCCGCCGCGTCTCCCGCCGTCTGGTGACCATCGGCGCCTGCGCCACCGCGGGCGGCATCCAGGCACTGCGCAACTTCGCCGACGTCGACGACTTCCTCGCCGCCGTCTACGCCCGGCCGGAATACATCGCCACCCTGGAGACCTCGACACCGATCTCGGCCCATGTGCCGGTCGACTTCGAACTGCGCGGGTGCCCCATCGACCGCCGCCAGCTCCTCGAAGTCATCACCGCCTGCCTGGCCGGGCGCAAACCCCGGATCCCGGACCACAGCGTCTGCTTCGAGTGCAAGAGGCGCGGCACCACCTGCATCACCGTGGCCCACGGCACCCCCTGTCTGGGCCCGGTCACGCACGCCGGGTGCGGTGCCATCTGCCCGGCCTACGGACGTGGGTGCTACGGCTGCTTCGGACCGTCCGGCAAGCCCAACCTGCGCTCGATGGTCGCGCAGTTGCGCCGCGACGGGATGAGCGAGCGGGACATCCAGCGTGTCTTCCGCACCTTCAACGCCGCGTCACCGGAATATGCCCCCGTACCCGACCTCGCGGCCGAGGAGCACCAGAGCCCTCCGGCCTGACGGATCCCGCCCGGAAGGCTCGCATGAACCATCGCGGAACCCGCGTCCTGAGACTGGACGCGCTGGCCAGGGTGGAGGGCGAGGCAGCCCTCCACCTGCGCGTCGATGGAGACACGGTCACGGAGACGAGGCTGCGCATCTACGAACCGCCGCGCTTCTTCGAGGCCTTCCTGACCGGCCGGGGCCACACCGAGCCACCCGACATCACCGCCCGCATCTGCGGCATCTGCCCGGTCGCCTACCAGATGAGCGCCTGTCAGGCGATCGAGGACGCCTGCGGTGTCACGGTCGACGGCCCCCTCGCGGAACTGCGCCGCCTGCTGTACTGCGGCGAGTGGATCGAGAGCCACACCCTGCACATCCACCTGCTGCACGCCCCGGACTTCCTCGGGCGTGCCGACGTCGTGGAACTCGCTCGTGACCAGCGGGCCGCCGTCGAACGCGGTCTGAGGATCAAGCAGGCCGGCAACGCGATCGTCGAACAGCTCGGCGGCCGCCCCATCCACCCGGTCAACGTCCGGATCGGCGGTTTCTACCGGACGCCCGCGCCGGACGAGCTGCGTCCGCTGGCCGAGAGGCTGCGTCAGGTCCGGGAGGACGCGCTGGATACCGTCCGCTGGGTGGCGGCATTCGACTTCCCCGACGCGGTGTGCGACCACGACCTGCTGGCGTCGCGCGACCCCGGCCGGTACGCCATCGACACCGGCACGCCGGCGGTCCTTCCCGCTGCCGGCGACCGCCGGGCGCCGCGCGAGTTCCCGCTGCCCGACTTCGAGCGGCACGTCCGGGAAGAGCAGGTGCCCCACTCCACCGCTCTGACGGCCACGCTCGACGGCCGTCGCCACCTGACCGGCCCGCTGGCCCGCTACGCGATCAACGGCCAGTGGCTGCACCCCGTCGCCGCCGAGGCGGCACGGGAGGCCGGGCTGGGTGATCCGGCGGCCGGCGCCATCTGCCGCAACCCCTTCCGCAGCATCGTCGTACGGGCCGTCGAGGTGGTGCAGGCCGTCGAGGAGGCCCTCCGGATCATCGCCGGATACGAACGCCCTCCCCGGCCGGCCGTCGAGGTCCCGCCGCGCCGGGGCGTCGGCGTCGGGGCCACCGAGGCGCCCCGGGGCCTGCTGTACCACCGCTACGTCCTCACCGAGGACGGCTCGGTGGCCGAGGCCCGTATCGTCCCGCCCACGGCGCAGAACCAGACGGCCATCGAGGAGGATGTGCGCAGGGCGGTGCAGTCACGCCTGGAGGGGGCCGGACCCGCCGCCGACGACGAGGAGCTCACCCGTCTGTGCGAACGGGCCATCCGCAATCACGATCCGTGCATCTCCTGCGCCGCCCACTTCCTCGACGTGACCGTGGAACGCGCATGACCGGCCGGGTCGTGGTGATCGGCGTGGGCAATCCCCTGCGCGGTGACGACGGGGTCGGCCCGGCAACCGTGGAGGCCTTGCGGGGCCGGGTTCCCGACGGAACCGTCCTGGCGGTCAGCGACGGCGAACCCGCGCGCATGCTCGATCTCTGGCGCGGCGCGGACACGGTGATCGTGGTGGAGGCCCTCCGGGCACGGCCGGCCCGGCCAGGGGAGCTGCACACTCTCACGGCGGCGGACGCGGCCGTCCCGACAGCGGGTACGGCGAGCACCCACGCGCTCGGTCTCGGGGAGTGCCTCGCCCTGGCGGGGGCCCTCGACCAGCTCCCGGCGAGGCTCGTCGTGCACGCCATGGAAGCGGCCGACTTCGAGCTCGGCGCGCGCCTGAGCGAAGCGGCGCGGTCGGCGCTCCCCGAACTGATCGACCGGATCGCCGCCGCCGTGCGACAGGCGTACGGGCTGAACCGCGTGCGGTAGGGGACCGAAGGGCCCCCCGGTTCGGGCCGGAACGCCCTCGCGGCCTCGGCCACTGGGTGCGACCGTGAAGGTCACCCCCTGGTGCCGTACGACAGGCGGCCCCGTGAAAGGCGGTGGGGACGATGACACTTCCCCTGGTGGTGGGCGTCGACGGATCGGACTCCTGTCTGCGCGCGGTCGACTGGGCGGTCGGTCTGGCCGTGTCGGCCCGGGCGCACGGCCCGGTGATCGTCGTCGGCGGCAGCCTGGCGATGCCCTCCGCGTTGCGGACAGTGCGCTTGCCGGCGGACGTCCGGCCGGCCGGTGACCGCACGGGCGCCGGGTGGACGCGGGCTACGACCACCGCCTCGTGCCCCGGTGGGACCGGGAGGGGGAACGCATGGAGCCCGGACGGGTGACACGCCGGGGACGCCGGCTGTGCGCCGTCGTCCGGCATGCCGCCGGATGGTCATCTGCGGCGGCGTGGTGACGAGTCCCCCGGCGCGGAGGACACAGGCCGCCCGGCCCGGTGGACACGGACGGCAGGAGAGGAGTGGGACGCATGGACAAGGATGACTCCGAGCGCCGGGTGGTGGTCGGTGTCGACGGGTCACAGTGCTCGTACGAGGCCCTGCGCTGGGCTGTGCGCTACGCCGCCCTGGTCGGCGGCACGGTGGACGCGGTCGCGGTGTGGGAGCTGCCGGGCCTGTACGGCTGGTCGGGGCCCGCCGTGGACATGAACGTCGACGAGGACGAGACCCGGCGGAAGATGAGCCAGGAGCTGACCGACGTGCTCGGCGCGGACGCCGCCGGCTCGGTCCGGTCCCTCGTGGTGCAGGGCAACGCCGCCGACGTCCTGCTGAGAGCCGCCGAAGGAGCCGAGGTCCTGGTCGTCGGCAGCCGGGGAAGAGGCGGGTTCGCCCGCGCCCTGCTCGGCTCCGTCAGCCGGCACGTGTCTCAGCACGCCGACTGCCCGGTCGTGATCGTACGTTCCAAGGAGCGGTGACCCGAGGCCCGCGTTTCAGGGCTCGTCCTCGGCTCAGGCCCCCTGAGGCGGCCCCGGCGGCTCCTGCAGGACGCTCCAGGCGACCGGCCCCAGCAGGTCGGCGAACCGTCGGAAGAGATCGAGGAACAGGTCGTCGATCGTCAGCACGCCCACCACTCGGCCCGCGTCCAGGACCGGAAGCCGGCGGACCCCGGTGCGGCGGAACGTCCGGTAGGCCACCTGAAGGTCGTCGACGGCCTCGACCGTGACGACGCGTGGCGACATGACGGCATCCGCCCGTGCCCCCGGGTCCAGGCCGCCTCCCAGGCCGCGCACGGCGAGGTCGCGGTCGGTGACGATGCCGCGCAGTGCTCCGTCCTCGACCACGAGGACGGAGCCGACGGCGCACTCGGCCATCCGCCGGGTCACCTCGGCCAGGGAGACACGGGGCCCGACGCACACCGGAGGAGCGGTCATCACCTCGGAGACCTTCATGCGACCACTCCCCGGTGTCCGGTGCGTGTCCGACGGGGCTGTTCAGAGAACGTCGAGCAGATCGGCGACCGGCCGCCGTGGGCTCGCGGGGCCTTCGGGGCCGTACCCGAGCCGGATCACCATCTGGACGTGCGCCATCGCCGAGACGGGGTCGCGGACGGCCCACCGGATCTCCGGCCACTCCAGAGGCTGGGAAGCGACCGAGGCGACCAGCCCGTCCGCGGTGGCCCGCAGCAGCACCCGCTCCAGTGCCTGACCGGCCACGAGCCAGTCCACCGGCCCGTCGCGGGCCGTACCCAGCAGGGCGATGTTCGGGTGCCTCTCGAAGGACGCCCAGCCACGCCCGGGCATCGGACGGCCGACGGCGAAGTCACGCATGGGAGCCGAGGTGCCGCGCTGGCGCGGGCCGAACGCCTCGCCGGGGATGCCGTCGGCCACTCCAGCGGCGTGGGGCAGCTCCGTGTGCGTCCAGCGTGCCGTCTCCTCACGCACCTCCGGCGCGATCGCCTCCCGGTCCGCCGCGTCCCGCACCAGTTCGATGATCGATTGCACATGCCACGCCCCGGGGAACAGCAGCTGCGCCCCCTCGGCGCGGGCCGCCCCGGACAGCCCCTCCCGCACCGCGCCGGGGATCTCCTCGTCGCGGAAGGGGAGCCGGCTGGAGTGACGGCGGCGGACCGCGGGATCCAGCCGGGCGAGCGCCCCGTCGCACAGGCCGCCGCCGCACAGATCGACCTCGGCGAGGAAATCCGGGTGGGCGGGGTCGGGCAGCAGCCGGACGGTCGGAGCCAGTCCCGTTGCCGCGGCGGCCACCCGGAGGTTGAGCAACGCGGCGCCGCACCCTATGTGCAGGCCTCGATCGTCCGGGTCGGTTCGCGGCAGGGCGCGTTCCCGGTCGGCGTACAGGCGCAGGACTCCGATGTCCCGCAGGTAACGGAACGTCCAGGGCTGGGCGTTGTGCAGCGAGGGCGCAGCGGCGGCCTCCGTCACGAGCGCGGTCACGGCGTTCAGGCCGGGAGGTTCTGCGGTCACGGTGGCTCTCCTTCCTGCCGGTCCGGTGACTCACTCACGTGTCGGGACCGCGATGACGGGGCAGCCGGCGTGGTGCAGCACGCCTTGGCTGACCGAGCCCAGCAGCATGCCGGTGAAGCCGCCACGGCCCCGGGTCCCCACCACCAGCCCCAGCGCGTGGGCCGATGCGTGGGCGAGCACCTGGACGGGGTGCCCGACGAGGACTTCGTGACGCAGGTCCACCTCGGGGTAGCGGTCGTGGCGGCCCGCCACCGTCTCGGAGAGCAGCCGCCGGCACTCCTGCCGCGGTTCGTGCTCGTCGAGGATGCGAAGCGGTCCGGGCTCCCACACGAGCAGGGCGCGCAGCCCGGCTCCGCGCAGAGCCGCTTCCTCGAACGCCACGTCGACCGCGGTACCGGAGTGTTCGCTGCCGTCGACGCCGACGACGAAGAACGGGGGGTCCTGGGTGATGTGCTCCGGCTCGGGGACGATCACCAGGGGACAGCGCGTCTGCGCCATGACCGGAACGGCGACCGACGAGGAGCCGAACACCTCCTGCCGCCGGCTCAGGTGCCGCGATCCCAGCACGACGGCGGTGGCGTCGCGGCTCTGCTCGCGCAGCACCCACACCGGGTCGCCCTCCGCGAGCAGAGGATCCACCTCGAGCCGCGGGTGCCGCGCCGCGACGAAGTCCGTGGCCTCCTCCAGCACCTGCTGCCCGGCCTTGTGCAGCGCCTCGTTCCACTCCTCCCACGACGGCGGGACCTCCCGCCCCCGGTAGCCCCGGGTGGGCACGCCCTCGGCGTGGACCGGGCGCAGCGGCAGATGCCGGCGGGCGGCCTCGTCGGCAGCCCAGGCCAGTGCCATCCGGTGGAGGGGATCGGGATCGACGCCCACCACGACCGGTCGCCGGTCACCGGGCCGGGTCATCGTCGCCTCCGGTCGCCAAGTGCCGGACGTACCCGTCAGGACCCGGGAGGTACGGGGTCACCCGGCCGTTGCCGAGCCGGCGCACGTCGCAGGGCGGACTGCCGTCGGGAGGGTGGAGACCGACGATCCCGCCGTCGCGTGCGACGACGACCCCCGCCTCGGTTCCGCGTACGCCGAGCTCGTCGCCCACGTGGGCGCGCCTCGACGCACCGGCCGCGTCGAGGCCGGTACCCGTCACGGCCTGGCCGTTCCTCTTCGCTGGTGCGGGAGCGGACATCGCCCTCGCCTCCTCCCTGCCGCGGCGCGGGAAGACGTGCCGCCGCCGATTCCATGGAAGGCTCCGACAGCCTCGGCCTGCCAGGGGCCATAGGTCCTCACGACGGGCCTGCCGGCCCCCTCCGGGACCGGCTCGGTCAGTGTCCGGAGGCCGAGAGCGCCGGTCAGGCAGCGCCGTCGGCGATCAGGTGGCAGTCCACGTCCACGACACCTTCCACGCCCCGGACCAGGCGCGCGGCCAGCGGAATCAGAGCAGGGTCGCGAACGCGTCCGGTGAGGGTCGCGACGCCGTCGGTGACCATGATGTGTACGGGCTCGACCGGGGCCGGGAAGAGGACGTCGACGATGTCGCGGCGGATCTCGTCGGCGAGTTCGTTGTCGGTGCGCAGGAACACCTTCAGCAGATCGCCACGGCTGACGACGCCTTCGAGCACGCCCTCGGGGCTCACCACGGGCAGCCGCTTGACGTGCCTCAGCGCCATGATGCGCGCGGCCTCGGCGAGTGTGGCGTCCGCGTGGACGGAGACCGCCGGCGCGCTCATGAGCTCCTCGGCGCAGACCGCTCCGGCCTTGGCGAACTCGGACACGTGCGGCTGTGCGGGCCGGTCCGGATCGCTGTCCCGGAACGCCTCCTTGGGCAGCAGGTCGGCTTCGGAGACCACCCCGATCACCCGGCCGTCGCCCTCCAGCACCGGGAGGGCACTGACCTGCCACTGTTCCATGCGCTCGACGATGTCCTTGAACGAAGCCCTGCGGCCCACCGCCACGGCGGCACGCGTCATCACGTCACCCACTCGGTGCGGGCTGTCGTCCATGCTCGCGCCTCCTCTCCTCCGGCCGCCGGAGCGTCCGTGTGGTCAAGCCGGGACCCCGCCGCCGTACGGGGCGTAGAGGTCGAGCAGCCGGACGCGCGAGGCACGCAGCCGCTGGGCGACCACGCGTCCCACCCACACCGCCGTCGCCCGCCCGAACTCGGCATCGTCCCCGCACAGCGTTCGCACGGCCCCGGCGTCGAACTCCCAGGCCCGCACCGGGCTCATCGCCTCGGCACCGAGGTGCCAGACGTACGGCGGGAAGTGCCACGACCACCCCACCAGTTCGCCGTGTCCCAGCGTCTCGACGACGGCGGGCCGACGGCCGGGTACGTACAGGTCGAGGGCGACGGTGCCGGTGCGCACGATCCAGAAGCGGTCGGCCTGGCGGCCCTCCTCGAACAGGCGGGCGCCGGCGTCGAAGGTGACCTCCCGGGCGAGGCGCATCAGCCGTTCGCGGTGTGCGGGCCCGAGAGCCGTGGTCATGGTGGTGGCCGAGGTCATCGCACCGGCTCCCTTCGTGGGCTGTCGGTTCCAGCGTGCGCGCCCTCCCGCCCCCGCGCCACGGGTCGCTCGGGCCCCGACCGGGGCTCTTCGGCCCTACGCCCGCTCCGCCGCCCCACTTGCCGGAGGCACCCGCACGAAGGCCCCCTCGGGCTGCCCTCCGCGGACCCCGGCCACGGCACGAACGGACGAGAAGGGACCGCGCTCCTCGCGGATCCGAACCGCCCGGTGCACAATTGCCGACCGCGTGTCCGGACCGCCCCCTTCTCACGGCGTTCGACCTATTCTGGCGAGGTCGGGGCAGAGACCGAGGCCCCGGCACGGCGGCCGGCGAGCGCCTGCGAACGCTCCCC
This sequence comes from Streptomyces sp. NPDC015220, assembly GCF_043079345.1. NCBI lineage: Bacteria > Bacillati > Actinomycetota > Actinomycetes > Kitasatosporales > Streptomycetaceae > Streptomyces > Streptomyces sp. NPDC015220. The sequence continues at coordinate 157,321 of NZ_JBIBUK010000013.1, read as the reverse complement.
GGCGGGCCGATCCCGACGGGCTCCGGTCCTGTTCGGGACACGCGGCAGACTTCCGGGCGCCATGGCCCGGGTGCCGCCCCCGGGCGAGCCGGGCAGAACCGGAAGCCGCCCCCGGTCCGGGGGGAACGGCCGGGTCGGGCACCGGCGGGGCGGCCGCCGCGGATCGAAGGCTGGACATCGTCACTCCGGAGGGAGCGCCTGCGATGACCGAAACCGAGCAGACTCCGGTGCACGCCCTGCTGGCCGACGGCACCACGGTCCGTATCCGCCGGCCGAACCCCGGCGACCGGGCCGGGGTGCTGCGTCTGTACGAGGAGATGTCCGACGAGAACCTGCGGCTGCGGTTCTTCCTCGTCAGCCGCCCCTCCGCCCGGCAGGCCGCGGAACGCGTGACCGGGCCGCCACGCCCCGGCCACCGCGCCCTGGTCGCCGAGCACGCCGGCCGTCTGGTCGGTCTGGCCGAGTACGAGGCCGAGCCGCACGGCGTGACGGCCGACGTCGCGCTCGTCGTGGCCGACGACTGGCACCACCGCGGAGTGGCCACGCTGCTGCTCGAACACCTCGCGGACGCCGCCCGGACGGCGGGCATGACCGCCTTCACCGCCGACGCCCTGGCCGAGAACCTCGACGTGCTGAGGGTCTTCCACGACCTGGGCCTGCGCGTGACCCGCCGCTACGACGGCCCCGAAGTGCACTGCGTGGTGGAACTCACCGAGGACGAGACCTACTTGAGTGCCGTGGACACCCGCGGCCGGCGCGCCGACGTCGTCAGCATGCGGCCGCTGCTGCGTCCCCGGTCCGTCGTGGTGATCGGGGCCGGCCGCAGACCCGGTTCGGTCGGGCGGGCGATTTTGCGCAACATCCTCACCGGGGCCTTCACCGGGCGCGTGTTCGCCGTCCACCCGGTGGCCTCCGCGATCGCCTCAGTGCACGCGTACCGGTCGGTGGCCGCGCTGCCGCACGTGCCCGAGCTGGCGGTCGTCGCCGTCCCCGCGCCGGCCGTTCCCGAGGTGGCCGAGGAGTGCGGGAGAGCCGGGGTGGGCGCCCTGCTCGTCGTCTCGGCCGGACTCGACGCGCACCAGGCGGGCGCCCTGATGGCCACGTGCCGCCGGTACGGCATGCGGCTGGCGGGTCCCAACTGCCTGGGACTGGCCAACACGGAGGACGCGGTCCGCCTGGACGCCACCTTCGCCGCCCGGCATCCGGGAGCCGGCTCCGCGGGGATCGCCGTGCAGTCGGGCGGAGTCGGCATCGCGCTGCTGGACGGACTGGCCCGCCTCGGCGTCGGCGTGTCCAGCTTCGTCTCCCTCGGCGACAAGTACGACGTCAGCGGCAACGACCTGCTCCAGTGGTGGGAGAGCGACGGGCGCACCGGCCTGGCGCTGCTGCACCTGGAGTCCTTCGGCAACCCGCGGGCCTTCTCCCGTACCGCCCGCCGGGTGGCCCGTACGATGCCGGTGCTCACCGTGGACGCGGGGCGGTCGGAGGCCGGGCGCCGGGCCGCGGCCTCGCACACCGCGGCGGCCGCCACCCCGACCATGACGCGGCAGGCGCTGTTCACCCAGGCCGGCGTCACGGCCACCAGGACGATCGGTGAACTCCTCGACGCGGCGGCCCTGCTGTACTCCCAGCCGCTGCCGGCGGGCACGAGGGTCGCCGTCGTCACCAACGCGGGCGGGGCCGGCGTACTGGCCGCCGACGCCTGCGCGGACGCGGGACTGAGTGTGCCACCGCTGCCCGCCGGCCTGGCCGGCGAGCTCCTCGCCCTGCTGCCCGCGGGCGCCGCCGCGACGAACCCGGTGGACGCGACCGCTGCCGTCGGCGAGGAGGCGCTGCGCGCCTGCGTGGAGCGCCTGGCACGGGACGGAGCCGTCGACGCCGTGCTCGTCGCCCTCGTCCCGACGGCGGTGGCCTCGGCGATGGGCGAAGACCTGGTGCGGGCCCTCACCGACGTCCCGGGACCGCTTCCCCGGCCCGCCGTCGCGGTTCTTCCCTCGCAGCCGGCCCGGGTGGAACTGCTCGACACCTGTGCCGAGGGCACGGTGCCCGCCTACTCCGACGCCCAGGACGCCGCGCGCGCCCTGGCCCACGCGGCCGTCCGTGCCCGATGGCTGGGCCGTCCGCCGGGGGACGTGGCGGAGCCGGCGGACGTGGACAGCCCACGGGCGCGCGGGATCGTCGCCGATTTCCTCGCCGTCAACCCCGAGGGCGCCTGGCTCGACCCGCGGACCGTCTCCGACCTCATCGGCTGCTACGGCATCCCCCAGGTTCCCTGGGCCTGGGCACAGGACGAGGCCGAAGCGGTCGCCGCCGCCCGGCGGCTGGCCGGCCCGGACCAGGGCGTGGTCATGAAGGCCTACTGGCCCGGGCTGCTGCACAAGAGCGAGCAGCACGCCCTCCACCTCGATCTGCGGGGCGCCGCCCGGGTCAGAGCAGCCCACCGGGACCTGGTGGGCCGGTTCGGCGACCGGCTGACCGGCGTGGTGATCCAGCCGCTCGCCGAACGCGGGACGGAACTGTTCGCCGGTGTCGTCCAGGACGAGGTCTTCGGACCCCTCGTACTCTTCGGACTCGGCGGAACGGCCACGGAACTCCTCGCCGACCACGCCGGCCGGCTCGCCCCTCTCACCGACCACGACGTGCGCGACCTGCTCACCTCCCCGCGCTGCTCCCCGCTGCTGAACGGCTACGCCGGCGCACCGGCCGTCGACCTCACGGCCCTGGAGCAGCTGCTGCACCGCCTCTCCCGCATGGCGTGCGACCTGCCGCAGCTCGCCGAGGCCGACCTCAATCCCGTACTGGCCGGACCGCACGGCATCACCGCACTGGACGTACGTGTCCGGCTCATCCCCCGCCGCCGCTACGACCCGTACCTGCGCCGCCTGCGCTGAACGGCCTGGACCGGCCGGGCGGGGACGGGCCCGGGCAGGGACGGGCCCGGGCAGGGACGGGCCCGGGCGGTGGGCCGCGCGCTCCGCGCCGCCACCGCCACCGCCGGTCGTCCGGGTTCGACGCGCGCGCCGCCGCGCGTCGTCGACCTCGTGTTCGACCCGCGGTCCGTGCCCTTCGTCGACCGTGCAGGACCAGGGCCGTCGTGCCGGGAACGCGACCGTGGGGCGACCCGTGGGTCCCCGAACCGAGACAGGCCGCGCCGACGCGGCCGCTGCCCGGGCGTCCGTTGGTCCCGGCGGGGCGGGGCCCATCGGCCCCTCTTCCCGCCACAGGCGGGCCCGGTCGGACGTCGGACGCCACCTGACCGGCCCATGCGCGCCTCCCTTCCCCCTGTCACCTTCGGAGGTACGGGGGGAGGTGGGTGCCGATGCGCGGCAGGAGGAACCGCGAGCGGCGGCCGTGGGGCCGAGGCCCCTGAGCCGACCGCCCGCCGAGAAGGCCGTGCGGTCGGCGGGCGACCCGTCCCGGCCGCGCCGCCGGAACGACGACATCAGGAGGTGGCGCATGCGCTACGAGAACCGCGCGGACGCGGGACGGCGCCTGGCCCGGCGTCTGGAGCACCTGCGCGACGCGCACGTCGTGGTACTGGGTGTTCCCCGGGGCGGCGCCCCGGTGGCGTTCCAAGTGGCCCGACACCTCGCCGTGCCGCTGGATCTGGCCGTCGTACGCAAACTGCGCGTGCCCTGGCAGCCGGAACTGGGCTACGGCGCCCTCGGTGAGCACGGCGTCCGAGTCATCGACGAGCACCTGCTGGCGGAAAGCGGGCTGAGTGCCACCGAGCGGGAAGCCCTGGAACAGCATGAGCAGGCTGAGCTCGAACGGCGCGTGCGCCGCTGGCGGGGCGCCCGCTCGCCGATGCCCCTGGCCGGCCGCGACGTCGTACTCGTGCACGAGGCGGTGGCGACCGGGGCGGTCGCCGAGGCCGCCTGCCGGGTGGCCCGGGTCCGCGGCGCGGCCCAGGTGGTCCTCGCCGTTCCGGTCGGGCAGGAGGAGGCCCTGGCGCATCTGCGGACCGTGGCGAACGAGGTCGTATGTCCTCGGCCCGTGCGGCACCTCGGCTCCGTCGGCGCCTGGTACGAGGACTTCGCGCCCGTCGGCGACACGGACATCACCGCGCTGCTCGCCGAGGCGGGCCGGCCTTCGCCGGCCGCTGGAGACGGTCCCGCGCCGGAGCGCCCGTCGCCGGGCCGGCCGGTGGAGGTGCCGGCCCACCAGGTACGGATACCGAGCCTGCTCACACTGCCCCCGACGGCGCGGGCGGTGGTGGCCTTCGCCCACGCCGGCAGCCGGGGCGGGAGCGACCCGCGCAGCCAGTGCGTCGCCACCGCGCTCCAGCGTGCGGGGCTGGGCACCCTGCTCCTCGATCTGCTCACCGGGGACGAGGAACGCAACCAGCACAACGTCTTCGACATCACCATGCTGGCCCGGCGCCTGCAGGCGGCCTGCGGCTGGCTGCGCCGGGAAACCGGCCTGCGTGTGGGCTGCTTCGCGACGGACACGGGCGCCGCGGCCGCACTGGAGGCGGCCGCGGCCGACGAGGACATCGGCGCCGTCGTCTGCGTCGGCGGCCGCCCCGAACTGGCCGGCCCCTCGGCGCTGGCCCGGGTGCACGCCCCCGCGTTGTTCGTCGTCGGCGCCCTGGACACGCGGTTGCTCGGCTGCAACCACCTGGCCGCGGACTGGCTGCGCTGCGACCACCGCGTCGAAGTCGTCCCCGACGCCACCCACCTGTTCACCGAGCCGGGCGCGCTGGAGACGGTCGCGGAACTGACCCGCGACTGGTTCACGACCCGTCTCACCAGGGCGGACACCCAAGTGCTCACGGGATCACCATGACCACGCACCCGCAGGACCATGCCGGGCACCGGCCCGACCCGAACATCCGGCGGCACGGACGGAGCCCGTGAGGGCTGTCCGGGGACGACCGGAGGCCGATCGGCCCCCGGGTCCGCCGCTCACGCCCACTGGGGCACTACGGCGACCGGGCAGGGCGAGTCGTGCAGGACGGTGTGCGAGGTCCGCCCGAGCTGGAGCCCGAGGTGCCCTGGGCGGCGCCGGGCCCCGACGACCAGCAGGTCGGCCTTGTACGCGGCTGCGAGCAGCACCTTGCGAGCCGCCCCTTCCACGGTGCTGTGCCGCACCTTCACCTCCGGCGGGACGCCCAGCAGCGCCGCTTCCAGGGCGTCGGCGGCCCGCTCCTCGTACACGCGCTCCGGCTCCCCGGTGATCAGCGGGTGGTCGATCGTCTCGTGCGCGGGGCACCGCCAGGCCCGCAGGGCGTGCAGTTCGACCGCGCGGAGTCGGGCCTCCTGGGCGGCGAACCGCACGACGGCGGCGGACTCGTCGCCGACACCGACGACCACCCGGCCGTGCACCGCCGCACGGACCTGGTTGTCGTTGCCGCCCCGGACCACGACGACGGGGCAGTCGGCGTGCGCCGCCACGAACAGGCTGACCGAACCGAGCAGCAGATTCACCACGCCGCTGCGGCCCCGGCTGCCCACGACCAGGGCGCAGGCGTTTCTTCCCTCCCGCACCAGCGCGTACCCGGGCTCCTCGGGCAGGACGGCGACACTGATCCGCAGTGCGCTCTGCCGGCTGCCGGCGCGGCGGGCGCCGGCCCGGACGACGTCCTCGGCCGGAACGCGTGCGTCGGGTCCGTCGAGGTCCCGTGGGAGCACGGCGCCCTCGTAGCGCTGCCAGAGCGAGGCGTACACCACGCGCAGGGGCACCTGCCGCAGGGCTGCCTCGTCGGCCGCCCAGTCCACGGCCCGCAGGCTGGGCTCGGACCCGTCCACACCGACGACCAGGGGAAGATCCATCGTCCTCACACTCCCGTGCGCGTGGCGCCGCCTCCGTGCCGCCCCGAGTCACAGATGGTCCCCGCCTCCCGCGACGAGCGATCCGTTCCGAGCATGCGCGGCCCGCGCCCCGCGGGAACAGGGCCACAGGTCCCCGCTCGGGGCCGTCAGACCCCCGTCCGTGGTGCTCGCTGCGGGGACACGGGAGCGGGACAGGGCCGCACGGCCCCTGTGCGGCGTGGTCCTGCGGCCCCGGACCGGGACCCGAGAAGGATCACGCCGGCGGTGTCCCGGTCGGTGTCGTCCCGCGCTTCCGGATCGGCTGCCGGGCCGGAGCCGGGCTCCCCGTGGTGCGGGAACCCGGCGTTACGGCCTGGGGTGTCTCAGCGGACGGTCAGGGACTCCGAGGTAGTGACCGGGGTGCCGGGGCCGTCCGGTACCGCGCGCTGACGGAGACGGCGCAGCGGGCGCGGTTCCCACCAGGCCCAGTGGGGCGGGTTCGACACGACGGGAGGGTGTGCTGGGAGAGCGGGTCAGAAATGAGTGGCGATCCCGAATGCCTGCCGGAGCCGGGCCATGTCGTGACGGTCGTGATCAGCCGGTTCGTAGCCCTGGTGGAAATGGACCTGCTGCTCCGGTGAGAGGCACGGGACGGTGGACCCCAGGATGGTGCCGGTGGTGAAGCACGAGGCGGGATAGACGAACGGGTGCTCAGGGTCGGGTGATGCCTGCACGGCGGATCCGTCCGCAGCGAGAACCAGAGGATGAAGATCGATCTCCCGACCACGGGGATCGGTGAGGACGAACCGCACGGGGCGCCAGTCGAGGGTCTGGACGAATCCGGCGTTCGCGAGAGCCGCCACGACATCCGGTTCCTGGCTCTCGCGGTGCATCAGGTCCAGGTCGCGGTGCCGGCGGGTTTGCCGACCGACCAGGGCATCGATGCCCCAGCCACCGCCGATCCAGATGTCGGCGTCCGCGTTCCGCAGCACGGCGAGAATGGTCAACACGTCCTCAGCCGTCATCACCCCGCGCAGGCTAGCGCTGATCACTCGGGCGGGCGAGTGGATTCGCTGGCGTACGTGACGGTCGGATCGTCATCGTCTTCCGGCCGCCAGGCTCCTGACGGGCCGGAGTCGGTAACGTCGTGTGACGGAGCGATGCGGACAGGAGAAGAATGCGACCCGAACGACACGAGGCGGCTGCCGACACCGCGGCCCTGCGTGAACGGCTGCGGCACGTCTACTGGATCGGTGGCGGGAGCGGTGCGGGCAAGTCGACGATCGCTCGCCGCTTGGCGGATCAGTACGGATGGCGTCTCTACGCGACCGACGACGTGATGTCGGACCACGCCCGCCGGACCACCGCCGAAGAGGCCCCGTTCCTGCACCGGTTCATGGCCATGGACATGGACGAGCGATGGGTGAACCGGTCTCCCGTCACCATGCTCGAGACCTTCCACTGGTTTCGCGGTGAGGGCTTCGGGCTGATCGTCGAAGACCTCCTTCGCCTGCCGTCGCAGCCCTGTGTCATCGTCGAGGGCTTCCGGTTGTTGCCACACCTCGTGAAGCCGCTGCTCGCGGTGTCCGGTCACGCGGTCTGGCTCCTCCCGTCACCCGACTTCCGCCGGACCGCGATCCAGGGCCGGACCGCCCCCGGAGAAGGTTTCATCCGGAAGACCAGTGATCCGGAGCGAGCCGGCCGCAACATCGCCGAACGCGACCATGCCTTCGTGGAACGCCTCCACGAGGAAACGAGGCGTCTCGGACTGCATGCCATCGAGGCCGACACCACGATGACCGAAGACGATCTGGCCAATCGGGTGAGCGAAACGTTCTTGGGCCGCCGCTCGGCTCCTCCCGGATGAACGGCAGACCACCCGGCTTCTCGGGAGCGGGGCACGACGCGGTCGCCCACGAGCAGGCGCGGGACCTTCAGAGATCGTGATCCTGTCCGTGCCGTCCGGCAGCGCGGACGAGGACACGTCTCCGACCCGCCACGGCCGCCGGCGTCGACGGCACGGTGAGGCGTTCGCGCCGGGACACGACGAGCACTTCGAGACCCGGCCCCGTGTGAGCGGGACGTTACCGACCCCTCGCCCTGCCCGTCGCGGCGGGTGAGCGCTTCGTCCCGCGGGGTTAACTCCGTTCTGACGTCCCGGCAAGGACCCACTTCGATCCTGGGCGGTATGAGTGACACCGTTCCCACCGCACCGTCGAAGTCCCCCGCACCGACCCTCTTCGAGCAGCTCGGCGGCGAGCCCGCGGTCAGTGCCGTCGTCGACATCTTCTACGACAGGGTTCTCGGCGACCCCGACCTGGAGTCCTACTTCTCCGGCGTCGACGTCGACCACCTCAGACATCACCAACGACGTTTCGTAGCACAGGCGTTGGGTGCCCAACGGCCCTACTCCGGCCGCTCCATGCGCAAGGCCCACGAACACCTGTCGATCACCCAGGAGGCCTTCGGCCGGGTCGTCGACCACCTCGGCGCCGCGCTCGCCGAGGTGGGTGTCGACGCGGCCGCGATCGACGCGGTCGCCGAAGTGCTGCTGCCGTTGAAGCAGGAGATCGTCACCGCCTGACGGCACGCGCCTCCCCCACGTCGGGCCGCGTCGCCGGGGACGTCGCCGCGCCGACCGTGCTCACCCACCGCTCGCCGTGGCGATCGTGGGCGCCGCACGTCCCGGCGACCGGCTCCGGCAGGTGGCCGCGTGCGCGGACGCGGCGGATGACGCGGCGGTCCGAGGAGCCGCTTCCGGTTCCCGGGTGCCGCAAGCGGCGCGGTCCGTCCCGCCCGGGCACAGCGTTTCCGGGCGGGACGGGCCGCGGCGGTGTGCGTGAACGGCCGACCGGTCAGACGTCGGTGACCGGGCTGGTGCCCAGGCGGATGTTGTCGATCGCCCAGAACCAGTTGTTGCCCGCGTTGAAGATCCGGAACTTCGCCTTCACGGACGTGGCCCCGGACGGCACGGGACTGGAGAGACGGACGAGCCGGTTCTGCTGGTCCACCCCCTGGTTGGTGTTGCCCGAGGAGTCGCTGCTGTAGTGGAGCAGTCGCGTCGTCGCGCCCGAGTCGAACTCGAGGACGACCTCGGCCTCCTGCGGGCTCTCCTGCCGGTAGTGGGAGTCGAACCCCAGGTACAGGGTGGAGGTGCCCGCGGGGATCGTCACCGACGGGCTGGTCAGGGTGGAGTCGAAGCGGCCCCGGGCGGACGGATTGCCGGTGTCGTCCCAGTCGTCGGGGTCCGCGACGGCGACGACTCCGAGGGACCGGGTGAAGCCTGAGCGGTCCTGTCCGGCGGGGAACCAGAACTGCTTGGACAGGAAGGTCCAGCCCTGAAGCTCCCGTGTGCCCTGCGGCATCGCCGCCGCGTTGGTGACCGTCCAGCCCTCGGGCGCGGTCCGGGTCCATCCGAGCAGGCCGGGCCGGCTGAGATCGGCCGCCGCGGTGAGAGCGGGGGCGATGGACTCGAAGTCCTCCGCGAGCAGGTATCCGGTCATGAGGGGGCCGGTCCTGACGGGCAGGGACGCTGACGCCTTCATGGCCCCGCCCGTCAGCTTCGCCGTGACGGCGGCTTCGAGGGTGCCGGCGGCGCGGACCGCCGAGACGGGCGCGACGACGTCCCAGGTGAGGGTCACGGACGAGCGGACCGCGACAGAGGTGGGCGTGGCGCCCTTCGCCGTGGAGCCCCAGCCTTCCGGGAGGGCCAGCGTGGCGGCCAGACCGGTGAGGGGCGTGCTGCCGGCGTTGGTGACGGTGGCTGCCACCGTGGCGGGTCTGCCCGGCGAGAGCACCGTGCCGTCGGTCCCGGGTGAGCCGGCCGGACCGGTCAGCGTGACGCTCAGGGCGGGGGCGACGCCGGTCCGCAGGCGCGCGTCGGCGAGCCTGAGCAGACCGTCGCTCTCGGCGTGTGCGGCGACGACCAGCCGGCCCGCGGTGGCGCTGCCGGCGGGCGTGACCGTGAAGCGCACGTCGGCCGACTTTCCGGCCCCGAGCCCTCCGGGGACCGCACCGGTCCGCTCGACCGTCCAGCCGGACGGGGCGAGCAGGGCGACGGCGAGTCCTTTGAGCCGACCGCTGTCCTGGTTCCGTACCGTCACGACGACCTCGGTCGGGTTTCCCTGCGTGAGCGGCGTGTCCAGCGGCGGAACCGCGGCGGGCGGAGCGATCGTCGCGGCCAGCGCCGGCACGGTGCCGGTCGCGGGGTCGGTGACCCCGGGTCCGCCGTCCGCCACTCGGCCGGTCATGCGGCGCAGGAAGGCGGGATCGCCCCTGTCGAGGACCGCGATGTCGTACCAGCCGTGGTCCGGGAGGCGGAACCGGACCGTACGGGACGTGCCGGGCCTGAGGGTGACGGCGCGTACGGGCTCGCCGTGCCGGTGGGAGTACACCGACTCACCGACGAGGAGGGTGCGGGTCGTGGAGGAGGGGTTGGAGCATACGACGTCCACCCGGCCGGCGGACGGGTGCTCGACGACATGGGCGTCGGCTCCCACACCGGATCCGCGCAGTTCCCAGGTGGACCAGCCGGGGCCGTGGACCTGCAGATCGTAGCCGTCATCACCGTACTCGACCGTCGTGTCGGTGCTCCTGCCCGCGGGCACCGTCCAGGCGCGCGGAGCGGTCCCGTCACCCGGGTAGGCGGTGAGCGTGGCGGCGACGGCGCCCTGGTTGCCGAGCCGCAGGCGGCAGCCGGAGCGGGTGATGTCGCTGCGCAGGGAGAGCCGGTACGGCAGGGGACGTGTCGGGCGGGTGCCGGTCTCCTGCTTGGGCAGTGACTGGTTCTTCGGCGGTACGGGGTTCCAGCGGGCGACCGCCGCGGGCACCGGTCCGGGCTGCTCGACCTTGGGCTGCCGGTGGCCGCGGTCGAAGTCGAAGACGGAGGTCAGGTCGCCGAACACGCTGCGGCGCCAGTCACTGATGTTGGGCTCGTGGACGCCGGTCCACTTCTCCAGGAACCGGATCACCGAGGTGTGGTCGAAGGCCTGGGAGCTGACGAATCCGCCGACGGTCCAGGGCGACACGATCGTCATCGGCACGCGCGGACCGGGGCCGATGGGAGTGCCGTTGAACCAGTCGTCGCCGTTGCCGGAGGACGGCTGTGGCGCGACGGGGGCGGGGACGTGATCGAAGTAGCCGTCGTTCTCGTCGAAGTTGATGAACAGCGCCGTCTTCGACCAGGTCTTCGGGTCGCTCGCGATGGCGTCGAGGAGGTCGTAGACGAGGTTGGCGCTGCCGACCGGAGTGGAGCTGCCGGGGTGCTCGGAGAGCGCCGCCGTCGGAACCACCCAGCTGACCTTCGGCAGTGTGCCCTTCTCGATGTCGGACCGGATCCGTCGGACGAGCGTGTCCGGTTCGGAGCGGTAGGCACCGCGCAGGAAGAGCCGTCGCTCGGCCTCGGTCAACGCATCGACGCCCCGCTGGAATTCGGCCAGCGCGGCCCTCCTCTGCTCCGCGGTCCTGTTCCACAGGCTGTCGTAGAACTGCTCGGTGGTGGAGTACTGGCCGGTGACCTTGGAGAGGATCTTCCGGCCGATCTCCTTCCACGGCCGGAAGTACTCCACCGCGTTGTCGGTGAAGTTGTCCCACTCCTGGTAGATCTGCCAGGAGACGCCCGCGGCCTCCAGACGCTCGGGGTACGTCGTCCAGGTGTAACCGGGGTGGTTGTAGTCGTACGCGGCGTTGGTGACGGCCCGGTTGACGCCGTCCGCCTCGTAGCCGGTCGTGCCTGACCACAGGTACAGGCGGTTGGGGTTGGTCGAACCGTAGACGGAGCAGAAGTACGCGTCGCAGATGGTGAAGCGGTCCGCCAGTTCGTACTGCAGCGGTATGTCCCGCCGGTCGTAGAAGGCCATGGTGCTCTGCGTCTTGGCGGCGATCCAGTCGTTCCACCAGCCCTTGGCCCGGGCCTGGGTGGCGTCGGAGAAGCCGTGCGCGAGCGATCCCAGATACTGGATGTCGCTCTCCTCGCGGCCCGCGTCGAGCGCCGCGCGGCGGGCGGAGAACGGCAGCACCGTGCCGCCCTGGCGCCGGGGCTGCTCGAAGACGCTGGTCCCGGTGGGCAGGCGCAGGGGCGTGCGGTCGCCGAAGCCGCGCACGCCTTGGAGGGTTCCGAAGTAGTTGTCGAAGGAACGATTCTCCTGCATCAGGACGATGACGTGCTCGATGGCGCGCATCCCGCCGCGCGGCATGGGCGCGGCCATCGCCTGGTGCAGCGACGGGGGAAGGAGGGAGAGTGCGGCACCGCCGGTGAGGGCGCCGAGAACCTTGCGACGGGAAACATCAGACATGCGCGGAAGGCTAGATCGCCCCTACCGTGCTCATAACCCCGTGCGGCAGGATTTCGCCGACCGTTCAGGCAACGGCATCGATTGTTCTCCTGATCCGATCCGCCGACGCACCGTCGGCTCGCCGCTTCGCGGCCGGTGTCCGCCCTCCGCCGTCCGGGACGGGACACCGGGGCCCGGACCCGCGAAGACGGATCCGGCCGCCGGCGGCACCGCGACGGCGATCGACGACGGCATCCGTCCCGGACGACGGCCGTACGCCGTGATCGACCGCGCGGCACGGACGGTCATCGCGCCGGGAAGCGACGGAGAGGTCCAACGCCTCGGCAGCGGCCGAGGGGGCCTTCGAGGGGCTCGCCGAGCGCGCCGGGGAACCGGCTGTGCCGGGCCCGGGCGCGCTTGTCCGAAGGGCCGCCGGCGGCGCACGGTTCGATGCCAACGGCCCCGCGAGCACGTCCGTAGCGTGTCCTCTTTGTCCCCGCGCGACGATCAAGTACATTGAAATTGCTACTGGTTGAGAGGGGGACTCGATGGTGCCGGAAGCGATCACGGCGCTGGCGGGCACGGGGGCCGGGGCGCTCGTGTCAGCCATGGCCTCGGATGCCTGGCAGACGGGACGCAGTGGTGTCATCCGTCTGTTCCGGCGAGGAGGAGACGCACGGCAGGCCTCCGTGGAAGGGCAGTTGGACGCACACGCGATGCTGGTCGAACGGTCGGGCGATCCGGATCAGGCCAGACAACTGATCCTGCGTACGTGGCAGGTGGAGCTCGCCCAGTTGCTGACCGAACACCCTGACACCGAGTCGGAGCTCCGCCGCCTCGTCGAGGAGATACAGAGCGAGCTCCCCGGGGGCGGGAAGAATTGGGTGATGACCAACATCGCCCGTGATCACGGAACGGTGTACGGGGTGATGGGCGGGAACGTCATCCACTACCACCAGGGAATGCCCTCGGACCCTCCCACCGGTGAGGGCCCGCGGCAGTGAGACCGGGTGCGGACGACGCGGGGTGGAACGCTCTGCAGGAGATCAGGGTCGAGTCCGGGTACGCCTACGGCACGATCGGCGCCGACATCCATGTCTTCGGTGACGGTACGCCCGTGTACCGCCTCTTCCGGCACCAGCCGGTCACCGCCCTGGACACCGGGTGGCTGCGGGCCCAGCCCTCCCGGATGCTCGACTCACGCTCCGCGGTGGTCGACTTCACGGGACGCGACGAAGAGTTACGGGAACTGATCGCGTGGCGTGACACCGGGCAGCGGCTCGCCGTCCGCTGGCTGCACGGCGAAGGCGGACAGGGCAAGACCCGGCTCGCCCTCCAACTGGCCTCCGATGCCGGCGCCAGGGGCTGGAAGGTCGTGGACGCGGTCCACGGCACCGACACCCACCCCCCTGCGGGGCTCGAACAGGACCTGCGTCCGGACGGACACACGGGGGTGCTCGTTCTCGTCGACTACGCGGACCGCTGGCCCGTCTCCCATCTGAGCTGGCTGTTCCACAACCGGCTGCTGCACAAGGACGTTCCTGCCCGTGTCCTGCTCCTGGCCCGGTCGGTCGACCAGTGGCCGGCGGTCCGCGGGAGGCTCAACCGGCTGAGGGTGAACGCCGACTCCTCAGACCAGTACCTGGCTCCGGTTCCCGAGGCCGGAGAACAGCGGGCGCGTCTGTTCGGCGTCGCTCGTGACAGCTTCGCCCGGCACTACCGGCAGATCACACAGCCGGAGAGGATCAGGCCGCCGGAGGCGCTGAACGATGCGGAGTTCGGGCTGACTCTGGCCGTGCTCATGGCCGCCCTCGTGGCCGTGGACGCCGCGGCCCACGGCCGGCGCGCCCCGGCCGGAATGACCGGACTCACCGCCTATCTGCTCGACCGCGAGCACGAGAACTGGGAGCAGCTGCACGAGACTTCCGGAGCGGGGTCCGGCTACCGCACTCCCCCGGCGGTGATGGCACGCATGGTGTTCCTGGCCGGCCTCATCGGCCTCAGCCACCGAAGCCACGCGGAACGGCTGGTGGGAGCGGTGTGCGACGAGATCCCGCCCGAGGTTCTCCTCGCCGACCACTCCGTGTGCTACCCGCCCACGGAACTGTTCCCGGAGGGGGTGCTCCAGCCCCTGCTCCCGGACCGCCTCGCCGAGGACTTCCTGGCACTCACCCTGCCCGGCAGCCCCGTCACCGCCTACCCCACGGACCGGTGGGCCGGCGCCGTGTGCACCACCTTCCTGCAGCCCCTCTCCGCGGAACTCCCGCGGCACTGGATCACGCGTGCGGTCACCTTCCTCGCGGCCGCGGCCGCCCGATGGCCGCATGTCGGCACCGGTTACCTCTATCCGATGCTCCGAGCGCACCCGGAAGTCGCCACTCACGCGGGCAGTACCGCTCTGCTGCGGCTGGCCTCCGTCCAAGACGTGGACCTGGACATGCTGACCATGGTCGACGACACGATCGAGGACCTCAGCGGGGAGCTGACGCGGCTGGACCTGGCCACCGGAGCCGTGGCCACATGCGAGCGGGTCACCCCTTGGCGGCTGGAAGCCACGTCCGCACCGGACCAGCGGATTGGGCTGCTGAACAGGCTGGGGCTGCGGATGCTGCACGCCGGGCGCCCGTTCGACGCCGTCAAGCCCCTGGAAGAGGCGGTGGACCTCGGCAGGCAGAGCATGGCGGAGGCCGACCCTTCCGTGCTTCCCTTCCAGGTCAAGGCACTGATCCGACTGAGCCGGGCGCTGATGGACACCGGGGGCCTGCTCACTAAGGCGTTCGCCCTGTCCGTCGAGGCCACCCAGGTCGCCCGGGCACTCGTCGACGACGGTACGGACAGCGAACTGCTCCTGCTCGCGGAGTGCTGCTCCACCGCCAGCGACAACGCCCATGCCCTGGGACGGGGTGAGACGGCTCTGGAGTACATCGATGAGGCCGTCTCCATCTACTCGTCCGTCCGGGAGACCTCGCACGCCTCCGTGCTGCCGCAGCTCGCTTCGGCGCTGAACACCCAGGGCAGACGGCTGCGTTCACTGGGCCGGATCCAGGAGTCGGCGCGTCCCACACTCGAAGCGATGCAGATCCGCGACGAACTCACCGACGCCGACTTCGCGACCCATTTCGCCGACAAACTGCGCTCCATGATCGACGTCGGCGTCTGTACGGCTGAGATGGGGCTGCCGGACCGAGCGCTCGGTTACTTCACCATGGCCGCCGATCACCTGCGTCAGTTGATCGCGGTCCAGCCGGCTCTCCTTCCCGACCTGGCCGACGCACTGGAATGGACCGGACGGCAACTCGCCGAGGCGGGGCGGACGGACGAAGCGCTCGCCGTCACCGAGGAGGCGGTGGCGATCCGCCGCAGGGAGTGGGACACCGAGTCGACCAACGCGCAAGCGATGGCGGACTCGCTGCATCTGCTCGCGCTCCGGTTCGAGGAGTGCGGGCGCACGGGCGAGGCCGCCGATGCCGCGGGGCAGGCGTTCTCGATCCGCTGGGCCTTGGCGAACACCGTGCCGGAGGTGGACTGCTTCGGCGCCATCGCCCTCGACCTGGGTCTGAGGGGACACCTCCTGCGGCGGCTGGGCCGACCGGGCGAGGCGGAGAGCGACCTCATGAACGCCCGCACGACCATCTCGCACTTGACGGACCGGCAGCTGACTCCGGGACTGCCGGAGCGCCTTGCCCGCATCCTGGACGAGTTGGCCGGTGTACTGCGCGAACTCGGCAAGTCGCGCGAAGCACGGGACGTCGCCGCGGAGGCTGCGACGATGCGGCGGCGCACCCCACCGCCACCCTCGCAACGCCGTCGTCGTGTGTACTCACGTTCGAGTGAATGGCGACCGCCGGACCCGGCACAGGCGGAGGAATCCGCGGTCCGTCTCACCCTGGAGGCCGCGATCCTCGTGCACCGCCCATTGGCGGAGAAGGAGCCGGACCGCTATCTGCCCCCACTCGCCGTAGCCCTGCACAACCTCGGACGACACCAACTGCGCCACGGCGGCCGCCCGGACGATGCCATCGCATCGCTCCGGGAGTCGTGCGCCGTCTTCCGGGAGCTGTCCCGGAACAACGTCTTCTTCGTGCCACAACTGGCCCTCACCCTGAACAATCTGGGGTCCGCCCTGTACCAGCTCGACCTTCGGCAGGACGCTCTGGCGCCGTTCGAGGAAGCCGCCGGCTACTACCAGGCCCTTGCCGACACCGACGGCTCCTACCGGGAGCTTCTGGTGTCGGCGTTGAACAAGGTGGGCCTGGTGCTGCACGAGCTCGGGAGGCCCGAGAAGGCGAGGGAGGTCTTCCTGCGGGCAGCGCGGATCCGCGACTTGCCGCCGCCCCACCGTTCGTAGCCCCACCACGCCGTTCCCCGCGGGCACACCGGTGGTCGGGTGGGTCCGGTGCCCACCGGTCGGTCGGTCGCACGGTGGCCTGAGGCGTTTTGGCGGGCGATGGGGCACATCGTGCCGCGCGCCGGGCGGGATGAGCGCATCCACCCCGCCGCGACCGCCGCCACCCACGCCGACGCCGGTGGCGGTGGCGGAGGTGGCCGTCCGGCCGGCGGCGGTCGAGGCCCGCGAGCGCTGCGTCGGTGAGCGAGCCCGCGCGTCGGCGTCCGCCGTGAGGGCGGCCGGCCGGGTGTCCCGTGCCTACGCTTCACCGGCCGCCCGGCGGGCGGTGGTGGGGCCGACGGGTGTGTCGCCGCGCAGGGTGATGCGGTGCATCACGCGGTGCTGGTCGCCGTAGTCGCGGTTGGCGTAGTGGGCCGTGCTGCGGTTGTCCCACAGGGCGACGTCGCCGGACTGCCAGCGGTGGCGTACGACGTGTTCCGGCTTGGTGAGGTGGGCGTAGAGGATGTCGAGGATGCCCCGGCTCTCGTGCTCGGAGACGCCGACGATGTGCGAGGTGAAGCCCGGGTTGACGAACAGTCCCTTGCGTCCGCTCTCGGGGTGCACCCGCACCACCGGGTGTTCCACGGGCTTCAGTTCGGTGAACACCTCGCCCTCCCAGAGGTTGCCCCGGCCCCCGCGGCGCTGGGCCAGGTAGTAGCCGAACTCTCGGGTGCCGTCGTGGACGGCGGTGAGCGTGTCGATGTGCGCCCTGAGGCCCGGTGACAGCGACTCGTAGGCGAGCTGGCTGTCGGCCCAGTCGGTGTCGCCGCCGGTGGGCGGCAGCAGCACGGCCCGCAGTACGGAGATGGCGGGCGGCCGCTCGACGAACGTCACGTCCGTGTGCCACACGTCGGCGAACCCGTTGTCCTGGCTGTCCAGGGAGTACACCTCGGGCGCCACGTCACCGGAGTCGTGGACCGGGTGCCCGACGGTGACCTCGCCCAGGCGTCGGCCGAACTCGATCTGCCGGGCGTCGTCGAGGCCGCCCTGGCCGCGCACGAACAGCACCTTGTACCGCACGAGCGCCGCGCGCAGCGCGAGGACCTGGTCGTCGTCGAGGCGGCCGAGGTCGATGCCGTGGATCTCGGCGCCGAAACGCGGGCCGAGCGGGGTGATCGGCAGTTGCCGTGGCTCGGGCCCTGCGGCCGTTTCGGGCCGGACGCCGACGATGCTCATGTGGTTGTCCCTTCCTCGTTTTCCTGTACGGATGTGCGGGTACGGCGCTCTGCTCGCCGTGGAGGCGGATTCAGGCGGCCGCGGCGGTCTTCACCGCGTGCGAGACCCGCGCCCGCAGCTCGGCGAACTCCGCCGACTCGCGGAGCTCTTCGGCGTCCACGTCACCGCGCGGCAGGTCGATCGGCAGGTCCAGGGCGACGGTTCCGGGCCCCTTGGTCAGCACGACGATGCGGGAGCCGAGGAACACCGCCTCGTCGGCCGAGTGGGTGACGAACACGGTGGTGCTCCCGGTCTGCGCCGCCACCCGGCGGAGGTCCTCCTGGAGCCGTTCCCGGGTGAGCGCGTCCAGCGCCGCGAACGGCTCGTCCAGCAGGAGCAGCGGGTTCTCGGCGGCCAGGGCGCGGGCGATCGCGACGCGCTGCTGCTGGCCGCCGGAGATCTCCCAGACGCGCCGCTCCTCCGTGCCCTCCAGACCGACCCTGGCCAGCAGCCGCGCCCGGTGCTCGCTCCAGTGGGCGCGCTCGACGCCGGCGTAGCGCAGGGCCAGGTCGATGTTGCCCCGCACGGTCCGCCAGGGGAACAGCCTCGGGGTCTGGAAGACCACCCCGGCCGTCGCGCCGGGCCGCGGTGCGGCGCCGGAGACCCGCACGGTCCCCCGGGTGGGCCGTTCGAACCCGGCGATCAGGCGCAGCAGCGTGCTCTTGCCGCAGCCGGAGGCGCCCACCAGGACCAGGAACTCGCCGGCGGGCACGGTCAGGTCGACGGGTCCCACGGCGGTGACGCTCTCGCCGCCGCGGCCGTAGCGGTGGACGACGTCGTCCAGCCGGACGGCGCCGTCGGGCACGGCCGGCGCGCTCATGGCGGCCGTCGTCGTCTCACTTGAGTACATCGGGCAGCCCCTTGAGGTAGAAGGCCTTGCGGACGGTGTCGGCGGAGGGCGCGGCGTCGATCTGCTTCTGCTCGGCCAGGAACTCGGCGGTGTCGGCGACGTAGCGCCGCAATGTGCCGGGGCTGCCGCCGGTGCCCAGCCAGTCGGCGGAGGTCACCTGCTCGGGGGTGAGGAACACGCCCTGCGCGAGCTGGGCCCTGGCGTCCGCCGCGGGGATGCCGAGTTCGGCGGAGACGGCCTTCACCGATCCGTCGGGGTCGGACTTGAGGATCCGCAGCGCCTCGGCCTCGGCCTTGCGCCAGGCGTCGATCGCCCCGGGATCCCTGGCGATCAGGTCGTCCGACACCACGGCGAGGTCCAGGGTCGGTTTGCCCGCGGCGCCGATCCGCTTGCTGCTGGTGAGCTGGGTGCCGGTCCTGCGCAGTTCGTCCAGGGTGGGCAGCCAGACGTAGGCGGCGTCGATGTCCTCCCGCTGCCAGGCGGCGAGGACGGCCTGCGGCTGGAGGTCCACGAGCTTGACGTCGGACGGTTTCACACCGGCCGTGTCCAGTGCCGCGAGCAGGCTGTAGTGCGAGGTGGAGGCGAAGGGCGTGGCGACGGTCCTGCCCTTGAGCCCGGCAATGTCGGTGACGCCGCTGCCCTTGCGGGCGATGAGCGCCTCGTTGTCACCGGCCACGTCGAGGATCCAGGCGACCTTGTACGGAATCGGCGAGGACCCGGACAGTCCGCGGGCGAACGGGCTGGACCCGAGCGCCGCGATGTCGAGGGACTTGCCGATGAACGCCTGGTTGACACTGGCCCCGGAGTCGAACTTGATCCAGGTGATCCTGTAGTCGGGCAGGGCCTTCTCCAGCAGCTTCCTGTGCTTGACGACCAGATCGCCGCTCGGGAAGGCGAAGTAGCCGATGCGCAGGCGCTTGGCACCACCGGAGGATCCGTCACTGTCCGACGAGCAGCCGGTGAGGGCCGCGGAGGCGACGGCGAGCGCGCCGGCGAGCAGCAGTCGGCGGGAGGGGCCTTGGGAGACGCGGGACATGTCGGGGCCGTTTCTGTGCAAGGGGACCGAGGGCGGAAGGAGTTGACGGAGCGGACGTCTGGTCAGACGCGGCCGCGCCAGGGAACGACGGCGCGCTCCAGGCGCAGCAGCAGGCCGTCGATGACCAGTCCGGAGACGCCGATGGCGATGATGCCGACGAGCACGACCGGTGTGTTGTTGTAGTTGGCGGCGTCCTTGACCATGCCGCCGATGCCGGGCAGGCCGTTGACCAACTCGGCGGCGACCAGGGATGAGTAGGCCACGCCGACGGCCAGCCGGACTCCGGTGAGCGTCTCCGGGAGCGCGGAGGGGACGATGACGTCCCTGACGACGTCCCACCGCGACGCCCCGAGGGCGCGGGCCGCCTCGACCAGGCTGCTCGGCACGGCGGCCACGGCGGTCGTGGTGGACACCGCCACCGGCGGGAAGGCGGCCACCGCCAGCAGGGTGATCTTCGGTTCCTCGTTGATGCCCAGCCAGATGATGAGGAGCGAGAAGTACGCCAGCGGCGGCAGCGTCCGCAGGAAGGTGATCCAGGGCTCGAACAGCGAGCGGAGCCAGCCGACGGTCCCCATCAGCAGGCCGAGGACCACTCCGGCGGCGATTCCGATGCCGGCTCCGAACGCGATGCGGCGCAGGCTGATGCCGAGGTGTTCGACGAGATAGGTGCCGTTGTAGCCGCGTACGCCGTCGTGGGTGGTGGACACGTCGACGAAGGCGGCCCACACCTCGGCCGGCGGCGGGACCAGCGTCTGGCTCCACGTCCCGCTCGCGGCCAGCAGTTGCCACCCGGCGAGGAACAGCAGGAGCGAGCCGAACGGCAGAGCGACCCGGCGCGCCCGGGACGCGGCGCGGCGGGGACGTGGTGGCGGGACCTTTCCGGTGCCGGCCTCTTGTGGACGGGTTGCCGAGGACATGGAGGGGCCTCCAGGGAACGCCGGTGCATGCGGAGCGGATGCCGGCCGGCGTGAGTGGACAGCCCTGCGCGAAGGGGGACTTCGGGGCATCAGGGCTTCAGGGGGAGAGAACGGCCCCGGCGGAGAAGGGCGGGAGGCCGTGCGTCACCGGCTCGGGCCGGACCGCGGAACCGGTGGTGAGGGGCGTCAGGGTCGCGGGGTCAGCGACAACAGGGAGCCGCGCGTCGGCACAGGTCGATGACCAGGCGTCGCACCAAGGGCTCGTGATTCATGGGGCCCATTTCTACAGCAGCCCGCCGCACCTCACCAAGAGCCGTCCCACGTGGTGGACGGGCGATGAGACGGGACGGTGCGCTCGGCACCGCGAGCGCCGGTCCCGGCCCTTGTCCGACTCGCTGGTCCGGGATTCCTCCCGTATGGGCTCCGGGGCGCCGTTGACAGTCGACGTAGCGATGCGAACGGGACAGGTGATCAGCTCTTTCCGGCCAACCTGCGCGGCAGCGGCCGAGCCGCCGTCCCGGCGTGGACCAGCCGTCCCGACCTCCTGACTTCGCGACACGAGGCGGAAGCGGGCGGTGTGGTACGGGATCGCCGCCTTCGCCTCGGTCGTGCGGCGCGGTGAGCCCGTCGGGGCGGCACACCGCCTGGGGAACTCCGCTCCGGGCGGATGTGGGAACGTTTCGTCGTCAGAGCCGTCGAGTGTCCGTGCTGGTGCCGAGGTGGTCGAGTCGTCGTGGCGAGGGGAACGCATCGGACGCCTGGCCGCCCTGGCCGACCGGCTCGACCCGCACCACCGGCAGGCACCCACCGCGTCGTTGCCCGCACTCCTGGAAGGCCCCCCTCGCCGCTCGACGACCCAGCAGGCCGACGGCACCGCTTCCCCCTGCCCAGCCCCACCCGGAAGGAACCATGCCATGACCGCCCCGCACGCCTTCCCCCTGGAACCCACCCCGATCCATGTGCCCGACAAGGTCCTCGACGACCTGCGCGCCCGTCTCACACTGACCCGTCCGCCGCTGGACGAGGGAAACGAGGACTGGTCCTACGGCGTTCCGGACAGCTATCTCCGTGAGCTGGTCGCCTACTGGCGGGACGGCTACGACTGGCGCAAGGCCGAGGCAGCCATCAACGCCCATGAGCACTACCGGGCGAACGTCGCCGGTGTCCCCGTGCACTTCATGCGCAAGCCCGGCCGGGGCCCCGGCCCGATCCCGCTGATCCTCACCCACGGCTGGCCGTGGACGTTCTGGCACTGGTCGAAGGTGATCGACCCGCTCGCCGACCCGGCCGCGTTCGGTGGTGACCCCGCCGACGCGTTCGACGTCATCGCACCGTCCCTGCCCGGCTTCGGCTTCCCCGGCCCGCTCACCGGCTTTCCGGACGTCAACTTCTGGAAGGTCGCGGACCTCTGGCACACCCTGATGACCGAGACCCTCGGATACGAGAAGTACGCTGCCGGGGGCTGCGACATCGGCGGGATCGTCTCCAGCCAGCTCGGCCACAAGTACGCCGACGAGCTGTACGGCATCCACATCGGTTCCGGGCTGCCGCTCGACTTCTTCACCGGCCCCCGCGCCTGGGACTTCGCCCGGAACCGGCCCCTCACCGACGACCAGCCCGCCGACGTCCGCGCCCGGATCACCGAACTGGACCACCGCTCGGCGTCCCACCTCGCCGTGCACACGCTCGACGGCGCCACCCTGGCCCACGGCCTGAGCGACTCACCCGCCGGACTGCTCGCCTGGCTGCTGGAGCGCTGGAACGCCTGGAGCGACAACGGCGGCGACATCGAGACCGTCTTCAGCAGGGACGACCTGCTCACCCACGCCACGATCTACTGGGTGAACAACTCCATCGCCACGTCGATGCGCTACTACGCCAACGCCAACCGCTACCCCTGGACCCCCGCCCACGACCGCACCCCGGTCGTGCAGGCCCCGGTCGGCCTCACCTTCGTCACCTACGAGAACCCGCCCGGCATACGCACCGCCGACGAGCGCGTCCGGGCGTTCAAGAGCGGCCCGCAGGCCGACTGGTTCAACCACGTCAACGTCAACGCCCATGACCACGGCGGCCACTTCATCCCCTGGGAGAACCCCGCGGCCTGGGTGAGCGACCTGCGCCGCACCTTCCGCGGCCGCCGGCCCTGAACGACCCCGCGGACCCGTTCGGCAACGGGCCGGGCGAACGTCGCCTGGCGGGAGCGTGCGGGCCGGCCGACCGGCCCGCACCGACCGCCGCACCATCACCTACTTCTTGGCTCCCACCTGCCTGTCCGCGGCGGAGAGGATGCCGTTGACGACGCTCTCCACATTCTCCCTGGCCGGAGTGATCAGGGCGATGCCGAAGACGTTTCCGGTGCCCCGCTTGCTGGGATCCTCCGGGTGTTTGGGGTGTTAGGTCTCGCTGAGCCCTCGATCCTCGACGTACTGTGCGATGGAGTTCTGGGCCGCGGTCAGTGCCGCGTCCACGGCACTCGGCGTGGCGTCACGTCCCAGTCGATCATCTGCACATCGCCGTGTCCCGATCGTCCTGGGACGTGGCGAGCGCCTGTGGGACGGACTCGAAGGACTCGAGAAGCGCTTCCAAGCCGAGTCCGTGACCACCCCCAGCGGCGTTACGCACATGACCTTCACCCGGCCGTGACAACCGCCCTCCCAGGTGGCGATCGGCTTCGGTCTCCCACCCCGCACGCACGGCACGACACCACGTTCGCCGTCGACACGACCAGCCAGGGCGCGCCGCCCATCCTGATCGGCAGCGCCTTCGACGAGTGCGCGACCGTGGCCGGAGCTCGCCGACATGACGGCACCGCAAGCACGGGATCCCCTGGTCACAGAGCGTCGCAACGCCGCGATCACGGAACCTGCGCCTGCCCCGTCTGCCCATGGGCCCCGCCCGTGCCCATCGGCACGGCCTCTTACTCGGGGCGTCGGCGGCCGAGGGCGCGCGCGAGTTCACCGACCGGTGCCAGCATGTGTCCGCCGTCGCCCTCGCACCACCACACGACCTCGCCCTCCCGCTCCGAGGCGTGGACGCCGAGGTCATGCCGGGGACACACCGGCCAGACCCGCCAGGTCCGTTCGAGCAGGCTCTCCTGGATCATGATCGTCAGACTGGTCAGTGCCGCGATCGGGTCGTCGCACATGCCCGGCAGGATGGGGCCGCCCCAGTTGAGTCCTTCCCCGTCGGCAAGGCGGACACCGGCTCCCACCGGGAGCGAGTCCTCCAGGACCTCGATCTCCGGTTCGCCCTCGATCCCGCGCGTGGGCAGGTCGCGGGCAACGATCCGCAGCGCGGCGCGCAACGTCTCCAAACGCTCGGGGGCGAGGTCGAAACCGGGATCGAAGCCCGAGTCGTCCAGGACGCGCCGGGCCAGGGCCGTCATCTCCGCCTGCGGCACCTCGGCCGGGTCCCGTTCGACGACCTCCAGGACCGCGTCGGTGCGGTGGAACCAGTCGAGCAGTTCACAGGCGAGGGCGACGACGTCCTGTGGGTCGAGGTCGCCCTCGCGCAGGCCGAGGTAGACCTTCCGCGCCAACGGTTCCGTATCCGCTTCGTACTCATCCATCATGCCGCTCACCGGCCCAGTATCCCGACGCGGCGCGGGTCCCCGCTGCCCGGCGCCCGGTGTGGCGCCACCCTGACCGATCTCGTACGGGGCCGGTCCGCCCCGGCCATGACGGATACGCCCAGGCTTGCACCGGGCCTGGGCCGCCGCACTACGGAGGGCCGCCCACCGAGCCACTGCGCGGGTGATCGCCCGGGATGCCCCCATGCCGTGGGACCCGGCCCGGGGTGAGTACGCGTACTCATCACAGACCCCGGCTCCACGAGCAGACTTGCGGCAACACAGCTTCGTGGAAGGCCAGCACACCCATGCCGCAGCACCAGCGCACCCCGCTCCTCCTCCTTGTCCTCGTCAGCGCGGTGGCGGCCCTCCCGCTGACCGGCTGCGCCGGCCGGCAGGAGCGCGTCTGCTCGCCCGGCCGGGATCCGGTGCTCGCCGTGAACGACTCGGGCAGCGACTGCATACCCTCGGACGAGGAGCCCGCTCCCGGCTGGGCGCGCTACCCCCAGGGCAAGGTGCCCGTCCACCTGGACGACAAGTGGGACCGTTACTGGGCCGACAAGACCCTCGACCAGCACGGCCGGGTCGTACCGCTGCCGCGGTGAGGTCTCTCGGATCGCACTGCGCACCGCGGTCCGAGAACGGGCCTCCGCGTCCGGCTGGGTGCCCGCCCCCGGCGGGCCGCCAGACCCGATTGAGTTGTTCCCGCAGTCGGCCTCCCTTTCCCACAGCCCCCGCCATGACAAAGGCGGTTGAAGCTTCCCCAGGGTTTTGAACAATGATTCAATCCTTGCCGTGCCGGGGAGCCCTCGGCTCAGCGGCCCCACGAGGATGCGGAGGACCCTTCGGTGAACCTGACGTGGATGCTGGAGGGGTCGGCCCGCAGTCGCGGCGGGAAGCCGGCCCTCGTGTCCGATCTGGGGTCGATGACGTACGCCGAGCTGCTCGCGGCTTCCAAGCGGGCTGCCGCCGTGCTGCGGGAGCGCGGGGTGCGGCCGGGGGATCGCGTGGGGGTGATGACGTACAACACCCCCGCCTTCGCCGTGGCGGCGTTCGGGATCTGGCGGGCCGGGGCGGCCCTGGTGCCGATCAACCACAAATTGACCGCGCTCGAACTGGCCTACCTCGCGGAGCACTCGAAGCTGCGGGTCGCCGTCGTCGCGGAGGAACTGTCCGGGCGCATGCGCGAGGGCGCCCCCGTAACCGATGTACTCACCACGAACGACACCGGCGACGGAGAGTTCGACAGGCTGGTCGCCGGGGCGCCGGAGTGGGAGGGGGTGGAGGTCGAGCCCGAGGCCGTCGCGCAGGTGCTGTACACCTCCGGGACGACCGGCGCGCCCAAGGGCTGTCTGCACTCGCACCGCGGGCTGTCCGCCGTGCCCGCGTACACCACGGCCGCCGCGGGGCTGCGCCGCGAGGACCGGTTCCTGCTGGCCATGCCGATCTGGCACGCCTCGCCCCTGAACAACTGGTTCCTGTCGATGATCTATCTGGGCGGCACCGTCGTCCTGTTGAAGGAGTACCAGCCCCTCGCCTTCCTCGAGGCCGTGCGGAGGCACCGGGTCACGGCCTTCTTCGGTGCCCCCATCGCCTACCTCGCCCCGCTGAAGGCCCTGCCCGCGGCGGGAGTCGACCTGTCCGGCTTCGATCTGTCGAGCGTGCGGCTGTGGGCGTACGGCGGAGCGCCGCTGGGCGCGGAGACGGTTCGGACGCTGGAGGCGGCGTACGGCAAGGACCGCTTCTGCCAGGTGTACGGGATGAGCGAGATGGGCCCGGTGGGTTCCGTGCTCCACCCGCAGGAGCAGCTCGCCAAGGCCGGGTCGATCGGGGCGGGTGGTATGCCGGGCGTGGACATCCGCGTGGTCAGGGACGACGGCCTGGACGCCGGGGCCGGCGAGACCGGGGAGCTGTGGCTGCGGTCGGGGACCCGCATGCTGGGGTACCTCGACGATCCGGAGGCGACGGAGCGTGTCTTCGAGGGCGACTGGTACAGGTCCGGGGATCTCGCGCGGGTGGACGAGGACGGGTACCTGTTCATCGTCGGCCGGGTCAAGGACGTCGTCATCACCGGCGGGGAGAACGTCTACTCGCCCGAGGTGGAGGAGGCGATCCTCCGGCATCCGGCGATCCGGGACGCCGCCGTCGTCGGGCGGCCGCACCAGGACTGGGGCGAGACCGTCGTCGCCGTGGTGGAGGCGGACTCGCCGGTGTCGCTCGAGGAGTTGCGCGGGTTCCTCTCCACCAGGCTGGCGAAGTACAAGATCCCCCGGGATCTGGTGGTGGTCCCGTCGCTGCCGCGTACGCCCTCCGGCAAGGTGAAGAAGCACGTACTGCGTGAACAGGTGCGGACCGGCCCATGACTCGCCTGGCGCCGTGGGCCGGTCAACCGCCCCGTCGACCGGCCCCGTTGCATCTCAGTCCTCTTGCTTGCCCGCCCTCACGATCGTCCCCTGCGCCACCGCGACCAGGTGCTCCTCCCCCTGCCCCGAGACAACGTAGACCGAGCACTGGCACACGGCCTGACGCCGGGTTGTGACGGTCGCCTTGGCGCGGGCGACGACGAGGTCGCCCACCGCCGGCCGAACGTAGTTGATCTTGTATTCGGCGGTGAGCGCATCGCCGCCGAGGGCGAGTCCTCCCGCGAAGGTCAGGGCGTTGTCGGCCAGGTAGCTGAGGACTCCTCCGTGTACGAAGCCGTGCTGCTGCTGGATCTCGGGCCGGTTGACGATGCGGATCTCGGCCGAGTCGGGGCCCACGGAGGTGAGTTCGGCGCCCAGGAACGTGCTGAACGGCTGGGCCTGGAAGATGCCGCGGGCGAAGCCGGCGAGGTCCGTGGTCATGAGTGCTGTCCTGTCGCTCGGGAGGAGGTGGGGGCGGCCGCGTCCGGGTCGGTGAGCCGCTCGTCGATGGTCCGCTGGAACATCGCGAGCAGGCCCTCCGCCAGTCCCAGGACGTGGTGGTCGCTGCCCCCGTGGAGCAGATGCCGCTGCACGTCCTCGGCGATGGCGAAGTCCTCCTGGTCGAAGACCGTGTCATTGGTGAACCGGAAGCGCTTGGCCAGCGCGCTCTGTCCCGCGGACCCGGTGAAGTCGCCGTCGCGGTAGAGCATCTCGTGGGTCCAGATCGTGCGGTCCGGTGCCAGGGGCCAGAAGGTGTTGATGGACACGTAGTCGGGGTGCAGTATGAAGAAGGTGTTGGGGAAGAGCGTGTAGTACACCGAGGCGTAGTCCAGGATGCGCCACTCCTCCCGCGGTTTCAGGGCCGTGTCGCCGATGTTGGTGCGCGCCGCGGACAGCCGGATGTGCGGCCCGTCCTCGTCGTGCGCGATCACCCCCTTCTTGAAGGCGAAGGCGAGGGTGTCCCGGTGCAGATACGGGACGTGGTAGCCCTCCAGGTACGTCTTGATCAGCAGCTTCCAGTTGGCCTCCTTGATCACCTTGGTCTTCTTGTACTGGACGAGGGAGGCCACGTCGAAGTTCACCAGGTCCTCGTGGAACGTCCCGAGGAATCCGGGGATGTCGAGCGTTTCCCCGGGCGTGCGGCCGACCCAGATCAGGCCGCCGGCCTCCGCGGCGGGCAGTTCCACCAGCCCGTAGTCGCAGGTCTTGACGCCGGGGAAGTCATGGGCCCGGGTGATGCCCTTCAGGGTGCCGTCGAGCCCGTAGACCCAGCCGTGGAAGGGACAGATGAAGTTCTGCACCGTCCCCGCCGGCTGCTCGGCGAGGCGGGCTCCGCGGTGGCGGCACTGGTTGTAGAAGGCGCGGACCCGGCCGTCCTCGCCCCTGACGACGACATAGGGGAACCGGTCCCAGTCGCTGGTGAGATAGGCCCCGGGCTCGCCGAGCGCCGAGGCGTGCCCCGCGATCAGCGGGTAGCGGGAGAAGGCCGAGGCGATCTCGCGCTCGAGGAGCGCCTCGTCGGTGTACTTGGTGACCGGAATCGTGACGACCTCGTCGAGCATCTTCTCGTCGCGGCGCGTCTCGCGCAGCGCGAGAAGACGCTCGATCATCGCCACTTGTTCGCTGTGCCGCATGGGGTCCCCCGTCGCAGGTCAAGCTCTGAACGCTCGTTCAATTCATGTTACGGAGGGTACGGGGAGGAGGCAACGAACTTCGGGTACGGGGCGCTCAGGATGCGCAGCCGAGGGCTCGCAGGCAGAACTCGCGGATCTCCGCCACCAGTTGCTCGTCCGGCGGCTCCGCCTTCCGCGCCGCCTCCGGCGAGAGCCTGCCGACCAGCGCCTCGGAGATGGCGCCGATGACCGCGCCGGCCGCGACTGCCGCGTTCTGCCGGGCGAACCGCCCGGCCGCGACACCGTCCCGGATGACGCCCTCGCACAACTGCGCGTACTCGCGCCGGTACACCAGCCGCTCCCGCTCCACCACCGGCGAGACCGGTTCGAAGAGCAGGGACCACGCCAGCCGCCGCCCGCGCAGGGCACGCCGCGTGAACGTGTCGGCGAACGCCTCGAGCCGGGCCTCGGGACGTGCGGGCGGCGCGGCATCCACCGCACCGCGCACAGCGGCCAGTTCCCGCCCCGCGGCACGCCGGAAGACCTGCGCCAGCAGCTCGTCCCTGCTGCCGAAGTACGAGTAGAGCGAGCCCGCACTCACCCCGCACGCCCCGGCCACCGCGGCCACCTTCGCCCCGGCGAAACCCTCCCGGGCCACCAGCTCGTGCGCGGCGCGCACGAACGCCTCCTCCTTCGTCTGGGCGTGCCGCTTCGTGCGTTCCGTACTCCGATACACCATGGCGGGAGCTGAGCCTTCCGTGTCGCTGCCGGGAAGCAAGGGTACGTTCCGGCCGGACAAGCTCGTCAGAGCGCTGCCCGTCGGCCTGGACCGGCTCCGGCAAGGTCGCATCCTCGAAGAAGCCCCCGCCGACGGCGCCGCCCCTCTCCACCTCGCGCATCTCTCCTCCCCGCACACCGGGACCAGCATGCGCCATGCCCCAGCGGTGACCGCCCCAGCCGCGGCACAGGAGCCACAGCGCTCGGGAACCGATGACGCCGTCAGGGAGACGTAGCGGACACTCCGCCGTGGGCATGAGGGGGCCGAAGGACTCCGCTGTACTTCGTCAGTACTGGTCGGCCACTTGCTCGGAGAGCGAGAACTCCGTCCCGCACTCCGCGCACGTCGCGTTGCCGAAGAGGTGGGTGAGGCCCGCCGCGACACGCCCGACCCCCGCTTCGCGGGCCGCTTCGTACAGCTGCCTGGCAGGTCCCTCCAGGTCCTGCGGAAGAGCCGGGCGCAGTGGTATGGCCGAGGAGTCACCCGGCTCGTAGTCGCCGACCGCGGAGAAGCAGCCTGCCTCGCCGATCGCGATGAGTACCCCCATGTCGCACTCGGGGCAGGAGACTTCGTACTCCTCGTCTGCCAGACCCTCGAGACACTCGGACCACACCGGGACACCGTCGAAGGCCATGGCGGCCTGGAGCAGGTAGACGTACACGTCCGGATCGGCCGGCTCGCGAACGCGGCCGTGGGCGAGCAGCCGCAGGGCCTCGATCTCGTCCATGTGGCGGGCACGGGTCCCCTCGTCCGCCCCCGCGACGATCGCCCCGGCCAGGATCAGGGCGTTGTCACCGTCCTTGCCGGCCTTGTCGCCCAGGTCGGCCAGCGGGGCGAGGGCAGCGAAGCTCGCCGAGTAGACGCTGCCTTGATGACACAACCGGGACCACAGGTCGCTCCAGACCTCGTCACTGGGCCCGGTACCGAGCCGGTCGAACAGAACCGGGATGTCCTCGGCAGTGCCATAGGCGTGCTTCAGCAGGGACCAATCGATCATGCGGGCACTCAAGCAGGCCGCGTCCGCCCAGCTCACGCCGGGCAGGGGAGCGTCGAACCCGCGGCTCGCGCGTACCCATGTCCGTTCTCGGATCCTCAGGATCCGGTGTCTCGTGTGTCCAGGACCAAGGGTCCAGGCCCGCCGTCGGCCGGCAGCCGGTCAGCCGGCCGCGTTGCGGTACTTGCGTACCGACAACCAGGAGAACAGCGTCAGGAGCAGCGAGGACCAGTGTGTCCCGCTCCTCGGGTGGTGACGATCGCCAAGTCACCTCTCACCCTCCCCGTGAGCTGGTGACCGGCTCCTCCCCCGCGGCCCACTGCGCGTCCGGCGGATCGCACGCAGCCACCACCGCGACCGCTCCGCCGTGTCAAGCCGGTCGAGGAAGCCGTGGGGGTGGTCGCGAGGTCCCCCGGGCGGCCGGGGTGGTGGAGGGCGCCCGCGACGAGGAGGGTGCGGAGCGCGGTGGTGAGGCGGGCGGCGGTCAGGAACGCTGCTCGAGGTAGTCCTCGACGCCCGGCGCCCGGTGCGCGTCCTCGACGCCGACCGTTCCGCCGAGCGCCTTCGTGTCCGGCTTGAGGACGTAGGTCGACAGGCCGGCGGGGCGTGCCGGGTCGGAGAAGTCCTGCGGGGTGCCGAGACCGGTGTCCAGGTCGGACTGCGAACGGTGCGCTGCGATCACGTCGGCGCGGGCCAGGCTGCCGGCCGCGCACGCCTTCTCCAGGTCCTCGCCCATGAGCTCGGCCGCGTTGTAGCCGGAGAGCACGCCGGAGTCGACGGAGGAGTCCGGGTACTTCTTCCGGTAGGCGGTGACCATCGCCTTGACGCCGGGCAGGTCGGAGCTCACGGCCGGGGCGGCGCTGACGATGCTGAGCATCGAGACCAGCGCGGGCGCGGCCTGGGTCTTCAGCAGCTGCGGGGCGAAGCCGGGCGCGCTGGTGACCACCGGGACCTTCAGGCCGCTCGCGGCGGCGACGCCGACCAGGGAGGCGGTCTGGGCGGGTCCGGCGCTGATCAGGACGGCCTTGACGCCCGCCTTGGTGAGCGCGGCGACCTGCGCGGACAGGTCGGTGTCGGTGGCCTGGATCTTCTGGCCGACGACCGTGATCCCGGCCTGCCTCGCCGCCCAGGTGGAGCCTTCCAGTGCGTTGTCGCCGTAGTCGCCCTCGAAGTAGACGTGACCGATCTTGTCGCCCTTCTTGATGTTCTTGGTGCGGGCGAGGTAGTCGACGGCGGTGAGGGAGTCGACGTCGTAGGTGGTGCCCAGCACCTGCACGGCGTCCTTGTCCAGCAGGGAGGCGGACCAGGCCTGCGGGAAGGTCAGTATCCTGTCCCGTTCGATGTCGTCCAGGAGGGCGGCGACCACCGGGGAGCCGATGACCTGGGGCAGGGCGACGATGTCGGGGGCCAGGTCGGCGTAGGCGGTCACGGCCTTCTGGACGTCGTAGCCATGGTCCTTGACCACGATCTCGATCTTCCGGTGGCAGATCCCGCCCTTGTCGTTGATCTGGTCCGCCCACAACTGCTGCGCCTGCACGATGCTTTTGCCGAGGGTGGCGTAGGGGCCGGTCAGGTCGGTGAGGGCGCCGAGTCTGATGGTGTCGGCGGTGACGCCGGGCCCGGTGCGCACACCGTCGGATCTCTTGTCGCCACCGTCGCCGCTCCTGGCCTTGGTGCTGCAGCCGGTGGCCGCGACGAGCAGGGCCAGGGACACGGCGAGGACTGCCCGGGTGGTGCGGTTCAGCGAGTTCACGGGGTGTGCTCCTTGGTTCGTACGGCGCTCGCGGTGGACATGGGGGCTGGTGCGCGGGGCGTGGAGCCTTCGGCCGGGCGGCGTCGGATCCGGGTGCGCAGCCGGCGCAGGAGTCCGCTCAGGCCGTCGGGGGCGAAGAGCAGGACGAGGACGACGGCGGCGCCGTAGAGGTAGCGGGAGGCCTCGGTGGGGCCGATGGCGTTGCCGGCCGAGCCTGGCGTGGCGATCAGCGGGAGCCGGTCGGCGTACCGGGTCATCAGCAGGGGCAGCGCGGTGACGAAGACCGCGCCGGCGGCGGCGCCGGCCACCGAGCCGAGGCCGCCGATGACGATCATCGCGAGGTAGTCGACGGACAGGGCGAGCCCGAAGTAGTCGGGGACGACCCGGCGGAAGGCGAGCGCCAGCAGGGCACCGGCCAGGCCCGCGTACATGGAGGACATGACGAACGCCCCGGCCCGGTAACGGGCCACCGGTACGCCCATGACGGCGGCGGCGGTCTCGCTGTCACGCAGCGCCCTCAGGGCGCGGCCGGCCCGGGAGCGCAGCAGGCCGCGCGCGGTGAACCAGGTGAACGCGAACAGTGCGAGGCTCAGGTACCACAGCCGTTCCTCGGCGCCGAACGGGACACCCAGGACGACCAGTTCGGGGCCGCTCGCGTCGAAGGTGAACGACCCGGCCGAAAGCGGCGGCACGGAGAGACCGTTGAAGCCTCCGGTGACCTGCTCGGCGCTGACCAGGATGTGGTGGCCGAGGAAGACCAGGGCCAGCGTCGCGACGCCCAGGTAGACCCCGCGCACCCGGCCGGCGACGGGGCTGAACACTCCGCCGGCCAGCCCGGCCAGCAGGACCGCCGCGACCAGGGCCAGAGCGGTGGGCAGTCCGGCGCCCGGCTCCTCGCCGGCCAGCCAGGTGTAGCCGTACGCCCCGATC
This sequence comes from Streptomyces sp. NPDC015220, assembly GCF_043079345.1. NCBI lineage: Bacteria > Bacillati > Actinomycetota > Actinomycetes > Kitasatosporales > Streptomycetaceae > Streptomyces > Streptomyces sp. NPDC015220. The sequence continues at coordinate 124,850 of NZ_JBIBUK010000013.1, read as the reverse complement.
GCGAGGAAGAAGGAGTGGCCGAGGGAGAGTTGGCCGGCGGTGCCGGTGAGCAGGCCGAGTCCGACGGCTCCGATCGCCGCGGCCATGGCGAACAGGCCGACGCGCAGCCAGAAGGCGTCCAGGTAGAACGGCGGCGCGCACAGCGCCAGGGCCACCAGGAGGATCGCGAAGGTCCGGCGGACACTGCGCCGGGGGAAGTCAGACACGGGCGGCACCCTTCGCGCCGAAGAGGCCCTGTGGCCGGACGATCAGGACGACGACCATCACCGCGTACGGCGCCACGCCGCCGAATCCGTCGCCGAGCACGTGCAGCTCGGACTGGTAGCCGGCGGCGAACGCCTCGGTGAGCCCGATCAGGAGGCTGCCGGCGAGTGCGCCGACGGGGGAGGCGAGACCGCCGAGGATCGCGGCGGGGAACGCGGCCAGCGCGATCTGGCCGGTGGTGCGCTCCAGGCCGGGGGCGGGGAACGCGGCGAGGAACACGGCGGCCGACGCGGCCAGGGCGCCCGCGAGGCACCAGGCGCCGGTGCGCACCCGGGCGAGCCGGATGCCCATCAGGGCGGCCGCTTCGCCGTCCTCGGCGGCGGCGCGCAGGGACAGCCCCCAGGCGCTGTACCGGAAGGCGGCGAAGACCGCGCCGATGACCAGGCAGGAGACCACGATCGCGGCGAGCCGGCTGTCGGCGACGGTGACCGGGCCGATCCGGGTGACCGAGTCCGCCCAGGGGTCGCCGAGCGGCAGCAGTTCGCCGCCGATCCGGCGGGACAGTTCGGTGAGCAGCAGCACGTCGACGCCGATGGTCACGATGGTCTGCGCGTGGGCGGCGTGCGGGCCGGCGCCGCCGCGCTGGAGCAGGAGCCGGTCGACGGCTCCGGCGACCGACGCGGTGACCAGCACCGCGGCGGCGAGCGCGCCGGCGAAGCCGAGGTGGGTGTGCCAGACGGCGATGAGGTAGCCGCCGAGCAGCAGCAGGGAGCCGTGGGCGAAGTTGAGCACGCCGGAGGCCTTGAAGATGACCACGAAGCCGAGCGCGACCAGGGCGTGCACGGCGCCCAGGGACAGGCCGTTGAGGAGGCTGGTGAGGAAGGCGTTCACGCCGCGTCCTCCCGGTCGCTCGCGGTGCCGAGGTAGACGCGCGACACCTCCGGGTGGGCGCGGACCTCGTCGGGGGTGCCCTGGGCGACGGGGCGGCCGAAGTCGAGCACGGTGACATCGTCGGCGAGGCGCATCACCAGGCCCATGTCGTGTTCGACCAGCAGCACGGACAGGCCGAGCCGGGCGCGGATCCCGGTGACGACCTCGGCGGTCCTGGCCCGCTCCGCCGCGTTCATTCCGGCCACCGGTTCGTCCAGGAGCAGCACCCTGGGCTCCAGGCAGAGCGCGCGGGCGAGTTCGACGCGCTTGCGGTCGCCGTACGGCAGCAGCGCCACCGGCCGGTCGAAATGGACGCCGAGACCGGTGAGTTCGGCGATCTCGCGTGCCTTCTCCAGGTGCTCTCGCTGCTCGCGCACGGCGCGCGGCAGGCGCAGCGCCCCGGCGGCGAACCCGGCGCGGGTCAGCGCGTGTCGGCCGACCATCAGGTTGTCGGCGACGGTGCCCTCGGTGGTCACGATGTTCTGGAAGGTGCGGGCCACCCCCAGGGCGGCGATGCGGTGCGGGGCGAGCCGGGTGAGGTCGGTGTCGCCGAGGTGGACGGTGCCCGAGGAGGGCCGGTGGAGCCCGGACAGGACGTTGAAGCAGGTGGATTTCCCGGCGCCGTTGGGCCCGATGAGGGCGTGCACGGTTCCGGGGGCGACGGTGAACGAGACACCGTCCAGGGCGGTGAGCCCGGCGAAGCGGACGGTGACGTCACGGACGTGGAGGGGCGGGATGCCCCGGCCGGCCGGGGGCGCGCCGCGGGTGGCCGGCGGGGTGCGCGGAGCGAGCGGCGCATCGCCCTCGGCGTCCGGCGGGACCTGGGGGGAGTTCACGCGGCCCCCTGCCCGGGGGTGTCGGCTTCCTCGCCCAGGTAGAGGCGGCGGACCGCGTCGGTGCGTGCCAGTTCGGCGGCCGGGCCGGACAGCCGTACTTCGCCGACGTCGAGGACATGGCAGCGGTCGGCCAGCGAGAGGGCCATCCCGGCGTTCTGCTCGACCAGCAGCACGCCGGTGCCCTGGGTGTTGATCTCCCGGATCGCCTCGGTGATCCGCTCGACCATCAACGGTGCGAGTCCGAGGGAGGGTTCGTCGAGCAGGAGCAGGCGCGGGGCGGCCATCAGGGCGCGGCCCATGGCGAGCATCTGCTGCTCGCCGCCGGAGAGCAGCCCGGCCGCCTGTCGGCGGCGTTCGGCCAGCCGGGGGAAGAGGGCGAACACCTGCTCCCTGGCCTGCCGTTGCCGGGCCGGGGTACGCCGGCCGAGGCCCAGGGCGCCGCTGCGCAGGTTCTCGTCCACCGTGAGACTCGCGAACACCCGTCTTCCCTCGGGGACTTGCACGACTCCGGCTCGGACCGCAGCGACCGGGTCGCGTCCGTCCAGGACGGTGTCCCCGTAGGTGATACGGCCCGCGGTGACCGCGCCCCGGTGCAGCCGCAGGGTGCCGGACACCGCACGCAGCAGGGTGGACTTGCCGGCTCCGTTGGCGCCGAGCAGGGCCACCACCTCACCGGGAGGCACGGTCAGGGACACGGCGCGCAGGGCCGACACGGCACGTCCGTAGGTCACGTCAAGGTGCTCCACGGTCAGCGTCGGCCGGTAGTGCGGGGGTGATGCGGGCATCACGGCTCCTCGGGTCCGTGCCGGTGCGGCACGGGGGGTGCGGGTACGGGGCACTCACGACAGCACGCCCCGCGAGCGGCGGTACAGGGCTCCCGGCCCGCCCGGTGCGCCCGCCCAGCACGGGCGGCACGGGCCTGTGCGCGAGCCCAGCGGGGGCGGGCGGCGCGCTCGCGGAGGAAGGGGTGGGCGAGGCGGCGGTCCGGGGAAGGCGGGGTATTCGCGGGGGAAGGACGAGGGCCCGGCCGCAAGGGTCGGGCACGGGCGGGGAAGGAGCGGAGCGCGCGCGGACGCGGGCTCGCACATGCCGCGGGGCCGGTCCGCGGTGGAACCGGGGACCGGCCCGGCGGCGGGGAGCGGGCACCGGGCCACGCCTCCACCGGCAGAAGCCGGTTGCGAGCACGGCCCGGCGGCGGGCGGCGAGAGCCGCGCACGGCCCGAACGCGGGGAGCGGGCACCGGGCCACGCCGCCACCCGCAGGCGCCCGCTGCCGGCTCGGCCCGGCGGCGGGCGGCGGAGGACCTGGACTTGGTCCTTCGGCCAGGGCGTCGTGGGCGCCCGAACGGTAGCGGCGGGTCAGCGCGGTTGGAGCCGGCGCGCGATGAGTGCGAGGCTGATCTCCACCACGTCGGACGGTCTGGACAGCGAGCGCCCCGTGAGCTGTTCGTAGCGGCGCAGCCGGTTGAGGACGGTGTTGCGATGACAGTAGAGGCGTTCCCCGGCCCGCTGCGCCGAGCCGTCACAGGCCAGCCAGGTGGCCAGGGTGTCCACCAGCACGTCCGCGTCGGCCGGTTCGAGCCCGGCCAGCGGCCCGAGGACCCTCTCGGTGAGCGACGCGGCGAGTTCCGGCGCGGACACCACCATCGCGGAGGGCAGTTGCTCCGCCAGCCGGACGGTTCCTCCCTCTGCGGGACACAGGCTCAGCGCCAGATCGGCCTGGGTACGGGCGTCGCCGACCGCCGCGAGACCACCGACCACGTTGCCCATCCCGACCCGGGTGCCCGGCGCGGGCGGCGCCGCCGGCTCGGGGAGTTCACCGTCCTCGGTGAGCAGGATGCCGTAGTCCACGTCGACACCGGTGTGCCAGTGCGCGCGCAGTGCCCCCTCCGGCAGCGCGGCGCGCAGGCCCACCGGTCCGAGGGGGCGCCCGCCAGTGACCGCGACCACCACGTACCGCCCCTGCTCGGGCAGTCGGAGCGCCTCGGCGGTCTCGGGCAGGTCGGCGATGCGGCTGGTGCCGTCCAGCAGCGCGGCGGCCAGCAGCCGGACCCGGTTCTCGCGCCGCCACATCATCTGTCTCTCCACCTGCCGGTAGGCGTCGGCCACCAGGGTGCAGTGTTCGTCGACGAAGTTCCACACATCGGCCGCCACGTGCACGAGCAGCCGGACGTCCTCGGGTGCCGTCCGGGCGGTCTCCTCCACCAGCCCCTGCCACACCAGCGACCCGCCGAGCCGGAAGGCGTGCAGCAACGCGTCGAGTGGCAGGCCCTGTTCGGCGCGGGCGGCACCGATCTTCCAGGAGCAGCGGCGGGCCGCGTCCCAGGTCCCGCGCGGGTCGATCAGCGAGGTCACGCTGTGCCGCAACGAGCGGTGCGCCTCCTGCCAGGTGCTGTGCGGGTCGGTCTGGAGCGCCGACCGGTACGCCGGTTCCTGGTCCCGGAGCACCATGAGCAGGCGGTCGGTGAGACCTGCCAGATCGACCAGGAGCGCTCGGGCGGCCCGGTGCAGCACACCGAGCGCGTCGGTGTCCACCAGTGAGCGTGTCCGTGGCGGCCTGGGCCGGGGTACGGCTGTCGGGCCGGGGCGGAGCTCCGTCGGTGTCCGTAGAGCTTGGTGCATCGCGGTCATCCCCCAGAGTCGGCTCGGCGGCGGCGCGCCCGCGGACTCCTCGGCGGCTCACGGCGGGCCGCTGGGTCCGTGCGGCGACTGGCGCCCGTCTGGTCCTGCCCCGAAGGATGACATACCATCCGGTCGGTCTGTAGGGCTGTGCATCGCGTTTCTCCCGCCGGGGCCGGCCTCCCGGAGGTGACCGGTGTGGATGCGCCACCGGATGCGTCCCGCCCGAAGAATGACATACCGTCCGGTCGGCCCCTAGGGGGGTGCGGCGGTCCCCTCCGCCCGCTCCATGAGGCGTGCCAGCTCGACCCGGGAGCGGACGCCGAGAGCGGCGAAGACGTTGCGCAGGTGGTAGTCGACGGTGCGGTTGCTGACCGACAGGCTGAGCGCCACCTCGCGGTTGGTGGCTCCCCGGGCGACACAGCGGGCGATGCGCAGTTGCTGCGGGGTCAGTCGGGCCAGCCCGCTCTGTCGCGCTCCGGATGGGGCCGCCGCCTCGTCGATCCCGGCCACCCCCATCGCCCGGAGTTCCGCGACCGCCTGCTGCTTCCACGGCCGGGCGCCGCAGTGCTCGAAGCCGAGCAGGGCGGCCCGCAGGTGACTGCGTGCCTCGCCTGGTCTGCGGCGTCTGCGCAGCCACTTGCCGTACAGCAGTTCCGTGCGGGCCCGTTCGAAGTCGCCGCCGGCCTCCTCGTGCCGCCGCAGTGCCTGCCGGTACAGCGGGTCGGCGGCCTCGTGCGGAGCGAGCAGCGCACGGCAACGCAGTAGCTGGGCGGGAGCCTGGCGGTCGGCGCCGAAGGCCGCCCAGAGGCCGAAGTCCTCGACCGCCTCCGGGGCGTGGTCCGGCTGTCCGGAGAGCGCGCAGGCCTCCACGAAACAGGGAACGGCCAGCATCCACACGGCGAAGTGGCCACGCCGTGGACCGGGCCGGACCAGCGGGCCGAGCCGGTCCACGGCCTCGCGGGGTCGGCCGCCGCCCAGATCGGCACGGGCCGCCGCCCACTGGGCGAGCGTGGCGGCCTGGGCCAGACCGTGCCGCCGGGCGGTGGACAGTGCGGCCGACACATGCTCGGCGACGGTGGTCCGTTCCCCCTCGATCGATGCCGCGAGAGCGAGCACGGCGTGATGGTGAGCGGCCGTGTTGTGCTGCCCGGCACGGTGTGCGCAGCGCAGCCCCTCCTCCGCGTGGGTACGGGCCAGCGCGTGCCGTCCGGCCCGCAGCTCGCCGTAGGCCAGGTACTCCAGCGCCCGCGCCTCGTGCGCGCCGGACCGGCGGACGCGAGCCACCGCCACCGCCCTCGCGCCGACCCGGCGGGCGGCGGTGACGTCACCGAGCAGCAGTGCAGCCGCCGCCGACCGCAGCAACCAATCGGGGTCGTCCGTCCTCATGGCCTGGTCCACAACGCGGCGAAGGGGGGCGACGGCCCGGTCGAAGCGGCCCCGCAGCACGGCCTCGATGCCGGTGCGGTGGTCACGCAGCAGGTCTGGGGGTCCGGCGAGGCCGGCCGGGTCGGCCGGGTCGGCCGAGGCACGGCCACCGCCCAGGCCGCCTGTACCGCCCGAGCCGGCCGGCCGGGCTTCCCGGCCCCCGTATCCCGACATGTGCTCGGTGCCACGCGCACCTCCTACGGCGCTCTCTCCCCGCCCGTCCGGCACGGCGCCGTCGTCCGCGTCGATCGCCAGTGCCCGCAGGCACGCCGTGACGTCTCCCGCTGTCCAGGCCGCCTCCGCTGCGGCCAGGACGGCCACGCCGAACCGTTCTCGGTCGTGCGGTGCGAGCAGTGCGGCGGCGAGGAGAAGGGTTTCGCGCGCGACGTCCACCGGGCCGTCCCCGCACAGGGCCAGCCCGCGCAGCAGCTCGGCACCGGCGCGCACCGGCAGGGGTGCCGGGTGGGTACGGGCCTCGGCGAGCAGTCGCCGCGCACGGGGCGACTGCCCGGCGAGCAGGGCCTGTTCGGCAGCGGCCGTGTACCGCCGGAGCCAGGACGGGCCGTCCGGCGCGAGGTCCGCCGCGCGGGTAGGAGCGCCGCGGCGCGGCGACGACGGGTCCTGGAGCGCGGGGTCGGCCGCGACGGAGGCGAGGTCGGCCGCGAGGCCGGGGTCCGGCGCGGCGGCGGCCCGGGAGCGGTGCGGCAGGGTGATCAGGTCGCGGCAGCCCGCACAGGCGTCGGCCAGGGCGTCGTGAGTCGCGCGGAGCCGTTCGGCCGACACGCCGGCGTACACCGCCCGTTCCACCAGTGTGCTGGGAAAGCGGAGGTGGCCACAGGCCGGATCGAGCAGTTCGGTCAGCGGGTCGAGACCTGGCGGGGAACCCGAGAGCCGGGCGAGCGCCCGTAGGACCGAGCGGGCCTCGGCGAACGGCTCACCCGCCACCGCTGAGGCGGCGACCGCGGTGGTCAACAGCGGCTCCGCCCGCTCCGGCGGCAGCCCGATCAGACGGCGGTCCGCCGGGCCGGTGAGGTCCGCCGGGCCGGTGAGGTCCGCCGGGCCGGTGAGGTCCGCCGGGCCGGTGAGGTCCGCCGGGCCGGTGAGCGTTCCGGCGTCGGCAAGGGGCCTCGGCATGGGCATGCGGCCGCACGGCTGCGCTGGGGTCAGCCGGTGGAGCAGCCACAGCAGCAGGGCGGGGTTGTCCTCCGCCACAGCCGTGATCCCCGCGCCTACTTTGGGGTCGAGGCCGCCCGGGGCTGCCTCGACCAGCAGGGCGGCGGCCTCCGTCGGGGTCAGGGCGCCCAGGCGCGGCAGCGGCAGCGGCAGCGGCAGCCCTGCGAACTCCACGTCGAACGGACGATGCCCGGCGACGGTGAGCAGGAGGGGGAACCGGCCCGTGACGGGGAGCCGGGCGGCCGGTCGCCCGAGGACGGCACGAGGACCCACCTCCCAGAGGTGGGCGTCGAACAGGCGGACCAGTACCGGCCCAGGGGCGGAGGCCGCTTGCAGGGCGCCGAGCAGTTCCGACCCCGAGTACGCGCCGCGGGCGGCAGGTGAGCCGGCCGCGGCGCACAGGGCTCGCACGCCGGTGTGGTGCCCAAGGGGCCGAGCGGGATCGGGGGCGACGGCGACCACCGGCCCCGCGCCGAACGAGCGGGCCGTGAGCGCGAGGAAGGTCGAACGCCCTTGACCGGGCTCACCCGTGACGACGCACGTCCCGCCGCCGCTCCGCATGCTGTTCGACAAGGCTGCCGCGACGTCGTCTCGCGGACCGGGCCGGTGTCCCGGCGCAGCGGAGCCGTGGTTCGTTCGTCCGCTCATTCCCGCGACCTTACTGGGGCGGCAGGACAGGTGTAAGGCACCCGTCCTGGTCGGCTGTCGCCCCGAAGGCGCTGCGACCTGCGGCTCCGCGGGGTGGGAGCAGTACCCGGCCTGTGGCACGGCCCAGCATGCCCGGCCCCGCGCAGTGCACCGGCACAACGTCCGCGGCCGTCCCGTCCGCGACGGGACGGCCGTGCCGTGCCGTGCCGTGCCGTGCCGTGCCGTGCCGTGCCGTGCCGTGCCGTGGGCGAACGGTCAGGAGGTGTGCGGGCAGTTGCCCCGGTACTCCTCGATGGTCAGGCTCGGCCGCGGCAACGGGCACAGGAACTGCTCGTAGCGGGTGTCGTTGTCGATGAACCGTTTCAGCCACGCGGTGCTGTACTTCGCGATCGTCGTGTTCGACGTGTTCGGCGTGAAGTGGGTGGCGCCGTTCAGTTCCAGGTACGCCCGGTCGAGCGAGGCGGGGAGAGTGTTGTAGAAGGGCTCGGCGTGGGTGGCGACCGGGGCGATGGTGTCGCCGTCGGCGCCGAAGACGAGTGTGGGGGTGCTGATCTCGGGCCAGGTCTTGTCGAGGTTCCACGGAGTCAGGGGGATCGCCGCCTGGAGCGTGGGGCGTTCCTTCGCGGCTTCGAGGGAGCCGCCGCCGCCCATCGAGTGCCCCATGACGCCGAGGCGTGTGCCGTCGATCCGGCCGCGGACTGCGCTGCTCTTGGTGAGGTAGTCGAGGGCAGCGAGCAACTGGCGCCCTCTGGAGTCCGGTTGGTCGAGCGTCGTCAGCGTGTCGATGGTGAAGACGACGAAGCCCTGGGACGCCAGGCGAGGGCCGAGCCAGGAGATGGACGACTGGGTGCCGGTGTAACCGGGTGAGACGGCCACGGCTCCGAAGGTACCGTCGGAGGTGTCGGTCGGGTAGTAGATGGTCCCCCCGCCGAAACCGGTCACGGCGAGCGGGGAGACGGCCGACTGGGAGACGGCGTACGGGCCGCGCGACGCCTCGATGCTCGCCTCCGTCGGTGCCGGGCCCCGCTCATAGGGGTTGTCCGCTCCGTGGGCCGCCGGTCCGCCCAGGGTGGTGAGGCCCACGACGGCGACGGCTGTGGTGGCGAGCGCGGCGAGCCGGCCGGTACGGCGGGCCGAGGGCGGACGGTGGGCAGGGATCGCGGTGCTGCTGTGGGGGTGCTGCACGATGGATCGTCCTCTCCGTCGATGGCGAGCCGCCCGTGGGACACGTGCCGCCCGCGCGGGCGTGCATGGTCCGACGGGCGCCGCCGCTGGACTGGCGGTGCCACCTTCGCCGCTGAGCGGCCTGGCGGTCACCGGTGAAACCACCAGTCCCGCCCCCGCGTTCACCGTGCCCTGCCGACGTACACGAGGGGTCGTGCGCCTGAACTCCCGGCGTCCGGACCGGAGACGGGCCAGCGCCACTGGCCGGATCATGTCCGAGGCGTTCGCGGCCAGTGATCGCGCGAGACGTCCAGGTGTGCCGGTGGCACACGTCCGACCGACCTGCCGGGGCACCCAGCGGGAGCCCGCTCCGTGCCCGGTCGCCTTGGCGCGAAAGTGCGCGGTCGGCGAGGCGCCCGGTGAGGCATGGGAGTCACGCTCGTGCGGCGACGACGCCGAGGGCCCGCGCGCCCCTCACCGGCGGCCGTCCGGCTCCCGGTGATCGAGGACTTCGACGGCGAGCGGCCCACCCGTCACCGCTGGGCGCCGACCCGGCGCAGGACCAGCGGTGACGAGTGGGCCGCTCCCACGGTCGTGCCCCGGTGGACGGCCGGCGTCGACCGGCTCGTGCGCGTTGCCGGGCGCCGGTGGGCGATCGAGCAGTGCTTCCAGGCCGTGAAGAACGAGTGCGGTGGTGTGCGGCCGCGCGTCGGCCGCTTTCGTGTCGCACGCCTCGCGGTGGGGCATCCACGAGTCAGCCGTCGCGGTCGGCGAGGCGCACACGCGGTGCCCAACGCGCCATCACGGTCGCCGTGTCGGCCACTCGCTTGATGACAGGCCGCCGCCCGCCCGAGACCGCACGGTCTCGGGCGGGCGGCAGGAGTCACTCAGGGGGTCGTCGACCCGCTGTACGCCCGTCCCGGCCGGCTGCCCAGCTCCTGGCCGATCTCCTGACCGGCCTCCTGGTCGACGAGGACGAGCCGTCGATCGGCAGGACCCCGTACTCGCCGACCCGCTGAACTCGCCCGCGTCCGCGACGGCGGCGGACCGGGGAGGGTGGACGAAGGGGTGCGCCTCGGCTGACCGCTCCGGTCAGGCGGTCGGGCCGTCGTCGGAGCCGGCCGCGGTTGTGGTGTCGGCCGCGAGCAGGTCGTAGGTGTGTGTCAGCTCGAGCAGTCGCGTGGGCTGCGGCTGCAGCCCTGTGACCGTGAGGCGGCCGCCTTCGGCGTCGAGGCGTTGGCGCAGCAGTATCAGCAGGTTCAGGCCGCTGGAGTCCATGAAGGGCACGTCTGCCAGGTCCAGGCAGAGGCTGTTGCCGCCCAGCGGGGCGACGGCCGCGGCCCGGGTCAGTTCGGGGCAGGTTTCGAGGTCTATGTCCCCGCGCACTGTGATCACGGTGCGGTCGGGATGGTGTCGTGTCACCACGGTGAAGCCGTTCATGGTTCGCCCCTCAATCCTGGGGGTCGAGCCCGTCACGCCTCCGGCGAAGAAGGCGTCAAGCACACGGCATGGGGCCGCGTGAAGCCGAGCGAGACAACCCGTACCGCGACCCGGTCACTGGGAACGCTGACCTTCAAGGGCGGCACGGGGCCTCTCACCAGACCAGGCTGGTTGCTCCCCCGAGCCTCGCACACGCGGGTCCGTGACGGCCAGCCCGCTTGCGCGGCACGTCGGGCCTGCGGCAGGCCGGCCGTCCTGGCCCCGGACGGGCGGGACCGCGTCGAGCGGGGTACGGGCCCGGCTGACGTCGTCGCGGTTGCCGCCGGTCGGCGAGACGGCGAGCGGGGAGCCGTGCGTGACTTGATCAGGTCTACTCGGAGGCGGTCCGAGCCCGGCCGACCGGCGACGGGCCCGTGCGGAACCCCCTTCGACGCCTGCCGTGAGACGAGCCGGCCACGCACCCCCGGACCGGTCCAGCCGGGCTGCCGCCTCTGCTCGGCCGGGGGACCCCGCTGTCCGCCTGGGGGGGCGCTTCCCCGGCCGCGGCCGTCCTGCGAGGCTCCCTGCGGCACCTCGTCGCAGGGAGCCTCGGATCAGCGCCCGCAGCCGGGCCGGCGACTCGGCTCAGCCGAACGCCGGGGCGAGACGGCTCAGCGGCACCTTGCGGCGGTGGGGGCGCGCCGCGCTGGTGCGCAAGCCCATCAGGTGCGGGACCGACACCTGCGGTAGCCGCCTCGCCGGTGCGTGGATCTCGTGCGCCTCTGGGGCCGTGGGGACTGCGACGGGGCCGAGGAGAGCGGTCACCTCGTGCGAAGCCTGCTTGCTCATGTCGTACTCCTTACGCGTCGCCCGGCAGGGCGCCCGCCCCGTTCCGGAAGCCAGAGCGGAACTTCGCCACGTCAGACCTGACCGTGCCGATCGGGATGACGAAGCCGAGACCCACGCCGCCCATGCTCGATGGGGCCGGTGGTGTCGCCGACGTCCTCGCCGCTGTGAGAACTCTGGTCACGGAGTAAAGAGTGTCCCGCGATCATGAAAACCGTCTGAGTCTGCCCTAAGAAGAGCGAAAAAACCCGATATGCGGACATAAGGATCGCCGCACGCGGCGCCCTGGCACCCAGCCCGGAGCGCCCTGGCCACCACCCGCTCGGCGCCGGAGGTCACGGTGGGGACCATGGAAACTGGTTTCGTCTTTCAAGTAGTTTCCAGCAGAGACGAGCGACGTGGGGCGTGATCGTGGAGGCGGCCGGCCGGCTGTCCCCCGGGGCGGGCCTCGCGCGGGTGCGCAGGGACGATCTCGCTCGTGAGCTCGGGACCCCGACGGGCCATGCGCCGCCACCCGCTTCCGGGCGGGCCCGCCGACGGCGCGCCCGGTCCGCTCCCGCCCGGTGGATCACAGCCCGAGCCGGGACAGGTCGCCGGCCACCGCCTCGGCGAAGGCTCGGACCCGGGTGTTCTCCCGGTCACGGTGCCAGACCAGGCCGAGCGCGGACTCGGGCAGTCCGGTCACCGGAACGTAGGCCACGTCCCGGCGGTGGTGGTACTCGGTGGTCGGGCGGCAGAGCAGCATCACGCCCCGGCCCGCCGCGACCAGGGACAGCCCTTCCTGGAGCGTGCCCACCGCCGGCCCCTGGGGCACCGGGGCGCCGGCCGGGGTGCGGGTGGGCGCCTGGACCTCGCGCCAGTAGTCCGGCGCCGGGGCGGCCACCCCGACGAGCGGCGAGTCGGCCAGTTCCTCGGCGTCCAGAACGGTCCGCCCGGCGAAGGGGTGCCGCCGGGAGACCGCCAGGTACTGCGGCTGGCGGGAGAAGACGGGCCCGAGCACGAACTCCGGTTCCCGGACCGGCAGCAGGACGACGGCGGTGTCCACCTCGTCGCGGTGCAACGGCCCGAAGGGGTCGCAGAGCGGCAGTTCGGTGATCCGGGACGCGCAGCCGGGACTGCGGTCCTCGAACTCCCGCACCACCTCCATGAAGCCGTACCCCGCCACGCCCTGGAAGCCGATGCGCAGGGGGGCGCCGCCGAGCGCCGCCGCACGGGCGTTCTCCACGGCGGTGCGCAGGGCGGCGTAGGCGGGGCGCAGGGCGCCGAGGAAGTCCTCGCCGAGGGGGGTCAGCCGCACCCTGCGGCTCGTCCGGTCCACCAGGCGGGCGCCGACACGCTGCTCCAGGGCGCGGATCAGCTGGCTGACCCGGCCCTGGGAGACGTACAGCCTCTCCCCCGTGCGCCCGAAGTGGAGCTCCTCCGCGAGGACCAGGAAGCACTCCAGCTCGCGGATCTCCACGGAGCCCACCGGCGGGGGACTCCCACCGGTGGTCCCGGGCCCGGTGGCGATCATGGTCATGTCCTCCAGCGGTACGGCCCGCGCGGGTGGCCGTGTCCCTGCTCCGCGCGGCATTCGATTAGCCCACCTCATGGAAGCATGAGAAGTTCGCGCTTGTTCCGCCCTCGGCCCGGGAGTTGGCTGGTGCCATGGCGAAGGTCGAGAATCTGTCCGTACGGCAGCCCGCACCGCGGCGGGCCGGGAGCAGCGGGTGGCCCGCGGTGGTGGCCGTGGCGGCCGGCACGTTCACCGTGGTCACGTCGGAGATGCTGCCGGTGGGGCTGCTCACTCCGATCGGCGGCGCCCTGGACGTCAGCGAGGGCACGGCCGGTCTGACGCTCACCGTCACCGGTCTGGTCGCCGCGTTCTCCGCGCCGCTGGTCACCTCGGCGGTGGGCCGGATCGACCGGCGTGTGGTGCTCTGTTCCCTGATGCTGCTTCTGGCGCTGGCCAATGTGATGGCCGCCTGGTCACCGAGCTTCGCGGTGATGATGGCGGCCCGTGTGCTGATCGGCGTCGGCATGGGCGGCGTGTGGTCGCTCGCGGGCGGACTCGGCGTCCGGCTGGTCGCGGCCAAGTCCGTCGGACCGGCGACCTCCATGATCTTCAGCGGGATCGCCGTCGCCTCGGTCCTGGGTGTGCCGGCCGGTGTGTACATCGGTGAACTGGCGGGCTGGCGCGAGGCGTTCCTCGCCGTCGCCGGGCTGGCCGTGGTGGTGACGGTCGCCATGGCCGTCCTGCTGCCCCCGCTTCCCGCCGAGAAGGCGGTCGCCCTGGGCGGTGTGATGCGGCTGTTCGGCGACTCCCGGGTGGTCACCGGGCTCGCCGTGGTGGCCCTGCTGGTGACCGGCCACTTCGCCGCGTACACCTATGTCCGGCCGGTCCTGGAAGAGGTGTCCGGCGTCCAGGACTCGGTGATCGGCACCCTGCTGCTCGTGTACGGCATCGCCGGTATCGCGGGTAACTTCGTGGTCGGCGCCCAGGTCGGGCGGTCGGTGCGGGGTGTTCTCGTGGTGATCAGCCTGGCGCTGGCGGCCTCCGTCATGCTGGTCCCGCTGCTCGGGCTCTCCGTGGCCGGCGCCGCGATCCTGCTGGTGGTGTGGGGTCTGGCCTACGGCGGTGTGTCGGTGAGCACCCAGACCTGGCTGGCGCTGGCCGCCCCCCAGGCCCGGGAGGGCGTGACCTCCCTGTTCGTTGGCGTGTTCAACGGGGCCATCGCCCTGGGCGCCTTCGTCGGCGGCCGGGCCGTGGACGGCCTCGGCACCGAGTCCGTGCTGTGGCTGGGCGGCGCGCTGGCACTCGGAGCCCTGCTGGTCAGCTCCCTCGGACGGGTCCCCTCGCCGGTCGCCCCGGCGGCCTCCGGGGACTGACCCGAGCGGCCGGACGGCTCCCCATGGGCCGTCCGGCTCGGCCCGGTGGCCGCGGCGAACCTCCGACTCGGGACACTATGCGCGGAACGCCTCGCGAAGGAGTTCGCCGAATTCGGTGGGGTGGGTGGTCAGGCCGGTGTGCCCGCCGGGAAAGAGCAGGAGTTCCGTTCCGAGACGCTCGGCCAGGAAGGCTGCCGGACGATGGGGAAGCTCGCCGCGCGAGTCCTGGCCGCAGGCGAGCACGAGCCGGTCCGACAGTGCCTCGAGCCGCTGGATGTCGGGGGCGTAGGACATGAAGCTCGGTACGATGCGTCCGACGAAGTACGGCAGGTCGCCCATGGTCTGCTCGGCCCGTGCCGCCGCCCGCGGCGGGAGCTCGACCTGGGCAGCGGGCCCGGTGATGTCACCGTCCTTCCGCATGCCCGCGGCGAACACGGTCATCGCCGGCATCAGCCCCTGGGTGCGGAATGTGTCCCGCACACGCGCGAGGAGTGCGCGGTGCGCGGCGGCGTCCGGGAGAACCTCCACCACCGGCGGTTCGTGCACGATGACACGTTCCACGCGCTCCGGGTGGGTGATGAGCAGGTGCAGGGCGGCGATCGCCCCCGAACTGGCGCCGAACACCCGGCCGGGCCCATCGGGTGACAGCACGTCCAGCAGCCGGAACGCGTCCTCGGCGTGCTCCTCCACCCTCTGCTCGGCCCCGGGATCGTCCAGCGTGCTCCGGGACATCCCTCGTGGGTCGTAGGTCGCCACCGTGTAGGCGTCGGCCAGGTCGGCGGCCACCGTGGCCAGGGAGGCCGCGCCGCCCGTTCCTCCCGGGATCAGAAGCAGGAGCGGGCCCTGGCCGCGCACCTCGTAGTGCAGGGTCGCGCCGTTGACACGCAAGGTCCCGACGGTCGGCTCGGTCATGCTCGGTCTCCTTCTCCTGACTGGGGCCAGCGCTCCAGAAGGGTGTGCAGGGCGTCGAGCGCGCGGACCCAGGAGTCCTGCGACGGGCGCTTGTGCGCGAAGCCGCCTGCCGCCTCCAGGGCGACGAACCCGTGGAACGTGCTGCGCAGCAGGCGGACCGCGTCGGTCAGGTCCGGTTCGGCCAGTCCGTAGCCGCGCAGCATGCCGTACGTCAGCTCGACCGCACGCCGCGGACCCGGCGCGTTCGCGGCCAGCTCGGGATCGATCTCGATCGAGACCTGGGTCGCCGCATAACGGCCCGGGTACCGGCGGGCGTAGTCACGCCAGGCGTCCGCGAACGCGACCAGCGCGTCCCTGCCCGCACGCCCGGCCGTCGCCTCCGCGATACGCATCGTCTTCTCGTCCGCCGCCAGCAGCGCGATCCGCCCACGCAGATCCTCGAGACCGCGAACGTGCGCGTAGAGACTCGCGTCCTTCACTCCGAGCCGCCGCGCCACCTGAGACATGGTCAGCCGATCGAACCCGACCTCGTCCGCCAGTTCGGCGCCCGCGATCGTCACCCGCTCCGCCGTCAGACCGGCCCGCGCCATACACACTCCACTCCCTAGGGGCATTAGCTTCAACCTAAGGCCCCTAGGATGGCAATCGGGAAGGCGTCCTGACAAGACCCGGCCCTTCCACGGGGTGATAACGTGTCCGGCGTTCGTGTCCTGTCCAGATCGAGGAAGTCGGGAGGTGGGGTCGATGACCGCGCCCAAGGCCACTGCCATGTGCTCTGCCCGGACCACCCTCACGTCCCGGGCCGTGGCCTGACCTCGTCCGGATCCGCCCCGCCGGGAGCGTGAGCCCGCGGGGCGACACACCGATACGAACCGACCATGAAACGGATCTCCGTCCATCATGAGCATCGACTGGATCACGCGCGCTGAGACCAGCGCCGACATCTCCACCCTTCGCGCCATCAGCCTCGCCGCGTTCGACACACCGCTGGAGGCCGACCTCATCGACGCCCTGCGCGCCGACCCCGCCTGGATCGACGGCCTGTCCATCGTCGCCACCGGCCACGACGGCAAGCTCGTCGGCCACGCGCTGCTGACCCGCTGTCACATCGACGACACTCCGGCCCTGTGCCTGGGCCCCGTCGCCGTCCGGCCCGAGTACCAGAAGACCGGCGCCGGCTCCGCGGCGATCCGCGCCTCGTTGCAGGCGGCCAAGGAACTGGGCGAGCGCTTCGTCACCGTCCTCGGGCACCCGGCGTACTACCCGCGGTTCGGCTTCACCCGCGCTTCCGAGCACGGCATCGGAATCGGCATCGACGTCCCGGACGAGGCCATGATGGCCCTCACCCTGGACGCCGACCACCCGCTGCCCAGCGGCACGGTCCACTACGCCGCACCGTTCGGCATCTAGGGCGTGCAGTGAAAGTGCTGGTCACAGTGGGTCGTTGTGTACTGTGACCAGCACGGTCGCTGCTGTGGCGGCGATGGGCCGTCACTTCACCAGCAGGTCGATCACACCCGTCAGGTCCTCCTCTCCGCTGCCCTCGGCCAGGCGGCGGCGCATCAGTTCGAAGTAGGGGGTGAGCAGTTCCGGGCTGACACCCTGCTGCTCGGCGGTGCCCAGGAAGGTCGGCGTGCCGGCCACCTGCATGGCGAGGTCGGAGACGACACCCTTGGTGTAGTCGCCGCTTCTCAGGTGGTCGGCGGTCCGGTGAACCGCCGGGGCCATCGCGATGAGCCAGTCGGCGAGCAGCGGGGCGAGCGCCGCGGGGTCGATGTCCTCCTTGCGGATCAGGGCGAAGGCGTGCGCGGCACCGGCGAACATCCCGTACATGGCGCTGAGCAGGGCCACGTCGTGCAGGGCCGCGAAGCCCGCGTCCTCGCCGACGTAGGTGGTGCCGACCGGGACGCCCAGGGTCTCCCGGTGCCGCTCGAACAGCCCCCGCGAGCCGCTGTAGAAGACGTAGCCGCCGGCGTCCGGGGCGCCGATCATCGGAGGGACGGCCATGATCCCACCGTCCAGGTAGCGGGCCCCGCGCTCGCGGGCCCACTCGGCGCGGGCACGGGCCTGGGCGGGGGTGCTGGTGGTCAGGTTGACCAGATCCCTGTCGGTCAGGTCGGTGCCGGCCAGAACCTCTCTTCGACCGAGGTGTCGTCCAGCAGGCAGACGACGATCAGGGTGTTCGCCGCGACCGCGTCGGCGGCGGTGTCCGCGACCCTCGCGCCCTCGGCGGCGAGTGCCGCGGCGCGGGCCGGGGTGCGGTTCCAGACGGTGAGCGGGTGGCCGGCGGCCAGCCAGGTGCGGGCCGCGCGGTGCCCATCGCGCCGAGGCCCAGCATCGTCACGGAAGTCTTCTCGACAGTGTGGTGTCCCATGCGGATTAGGCTGGTCGCAGGCCCGGTGGTGATCAAGTACGCACTTGGCGGTGGGTGGTTACCCCGGGGTGAGCGAGCACGTCGGAAGGGTGGGGCATGACGACGCTGAACCGGCCGGGCGCACCGGACGGACACGTCTGCGGGATCGACACCGTGATGGAGGTGATCGGCGGCAAGTGGAAGGTGCTGATCCTCTGGGCGCTCCACGAGCACCCCTGCCGTCGCTTCGGCGAGCTGCGTCGGCTGCTCCCTGGGATCACCGAGAAGGTGCTGGCCTCTCACCTGCGTGAGATGGAGGCGGACGGCGTCGTGCACCGCCTCTCCTACGACGAGGTGCCGCCACGCGTCGAGTACTCACTGACGGAGGACGGCATCCGCCTCAACGACGCACTCCAGCCGTTGGCCGCCTGGGGTCGTGGGCGGCCGGCCACTCGGGGACTGAAGGGGGCGGCGGGGTGAACGTGGCTGTCACAGCCGTTCGTTGACGGCCGCGACCAGCACGGTGGCTTCGTGGCGACGGGTCGGGGCGGTGGAGGCCGCGACCGGCGTACCGGAAGCGGATCGCGCAAGCCTCGCCGCCCGCCTCGACGTCGCCGGGCTCGCGGCAGTCGCCCGACAAACGGCGACCGACTGCGCCTCGATGCCGGCCGTGCTGCTGAACGGCGCCGGACGGCCGGATCGGTCGACGGTGTGCCTCCGGGTGGTCGTGATCGCCTGGCGTTCGGCTTCGAGGGCGCCTGTCATGGTGGAGTCGGGTACGGGAACTGTCCGAGTGCCTGCCGGCCGGGACGCCACGTGTCGTCCCGGCCGGTGTCGGTCACCGTGGGTGAGCATGCCGGGAACCGCTCATACCTGTTCGAAGTGGAACGCCTTGATGAAGCAGTCGCGGGGTTGGGCGACGGCGAAGAGGACGCACTCCACCAGTGACTGCGCGGTGAGGGCGTCCTTGGCCTCGCGCGGTGTGCTCTCCCACTCCTCGGAGAGCGGGTCGGGGTTGTCGAAGTCGGGCGGGTAGAGGGAAATCACCCGCACTCCTTGGGGCCGCAGTCGCTTGGAGAGGATCTCGGCGAACCCTGCCTGGGCGCTCTTGGCCGCGTAGAAGGCGTCGTGTGCGTCTGAACGGTGATGACCGGCTGTTCCGCAGGCGGAGATCATGGTCACCACATCCGGCTTGTCCGAGTTGAGCAGGAGGGGCAGGAAGTTCTTCACGGTCAGGACGGTGCCGGTGGCGCCGGATGCGATGGTGTCGACCACGTCGATGTCGGAGGCGGACCGGAGGTCCGGGCCTGCGAGGTAGCGGGAGCCGTTGTTGATCAGCACGTCGATGCGGTCGGTGAGGCGGGCGATGTCTGCGGCGAAGGCGTGGATCGAGGCAGGGTCTGTCAGGTCGCAGGCGAAGGCGTGCACCCGCTGGTTCCCTCGGTCCCGAATCTCGTCGCGCACACGCTCAGCGGCGGCTAGGGTTCGCGCGGAGAGGAAGACCTCGGCGCCGAGGTCCGCCAGCCGGATGGCCAGGGTACGGCCGAAATCGCGGCCTGCGGCGGTGATGACCACGCGGTGGTTGTCGAATCCCATATCGGTACTCCTGGTTCGTGGTCCGGATGCCGCGGTCGAGTGCGGCGGCTGACGTCGGCGGCGCAGCCGGCCCAGTCCCCGGCTGCGACCCGCCACGAAGTGCCCGCCCATGGTGCCGTTCTTCGAGGGGAGCCCAAGTCCAGGACGGCGTGGCTGGATCCGTCCCTCCCGGCGTTCCGAAGCGCCCTGGCCCCCTGGGTGAACGCGGTGAAGTCGCAGGCGCCAGCCCGTGCGTCCGCGTCATGGGTCGGCCGCTGCTCTCACTCAGGATCCCGGACTCCTCACAACCCGGCTGCCCTCACCAGTCACGGGCCCGCGCGGCCTGTTCCCGTCCCGCTCCGACCGGCACTCCCGCGCACCCTTCGGCGCGCCGGCCGGAGGAACTCGCCGCGCGATGGAGAGCCGCACGGGAGCCGGCGTCGGCCCGCTCCGGTCGGTCAGCCCCCGTCGGACTCCGCGGCCCTACGGTCGCGTGAATCCGTGGCTCCGCTCCACCTTCGCCACGTGCAGCGTGTAGTTCTGGTACCACTCTGCCTGCCCGCGCTTCTGCGCCGCGCGGTGCTCGGCGTTGTTCCGCCACTGCGTGAGGGCGTCGGCGTCGCGGAAGTACCCGACGGTGATGCCCAGCCCGCCAGGAGTCTGCGCGTGGTCCATCCCCAGGAACCCGGGGACGTCCTTCACCAGTTCTTCCATGCGTGCGTTGGTCTCGCTGTAACCGCTCTGCTCCCGGGTGCGCACCGTGGTGAAGACAGCCACGTAGTAAGGGGGTTCGAATGCCTCGACGGGCGCGACGGGCGCTTCCGAGTGATCGCTCATGGCACCACCGTAAGGCGGGCCGCGCCCAGCGCTCCAGCGTCTTTCCGCCCCCGGGCCGGGCGGTGTCCTGAAAGGACACCGTACCGCCGTGAACCGTGTGATCGGAGACGGTGCGAGGCAAATGCGTCGACAGCGCCCCGTGGCACCGGGCAAAGTAGCCGACCATGACGAGCAGTGAGCTCTGGACCCGTGCGACGGCGGACCGCTACGACGCCGAGGAGAGCGAGATGTCCTCGGCCGTCGTGCTCGCACCGACTCTCGCCTTCCTCGCCGAACTCGCCGGAGACGGCCGGGCGCTGGAGTTCGCCATCGGGACCGGACGAGTGGGCGTCCCTCTCCGGGAACGCGGCGTGCCCGTCGTGGGCATCGAACTGTCCGAGCACATGGCAGCGGTGCTGCGGCGCAAGATCGACGAGGAGACGCTCCCGGTCGCCGTCGGAGACATGGCCACCACCGCCGTCCCCGGCGAGTTCGCCCTGGTCTATCTCGTCTACAACACCATCACGAACCTGCTCACACAGGACGAGCAGGTCGAGTGCTTTCGCAACGCCGCACGCCATCTGAGGCCCGGCGGCCGCTTCGCCGTCGAGCTGGGCGTGCCGCCGCTGCGGTTCCTGCCGCCCGGCCAGGTCGCGGTGCCGTTCGACGTCTCCGAGCGGCATCTCGGCTTCGACACCCTCGATCCGGTCGAGCAGATCCTCGTCTCGAACCACTTCACCCGTGACGGCGACGACGGCCGCTACCGCCGCGGCAACTCCCGGCACCGGTACGCCTGGCCGGCAGAGCTCGACCTGATGGCACGGATCGCCGGCCTGGAGCTGGAACGTCGCGTCGCGGACTGGGACGGAGCGCCGTTCACCCAGGACTCCACGAAGCACATCTCCGTGTGGCGCAAGCCGGCCTGAGGTCGACCGCCCGGCCGTCGACGTACGCCGTGCCTTGTCGAGACTCCTACCGAGGGTTCCCGCGCCGCCGGTGCACCAGTGCGCATCCGGCGGGCGAGGCGGGCTTCGTGGATGTCGTCGCGCGTCTCCCAGCGGATCCGCGGGCGGCGGAACCAGTACAGGCGGGTAAAAGCTCCCTCAAAGAACCGGTGTCGAGTGCCAAGTCCGGATAACGTGCTCGATGCCCTCCGACAGGCGATTCACGACCGCCCAGGACGAATCAGCCGACCCAGCCTGCCCGGACGCGCGAACAGCACGCCTGACCTGCCGATCCCGCACATGAGCTGCGAAGAAGGAGGCTGTCTCTCGCAGCGCGGCCATCGATCAGAGCCGCGAAGCCGAGGGTCCGTTCAATCCCTCGGCTGCTGAAGTCGACCAGGTGAACGCAACGGGAGCACCCGTGGAAGCTCTCGGCCGAGGCTCTTCCGGTGACTCTCCCAGTGCATCGAGGAAGGGAAGACGAAATGCGCGCACTCAAGTCCGTCGGGATTGCCGCCCTCGCGCTGGCGGCGGGCACGACACTGGCCCTCGCCGGCCCCGCCGACGCCGCCACCCGCAAGTGGGACGGCAAGGATCCCATCGGCAGCGGCTGCAGCAGCACCGGACACATCGTCAAGAAGAAGACCGACAAGTACTACAGCTCGCGCTACCACCTGCACGTGTCGGTCACCGCGTCGCTGTGGTACAGCAGCGCCTGTCGCACCGTGTGGGCCATGGTCGACGCCAACGTCCCGGAGAAGTACTGGACCGGCAAGGGCTGCAACATCTGGCGCAACAGCGACATGAAGCACTACACGTGCAACCACACCACCGGCACCCGTGAGAAACTCTCGCCGATGCTCAACGACAAGAACACCACCGGCTTCGCCACCGCCTGGTCCTACATCGGCGACGACTCCCACGAGATGTTCGCCCGCACCGGCTCGTACTGACCCGCGGGACCCGGACCGCGCCGGGACGTCCCGCTACGCCACCGCCGAGCGCAGGCCACTGGCCACTGCGCCTCTGGCCACTGCGGATCGGAACCAGCGGTACCCGACGGACCACCGTCGGCGGGAGGCGTGCTTCGGGACGCCCCGGACCTGACCGTCCGGGACGTCGGCCGAACCGACGGCCGGTCGGCCCCGGCGCCGCCGGGCCCGACCGCCCCACAGGCCGGCCCGTCCCGCGCCGGCACCGGCTGCGAGACGACTGCCGTCATGACTGACGGCCACCACCGTGGACGTCGCCCGCCTGAGAACCTGACACGCTCCGCTCTCCCGCGGTGCCGTGATCAGCGCACGCGATACCGGTGTCGGACACCGGGCAGGGGACGCGGCTCGGCCACGGACACTCCCGCCCGGATCGGCCGGCCGGCGGGGCCGCCAGGCTCAGCGACGGGCGCGCAGCCGTTCGAAAAGCCGCTGCGCCTGGGCACGTCGGCGCGGGTCGCTCGCGGTGCGCCGCACCTGCTCGATCGTGCGCCGCCCCTGCGGGCTCCTCGCGAACTCCTTGATACGTCCCAGCACTCCGGACACGATGCTCCCTCCCTCGGTGGCCGCCCCGGCTCGGCGCCGGACCTTGGTCCTGCCCTACGGCTACCCGGAGACCGGCGTTCCAGCCCGGACGTCCAGCAGGGCGCCGCCGAATGCCGGACGGCCCGTTGCGCCGGCGGTGCTTCCAGCCGAGCGGTTCGACGCCTCGCCGCACCGAGTCGTGGCTCCGGGCCTCGGCAGAGGCCCCCTCACGCGGCTTGCACAGTGTCCTTGACGGCGTTGCCGGTCAGGCGTCCGCCACCACGGCCCGGCCGTGTCCATGATCTGGCTGGGCGGCGGTGCGGGGCCTCGTCGGGGCGCCGGTCCGTGGCCACCGGCCGCGCGGCGCGCCCGCGGGTTCGGCAGGCGGGCCGATCCGGCCCCGGGCCGGCGGGGGCGGGCGGTGCGGGGCGGGGCGTCCGATCACCGGCTCCATGCGTCCGGAGGCCGGCGACTCGCGCGAGGTCATCCGGGTGTGCTCCCACCCGTCATCGCGGTCGGTGGCAGGTTCCCCGGTGGTTGGCGACGCGGTGCCGGGGCACCCTTCGGCCATGGAGGACAGCCGGCCCACTCGCCCACCGACCCGCGCCTTCGTGCTGGGCGGCGGGGGTGCGCTCGGCGCGTACGAGGTCGGCATGCTCAAGGCCCTCTTCACCGCCGGCGTGCATCCGGACCTCGTCATCGGCACCTCCGTCGGCGCGATCAACGGGGCCGCCGTCGCGGCCGACCCTTCGCGGGCGTCGGTGGCCCGGCTCGCCGACCTGTGGACCGGCCTCGGACGCGCCGGCGTGTTCTCCGGGTCGCTGCTCGGGCAGCTGAGCACCGCCGTACGCAGCGGCACTCACCTGTACCACTCCACGCCGCTGCGCGAACTGCTCTCCACCCACCTCCCGGTGGCCCATGTCGAGGAACTGTCCCTGCCGTTCCAGTGTGTCGCCGCGAACATCGAACGGGCCGCCGAGCACTGGTTCACCGCCGGCCCGCTGGTGGATGCCGTACTCGCCTCGTGCGCGGTACCCGGGCTGCTGCCGCCCGTCCGGCTGGACGGTGAGCACTACGTCGACGGCGGCCTGGTCAACAGCATCCCCGTCGGCCGCGCAGTGGCCCTCGGCGCGAGCGAGGTCTACGTCCTGCAGGTCGGCCGCGTCGAGCGAGCCCTCTCCCCGCCGCGGGCTCCCTGGCAGGTGGCGCTGGTGGCATTCGAGATCGCCCGCAGGCACCGGTTCGCCCGCGACATGGCGGACCTGCCGCCCGGCGTCACGGTCCACGTACTGCCGTCGGGCTCCGGCCCGGAGGAGGGCACGGCCACCCTGAGGCAGTTGCGGTACCGCAGCTTCGGCCGCACCGCCGACCGCATCGAGCGCGCCTACGCGGCCTCCTCCCGGTACCTCGAAACCGCTCCCGACGCACCCGACGGAGCGCCATGAGCGCCGCCCGTGTGCCCCGGGCACGCCCGGTTCGACTGGCCGGCGCCGTGACGACGGGGCTGCGCCGCACGACCACCACCGCGCTCCTGCTGGCCCTCATACCCGTGGTGGCCGCGCTCCTCCTCGCCGCGGGCGTGCTGTGCGCTCCGGTCTCACTGGCCACGCGCGGCCCGTGGAGACCGGTGCGCATCACCGGCTTCGCCCTGCTGTACCTCCTGGTGGATCTGGCCGGACTGGTGGCCGCCGCCGGGATGTGGACGCGCCGGCTGCCGGACAGGCGGAACCGCGAGGAGCGGTGCGCCGCGGACGCCTTCGCCGTGCTGGAGAGGCTGCTGCGGCTACTTCGACGCGCGGGCGAGCGGATCTTCCGGCTCCGGGTGGAGGTGACGCCCCCACTGACGGACGCCCCCGGACACGGGGCGACGCCGGTTCTGGTCTTCGTGCGACACGCCGGGGCCGGCGACTCCTTCCTGCTGCTCCAGACGTTGCTCGGCCAGGCCGGACTGCGCCCCCACACCGTACTGAAGCGGACACTGCGCGCCGACCCAGCCCTCGACGTCCTGATCGGACGGGTCCCCCACTGCTTCCTTCCGCCCTTCGAGGGCCGGGCCGAGGAGGCGATCGGGGACCTGGCGGCCGGACTGGGCCCGGGCGACGCCCTCGTGATCTTCCCGGAGGGCGGCAACTTCACACCGCACCGCCGTCGGCGCGCGATCGCCTCGCTGCGTCGCCGCGGGTTGCGGCGCCGGGCGTCCCGCGCCGAACGGATGCACCACGTCCTGCCGCCACGGGACGCCGGCGCCCTCGCCGCGATCGCCGCCGCGCCCACGGCCGACGTGGTCTTCGTCGCCCACACCGGCCTCGACGTCGTCCACTCGGCGCGCACCGTCTGGACCGGACTGCCGCTGCGTGACGGTGTGCGGGCGCACTGGTGGCGCGTACCGGCGAGCCGCGTCCCACAGGGCGACGACGCCCGCAGCGAGTGGCTGCTCGCCCAGTGGGCCCGCGTCGACCACTGGATCGCCGACCACGCCACTCCGGACGCGACACACGCGTGAGACCCGACGGCATCCGCGTCGGCGTCCCTGCGGGAAGCGGCTCCACGCCGCGGCTCCCGCCCGTTCACGCGCCGGCACGGCGGGCTCGGCGGGCTCGGCGCCAGGAGCCGGCGGGGCCACGAGGGGCCTGCGCACCCCTGTGTCCCGGTTGTGTCCCGGTCCGCTGTCCGCCCGGCAGGCGGCGATCACGAGTGCTGCCCCGGTCCAGGAGACGGGTCGCTTCGCTTGTGCCGCCCGACGCGGACGCCACCGGCCCGACGGCGCGCCCGCCGCTGGGACACGCCCGCCGCCGTCACCGAGCAGGTCAGGAGCGGACCGGCGACCCAGTAGATAACGGCCAGCGGCCAGGCGGGCTCCTCACCGACCAGCATGGACGTCATCCTGACAGCCATACAGATGCCGAGCAGCACATAGCCGAGTCCCCAGGCGCGGACCACCCGCACGGGTCCCTGGATCGGCTGCGGGGGCCGGTCTGGCCGGAGCACAGCCAGCCCGCCCAGCCACGCACAGCCCAGCCCCACGGCCATCATGAACACTCCCCCGGCCGTCTCCAACGGATCGGTCTGGAAGTCGATCAACCCGCGCCTCGCCTTCTCACTTCACGCGGTCCCCAACGCCGAGGACCGCCGCCCTCGGTTCACCATGATGGCCGTCCGTCCCCGACCGTCTCGCCCACGGGGCACCACAAGCGGCTGGAGCAACTGCCCTCGGACCGTGGATCGTTCGGCTCCGACCCGTGATCGGTGGTAGCGCCCCGTGGCGGTCGCCGGAGCAGGACGCGGTGACGGAGGGGTTCGATGTGCGCTTCCCGGGGCGGGCGGTCCGCGTCCGTCCCCGTACACCTCTGCCTGCCGTGACAACTGCCCGCGAGCGCACCGCTGGTGCGGGTCCTCAGCGGAGTCGACACGACACCTGCAAGGTCGGGATACCGGGAACCGGCAGGGCGCATGGATCTCTTCCTCCGTACACGCGTCGGAACCAGGGTGCCGATGCGGCGCCGCCCCCGGTCCCGCATCGGCCATCGAGCTCGCGGAGCCCAGCTCGCGCTGCACCATCCGGGCGACTGATGCACGACATCTCGCTCTTTGCGCTATGAAATTCCTATTTACTCCTTTATCTAGATGCTGGAGCTGCCCTCACCGAAGACGGGCGTCCCGAAGCCGAGGAGAGTGGAAACGATGACGACATCACCTCGATGGCGATCTGTTGTGGCGTCAGCAGCCGTGGCCGGTGCGCTCTTCGCCGCACCGCTGGCCGGCGCGACGACCGCCTACGCCGACAGCCACCCCACCGCCCTGCAGCAGACACGCACACTCGACCGCGAGCACGGTTCCGACGAGCAGGGTTCCGACGAGCACGGTTCCGACGAGCACGGCTGCAAGGAGCGCGGCCGCGAGGAGCACGGCTGCGAGGAGCACGGCCGCGAGGAGCACGGCTGCGAGGAGCACAACTGCGACAACGACGAAAAGCGCCCGCACAAGCCGGAACTCGCCCGTACCGGCGCGGACCACACGAAGGAAGTGACCCTGGGCGGTGCGGCCGGCGCTCTGATCGCAGCAGGCGTCGGCACCATGCTGATCGCGCGCCGCCGCAGCAACCCGTAACACCTTTCCCAGCACATCCGTCGCCCCTGGAGCGTCCCGGTCGCACACCGAGCGCCCGGCGGACCCGGCGGCGCGTCCTATCAGTCGCCCACCATCCACCAGGGCGGCTCCCGGCGGCCGCGGGACAGGCCGTAGGCCGTCCGCCGCCGTCTCCACACCATGGACGAACTGCCGGCCCTCGCGGGCCGGCAGTTCGTCCATGGTCGGACCATGTTCTCCCGCGGCCGGCGGCCGGCCGCCTCGCAGAGGGCGACCCCCCGGCCGCCACCCGCGCCCTGGCCGTGACCGGACCCGAAGACAGCGTGACCGGCACCGCATCGAGGCAGGGCCGCCCCGCCCCGGCCGCTCGCCGACGTCGAGCAGCAGCTCGGCCCGCCGTTCGATTCCGTCCACTCGGCCTGATCCTGCGCGGCGCGCCGGACCGCCTTCTTCACGGCCCGCTCCAGCTCGTACCGGTTCTCCCCGGGTACCCCACCGCGGCGGAACCGGGTGCCACGCTCCAGGTGCGCTGGTCACCTTCGACGCTCTTGGCACTGACCCGCGAGCTCGTCAGGACGATGCGCGATGCCATTCCGCGACCGCGTGCTCGCCGACCGGGGTTGCCCGGGGAGACCGGCCCGGGCGAGCCGAAAACAGCCGCCGCCCTGTGCGACCAGCGCGCCCGAGTGGCCGACCGGAAGTCCATCGGCAGCGGGGTCGGCCGGGACCGGCGGGCGCCGGGTGAGAAGACGATCACTCTCCGGGAAGGATGCGCCGGACGGAAGGGCGCCCAGACACCGAAGACTGACGGGCCGACCCCGCCACAGATCATGTTGATGCATCTTGATAGTTGTTGCAAGTCATTCGCAATAAAGGCATAGGCTGTCCCCGGACGATCACCAACCCGGAAAGGGGACGTGCCTGATGGGCACCTACGCGCTTCCCGACCTGCCCTACGACTACGCCGCGCTGGAGCCGGCCATCACCGGGCAGATCCTGGAACTGCACCACGCCAAGCACCACGCCGCCTACGTCAAGGGCGCCAACGACACCCTGGAGCAGATCGCCGAGATCCGCGACAAGGACCAGATCACGCCCACCTCGCTGGTCGGGCTGGAGAAGACCTTCGCCTTCAACCTCTCCGGCCACGTCCTGCACTCGATCTTCTGGCAGAACCTCTCCCCGGACGGCGGCGACCGCCCCGACGGCGCCCTGGCCGACGCCATCGACGAGCACCTCGGCGGCTTCGAGCAGTTCAAGAAGCAGCTCACCGTCGCCACCAGCGGCGTCCAGGGATCCGGCTGGGGCGTACTCGCCTGGGAGCCCCTCGGCAAGCGCCTGATCGTGGAGCAGGTCTACGACCACCACGGCAATGTCGGCCAGGGCAGCACCCCGCTGCTGGTCTTCGACGCCTGGGAGCACGCCTACTACCTGCAGTACAAGAACGTCCGCCCCGACTACGTCACCAAGCTGTGGGACCTGGTCAACTGGGAGGACGTGGCCGCCCGGTTCACCAAGGCGGCCAACGGCTGACCAGCGGCACCGACGAATCACCACCGGGCCGGGAAGCGCCGGCGCTTCCCGGCCCGCCCCGCGTCGCCGGTGACCGGTGACCGGCCGGCACACCCGTCCACCTTCGGCGACGGCGGTCGCGGCGGGGGGCAGCCCGCCGCGGCCGGAGCCAGGGTGGGGCCGTGGTCAAGCGGACCCATGGCGGGCATGCTCTCGCACCTCTCTCCTACCTGTGCGGGCCGCTGCCGTTCCTCCAGGCCGTCCGCAGCCGGCTCATCGGCCACGGGGTCACCCCGTACGACATCCAGTACGAGGTCTTCGGCCCCGATCTGTGGCAGGCCGACACGGACTGGTCGTGGACGGTGCAGACGGCGTGGGTGCTCCTGCCGCGGCGCCGGGACGGCGCGTGTTCGTCAGGGTGCCTTCGCATGTGAATCGTCCGCCCGTCCGTCGTGCGCCGCGCCGGCGGACCCGGTGTGCGCGAGTGCGGCGAGGAGCCGCAGCTTCTCGTCGCTGTCGCTGTCCTTGTCCGGGTAGTAGACGACGAGGATGACGTCGTCGATGGGGAGTTTGTCGCGGTGGAGGCGTAGTTCACCGACGACCGGGTGGTGGACCGTGGTGGTGCCTCCGGCGAGACCGCGGACGTCGTGGCGGGCCCACAGGGTGCGGAATCGCCGGCTGGACAGTGCGAGTTCTCCGACGAGTTCGACGAACCGGGGGTTGTCGGTGTCGTCCCCGACAGTGGTGCGCAGGGCGGCGACGAAGTCGGCGGTGGCTTTGGCCCAGTCCTGGTGGAAGGCCTGTTCCTCGGGATCGAGGAGGAGGGAACGAAGCCGGTTCTGACCGGGCCGCAGGCGGGGGGAGAGCGCGACGGCCATGGGATTGGAGGCCAGGACGTCGAACGCGCGCCCTTCGACGAACGCGGGGATCTGGAGGTGGGCGAGCAGCTCGTGCACCCGCGCCGGTACGTGCTCGGGCCGTTTGCGGCGTGGCGCCCTGGGGCGTGTTGCGGCGAGGCCGTGCAGATATGTCCGCTCGATGTCGTCGAGCAGCAGGACGCGTGCGAGTGATTCGAGGACCTGGGGCGAGGGGTTCTTGTCGCGGCCCCGTTCCAGGCGCAGGTAGTAGTCGGGGCTGATCCCGGCGAGCAGGGCGACCTCCTCACGGCGCAGGCCGGGCACGCGGCGGTTGCCCCCGGGCGGGAGCCCCGCCTGCGCCGGGGTGACCAGCTCGCGCCGGGCACGAAGGTAGCTGCCGAGCCGGTTGCCGGATTCCTCGTCCTTCATACCGACACCGTAGTGCGATGCGTGTGTCTCGGAGGGGGCCCTGACAGGACCAGGTAGGACGGGGGTCCTGCCACACCTGTCGGATTGCGTCAAGACTGCGGTCGCACCGTTTCGAAAAGGACAGAGGTCATCGCTGTCCGCGCCGCGGGCCCGAACGCCACCGGCGCCCTGGACTGAAGAAGGGAAGATCCCATGGATCTCTCCAACCGCACCGTTCTCGTCGTGGGCGGAACCTCGGGTATCGGGCGGGAGCTGGCCCGCAGGTTCGCCGCGGCGGGCAGCACCGTGGCCGTCGGCGGCCGCAGCCAGGAGGCGCTGTCGGAACTCGCCGAAGAGGGTTTCGGCACGTTCGGCATCGACGTCACCGACAGCTCCTCCATCACGTCCGCCCGTGACGCCGCACTCGACCGGTACCCCGAGCTGGACACCGTGGTGATCATGTCGGGCGTCATGCTCCTGGAAGACCTGCGCGACCCCGCGCACTTCGAGGCGGCGCAGAGGACGATCGACACCAATCTGATGGGCACCATCCGGGTCATCGACGCCTTCACCCCCCACCTGGTCCGGCGGGGCGCCGGCACCTTCGTCACCGTCACCTCCGGCATCGCCTTCCTGCCGTTTCCGCCCATGCCAAGCTACGCCGCCTCGAAGGCCGCGGTGCACGCCTACTCCGAGGCACTGCGCGCGCAGCTCGACGGCACGGGCGTCGGCGTCGTCGAGCTCGTCCCCCCGGCCGTCGCCACAGCGGGCCAGGAAAAGGTGAACCCGCACGCGCTGCCGCTGGACGACTTCGCCACCGAGGTCATGCGCCTGCTCTCGCAGGAGCCCACCCCGCGCGAGATCCTGGTCAAGGGCGTCCTCATGCACCGCTGGGCCGAACGCGACGGCACCTACGACGGCCTCGTCGCACAGCGCTCCCAGGCCCTGGCCGTGCTCCGCGGCCACCGAGGCTGACTCCCCCGGCCGCGGCAGCCACCTCCTGCGTCACCCCGGGCCGCCGCCGAGCAGCCGGGCGTCCTGCACTCTCGAAGCTCCCCCCATTCGGTAGCGGTACGTAATGGCGGCTCGGCTGGTTCCCGCCACACTTCGGCGACGCTCCGCCCGGGTCCGTATCGGGAGGGACCGGGATGACGGACGGCTTCCCACACCGCGGACCGAGCCGGCGGGGCGGGAAGGGGGCGCTGCGGGGGGACCCAGGGAACAGTGCCTCGGCCAGCCGCTGGCGCGCGTCGAACCGCCGGTCGTCCACGGCACCCTGTACCGCCGGGTTCCCACCCTCGCCCTGGCCACCGGCATCGACCGGCTGGAGTTCAAGCACGACAGGCGCTGCGCCCGTGCGCGGAGGAGGGCCGCCGTACCATGGCCGCCACACCGGAGCGCAGCATCCGCACCCAGGCCTGCTCCAGTTCCACGCTCCAGTGCGCGCCGGCGCGGATCCGCAACGCCTCGCACAGTGCCGCCTCGAACGCCGCGTACTGCGCCGGGAGCAGACCGAGTCTGCGGTGTTCGCGGTCCCGACGATTTCGCCGGGCCGGTCCAGGTGCTCGATCAGATACCACAACGCCCTTGCATCGAGGCATCGGTGAACTCCTAGGGAAGTGACTGAAGGACAGTGGGCGACCGCACCCGAGCAACGGGCACTCCACCCGCAGAAACGCGGGCCAGTATGACACTTGGGACATATACCCCAACGTCCCGGCTGAGCAGGGACGTTGGGCCCTGGACAGGAGCCGGTCGGCTCGTTGTTCACCCGTTGATCGCCGCCCCCGCCCTGCCGGAAGGGGGGCGGCGACAGGGGCCCACCGTGCCCGCCGAGCCCGGGCGCCGGCGCGGTGACATGCCCGGGACCTCGTCGATCGGGAGTTTCCCGCCCGGTGCCCCGGTGTCGTGGCCTATCCCGCGGCGGGTAGCGCTTGCGGCGTGGCGAGGCGTCCGGTGCGGGCGAGGGCGGCGACCGCCGCGGCGCAGGCTGTGCCGGTCGCGGTCAGGAAAACCCAGGTCAGCCAGGTCGCGTCATGGTGTCCCGCGTAGTCCCAGAGCGCGCCGGTGCCCAGATTGCCCAGGGTGATGCCCAGCCCGGAGACGGTGTTGTAGAAGCCGTAGTGGGTGGCGACGAGACGGTTGCCGGACAGGGCGACGACGGTGCCCATCTCGAAGGGGTAGACGATGGCGGATCCGGCCGCGAGCAGGGCCACCGCCAGGATCAGGGAGACGAGTACGGCGGTTCGCGAGTCGCGGGGGCTGAGGGCGAGGGGGACGAACGCGAGTCCCATCGTCGCCAGCCCGCGTACCAGGGCTTCGCCGGGCCGCCACCGGTTCTTGGCCCAGTCGGTGAGGCGGAGCTGGCCCACCACGGCGACCGCGGCGGAGATGACGAACAGTCCGCTGGTGACGGCGGTGGCGCGGGTGCCGAGGGCGTCCGTCGCCGCGAGCGGGAGGGCGAGGTAGACCTGGAAACCCAGCACGTAGGAGCCGATCATGGCAGCGGAGAAGAGGAGGAAGGGCCGGTTGGCGACGACGCTGCGCCACTGGGTCAGGACGCCGTCCTGCCGGGTGGTCCCGGCGGGTGGGCGGTGAGCGGGCAGTGCGCGCCACTGCAGCACGGTGAGAGCGGCGAAGACTGCGGCGGCGACGGTGCACACGAGCCGGAAGTCGGCGGCCAGCAGGGCGAGTCCGACGAGCGGGCCGAGCAGCATGCCGGCCTGGTAGTAGACGTTGAAGGTGGCGAAGGCGTCCACCCGCCGCTCGCCGGCCTCGGCGGCGAGGTGGGCGCGGACGGCCGGGTTGAACAGGGCGCCGGCGAAGCCGGTCGCGGCGGAGGCCGCGATGAGGGTGGGGAGGTTGTCGACCCAGCCCAGCAGGGCGAAGCCGAGGGTGCGCAGGAGGCAGCCGGCCATGATGGGGATCTTGTGGCCGAGACGGTCGGCGAGGGTGCCGCCGATGAGGAACATGCCCTGCTGGGAGAAGTTGCGTACGCCCAGGACGAGGCCGACGGCCCAGGCGGCCAGGCCGAGCCCGCCCGAGAGGTGGGCGGCCAGGTAGGGCATGAGCATGTAGAAGGCGAGGTTGATGGCGAACTGGTTGGCCATCATCAGCCGTGCGCCCGGCGGGAAGGAGCGGGTCTGCGCCCACAGCTTCTTCATCGGCTGGCTCCCGCGAGGTCGTGGCCTTCGGACCGGGCGAGGGGATCGGTGACGCGGGTGCAGCGGGTCCAGCGGGTGACGGTGCGTTCCCGGCTGTCGGTGATCTCGTCGGGGTCCTCGGCGGGCAGGTGGCCGAGGAGGCCGTTGCCGCGGCAGTAGGCGTCGTCGAAGACGGTGCCGACGTAGCGCTGCGGCCCGTCCGGGAAGACGGTGACGATCCGGTTCTCCGCCGGGAGGGTGCGGGCCAGCCAGCGGGCGACCAGGGCGACGGCGCCTACGCTCCAGCCGCCGGTGGCGTAGTGGTGGCGGGCCAGCTTGCGGGCGGCCCACACCGCTTCGGGGGCGGCGACCCAGTGGACCTCGTCGAAGAGGCCGTAGGCGACGTTGCCGGGGTGGATGCTGGAGCCCAGGCCCCGCATGAGGCGGGCGGCGGCGGGCTGGCCGAAGATCGTCGAACCGGTGGCGTCGACTCCGACGACCCGCAGGTGGGGGAAGCGGTCACGCAGGACCGTGCCGACGCCGGCGGAGT
The DNA here is from genome assembly GCF_043079345.1 of Streptomyces sp. NPDC015220. NCBI lineage: Bacteria > Bacillati > Actinomycetota > Actinomycetes > Kitasatosporales > Streptomycetaceae > Streptomyces > Streptomyces sp. NPDC015220. The sequence goes on along the minus strand of NZ_JBIBUK010000013.1, from coordinate 92,043 downwards.
GGCCACCGGTGCCGACGGAGACGACCAGGGTGTCGACGCGGCCGAGCTGGGTGATGAGTTCACGGGCGAGCGGGGCGTAGGCGGCGACGTTGTCGGGGTTGTTGTACTGGTCGGGGCACCAGGCGTCCGGATGGGCGGCGAGGAGTTCCCCGACCCGCTGCCGGCGGGCCTCCTGCCAGCCGCCCACCGGGTGCGGCCTGCTGACGAGGTCGATCTCGGCGCCGTAGGCGGTGAGCAGACCGGTCATCAGCGGTTCCATGCCGGGGTCGGTGACGATGGTGACCGGGTGCCCGTACTCCGCACCGGCCAGGGCCAGGCCGAGGCCGAGGGTGCCGGAGGTCGACTCGATGATGCGGGCGCCGGGCAGGAGCCGGCCGCGGTCGCGGGCCGCGCGGACCATGTGCAGGGCGGTGCGGTCCTTGATCCCGCCGGGGTTGTGGCCTTCTAGTTTGGCCCAGAAACCCCGTCCGGCGGCGGTGAAGGGTGCGCCGATCCACAGCAGCGGGGTGTCGCCGACGAGGCCGGCCGGGGTGTGCGGGGTGTGTTCGGCGTCGGCCGGCTGGGCCGGAGGCGTCGACGGCGCGATGCCGGTGGGGTGGTTCATGGCGTGCCTTTCCCTCGGCCGGTGCCTGTCGACGGCTGCCGGCCGGTGTGCGCGGAAGTGGACGTGATCGGTCGCCGTGCGGCCCGCCTCGCGGGTGCCCGGGCGAGGTTCCGATCAGGTCCGCCACACGCCGAGACCGGCCCGGGCCCGTTCGCCGGACGGCGCCGTGGACCGCGGCCCGCCCGGTCGAAGCGCCGCCGGGGCGAGGGTGGAGGAGCCACCGGCCGGGTCGGTCGGCAGAGCGGTGAGCAGTCCGGCTCCGGTCGGTTCCCCTTCGCGCGGTGTCCGCACCGCCGGCTGGTCCAGCCCCCGGCAGTGGCACCACTCGTCGGGCACCGGCGCGTCGTGCCCGGTGGCGGCCGTCCGCGGCGGCTCCGGGAGGAACTGAGCGCAGGAGGCCGCCCGGGCGCTGGACAGCGCGTCCGCTCGCGGAGCGTGGACCGGCGTCGGCCCGTGGGCGCATCCGAGGAGGTGCACGAGCGCGGCCAGCAGCACGACGACCACCGCTCCGGTCCATCCCACGGAGCGGTCGCCGCGCACAAGTGCCCCAGCCCGCATGACGACGAAGCGTAATCAGTCGAGCGCGTAAAGTTCTCGTCAGCGGCGTCGGGAGTCGCGGCCGGGTGGGCGGGCCCTGGATGCCCGGATCGCAGCCCCGCCAAGCTCTCCGGGGCCGGCACGACCGGGCGCGGGCCGGTGCCTTCCGTCACGACGATCACCGCATCGGGTGAGCCACGAACCCCGTCGCCGCCGCACCGGGCCCGGACCGGCGGGGGCGCCGACCAGGCCGGCCCGCGGAGCCGGGAGCGGATGCGCGGGCCGGCGGGCGAGCGGCCCCTGCTGAAGGCGATTCGGTTGCGTCGTAGGCGGTCAGCGCGCGCATGACCGGCCGGCCGCGCCTGAAGCCGCCTCCCCTCATCACGCCCCGTGGAATCGGTCGCCTAGGCTGACGCGGTGACTGATGAGCAGGAGCGGGTGCAGCCGTCGGGAGTGTGGGCCACGGCGGTGGGGGTGGCCAGAGTGCGGGCGCTGGAGACCGAGCGGGAGAACGCGCTGTTCCGCGACCCACTGGCACAGGCCTTCGCCGCCGCCGGCGGCCTGTGGCCCTCCTCGCCGCCGCCCGATGACGAGGCCGCGCGCCGCCGCCGGCTGGCCGTGTCGTTCTCCATCGTCGTCAGGACGAAGTTCCTCGACGACCTGTTGCGGCAGGCTTCCGCGTCCGGGGTCCGGCAGATCGTGCTGCTCGGCGCCGGCATGGACAGCCGGGCCTTCCGGATGGACTGGCCCGAGGGCACCCGGCTGTTCGAGGTCGACACCGCCGCGCCATTGGACTTCAAGGCTTCGGTGCTTCGTCAGGAGCGGGCCGTCGCACGCTGCGAGCGGATCACCGTCGCGGTGGATCTGCGTGAGGACTGGCCAGGCGCGCTGGCCGCCGCGGGGCACGACCCGGCGGTGCCGACCGTGTGGATCGCCGAAGGACTGCTGATCTATCTGCCCGAGGACGCGGTGGAGCTGCTGCTGGCCCGGATCGGCGCGCGGTCGGCGCCAGGCAGTCGGCTGGGGCTGACGTTGGGCTCGCGCGGCGTGATCGAGCGCTTCGGCGCGGACGCCGTGCCGGGATCGGCGGCGGCCATGTGGGTCTCGGAGATGCCCGACGACCCGGTGGGCTGGCTGGCCGGGCACGGCTGGGAGGCCGACAGCCACACCCTGCGCGAGCGCGCTGCCGCCTACGGCCGCCCGATCGGCACCCCGCCGCAGCACGAGGAGCGGCCCGGCGGACTGATCTCGGCGGTCCGCCGGTGAAGCGCCTCCCGGTTTCCCGGATGATCGATTCCAAGGGGGCCTGACGCAGGGGTGTCCGACTACGGCCACGCAACGGGCGGACAGCATCGCCATGTCCGCCTGCGCCGCGGACGGAGTACCGTTCGACGGCATCGTGGTCCAGAACAGCCCGGATCGGTGGACGACATGCTGGGGATCGAAGAGCTGGAGGCCGTGCTTCCGTCGATGACACGGTGGCGTGTGCCCGGGGGGCGCAGAGTGGACTGGGCCGCCCTGGAGGCGTGCCTCGGGACGGCTTTGCCTTCCGACTTCCGTTCCCTGGCGGAGGCGTATCCGGTGTTTGTCATCGACGATTTCCTCATGGTGTCCCTTCCGACGCACGGCGCCGAGGCATCATGGGCGTCCGAGTCCAGGGACGATGAGATCCTCCAGGATCTTTACGAGATGGGCGACACCGAGGACTACGTGCCCTACCCACGACCGGGCGGCCTGATCTCCTGGGCGTCGTCCAACTCGGGGGACGCCCTCTACTGGAGGACGAGCCCTGCGGACCCGGACGCATGGCCGGTGGTCGTCCGCACGGACAACGCCGAGTGGTTCGAGTTCCCGGTCGGTGCCGTCGAGTTCCTGGCCGGAGTGTACGGGCGCACCATCGACGTGCCGGGCATGCCCACGAGCTTCCCCGGCGGCTTCCCGCGGGTGCTGGCCCTGAGCGACCGCGTCGACTGATCGGCGACCGATCCGCAGGCGCAGGTGAGCGGCTCTCGCCCCCAGGGTTCCGGGGGGCGACGGTCATGGCTTCGAAGCGGGTGGGCAGGGTCTCGTCCTGTCCGGACCGCGGGAGGTTCCGACCTTCTCGTCACGCGCGGACCTGCGCCGGTTGGAACCGCCGGCTCTCCGGGCGCGGCGTCAGGAGACCGGCGATGGATGCCGAGTGACAGGCGGGACCGGCTGATCCTCGACGGTCCGCTCCGCCTGACTCACCCTGGGCCGGACGGCGTCGAGGGACAGGCCGAGGGTGTCGGCGATCGCCGCGACGGTCGGGAAGGCGGGGCAGCCACACGGTCGGATTCGATCTTCCGCGGAGTTTCCGGCGAGGTGTGCGAGGCGAGCGCCACGTCCGGCATCGAGCGGCGGTCCCGGGCTCGACGGAGCGTGGCGCCGGCCGCGTTCCACCTCGGCGGGGGTGAGCGGCAACCCGACCATGACCCCATTCTAATACCGGTAAAGTTAGGCGGGATAGTTATTGGACCAAAGGGGACCACCATGATCGAGATCCTCAACTCCGCGCGCCTGGAACGGGCGAGGGACACCGGCGCCCTGGTCGGGGACATCCTGCACTCGCTGAGGCAGCGCAGCACGGTCGGGACGAACCTGCTGGACATCGACCAGTGGACCAAGGAGATGATCAGCGAGGCGGGAGCGCAGTCCTGCTACGTCGACTACGCGCCCTCCTTCGGGCGCGGCCCGTTCGGGCACTACATCTGCACGGCCGTCAACGACGGAGTGCTCCATGGGCGGCCGTACGACTACACGCTGGCAGACGGGGATCTGCTGACCCTCGACCTCGCCGTGGCCAGGGGCGGGGTGGCCGCGGACGCCGCGATCAGCTTCCTGGTGGGCAGGGCCAGGCCGGCGGAGAGCGTAGCGATGATCGAGACGACCGAACGCGCACTCGCCGCCGGCATCGCCGCCGCCAAGCCCGGGGCGCGCATCGGCGACCTCTCCCACGCCATCGGCACGGTCCTCGGCAGTGCGGGCTACCCGATCAACACCGACTTCGGAGGCCACGGCATCGGCTCGACCATGCACCAGGACCCACACGTCGCGAACACCGGGCGGCCCGGCCGCGGATACAAGCTGCGCCCCGGACTGCTGCTCGCCCTGGAGCCCTGGGTGATGGCCGACACCGCCACACTCGTCACCGACGCCGACGGTTGGACGCTGCGCAGCGCGACGGGCTGCCGGACCGCGCACAGCGAGCACACCATCGCCATCACCGACGACGGAGCCGAGATCCTCACCCTGCCCACGCGGGCACGACCGTGAGGGAGCCCCCACCGCTGCCGCGTCGGCGGACCCGGCTGCCAGGCGCGGCCGGGCCTCGACCCACCCCGGCCGCCTTGCACAGGGGGTCGCCATGTCCGAGCCGATCGCCGCTCGCACACCGGACAGCCACCCGCACGGTGACGAGGAAGAGGGGGAACCGAGGAGGAGAGAAGGGCAGGGAAGGTGAGGGGAGACAGAAGGAACAGGCCGCCCGTCCGGGAAGGAGGGGCGGCCTGCAAGCGTGCCGGGGGCGCTACTTCGGGCAGGCGTCCTGGGTACCTTGCTAGGACGTCGGTGGTGACACCGTCCTGGACCGACCGGCAGCCGCCGGCGTGGTCGGACGGCACGCGGATGAGGCCGTTGGACGCGGACGAGTACGTCACGTACAGGTCACTCTCGGGGCGCTGTACCGCCTCGCGGACGTTGCCCTTGACGTAGCCCCACTTCTCCGGGACCGTCGACGCCGCCCAGCGATCTTCCTTGTGGGCGTTGAAGCCGTCGATCCCGTAGCCGTCGCCTTCGCTGTCGATGCTGTCGAAGCTGGCCAGGACCAGCTTGCCGCGGACCTGCCCGAGCGTGAGGGCGCGCGCCTTGCCGTTGCCCGCCACGGAAGGGGCGTAGAAGAGGTCGGGATACTTCGCCACGTAGGCGTCGAAGATCGATCGGGCCCTGGCCGGGGTCACCGAAGCCGGGTCGTTGGCGCAGTCCAAGGCGCCGACGTGCCCGCGCTGTCGCCGTAGTCCTCCTGCGTCTGCGCGGAGATCCCGACGTGGACGGCGAGCGTGTCATGGGTGCCGGGCAGGGACATGGCCGACAGCGGGGTGTCGCTCGCGATGCCCCACATCCACTCGGCCCGGTCCGCCTGCCCGAGGTTGCGGTAGGCGTCCTCGTTGGTCGACCCGGCCGCCCCGGCGGCGGTGGGCGTCAGCAGTGCCGCGCCCAGCGCGACACAGACCGTCATCAGACGTGCCAGTGGGCGGGACCGTCGGCGCGGTCCGGCGCCGGCGGCGTGAGGGGTGATGCGGGGCATGGGACTCCTGTCCGAGTGCGGGACGGTACGCGGCCCAGCCTGAGCCCCGCCGCTGTCGTGCCGCTGACGCCCCGCCCCGCACAGCGCAAACAGCCGGTCGGTCCAGGACCGGACCCGGATGACCGGCCGCCCCGGCAAGCGCCCGGGAGCGCGCGCCGGACGCCGCTCCTCGGGCGGACGCTGCCCTTCGCGGCACTTGCGGGCCGTCCGGCGGAAGGCGACACGCTCCTCCCACTCACATCCGAAGGCATGTTCCGGGTGCGGGGGGCCGTAGTAGCACGGCCCAGGTCGGCACGGCGCGTGGGATGCGGGAGGCGAACACCGCAGGGTCGCCGCCGGGGCCGGGAGACTTCACGGGTTGGCCCACATGGCGACCCGTACCGTGTCGAAGCGCTGTGCCGCGAGATCCTGCTCCCTGAGCGCCCAGAACATGGTGACGGACTCCAGGCCCGTCATCCGTGGGTGCCATTCGGCCAGGAGCAGCCAGTCCTCGTAGCGCGGCTCCTCGGCGGCTTCGGGGCGTCCGGCGTACACCGCCTCCGCTCCGGGGCCCTGCGCGCACGTCCTGACGGGGTCTCCCCATCCTTCGGAGTCCGACGCGTATCCGCCGATCTGAAGGTGTGACCACCGGTAGTGGTGGGTGCCGGAGCGGACGAACCGCCACACCTCGCGCAGTGCGTCGGCGTGCGGATGCGCGGCACCAATCGGGTCGTCCTCGAACTCGTGGTCCGGAAGCGACAGGTCGTACTTCATCCGCAGTTCGCCGCGGAGTTCGCCGTCGAAGTCCACATCGGCCAGGAAGTCGCCGGGCGGATAGTCGTAAGGCACGTCACGTTCCACGACTTCCGTTCCAGCCGGGACGTGGATGACGCTGCCGCCCGAACAGGTGGGGTCCGTGGACACGTCCAGATCGGGCCAGGCGAAGAACAGCAGGCTCCCGTCGGACGGAAGCCGCAGGTTCGTCGCGTCCTCGGCAATCGCCGCGAGGTCGAGGGTGGCGATCAGGTGCTCCGGTGCGAGGTCGTCGTCCTCGTCCTCCGCGGCCTGCCCGCCGGGTGCCCCGGGCAGGGGGACACCGCGCGGGAGCATCACCGGGGTGCCGAGGCGGCCCACGACCGGCCCGTCGACCTCCGGCGACACCACGACGCACCGCCGGGCCAGTCCCAGCCACGCCTCCACGTCCTCGGGCGGGACACCGCGCGCCAGCGCCTCGTCCCGGAAGCGGATCACGTCCTGTCGCATATCGGGCGTCCAGGAGTCGGGAAGCGCACGCCAGTCCACCTGAGGAAGGCCGGGCACCGAGGACCTGCGGGCGGGTGCGCCGGGTTCGGCCGGAGGGCGCGGGTGGGTCTCCACGGCGACGGAGGTCCCCCGATAGCCGACGGCGGGACCATGCCCGTACCGCAGTACGCCGGAGAACCCCCGCCGGGCGGGGGACCGGTCGTCCTGCTTCACCAGCAACTGCACCCGGTTGAGCTGGATCTCGCCGGCCCCCTCGGCGTTGGCGGTGATGTGCAGCCGGTACCGCCGGTACGGCAAGGCGTGAGCCACAGTGAATTCGCGCACCAGGAAGCGCTCGTGGAATGTCTCGTCGGCCCGCTGGTCCAGCGTCGTCCAGTAGTCGCCGTCGTACGACCCCTGCAGCACCCAGTCCTTCGGGTCCCGAGCGCAGTGGTCGTCGGCGGACGTCAGGGTGTACCCGGTGACGGCGGCCGGCTCGGGCAGCGTGAACTCCAGCCAGGCCGCCCGGGCGAAGACCAGCCACTTGGCCGCGTCGTCGGTGAGCAGGTTCGTTCCGTACTCGCGGTTCTGCCAGTTCTCGCCACTGGAGTCCAGACGGAGGCCGGACACGGGGGTGCCGATCATTCTGGCATCGTCCGTGGTGAGCAGTTCCACCCGGGTGAGCTGTGTCTCGTCGGCCCGGCCCCGATTGACGTCGATGTCGAGGCGGTAGCGTGTGTACGCCGTGGAGTTGACGACGGCGTACTCGCGGCTTTCCAGCCGTCCGGGGAACTCCTGGTCCGAGCGCGTGTCCAGGACGTACCAGGTGGTGCCGTCCAGCGAACCGCGCAGCCGCCAGTTGCGGGGGTCGCGATCCCGGTAGTCGTTGCCCGAGGTGAGTCGGTAGGCGGTGACGGCGGCCGGTTCGGCGAGGACGAAGTCCAGGGTTGCGGCCGGTTCGAAGGCGAGCCACTTGCCCGGCCCCGGGTCGAGCAGACGACCGGCGACCTCGCCGGCCGCCCGGTGCTCGGCGCTGGCGACGACCTCCTTCACCGTCACCGGCACGCAGGAGCGGACGGCGGGCCGGTCGCGCAGGACGACCGAGGCGAACGTGCCCCGTGCGTCGCGCCAGGTGACCCGCTCGACGGGGCCGCGGCCATCGTCCAGCACCAGACGCAGCCGGCGCGCGCCCGGCCGGCCGTCGCCGCTGCTCTCCCCGGTGTCCGTCCCGGTGTCCGTCTCCGTGTCCTCCTCGGTGGCGAAGAGGTACGACCGGCAGTCCTCTTCGATCTCCGCGAGGTCCCACCAGCGCCCGCGCTCGACGCCGCGGTACTCCTCCGGCGCGCCGTCGGTTCCTCTGCGGTGGCCGAGGAAGCTCCGCATCCCGCTGTCGAACGCGACGACGGCCTCGGCCCCGTTCCCCGAGCGCCAGGCGAGCTCCAGCAGCTCGGACGGCTCGTCCCGGTCCAGGTGGACCGTCAGCCGGGTGGCGCTGGCCCAGCCGGCACCGGTGCGCACCTCGGTGTCGTAGACGACGACCGGGGTGCCGGAGCGGCCGGCCACGGTCTGATTGTGCATGCGGTTCTCCTGTGTCGAGGTCCACCGGACGGAACACCCGTGCCGTCCGTGGTGCGGAGCACTCTCGCACAGGGGTGCGACAGACTCGCCGCCGCAGCGGCTGGGCACCTGCCCCCGTCCCGGCGCCCGCGGACCCGCACCTGGTCATCCGTGCAGGGCCAGGAAGGGGCCCAGCACCAGCAGGGTGACGACAAGGGCGTTCTTGAGCCGGTGGGCGGGGAGCGCTCGGGCGATCTTCCAGCCCAGCAGCACTCCGGCCAGTTCCGGGATCCCGACCACTGCCGCGAGGGGCCAGTCGATGGTGCCGTGCGCGAGGTATGCCAGCGTGCCGACGCCCGCGATGACGATCGACTGGGCCTGGGCGGAGGCCAGGGATTCCAGCACGGGCACGCCGAGAGCGACCAGCAGTGGCACGGTGAGCATGGGACCCCCGATGCCCACCAGGCCGCCGGCGGCGGACACCGCGAGTCCGAGCCCGGCGACAACGGTCGCCGAGGGGTGGGAAGTCGGTGCGGCCGGGGGCCGGCGGTGCTCGCGGAACCACACCAGCACGGCGGCGGCGACCACGAACAACCCGAGCACGAAGCCGAAGGCACGCTGGGACACCGCGGTGTTGAGCAGGACGCCGACCGGGGTACCGAGTACGGCGGTGCCGGCCAGCAGCGACGCCGTACGGCGGGTCGCGGGCTCGCGGAGTTCACCGGAGCGGGTGTACGCGGCGGTGGCCAACGCGCCGGTGGCCACGTGCGTGACGATGGCGGTCCCGGCCACTTCGGCGGGCGACATACCCGCCAGGAGGAACAGTGCGACCGTGGGCAGCACACCGCCCGGGCCGAGCGCGGTGATCCCGATACCGCCGCAGAGACCGATGAGCCCCAACGCCACCAGCACGGACGCGGACAAGTCGGCCGTCATCGCGTCTCCCGGGCGCGGATGTGGAATGTCGCCGGGCGGCAGGAAGCCATGGTGATCTCCCGTCGGGAAGGGACCGCGGAGGCGCGCCCTCGCGGCAAGCGGTCGCACGGGGCCGGGCGTTCAGCCGGCGAGGAAGGGGCGTTCGCGGTGCAGGGTGGTGTGCAGGGCCATCCGGTCGGCCCGGATGCGCAGCGACTCCACGTCGACCGGCCGCCCGTCGGACAGCCGGGTGAGACGTTCGATGGCGAACACCGCCGCCCCGACGGGAATCTCCAGCAGCGCGGCGGTGTCGGGGTCTGCGGTGACCGCGTGCACCGTCACTTCGGCGCGGCCCAGCAGACAGCCCGTGGTCTCCTCGATCAGGGCGAACACGTCCCGTCCGGTCAGGTCGCCCCGGAGGACACCGCGGCCGACTTCCGCGGGAAGGTGACTGGTGTCCAGTGACAGGGGCCTTCCGTCCAGGCGGCGCAGGCGCTCCAGGTGCAGCACGGCTGTACCGGCGGGGAGCTCCAGGCGTTCGGTGATCGCCGGCGGCGGGTCGGTGACGACTTCGGCGACTCGGACCTCGTTGGTGACCGTTCCGTGTCCGTTCAGCGTCTCGGCCAAGCCTGCCAGACGGTCCAGCCCGTGTCCGTACTTGGACGTCGTCACCGTGGTGCCCACACCGCGTCGCCGGGTGATCAGTCCCTCGTCCCGCAGGAGGCCCAGCGCCTCCCGGACCGCGTTTCGCGAGGCGCCCAACTGCGTGCCCAGGAGGCGTTCGTCCGGCAGCACCCCGCAGGGGAACGCGCCCGCCGTGATCCGTTGCCGGAGCACATCCGCCAGTTGGCGCGCCCGCTCGGCGCGCGGTCTCGACGACACCCACTCCGCGGGGATCCGGCGGGTCGTCGGGCCGGGTGGCCGCAGCCGGCCACCCGATGCCCGTCCGACGCCCTCGTTCATGTCACCCATGACTGAGAAGCTACGCCCGGGGTGTTACGCCGGAGTTACGCCACCCGATCTGACCTGCGCACTCCTGTGGCCAGCCCGTTCGACCGACGAGCGGAGCGCTCCGCCGGCCGGCGGGCCCCCTGCCGGTCATGAGCGATTCCCGCGGGACGAGGACGCACGGTCGGCGATCACGTGTGACGGCCGGGTCGCGGCTGACCGACGGCCGGAGCGGGTCGCCCGGATCCGTTCCACGTCCTCGGTGAACCGAGCGTCACCGAGCTGTCCGCCGGTGGCCGTGACGCCCAGGACAGCCGGCCCGCACCGGCCCCCGGCCCGCACCGGCCCCCGGCTCGCCGGGACGGCGCACACCCTGCCTGCTGTCGCCGCCCTGGTACGCGAAGAACCCCGCTTCCGACGTGTGGGAAGCGGGGCCTGTGTGGAGCGCCGGGCAGGCCTTGCACCTGCATCTCCCCGCAGGAAGCGGGGCGTCTTTCCTTGGACCACCGACGCACGGACGACCGACCGGAGTTCCGGCCGCCGGTTCGCGATCGATCGTAGCGCATGTGTTCGCGCGGTCCCGCGCCGGCCGGGGCGCTGGGGCCACGGGCGGCGCCGAGGGTGAGGGCGGCCCCTGCCCAGGGCGCGGAGTGCGGGCCCACCCGGGAACTCGGCCGAGCTGGACGACGAGGTCGAGGAGGGCGGCGCGGCCGGTGGCGCCGTGCCGCTCCAGGTGGTGCGTGTGTCGGCGCCCGCATGGCTGGTGGTTCACGCTCCCGCATTCGACGAGGCGGCCCGGCCGACTCGCCCACCGGACTTGACCTGGTCGCCACGACCGGTTCGGGTGCGGGTCCCTACTTGGTCGTGTGCGTGGGGTAGACCTGCACGTCGGTGTAGGCGCCCTTGATGCCACCCGCGCCCGTGGGCCACTTCAGGGTCACGGTGTGGGTCTCGTTCGGGGGCGTCACCAGGATGCCGGTCGGGGACGCGAGGCTCTTGCCGCTGTTGTCGATGTCGTAGGCGAGGTTGAAGACGGCGGCCTCGCCGGGCTTGAGGATGGTGACACGCGGCTGGGCGGGGCCGCGCTCGATGGGGTTCGAGGTGTGGTCGGCGTCCTTGATGTCGACGCCCGCGAAGCCCGTCGCCGAGCAGGTGGTCGAACCCCGGTTGACCATGGTGATGTCGATCCTGCCGGAGGCCGCGTCGGGCGCGGCGTTGCCGGCGTCGATGGCCAGGTCCTTCGTCTTGCAGAACGTGACCTTGCCGCCGGTCTCCGCAGCGCCGTCGGCGGCGCCGCCGCCGGCCTTGGCGCCCTCGCCGGAGCCCGACTTCGTGCCGCCGGCCCCCGCGCCGCCGGTGCCCGAACCGCCCTGCGAGTTCGCGCTGCCGGCCTGCGCGCCACCGGAGCCCGAACCGCCCTCCGGCTTCGCGCCACCGTCCGAGGACGAAGAGGACGAGGACGAAGAGGACGAGGAGCCCTTGGCGGACGAGTCGTTCCCGGAGTCGCCGCTGCCGCAGGCGGTGAGCGAGAGGGTGGCGGCGACGCCGATGGCGGCCAGAGCGGTGATGCGGGTGTACTTCACGGTGGTCCCCCAGGGGTTACGCGGTGCGTGCGGTCGGGAATATTTGTATCTCGCACCGAGTCACAGGCGGTCCTCCGCGATGTCTTCGTTCCGTCACAGGCGTATCGGCCGTACGGTCCGCCCAGGCATCCCCGTACGGTCACCTGCCTGGCCCGGGTTCCGACAACGACTCGAGCCCTCCATGTACGGCGCGCGAGCGGGGCGGCCCCGCAGCGCGCCTGCGGATTCCGCGGAGGAACCGCTCCCGACCGCCCAGTCGAAGGCCCGTCGACCGCTGCCGGAGGAGCCGCGCGGCATCGGTGGGCGCGAGATCGGGATCCAGGCGGTGCCGGGACGGCAGGTCACGCCGGCGTTGCTCCGACGTCCGGACGCTCTCGACGAGCAGTTGTTCCCCGGCGCCGAAACAGTGGATCAGCATGCGGTGACCGATGCCGATCGCGGCGCCCGGGCCGCGCATGCTCAAGTGCGCGATGCCGTCTGCCTCGACGATGCCGACGGCCGCGTCCACCAGTCGGCGCGCCGCTCCCCGCGCGTGCCGGGCGCGGCCTCGCCATCGAGGCGCCGACGCCGCATTCGCCACGTCGCGCGTCTCCCGATCGGTACGACTCCTCTGTACCGTCTGCCGCATGAAGCCCGTCACCGTGTCGATCGATGTACCGCAGACGCCCGAGCAGGTCTACGACTTCCTCGATGCCATGGCTCGCCACGAGCGCTTCACCGACCACTACCTGACCGACTGGCGCTACAGCGGTCCCGGTCGCGGCGTGGGATCGTGCGCCACGGTCACAGCCGCGCTGGGGGGCACGAAGACCGAGGTCGCCATAGAGGTCGTCGAGGCCGACCCGCCGCGGCGCATCGTCGAACGGAACGTCAGCGCGGCCGGCCGGCGCCTGGCCCACGGCACCTACACCATCGAACCGCTGCCGGGCGGCGGGAGTCACGTGTCGTTCACGTACGCCTGGGCGCGCGCCCCGCTCGCCGACCGCCTGCCTGCGCCCGTCGTCCGGGCCACGATGCGGCGCGCCAACCGCACGGTCATGCGACGCCTGGCCCTGGAGCTGGCTCGACAGGCGTCCACTCCTGGATCCTGACATCGGCACAGGCAGGCTCCTCTGGCCGGTGCGGGGCTCGATCCCCCCGGCTCCCCGCCAGTACCCGGGCCCGGACTGCCCGAGCCGGCGCCTCGTCCGGTGGCGCCGCGGGGGGCCACAGCCCGTCGCCCCCCGCGGCTCCACGAGGCGAACCTCAGTGACTGCGCTGCGTGGGTACAGCCGTCACTTCCCGCTGCTGCCCTTCTCCCCGATGTGGAAGATCCGGTGGCTGTCGCGGTTCATGTCGACGACCAGCGTGGTCGTGCTGGACTGACCCCAGGTGAGGGTGATCACGGCCTCCGTGCGGGTGGCGGTGGTGCCGTTGTCGGTGACCTTCCAGGCGAGCGGCACGTTCTGGGCGCGCAGGACGCCGTTGGCGTGGTTCTCCTCCTCCCAAACGTTCAGTTCCTTCTGGAAGCCGGCGGTGAGGTAGTGGCTGCGCAGGGCATCCCCGAGGCCACCGCTGTCCTCGTCGATCATCGCGTCGATGTAGGCGCCGTAGAAGTCGGCGATGCGGGTGATGTCGTCGGACGGCTTGCCGCTGACGCTGCGCGGGGTCCCGGCGGAGGCCTGGACACCGACGCCGACGCTGAGGGCGACGGCGAGGACGCCGACGGTGAGGGCGGTACGGGTCTTGCTGTTCATGTCTGTTCTCCGTTTTCGGGTGATCGGGTGGTCGGGTGGTCGGGTGGTCGGGTGATCAGGTTGTGCGGTGGTCGTCGGTGCCGGGCCGGCCTCCCGCCCCCGTGCCGGGAGGCCCGCCCCCGGCGGCCTCCTCGGCCGAGTCCGTTCAGGGCGTCGGTGGTCGTTCCTTGCTCGAACGCCTTCGCCGAAGCGCCCTCGGAGCTGCCGAGTCGCACCGGTTCACGACCGTGTCGGCGCGGCCGTCCCGCCCGGTCGACAGCGAGGGGGCGTCGCCCGGTTCGGCCGGTCGGTCCGGCCCGGTCGGTGCGACACCGAGAGCATCGGCGGTCACCGGAGCACGGCGCAACGGCTGTCGCCCTTTTGGCGACGGTGGAACCATCCCAGCCCACCTGACGTGCAGGTATGTGAGTGCCTGGGATACCGGATCGCGGGCGGACGGCGGGGGAACGGCGTTGGTTCGGGACGATGTCGAGGCATTCGCGGCGCTGTTGCGCAGGCTGAAGGACCGCACGGACCGGAGCTACGGCTCCCTGGCCCGCCGCCTCAACATGAACACCTCCACGCTGCACCGGTACTGCGCGGGCGAGGCGGTTCCGCAGGACTTCGCGCCCGTGGAGCGCCTCGCGGCCTTCTGCGAGGCGACACCTCAGGAACGGCTCGAGCTGCACCGGCTGTGGTTGTCGGCGGTGGCGGCCCGGCAACGGGTGCGCACGGCCGGTTCGGCGGAGGCGGCGGTTTCGGCGCCGGTACCCGGGCCGGCGCCGGACGGGGTGCTCGACGAGGAGAGCAGTTCCGCGGAGCAGCCCGGGGACGATCCCGGCCCGGACGAGGCCGCCCCGTACGCGCCCGCCCCTTCTCCGGTTCCCCGCCGCCCCTGGTACCGCCGTCGACGGGTCCTGGTGCGCACCGCCGTCGCCTGCGCGCTGCTCGCCACTGTGGGCGGCGTGTTCGCCCTGCCGGACGACCGTTCCGTCGAGGCGGACACCTCCCGCTCCGCGGGCCCGCGGACGACCGCCCCCGGCTCACCCCGCCGCTCGGCGGAACCGTCGGCCACCGACGCCCCCTCCTCTTCCCGGAGACTCGCGTCGCCCGGCCTCCGGCAGCAGGCCCCCGACCCACCCGCCACCGGCAGCGGTCCCACCAGGGCCGCGAAGCCGGCCACCGGCCTGCCCCTCACCTGGAGCGCCGACTCCCAGGTGTGGGAGACGGGCTGCGACCACGACTACGTCATCGCCAAGCCGCCCGCGCTGGTTCCTCCGCCGCCGATGCAGCAGGACGCCGGGGTGTGGGCGGCGACACAGGGCGCGGTGCACGGGCGGCAGACGATGGTGCAGATCGCGGTGCAGGGGCGGTCGTCCACGGCCGTGGTCCTGGAGGCGCTCCGCGTCCGCGTCGTCAGCCGCGGCGACCCGGTCACCGGGAACGCGTACTCCACGGCCCAGGGCTGCGGCGGCGAGCTCGCACCCCGCCGCTTCACCGTGAACCTCGACGTCGACCGTCCCCTCGCCCGCCCGGAGGACGGCGCCGACCGCGGACGCACCATCTCGGCCGTGCACTTCCCGTACCGGGTCTCCGCCGAGGACCCGGAGGTGCTGCTGGTCGACGCGACGACCCAGACCCACGACGCCCGCTGGTACCTCGAACTCGACTGGTCCTCCCAGGGCCGCACCGGCACGGTCCGCATCGACGACCACGGCCGCCCGTTCCACACCACCGGCATCAAGGGAAAGCCGCACTACTGGTACGGCAGGAACCCCGCGGGCGAGCGCGCCTGGGTCCCGTACGACGGCTAGCACCCCGGCGGCGGTCCGCTATCGAGCCTGGTCGGAGTGGCGCGGCGGATGGCGGGTGCCCCGGTTCCTCAAGGTCGAGTCCGCGTTCGGAAGGGTACGTCTGGATCTTTCCCGGGCGGTCATCGAGCATCCCGTCATCGGCATCGAGCCGCACCTCGGCACCGGCAGGGCCAGGATCACGGTGCCTGGCGACGCGGTCGTTGACGTCGAGGGTTCGCGCACCGGTCGGAAGGACCTGCGCCACGAGGCCACACGGCGTTCCAGCCCGAGCGAGCCGAGGATCCGGATCTCCGGGACCATGGGATGCGGTCGGCTGAGGATCCGCCACGCCCGACGTCGAGGCTCCATCCTGCACGGGGAACAGGCCGAACCTCGCGCCAGGGAGCGGCGACGGGGCACGGGCGATCACTCGTTCCCGGCGCGGGGACGGGTGCGGGCGGTGTGGCGAGGACGCGGTGTCAGGGCTGGTCGATCCGCGCGGCGGCCTCCTCCAGGTCGGCGACGGTCCCCGACATGATCGTCCGCACATGCCTGGTGACGTGCTCCACGGGCCAGTCCCACCAGGCCACGGCGAGGAGCCGGGCGATGTCCGCGGCGTCGTAACGGGTGCGGATGAGCCGGGCGGGGTTGCCGCCGACGATGCCGTAGTCGGGGACGTCGCCGGTGACCACGGCGCCGGCGGCGATGATCGCGCCGTTGCCGATGCGTACACCGGGCATGACCGTGGAGCCGTGGCCGAACCACACGTCGTTGCCGACGACCGTGTCGCCGCGGCCGGGCAGGTCGGTGATCAGGTCGAAGTGCTCTGCCCAGGAGCCGCCCATGGTGGGGAACGGGAAGGTGGAAGGACCGTCCATGCGGTGGTTGGCGCCGTTCATGATGAACCGGGTGCCCGTCCCCAGCGCGCAGTACTTGCCGATGACAAGCCGCTCCGGACCGTAGTGGTACAGGACGTTGCGCGTCTCGAACGCGGTCGGGTCGTCCGGATCGTCGTAGTAGGAGAAGTCACCGACCTCGATCAACGGCGACTTCACCAGCGGCTTCAGCAGAACCACGCGCGCGTGCTCGGGCATCGGGTGGAGCACGGTGGGGTCGGCGGGAACGAGCGGCATCGCGGAGGGGATTCCTCTCTGGTGAGCCTAGGGCGACAACTGTCGCGTTAAGATGCTGGCACAGCCCCGCTGCCTCGATCAAACCGGATACCGATTGCCGATGAGAGACCCACTGGACACGACGTCGGACCGCCGTCCGGGCGGTCGCACCGCCCGCGTCCGCGCCCAGGTTCTCGATGCGGTGCGCGCCGAACTCGCCGAGGGCGGTCACGAAGGACTCACGATGGAGGGTGTCGCCACGCGGGCCGGAGTGCACCGCGCCACGGTCTACCGGCGTTGGCGCGATGTCGGCGGCCTGCTCGTCGACGTCATCGACGCCGCTGGCGAGATCGACTGGCAGCCGCCGGACACCGGCTCGCTGCGCGGCGATCTGACCGCCCTCAACCAGGAGATCCACGACTCCCTGGTCCTGCGACCGTCGTTCGCCGTCGCCCTGATGGCCGCCTCGTTCCACTCCGAACAGGCCGCGCGGGCGCAGACGCGGTTGTGGACGGACCGGTACGCCCAGTGCGAGATCCTCGTCGAGCGCGCCACCGAGCGCGGTGAACTCCCCGCACGGCACACGGACGCGCGGAGCCTGCTGATCGCCGCCACGGCGCCGCTCTACCACCAGCTGGTCCTCCTGCGCGCCGATCCGGATCCGCAGCTCCCGGAACGGGCCGCGGAGGCGGCGGTCCTGGCGGCCGCCGCGGGCGCCTTCTCCGTCCGTCGGGAAGAGAGCGTGTGATCGAGGAGGCAGGTAGCGAACGCGGGCGCGGTCAGGAGCGCGACAAGACCTGGATCACGGTCCGGCAGGAGGCCGGCCCCGGGCGCGCGGCGGTGCAGCGCCTCTTCCTGCCCGGTTCTCCGCCGCCGGTTCCCGCACCGGCAGTCGACTTGGCCGACAGGCCGAGCGGACCGTTGTGGAAGTAGGTGCCGCCGAGTCGGATGCGTTGCCGTCGCCCTCCCCATCGGCCGGACTATGATGCGGCCCCGGGCCTCCAGAATCCTCGGAGAAGACGCATGAGCGATGTGAGCACCGGCACCGGCAAAGTGGTCGTGAACAGGGCGATGTCGCTGGACGGGTTCATCGCCGGTCCTGGCCACGCGATGGACTGGATCGCCGAGTACCTGACTGCGGACACGTTCCCGGAGGTCATGGCGGCCACGGGCGCCATGCTCGTCGGCCGGGGCACGTACGAGGTCGCCAAGCGTATGGCCGACCAGGACACCGCCTACGACGGGGGAGCACAGTTCGTCCTCACCCACGAGCCTCCCGCCGAGCCGGACCCCACCGTCACGTTCCTCACCTGTGACATCGAGGAAGCCGTTGCCACGGCCCGCGGCGCCGCGGGCGGCAAGAACCTGGAGATCCTCGGTGCCGACGTGGCCGCCCAGTGCCTGCGGCGCGGGCTCGTCGACGAGATCCTGGTGTACGTCCTACCGGTGCTGCTCGGCGACGGTGTCCGTTTCTCTCCGCCGAGCCTGGACAGGATCGGCCTGGAACCCGTCGGCAACACCCAGTCGGGCGCCGTCACGATGCTCCGCTTCCGCGTGCGAGAGTAGGCGCGGCGTCCAGTTGTCGACACCAGCACGTTCTGTCCGCGCCCGCCGGGGCGCTGTACGGACCGTCCCGTGACTGCCAGACCCCCGGGAGGGGCCATGTCAGTGGCTGGTGACAGGCTTGGCGGGTGTTGATCGAGGGATACGACGACGGCCCGTTGGACGCCGGGGAGTCACTACTGGCTCGCCCGGGCTTCTGGTCGAACTACCTATCGATGATCTGCGCTGGTGGAGCCGGCGCCGAGCGTCCCGTTCCGGAGTGGTTCGGCGAGGACGGTGCTGATGCCGATGCCTTGTCCGAGACCCTCTTCGATCCTGGACGCTGGCCGGTGCTCCGGGTCCCTGGTGCGGATGGCTCCGAAGTCGTGGTGGTCTTCCGCAACCTGGTCGGCGACTACGGCACCGACTTCCTGCTCATCCGTCCAGGCCGAAGCCATGCCCAGCGGATCGCCAGTTGGGAAGGGGAGCTCTCGGGGACCGGGCTGACATGGCGGGAACTGGTCCGCCTCGCCGACGACCCCGCACCACAAGCCGACGGCGTCGTCGAACCTGCCGCCCGCCTCCTGTTGCTCCTTCCACTTCTCGATGACCTGGAGGTGCCGGAGGAGGCGTCCGCACGGCTCAGTGCCGCCCTGACCGCAATGGGGCTGGCGCAAGACACAGCCCTGAGCACAACGGAGCGTCTGCTCACCGGCCTGGCCGGGAAAGCGTGGCACGATCCCGCGTGGGGCTCGCCCCTGAGCAGCTAGGGCTGCCGCGCGGGCCGCCGGTCACGAATGAGATGATCTCGTAGAACCGGTGGACCACACCGCGCACGGTGTCCTCGTCGGCCTGCACCAACTGGGCGACCACCGGCACACGGTTTCCGCCCCTCCTGGTCGGTCCGCGCACACGAACAGGCTCGGCCACCGCACATCCGGCGGTCGGATCGGACGTCACCGCCCATCCAACCGCCACACCCCCCGACCCGGCGCACCTACGCGGTCACAGCGGCCGGCCGGCCCCTAGTTAGGGCGTGTATCGAAAGTGGCTGGTTGTGACTCCGTGGCCTGTGCTTCCCTGCCGGAGTGAACATCGAGAATTCCGGGGTTGCTCTGGAGAGGCCAGGCCACTGGGTCCGGCGGAGGACAGATGGTGATGTCGAGAAGTGCGTGCGGGTTCTCGCGGAAGTCCATCAACGTGACGGTTACCCGGTGAACTGGCCTGACCAGCCTGATGAGTGGCTGTCGCACGCCTCCCTGTTGGGGGCCTGGGTCGCTGAACTCGGCGGCCGTGTCGTCGGCCATGTCAGCTTGTCCCGCAGCGGCGAAGGGGATCTGGCCCCCAGCTTGTGGAGCGACCGGAACGGGACGAGCAAGGACCTGACCGCGGTGGTCAGCCGGCTGTTCGTCGCCCCGCAGGCCAGGGGGTATGGAATCGGTGCACTGCTGATCGGCCAGGCCGTGGAGGAAGCACGAAGGCGTGGCCTGCACCCGGTGCTCGACGTCGTGGCGTCCGATGCCGCCGCGGCAGCCTTGTACGAGCGGCTGGGCTGGGAACTGATGGCCACGGTCGAGCAACGATGGAGCCCGTCTCAGCTGGTGGCCATCCACTGTTACGCGGCGGCATCGTGAGGTGGCTGGTCACAGCCACTCGTTGAAAGCGGCGACGAGAACGGTCGCCTCTTAGCGGACCGCGAGCTTGTCGTATCTCGTGGCCACGGCACGGTGTCTTTCGAGGCGGTTGATGCCGCACTCGACGGCGTGGCGCTCGCGGTAGTCGACCGGGTCGAACTTCGGCGGCCGGCCGCCGCGCGAGCCGCGTCTCTTGCGATTGCGGGCCTGGTCGGTCTTGTCCGGGATGGTGCAGCGGATCCCGCGCCGCCGCAGGTAGGCCCGGTTCTTGCGGGAGGCGCACGCCTTGTCGGCCCGGAGCCGCCGCGGCCGGGTGCGCGGTCGGCCCGGAGCCGCCTCGGCCGGGTGCGCGGTCGGCCCGGCCCGATCCTGGGAACCCGGACGCGGCCCAGGACGACCTCGAACTGCGGGGAGTCACCCCGCTGCCCGGCCGTGATGACGATCGACATGGGCTTCTGCCGCTGCTCGACGGCCAGGTGCAGCTTGGTCGTCAGGCCGCCGCGCGAGCGGCCGAGTCCATGGTCAGCGGGTTCGACGGCGACGCCGCCGGGTGGCTCCTTCTGCAGATCCCACCTTTGCGCGCCCCTGCGGCGCGTTGGTGGGCGCGGACGACGGTGGAGTCGACGTTGAGGTCCCAGGTGATCAGGTCCTTCGCGTCCGCCCGGGCCTGGAGGGCGCTGAAGATCCGCTGCCAGGTGCCGTTGCGCTGCCAGCAGCGGAACAGGTCGTACACCCGCCCCCAAGGCCCGTACTGCTCGGGCACGTCCCGCCATGGGATGCCGGTGCGGACCCGGAACCGTATGCCATCGATCAGCTGCCGCCGGGCCCATGTCGGCGGCCGGCCGGGCTTCTTGCCAAGGGGCAACCAGCGGCTCGAGCGCCGCCCATTGCTCGTCCGTCAGGTCTCCACGCGCCGCGAACCAAGATCATCTCACGCCAAGATCCACTTTCGATGCACGCCCCAGGACGCTCAGTCAATGCAGAACTCGTTGCCCTCGATGTCCAGCATCGGGATGCACGCGTCATTGCCGTCGTACAGCGTTCGCACGTGTACCGCGCCGAGCGGGAGCAGTCGCGCGCACTCTGCCTCAAGCGCGGCGAGGCGCTCTTCCCCTACGAGTCCGGTACCGACCCGCACATCGAGATGCAGCCGATTCTTCGCGGCCTTCCCTTCCGGAACGCGCTGGAAGAACAGTCGCGGGCCCACACCGGAGGGATCAACGCACGCGAACCATGCGTCCTGCTGCCCAGGTGGCAGCGAGCGCTTGAAATCGTCCCAGGTGGCGAACCCCTCCGGCGGCGGCGGGACGACGTACCCCAGCACCTCGCACCAGAAGCGAGCGAGACGCTCGGGTTCCGCGCAGTCGAAGGTGACTTGGAACTGCTTGGTCGATGACATCGGCGCACCCTACCGCGGAGGTTCCGTCACTCGTTTCCCCAGGCGGATCCGCATGCTGTCGGGAGGCCGTGCCCCAACTCCGCCGAGCCCGGGCCGGCTTGGACACCCGGTGATCGGTCCGAACGGCCCACGGGAACGACGCGGCCCTGGCGGCGTCGCTCACCGGCGGGGCCCGGGAGCCTGTCCCACCTACCACATGCCAAAGATCGGGACAGTCCCCAGCCCCGTCGGCAAACGTGGTCGGACCACCTCTGCCGGCGGTCCGCCGCGGCCGGGGCGGAGCCGAGTCCGGGGCCGGCGAGGCGGTCGCGGACCGTTGCCGGCGAGCGCCTCGTAGGCCGTTCCCGGGCTGCCGCGCGGGACGGGCATCACCACCGCCCTCCGGTTCCGAGCCCGCGAGACACCCGAGCGACCGTTCCGCTGGTTTTGGGGACCGGAGGGCCGGACCCGCACCCGTCACCCTCCGGCCGGTCGCCGCAGTGTCGGCCCCGCGGTCCACCCTCCGTCGACGGCCAGTTCGGCGCCGGTGATGTACGACGCCGCGTCCGACAGCAGGAAGGCGACGGCCGCCGCGACCTCCGGGGCTTCGCCGACCCGGCCCATGGGAGTGCGCGGGTACCTCCCCTCGCCCCGCTCGATGCCGACGTGGGCGGTCATCGGGGTGTAGGTCATGCCGGGGTGGACGGAGTTGACGCGGATCCGCGCGGTGCCCAGCTCCACGGCGGCGACCTTGGTCAGTCCGCGCACCCCCCACTTGGCGGCTCCGTAGCCGGCGGTCATGGCCAGGCCCATCAGGCCCGCCGCCGAGGAGATGTTGACGATCGAGCCGCCCGCGCCCTGCTTCATGAGCGGGACCACGGTGCGCATCCCGATGAAGACGCCGGTGAGGTCGATGTCCACGATCCGGCGGAAGTCCTCGACCGACTGCTCCTCGAGCAGGTGCGAACCACCCGAGATCCCGGCGTTGTTGACGAGGCCGTCGACCGCGCCGAACTCGGCGACCGTGTACCGCGCCACCCGCTGCCACTGCGCCTCGGAGGTGACGTCGTGCGGGACGAACCGGGCGGCGTCGCCGAGTTCGGCCGCGGTGCCGCGGCCTTCGTCCACCAGCACGTCGGTGAGCACCACACGGGCGCCGGCCCCGACCACCGCCCGGGCGGCCTCGGCGCCGAGTCCCCGTGCCCCGCCGGTGACGATCACCGTTCTGCCCCGGAGGTCCGTCATACGCCTCTCCCCTGTCCGGCCTGTCCACACGTCCACGGCGCCAGGACGGTACGTCCCCCGCGTCCGGGGGCGGAACCCGGTCCTCCCGCTGAGCGGGAGCGGGCGCTGTCCGTCCCTCCCCCGACGGGGGTATTACTGCTAGGCATATACCGAACCGAAACAACGAAGAGGAGTCGCCGTGAAGTTTTCGATGATCTTCGAGGCGCAGATCGCGGACCCGTCCCCCGAGCGGGAGCGTCAGGTCCTCCACGACTGCGTCGAACAGGCCGTCCTGGCGGAGGAGATGGGCTTCGACCGGATCTGGGCGGTCGAGCACCACGCGCTGACGCAGTACGCGCACATGAGCGCCTCCGAGGTGTTCCTCGCCTGGGTCGCGGCGAGGACGTCCCGCATCCGCATCGGCCACGGAGTGGTCACCATGCCCTTCGGCTACCAGCACCCGGTGCGGGTCGCCGAGCGCGCCGCCATGCTGGACGTCCTCTCGGGCGGCCGGGTCGACGTCGGCGCCGGCCGCGGCGCCACCCGGCAGGAGATGTCCATGTACGGGGTACGGCCCGAGGACACCTACCCGCAGATGGAGGAGGCGCTGCGGATCTTCAGCAGCGCCTGGCGCGAGGAGCGGTTCGAGTGGCACGGGTCGCTCGACATCGGTCCGGGGGCAGTCCTGCCCCGCCCGGTGCAGACCCCGCACCCGCCGCTGTTCATGGCCTGCAGCAAGCACGACACCCTCAGGCTCGCCGCCGAACTCGGCATCGGCGCGCTGGTGCTGGGCTTCGCCGGGGCCGACGACATCCGGGAGATGCGCACGATCTACGACGAGGCCATCGCCGGGCGCCGCGGCGACCGGTTCGTCTCCACCGAGGTCAACGACCACTTCTCCGCGCTGTGCCCGACGATCGTGCTGGACGACGCCGAACGGGCGTACCGCATCGGCACCCGCGGGCAGCGGTTCTTCGCCGAGTCCATCGCCCACTGGTACGGCAACGGCCCCGCGCCCACCGCGTACGACGAGGAAGAGGACCACGTGGCCGCCATGGAGCGCGACCGCGAGGTCCTGGTCGCCAAGCTGCACGAGGCGAACATCCCCGTCCGCCCGGCGGACACGGGCCAGTTCAACGCCGAGCACGCGTACGGCAGCGCCGAGACCGCCATCGCCTACGTCGACCGGCTGCGCCGGATCGGCGTGGACGAGGTCATGTGCCTGGTCCAGATGGGCACCGTCCCCCAGGAGGCGTGCGTGGAGACCATCCGGCAGTGGGGCGAGAAGGTCATCCCGCACTTCCGGGACCTGGAGAAGGAGCCGGCGGCATGACGGGGCGGCTGGAGGGCGGGACCGTCGTCGTCACCGGCGCCGGGCGCGGTCAGGGAGCCGCCGAGGCACGGCTGTTCGCGCGGGAAGGCGCACGGGTCGTGGTCACGGACGTACGGGAGGAGGAGGGCCGAGCGGTCGCGGAGGAGCTGGGCGACCGGGGACTGTTCGTGGCCCACGACGTGTCCGACGCGGCCGGCTGGCACCGCGTCGTCCGGGCGGCTCTCGACGTCTTCGGCCGGATCGACGCCCTGGTCAACAACGCGGCCCTGTGGCGCACCGCCCCGATCGAGGAGGACACCGAGGAGAACCTCCGGCGCCTGGTGGACGTGAACCTCGTCGGGCCGTTCCTCGGCATACGGGCCGTCGTCCCGGCGATGCGCGCGACCGGCGGCGGGTCCGTCGTCAACATCTCCTCCACCGCCGGCCTGGTCGGCATCGAGGGACACGCGTCCTACGGGGCCACGAAGTCCGCTCTGCGCGGACTGACCAGGTCCGCCGCCCTGGACCTGGCCCCGCACGGCATCCGGGTCAACTCCGTCCATCCCGGTGCCATCGACACGCCCATGGTCGCGGGCACGCTCGGCCCGGACGCCGGGCGGCGCGACTGGCCGAACGTGCCGCTGCGGCGCATGGGCCGTCCGGAGGAGGTGGCGGAGCTGGTGCTGTTCCTGGTCTCGGACGCCTCGTCGTACGTCACCGGCGCCGAGTTCACCGTCGACGGGGGGCTGACGGCGAAATGACCGATCGCTGCGGTCCGCGTGCCAGGACCGATCCGCTGACCGTCCGGGCCCGGGAACTCGCCGACGCCATGTCGGCGGGGTTTCCCGATCCCGCCCTGGGCCCCGTCGAGCCGGCCGCGATCCGGCGGGCCTCACGCGCCGGCGCCGGGAGGCGACCCGTGCGCGAACTGCCGCGCGTCACCGACCGGTCCGTACCCGGGCCGGCGGGCGCCCCCGAGGTGCCGGTGCGGATCTACGAGCCGGTGGTCGCCCCGGCCGCCGCGCCTGCGGTGGTGGTCTTCTTCCACGGGGGCGGCTGGGTGCTGTGCGGCCTGGACTCGCATGACGGTCTCTGCCGCGAACTGGCCGCCCGTACGAACGCGGTGGTGGTCTCGGTGGACTTCCGTCTGGCACCGGAGCACCGTTTCCCGTCCGCCGCCGAGGACGCCTGGGCCGCCACCGCCTGGGTGGCGGCCCAGGCGGCCCGGCTGGGCTGGGACCCCGGGCGGCTGGCCGTCGCGGGCGACAGCAGCGGCGGCAACCTGGCGGCGGCGGTGGCCCTGATGGCACGGGACCGCGGCGGCCCGGCCCTGGCGGCGCAGTTGCTGGCGTACCCGGTCCTGGACCACCGGATGGCCACCGAGTCCTACCGCGCCTACGCGACGGGGTTCTTCCACACGACCGCGCACATGCGGTGGTACTGGGAGCAGTACCTGGGAGAGGAGGGAGACGGTTCGCACCCCTACGCCTCCCCCGGTCTCGCCGCGGACCTGGCCGGGGTGCCCCCGGCGGTGCTGGTGCTGCCGGAGTGCGATCCGCTGCGCGACGACGCCCTGGCCTACGCGGGACGCCTTGAGGCGGCGGGCGCCGCCCCACGGGTGCGGGTGTGGCCCGGCACCTTCCACGGCTTCCTCGGTCTGACGGGGCTGCTGCCGGAGGCGGACCGGGCGCTCGCCGAGGCGGCGCGCGATCTGCGGGCGGCGCTGGAGCCGCCCGGTGGGTGATCCCGCGCGCACCACGGCCGGGGGACGCCGGGCGCGTACCAGGTACTGCCCGGCCTCCCCCGCCGCTGATGGGGTCGGAGGGTCATGAGCGTGCGATGTGGTCGGCCGCCAGCCAGCCGAACGTCATGGCGGGACCGATGGTCGCGCCGGGGCCGGGGTAGGTCTCCCCCATGACGGCGGCGGAGACGTTGCCGGAGGCGTACAGGCCCTCGATCACCGTGCCGTCCTCCCGCAGCACCCGCGCGGTGGCGTCGGTGACCAGGCCGCCCTTGGTGCCGATGTCGCCGGGGTGGACCGGAACGGCGTAGAAGGGGCCCTTCCGCAGGGGCGCGAGGCTGGGGTTGGGCAGGGTGGGGTCGCCGTAGTAGCGGTCGTAGACGCTGTCGCCGCGGTGGAAGTCCTCGTCGCGGCCGGCGCGGGCGAAGCCGTTGAAGCGGTCCACGGTGGCGCGCAGCCGTTCGGGGGCCGCACCGATCAGCCCGGCCAGTTCCTCGACGGAAGGGGCCTGCTTGACGAAGCCGCTCCTCCGCCACGCCTTGGGGAACGGCTGCCCGGGGAAGAGACCGAGGAAGAGGTAGCGGGCCTTGGAGGCGGCGTCGAGGATCAGCCAGGACGGCACGGTGGACGCGCCGGGCCGGTCGGCCGCGTACATGGCGTCGACGAACTCATGGTAGGGCGCGGCCTCGTTGGCGTAGCGTTCGCCCGCCGCGTTCACGATCACCATGCCCGGGATGCCGCGGTCGGCGACGAGGAAGAACGGTCTGCCGCCGGGCGGCACCACGGACGGCGCGCCCCACACCCTGTCCATGAGGTCCACGGCGGCGCCGGCGGCGATGCCCAGTTCCAGGCCGTCGCCGGTCTGCCCCTCGGGGGCCGAGCTCCATTCGGCGCAGGTCGGCGACGGCAGGTACTTCTCGCGCAGTCGCTGCTGGTGCGAGAAGCCGCCGGAGGCGAGGACCACGCCTCCCCCGGCCCGTACGGTGACCTCGCGGCCGTCGCGCAGGACGCGGACGCCCGCGATCCGGCCGCCGTCGGCGACCAGGCCGGTCAGCGGGGCGTTCAGCCACAGCTCGCCGCCGAGCCGGTCGAGCGAGTACCGCATCCGGGCGACCAGCGCCTCGCCGAGCGCGAGCAGTTGACGGCCGGTGGCCAGGGCGCCCAGGGCGCGGACGCCGACCTTGAGGGAGGTCCGCTTGCCGGCCCAGGTGCGGGCGACCATGTTCAGGTGCCGGAAGTCCCTGGAGGTGATGGTGAGCCCGTAGGTGGGCAGCCCGGCGCGGCGCAGCGTCGCGCGCTGCTCGGGCGCGAGCCTGTTCAGGTCGAAGATTCCCGGTTCGACCGAGCGGCCCTGCGGGGAGCCGCCGAGCCGTTCCGGGTAGTAGTCGCTGTAGCCGGGGGTGTGGACGAACCGTACGGCGGTGCGGTCGTGGAACTCCCGCACCATGCGCGGCCCGTGGGCGAGGTAGGCGTCCTTGCGTTCGGCGGGGACGCGGTCGCCCACGGTGGCGTCCAGGTAGGCGCGGGCCTTCTCGGGGGTGTCGGCGAGGCCGGCGGCGTCCAGGTGGAAGTTGTTCGGCACCCAGATCGCACCGCCGGACAGAGCGGTCGTGCCGCCGTAGCGGTCGGTCTTCTCCACCACCAGGGCGGTCAGTCCGCGCAGCCGCGCGGTGAGGGCGGCGGCCATGCCGGCGGCGCCGGAGCCGGCCACCACCACGTCGTAGGTGTGGTCCCACTCGGTGCTCATGCGGTCCTCTTTCGTGGGGCGGGGGTTTCAGTGGGCGGTGACGCGGGCGTCGGTGAGGACCGGCGCGTCGTCGCGGTCCGCCGCGGTCGCCGTGAGCCGATACCCGTCCGGGGTGTCCCACACGCGCAGCCGCAGCGTCTCGCCGGGGAAGAAGACGCCGGCGAAGCGGGTGCGGCACTGTGCCACTCGGGTGGCGTCGCCGCCGAGCAGGTCGTCGGTGACGGCCTTGACCGCCATGCCGAAGGTGCACAGGCCATGCAGGACGGGGCGGTCGAAACCGGCGCGGCGGGCGGTGGCCGGGTCGGCGTGGAGCGGGTTCCAGTCTCCGGTGAGGCGGTAGAGCAGGGCCTGCTGACGCAGTGTCGGGATCTCCAGCACCAGGTCGGGATCGCGGTCCGGTGCGGGCAGGCGGTCGGAGGGGCCGCGGTCGCCGCCGAAGCCGCCCTCGCCGCGGACGAAGACCTGGTTGCGCTGGGTGAGCAGCGGTTCGCCGTCCTCGCCGAGGAGGACGGACTCCTGGACGACGACGGCGGCGCTGCCCTTGTCGTACACGGCCGGGATCCGGGTGAGTGTGGTCGCCCGGGCCGCCGCGGGCAGGGGGCGGTGCACGGTGATCTCCTGGCCGCCGTGCAGCACGGCGGCCAGGTCGATGTCCACGCCCGGTGCGTCGAAGACCTGGAAGCCCACTCCCCCGGTGCCCCCGGCCACCACGCCGAAGGTGGGCAGCACCCGCAGGCCCCGCTCGTGTCCTTCGTGGACGTAACGGAGTTCGCCCGGGTCGGTCTCGGGGACGCCCGCGCCCAGCGCCAGGTGGTACAGGCGTACGTCGCGGTCGTCCCAGACCGCGGCGGCGCGCACGGGCGGGGCGGAGGTGGCCTGGAAGGGGTCAATCGGCATGGGACGGGTTCCTCCGCGCTCGGCCGGCGGCGGTGCCGGCTCGTCGTCCGGTTCGCGGCTGACTCAGGTCGGGGCTGTGGTCAGGTCGAGGCTCTGGTCAGGTCGCGGCTCTGGTCAGGTCACGGCTGTGCTCAGGTCACGGCTGTGCTCAGGTCACGGCTGTGCTCAGTTCGAGAACGTGCCGGTGGCGTAGCGGCTGCGGAAGTAGAGCAGCGGGTGCCCGTCCTCCCGGGCGGCGAGATCGAGGACCTCGCCGGTGACGATGTGGTGGTCACCGGCCTCGTGGACGTCGGCCAGGCGGCAGTCCACGGTGGCCAGGGCGCCGTCGAGGCGGACGGTGCCGTGCCCGGTGACGCTCCAGGGCACGCCGGTGAACTTGTCGGGGCCGCTGCGGCCCAGTGCCGAGCAGGTGGCCTGCTGGTCCTCGGCGAGGATGTTCACACAGAAGCGGCCCGCGCGCTCGATCCTCGGCCAGCTCGTGGACGACCTGCCGACGGCCAGCATGACCAGCGGCGGGTCGAGGGAGAGGGAGGCGAAGGACTGGCAGGCGAAGCCGACGGGTTCGCCCGCGTCCAGTCCCGCGACCACCGTGATGCCGCTGGCGAAGCGGCCGAGGACGTCCCGGAAGACGGCCGGAGCGATGCGTGGTCCGTTCAGCCGTTCCACTGGTGGCCCCAGAAGCTGTCGGAGGTGATCTCCTTGGCCACCCAGGTGGCGGGGTCGACGATCAGGCCGTCCCAGCCGTACTCCACCTGGAAGCCGCCGGGAGCCTGGGCGTAGAAGGAGACCATGTGGTCGTTGGTGTGCCGGCCGAGGCTGGAGGCGATCGGGATGCCGGCCGCGTTCATGCGGTCCAGGCCGTGGCCGACGTCGTCGAGGGTCTCCAGCTCCACCATGAAGTGCACGATGCCGGGCGGCAGCGCGCCGGGGTACAGGCCCAGGCTGTGGTGGCGGCGGTTGGGGCTCAGGAAGTGCATCCAGTGGAAGTCGCGCTGCTCGGCCGCGGCCGGGACGGCCTGCGGGGGCAGCTTCATCGAGTCGCGGAGCTGGAAACCGAGCACGTTCTCGTAGAAGTCCAGTGCGGCGTCGATGTCCGGCACCGGCAGGACCACGTGACCGAGGCCGAGGTCGCCGGTGACGAAGCGGTTGCCGTAGGGGGTGCCGAGCGGGGTGTGGTCCTGGGCCTGGCCCCAGTAGAGCTCCAGCGGGTTGCCGCAGGGGTCGGTGACGTGGATCAGGCCGCGTACGCGGCGCTCGGCGAGTTCGGCGGCGTCGGCCTGCTTGACGGGGAAGCCGGCGTCCTCCAGCTCCCGGGCCGCCTCGTCGAGGGCGCGGGCGTTCGCCACCTCCCAGCCGGCCGCCAGCAGCCGGTCGCCGGCGCCGGCCTGCACGACGAGGCGCTGGACGCGGTCGTCCATGCGCAGGCGGAGGGTGTCCTCGGTGGTGCCGGACGCCTCCACCATCCCGAGCAGGTCGAGCGCGTAGGTGCGCCAGTCGGCGAGCCTGGTGGTCTCCAGGCGCAGGTAGCCGAGAGCACGGATGTCCATGGGTCACCTTTCGGGGGTCAGTGCGAGAAGAAGTCGAGGGCGAGGCGGTTGAACTCGTCGGCCTGCTCGGCCTGCGCCCAGTGGCCGCAGTGCGGGAAGACGTGCAGGCGGGCGTCGGGGATGGTCTTCAGCGCGACCAGCGCGCCGTCCAGGGGATTGACGCGGTCCTCGCGGCCCCAGGTGAGCAGCACGGGGTGGGTGATGCGGTGGGCCTCGCGCCAGAGCATCCAGTCCTCGGCCCAGGCGGGGTCGGCGAAGGCGGCCGCCATGCGGGCGGTGCCGAGCCGGGTGTCGGGGTCGGTCGCCGACGCCCAGCGCTCCTCGACCAGTTCGTCGGTGACGATCGACTGGTCGTACGCCATCACGCCGAGGAAGGCGCGCAGTCGCTCCTTGGTCGGCTGGGGTGCGGCGTTGAACTCGAAGAGCCGCCTGACGCCCTCGGTGGGGTCGGGGGCGAAGAGGTTCAGGGAGACGCCGCCGGGGCCCATCAGGAGCAGCTTGCCGACCTTTTCCGGGTGGTTGAGGGACATCCGGACGCTGGTGCCGCCGCCGAGGGAGTTGCCGACGAAGTGGGCGCGGGCGATGCCGAGTTCGTCCATCAGGGCGGCGACGGCGTCGGCGCTGTAGGTGAAGTAGTCCCGGTCGAGCTCGGGCTTGTCCGAGCGTCCGAAGCAGGGCTGGTCGACGAGGAGGGTGCGGAAGCGTTCGGCGAAGACGGGAAGGTTGCGGCCGAAGTTGGACCAGGCGGAGGCGCCGGGGCCGCCGCCGTGCAGCATGATCACGACCGGGGCGGCGGCGTCGGCCGCCGATGTCCGCGTCCGGGGGGCCGCCTCGTGGTAGTGCAGGGTGAGTCCCGCTGCCTTCACGGTGCGGGAGGTCGATTCCCGGGTCGGTTCCTCTGTCATCTGGGGCACCTCTCAGGCCATCGAGTCGTGGATGTCCATGCCGAGCGCGGCCTGGCCGAACATCACCAGGGCCCGCTCGGGGTCGTTGGCGGCGTGGCCGCGACCGGTGTGGGCGTCGCGCCAGGCGCGCTGGACGGGGCCGGGACCGGTGCGCATGGCGTTTCCGCCGGAGTTCTCCATCAGCAGGTCGAGGGCGGCGACCGAGCGCTCGGTGGCGAGCACCTGGTCGCGGCGGGCGCGGGTGCGCAGGGCCATGGGGAGTTCCTCGCCCCGCGCGGCGAGGTCGTACATCTCGGCCATGTTGCGGGACATCTGCAACCAGCCGGCGTCGATGTCACTGGCGGCGCGGGCGATGCGGACCTGCGCGAACGGGTCCTCGGCGACCTTCTGCCCGTAGGAGACGCGGATCCGCTTCCGGGTGGCCTCGATGTAGGACTCGTAGGCGCCCTCGGCGATGCCGACGATCGGGGTGGAGATGGTGGTGGTGAACACGGCGGCGTAGGGCAGCCGGTACAGCGGCTCGGGGTTGAGCTCGTGGCCGGGCACCCGCAGGGCGGTGACCGGGCCGAAGCTGAGCGCGCGGTGCTCGGGGACGAAGACGTCCTCGACGACGATGTCGTTGCTGCCGGTGCCGCGCAGGCCGACGGTGTCCCACACGTCGTCGATGCGGTACTGCGAGCGGGGGACCAGGAAGGTGCGCATGTCGACCGGGGTGCCGTCGGCGTCCGGGACGAGACCGCCCAGCAGCGCCCAGTCGGTGTGGTCGCAGCCGGAGGAGAAGTGCCAGCGGCCGGTCAGCCGGAAGCCTCCGTCGACCGCGCTCACCTCGCCGGTGGGGGCGTAGGAGGAGCAGATGCGCGTCCTGGGGTTCTCGCCCCACACCTCCTGCTGGGCCCGCGGGTCGAACAGGGCGACGTGCCAGGGGTGGATGCCGACCACCGAGGCGACCCAGCCGGTGGAGCCGCACGCCTTGGCGATCTCCTTGACCGCGGCGTAGAACACGGCCGGGTCGGCGGCCCGGCCGCCGAACGGCTTGGGCTGGAGCAGCTGGAAGAAGCCGGTCTGCTCGATCTCCTCGACGGAGGTCTCCGGCACGCGGCGCAGGGTCTCGGCCTCGGCCGCGCGCTCGCGCAGGGTCGGTGCGAGGGCGCGGATCGCTGCCAGTACGTCTTCGGCCATGAACATCCCCTCTCGGGCGGTCGTGGTGGCGGAAGTGCCAGGAACGTACGCTTCGTTGTTCCGGAACGAAATACCTGGCTCCCGCTGAGCGGGAAGGAGGGGCGGCCCGGCGGGCGGGGTCCGCCCGCCGTCACCGCGCGAGGTGCGCGGCGGCGAGGTGCGCGAAGACCATGGCGGAGCCGGTCGGTGTGCCCGGGGGAGATGGCGCCGGCTGCCGTGCGCGCTCGGGCGCGGTGGACTTCGGGTGCGTGGGGTCAGGACGCCGCCGGCTCGCCTGCCGTCAGGCGCAGTTGCGCTTTGAGGATCTTTCCGGCGGCGTTGCGCGGCAGGTGCGGCACGGGGTGGAAACGGCGCGGGACCTTGAAGTTGGCGAGCCGTTCGCGCGCCCAGGCGGTCAGCTCCGCGGGGTCGGGCTGCGCCCCCGGGACGGGGACGTAGAAGGCGACACCGACCTCGCCGAGACGGGGATCGGGGGCGCCGACGACCGCGACGTCGGCGATCTGGGCGTGGCCGCGCAGAACGTTCTCCACCTCCGCCGGATAGGCGTTGAAGCCGCCGACGATGTACACGTCCTTGAGGCGGTCGGTGATGGAGAGGTAGCCGCGTTCGTCGAGCACGCCGATGTCACCGGTGTGCAGCCAGCCGTCCGCGTCGACGGTCCGGGCGGTCGCCTCGGGGTCGTCCAGGTAGCCGCGCATGACGTTGTAGCCGCGCACCACCACCTCGCCGGGCCGGCCGGGCGGCAGGGGCGCGCCCCCGGCGTCCACGACCCGCACCTCGGTACCGGGCAGCGCCGGCCCGGCGGTCGTCGCCACGGTCCGGGCGTCCTCGTCCGGAGGGCACACGCACACCACTCCGGTGGACTCGGTGAGGCCGTAGGCGTTGAAGACGGCCTGGACGTCCAGTTCCGCGCGCATCCGCTCGACCAGTTCGGGGCCGACGCCGCTGCCTCCCACGCCGGCCAGGCGCAGCGCCGTCAGGTCGTGCCCGGCGCGCCGGGGATGGTCGAGCAGGCTGTGGAAGACGGTCGGCGTGCCCATCAGGACGCTGATCCGTTCCTCGGCCACCCGGGGCAGGATCCGCTCCAGGTCGAAGACCTCCTCGGGGACCATGGTGACGCCCTTCAGCAGGCAGGCGACGATGCCGGCCTTGTAGCCGAAGACGTGGAAGAACGGGTTGACGAGCAGATAGCGGTCCCCGGTGCGCAGGGTGACCGCGCGGGACCACTCCCGAAAGACCCGCAGGGTGCGGCCGTGCGTGGTCAGCACGCCCTTGGAGCGTCCGGTGGTGCCCGAGGTGAAGAGGATGTCGCACAGGTCGTCGGGGCGGACGGCGGCGCTGCGGGCGGCCCGTTCGGACTCCGGCACCAGCTCGCCCCCCGCCAGGTAGTCGGCCCACCCGATCGTCCCTTCCGCCGGCTCCCCGCGCAGCACCACCGTGCCGCTCAGCCGTCCGAGGTCCTCGCCCGCGTCACGCAGCATGGCCACGTAGTCGATGCCGAGGAAGCCGCGTTCGGTGAGGAGCAGCCGGGCCCCGCTGCGGCGGATGACGTCGGCGGCCTCGGCGGCCTTGTAACGGGTGTTGAGCGGGACGAGGACGGCGCCGACGGACACCGCGCCGAGCACGGCGGTGATCCACTGGCGGGTGTTGGGCGCCCAGACGGCCACCCGGTCGCCGGGACGGACCCCTTGGGCGAGGGCGGCCCGGGCGCAGGCCGCGATCTCGTCCCGCAGCCGGGCGAAGGTCCAGCGCACCTCACCGTCGACGAGCGCCTCCTGCCGGCCGTAGGCGTCCGCGGCGAAGTCGGCGAGCTGCGCGAGGGTGGCGGGGGCCGGTGTGTGTGTCCCTGTCAGGTCGTTGAACACGCTGGTCATGCCTTTCCGTGGTACGTGACGGGGGTGCCGGGCGGCATGCTTCTTCCGGGAGCGACCGGTGGAGCGGCGCACGTGCGGGCGGGCCGAGGCCGCGCCGGGTTCGTGCACGGGGCGTCGGCCCGTCGGCGGGCGGTGGGGCCGTCGCGCTCGCCGGGGCGGGTGAGAGCAGGTGCCGTCGCGTTCCCCGGGCGCGCTCCCGGGGCCGCGGCCTGGCGCCCCGGGGCCCGTGCGCGCCGGGCGGCGGCGCGTCGGCGAACCGCTTCGTGCACGTCGTCGTCGCACATGCGCGTCCCTCTCGGGTCGTGCGGATGGTCCGGTACGGCCGCGCGTCGTACGGCCGGCCGGTCGTGACGGGCCGGTCCTACGGGCCGGATGCCCGGGCCGGCCGCCTGCCGTCCGGGTCACTCGCCCGGACCACCGGTCAGGCGTCCGGTCGTCCGCCGCGGTCGTCCGGGCCGCCGCGGTCGTCCGGGCCGGCGTCGGTCGTCCGGGCCGGCGTCGGTCGTCCGGTCGGGCATCCGGTCGTCGGGGCTGACGCGAGGGAAGGTACGCGTTACTGTTCCGAAACGAAACAACCTCTTCCCAGCAGGTGGGATCGGCTGGCAATCTCCCCGCAATACCGGAGATCACGGCCGCGGCCCGGGGCTGTCGGCCGTCCGTGTGTGAGGTGAGGTGCCGATGACGACGCAGGCCGCCACGACCGGATTTCCGCCACTGTCCCTGCTGGAGAAGGCGGCGAAGGTGCTGAGCGCCTTCCAGAGCGCCGAGCCCCGGCTCACCCTGACCCAGGTCGTGCAGCGCTCGGGCATCCCCCGGTCCTCCGCGCACCGCATCCTGGACCAACTGGTGCAACTGCGCTGGCTGGAGCGCGAGGGCCACGACTACCGGCTGGGCATGGGAATGCTGGAGCTGGGGGCGCTGGCCTCCCATCACAACCGGCTGCGGCGGGCTGCGCTGCCCCATCTGCACGCGCTGCACGAGTCCACCGGCCATCTGGTGCACCTGACCGTGCTCGACGGCGCGGAGGTGGTCTACCTGGAGCGGATCGGAGGCTCGGACGACGGCGGTGTGCCGTCGCGGGTGGGCGGGCGGCAGCCGGCGCACTGCACGGCGGCGGGCAAGGCGATCCTGGCCTTCGGCGACGCCGCCCTGGTGGAGCAGGTGATCCACGGCGGGTTGCGGGCGCGCACCCCGCGCACCATCACCCGTCCCGAGTCGCTCCGCAGGGAACTGGCGGCGGTGCGCGAGCGCGGCGTCGCCTTCGACCACGAGGAGGGGTTCCGCGGCGTGTCCTGCGTGGCGGCGCCGCTGCGCGGCGCCGGCCGGGCCGTCGCCGCGATCTCGGTGTGCGGCAACGGCGCCCACCGGGAGCTGGAGCGGATCGCCCCCTCCGTCCTCGGCTGCGCCCGGTCGGTGTGGCAGGACATGTTCGGTCCGGGCCGACGCGCGAAGAACCGGGCACGGTCCGAGCGTGCGGCGCCGTCCGTGCCCGCCGTGCCGCCGCACGCGATGGACGGCATGATGTCCTGGCTGCGGTTCAGCGAGTGGATGTGACACCGTCGCCGGTGACGTCGTGGCGGCGGCACCGGGCGCGGTCGCGTCAGCCCCGCGCGAAGCGCGCCCGCAGGGCCGCGAGACCGGCCGCGTAGGTGCCGTCGCCGAAGAGCGACTCCGTCCGCGCCGCGACCGCCTCGGTGCCGCGGTAGACGGCGGACCAGACGACCTCGGCGCCCTCCGGGTGCGGGTGGACCGCGAGGGTGGCCAGGTAGTCCGCCACCGGCAGCGGCACCGGGTCCAGGAGGGTGTAGCGGTACCAGTGGGCACCGGTGTCGCGCTCCAGCAGGCGCTCGCGGGCGACCACCTCGCCGTCGACGGTGAAGACCCGTACCGCGCCGAGGGCTTCCGGATCGCCGCCGTCCTCGGTGGTGGACGGCGGCACGAGCGGATGCCAGTCGGCGAGGCCGCCGAAGGCGCCGACGGCCGCCCACACCTCGGCCGGGGTGGCCGGGAGCACGGTGGAACGGCGCAGCGTGCGGGTGTCCGCGCAGGGCCCCGTGGGCCGGGTGTCCTTCCGGGGTGTGTTCACCGGGTCTCCTTCTCGGGTGCGCTCACCAGGTGACGTCGCCGCGCAGGACGGCGTCGGCGCCGCCGTCGGCGAAGACGACCTGCCCGGTCACATGGGTGTTCTCGGGGGAGGCCAGCCAGGCGACCAGCGGGGCGATCTGCTCGGGGCGGGCGTGGCCGTGCAGCGGCATGGGCACGCTCCGCTCGACGAGCCGGCGCATCTCGGGGTCGTCCAGCAGGGGCCGGGTCAGGGGCGTGAGGACGACGCCGGGTGCGACCGCGTTGAGCGGTATGCCCGCGCCCGCCCACTCGGCGGTGACCGCCGCGCGGCGGACCCAGCGGGAGACGGCGGCCTTGGAGGAGGAGTAGACAAGGTGTCCCTCTCCCCGGTCGACGGCCGCCCGGGACGCGGCCGCCGCCGTCTCCTCGTCGGCGGCGAGCGCCGCCTCCACGATCGCGGGGTCGGCCGGGTGCACGGAGTCGATCGAGCCGATGACCACGGCACGCGGGTCGTTGCCGGCGGCCAGCAGCGGGCGCAGTCCCTCCAGCGTGGCCACGGCACCGAAGTGGTTGACCCTGACGGTGAGCGCACGGAATTGCGCGGTGCCCGCGCAGCTGATGACGGCGTCGAGGCTTCCGCCGGACAACTCGGCGGCGCGCTGCACCAGTTCGGCACGTCCCTCCCGGGTGGAGAGGTCGGCGCGGATGTCGCCGTCCTGGAGGTCGGCGCCGATGACGGTGTGTCCCCGCGCGCGCAGGAGCGCGGCGGTGGCACGGCCGATGCCGGAGGCCGCTCCGGTGACGAGGTGGGTCCGGGGCATGGTCTGCTCCCTCGAAGGCGGGTTCGGGTGGTCGGGTGGCCTGTGGTCGGGGGATGAGCGTCGGACGCGCTCCGCGGCGGATCACGGGTGGCTGATCTCGACATGGTTGGCCTGCGGGCGTGGGCGTCGGACGCGCTCCGCGGCGAATCAGGAGTAGCTGATCTCGACATGCTCGGTCAGCGGCACCGCCTGGCAGGCCAGGACGTAGCCCTCCGCGATGTCCTCGTCGTCCAGGACGTCGTTGCGGACCATCTTCACCTCGCCGGAGACGACCCGGCAGGTACAGGCGCCGCAGCCGCCCTCCCGGCAGGAGTACGGCGCGTCGACGCCCGCGGCCAGCAGGACGTCGAGGAGGGGCGTGGACCGCGG
Organism: Streptomyces sp. NPDC015220; assembly: GCF_043079345.1. Taxonomy (NCBI): domain Bacteria; kingdom Bacillati; phylum Actinomycetota; class Actinomycetes; order Kitasatosporales; family Streptomycetaceae; genus Streptomyces; species Streptomyces sp. NPDC015220. The sequence continues at coordinate 55,500 of NZ_JBIBUK010000013.1, read as the reverse complement.
CCACAGGACCGTGCGGGTCTCGCCGTCGAGTTCCACCCGCGCGGTGCTCGCGCCCTCGGCGGGCGCGGCCTCGGCAAGCGCGGCCTCGGGTACGGCCGGCACCTCGAAGACGTCCGCGCCGAGGGAGAAGAACCGCTCCCGGTGGACGCGGTCGCCCGGCGTGCCGAGGGCGCGCAGGCTCTGCTCGACGGCCCGCGTCATCGGCGCGGGGCCGCAGAGGTACGCCTCGCGGTCCGCGTACGGCGCGAGGACGGTACTCAGGCGGTCCGCCCCGGGGAGGCCCTGGAGCGACTCCAGCCAGTGGAACAGCACCAGCCGGTCCGGGTGGTCCTCCGCCAGCCGGCGCAGCTCGTCGCGGAAGATGACGGAGGATTCGTCGCGGTTGGCGTAGAGGAGCGTGAGCCTGCCGCGCCCGATCGCCAGGGCCGACTTGGCGATGGACAGCACCGGGGTGATGCCGCTGCCTCCGGCGACGAGCAGCAGATCGGCGTCGAGGGAGTCGGGGGTGAAGGTGCCGGCCGGCGGCAGCGTCTCCAGGTCGTCCCCCGGCCTCACCACGTCGCACACCCAGTTGGAGCCGTATCCGCCGGCCACGCGCTTGACGGTGACCTTCATGGGTTCGCCGGTGTGCGGCGAGCTGGCGAGGGAGTAGCAGCGGGCCTGTGGTCCCGCGCCGGTCCCGGGCAGCCTCAGGGTCAGGAACTGCCCGGGGCGGTAGGTGAAGCGATCCGCGCTCTCCGGGGGCGCCTGGAGCACGAGGGAGTGCGCGTCGGCCGTCTCGGCGATCACCTCGGTGACCCGCAGGCGGTGCGTGCGCGGCCCGGCCCCCGGGTCCAGCGTCGGTGGTGACGCCCGGTCGGGCTTCGATTCAGACATCGGCGACCTCCAGCGTGCCGTCCTCGACCGCGCGGTCGATGCTGTCGCGCAGCGCCCGGCAGGTCGGGATGCGGGCGGTGGTCCGCCCCTCGGTCACCCGGCCGCGGAACTCCGCGCAGACCACGGCCGCCTCCGAGGTCCACTGCACCGAGGTGTGGGCGATGCTGAACTTCTCGCACAGGACCTGATTGCCGCAGGTCGCGCACTCCACCGGCTGCATGTCAGACCTCGGTCCCCGTCCGTGCGGACCGGCGGGCCAGGTTCTCGGCGACCTCCGCGCGCCAGGCCTTGTTGGCCCGCTCGGTGTCGACCTCGAACTCGAAGCGGCGGACCATCTCGTCCTCGACGTCGTCGACGTCGACGTAGAACTGGTCGTACCAGCGGCGCAACTGGTAGACCGGGCCGTCCTCCTCGGTCAGCAGCGGGTTGTCGATCCGGGTCTTGTTCCGCCAGATCCGCACGTCCTGTTCGAAGCCGACGGTCGCGCCCTCGGCGGTGAGCCGTGCCGCCTCGGCGGCCTGCTCGTCGGTCATCCCGGGCAGCCGCTTGACGATCGCCCCGTACTGGAGCATGAAGCTGTCGGCGGTGATCGGATAGTGGCAGTTGATGAGGACGATCTCCATCTCGGTGCCGCCGCCGACGTCGCTGTAGAGGTGGTCGATCATGTAGGAGGGGCCGTAGTAGGAGGCGTCGGAGCGCAGGCGCCCGGCGCTCAGGGTGCCCAGCTCCGTGTCGCCGCGCGGGCTGCTCTCCATGTACTGGGTGGCGACGTGCCCGTCGAAGACGTTCTTGAAGTACTCGGGGAAGGCGTAGTGGACGTAGTAGAAGTGCGCCATGTCCACGATGTTGTCCACGATCTCACGGCAGTTGGCGCCCTCCACCAGGAGCGTGTTCCAGGTCCACTCGCTCCACCGGTCGGCTTCGGGGCCGTGGACGCCGGCGATCTCGGGGACGGTGACCTCGGGCGGCGGGGGGTTGCCCTGCGGGTCGTGCCAGACGAAGAGCTGTTCGTTGCGTTCCAGGGTGAGCCAGGAGCGGGTCTTGGCGCGCGGCGGGACCCGGCGGGCGTACGGGATGCCGGCGCAGCGGCCGTTGCCGGACCAGCGCCAGTCGTGGAACGGGCAGGCGACCGCGTCGCCCTTGACGCTGCCCTGGGCCAGGTTGCCGCCCATGTGCGGGCAGTAGGCGTTCAGGACGTGCAGGCGTCCGTCGTTCTCGCCCTGGAAGACCACCAGTTCGGTGCCGAAGGCCTCGATCTGGTGCGGTCGTCCGTCCTTGAACGCCTCGGCCAGGCCCAGGCAGTGCCAGCCCCGGGCGAAGCGGGTCGGTGGCGTGCCCGCCTCGATGACCCGGACCCCTTCGTTGAGCGCAGTCATCTCGTCCCTCCGATGTCTTTCTTCCGGACCTGCCTGCGGCCGTGTCGTCGCGTCCCACGGCCCTGTCTGTCGTCCCCGCTGCCGTGTCCGTGGGCCCTGCGGCCGTGTTCCCGGACCCAGCGGCCGTGATCGCGGCCCCCGCGAGGTGTCTGTGGACCCTGTCGGCGGTACGGCTCAGTTCCGTGCGGCGAGTTCCACGGCGATGTCGATGAGCTGGTCCTCCTGGCCGCCGACCAGGCGGCGCTCGCCCGCCCGCAGCAGGATCTCCGCTCCGGAGACGCCGTAGCGCTCGGCCTGGCGGTAGGCGTGCTTGAGGAAGCTGGAGTAGACGCCGGCGTGGCCCATCAGCAGGGCGAGCCGGTCGAGTCGGCATTCCTCGTCCATGACCGGGCGGACCACGTCCTCGGCCGCGTCGATGATCCTCAGGACGTCGATGCCGGTGCGGATGCCCATCTTGGCGCAGACGGCGACCAGCGCCTCGACGGCGGTGTTGCCGGCGCCCGCGCCGAGGCGGCGGGTTGAGCCGTCGATCTGCAGGGCGCCGGCCCTGATGGCGGCGATCGAGTTGCCCGTGCCCAGGGCGAGGTTCTCGTGGCCGTGGAAGCCGACCTGGGCGTCGTCGCCGAGTTCGGCGACCAGGGCCTCGACGCGGTCGGTGACGTCGTCCATGACCATGGCCCCGGCCGAGTCGACCACGTAGACGCACTGGCAGCCCGCGTCGGCCATGACGCGGCCCTGCCTGGCCAGCGCCTCGGGGGTCGTGGAGTGGGCCATCATCAGGAAGCCCACCGTCTCCAGGCCCATCTCACGGGCGAGTCCGAAGTGCTGGACGGCGATGTCGGCCTCGGTGCAGTGGGTGGCGACGCGGCAGACGCTCGCGCCGCCGGCGTGGGCGGCGCGGATGTCGTCCTTCACCCCGAGTCCGGGCAGCATCAGGAAGGCGATCTTCGCCTGCCGGGCGGTGTCCACCGCGACCTTGATGAGTTCCTGCTCGGGGGTCTTGGAGAATCCGTACGTGAACGACGAGCCGCCGAGCCCGTCGCCGTGCGTCACCTCGATCACCGGGACGCCCGCGTCGTCGAGGGCGGTGACGACGGACCGTACGTCGTCGGCGGTGAACTGGTGCCGTTTGGCGTGCGAGCCGTCGCGCAGCGAGGAGTCGGTCACGCGGATGTCGAGCGTGTCGGAGTAGGGCATCTCAGGACTCCCCGTGGGACTGGCCGGCGGTGATCCGCCGGGCGAACTCCTCGCCCACCTCGGTGGCGGCGGCGGTCATGATGTCGAGGTTCCCGGCGTACGGCGGCAGGTAGTCGCCCGCGCCCTCGACCTCCAGGAAGACCGCGACGCGCGCCATGCCGCCGTTCTCCGGGCGCGGGTCGTCGAACTGCGGCTCGCCGCGCAGCCGGTAGCCGGGTACGTACGCGGCGACCTGCTCGGCGATCTCCTTGACGGACTGGGTGATCGCGTCCCGTTCGGCGTCCTCGGGGATCGCGCAGAAGACGGTGTCGCGCATGACGACGGGCGGCTCGGCCGGGTTGAGGATGATGATCGCCTTGCCGCGCTCGGCGCCGCCGATGGTCTCGATGCCGCGGGAGGTGGTGCGGGTGAACTCGTCGATGTTGGCGCGGGTGCCGGGTCCGGCGGAGACGGAGGCGACGGACGCGACGATCTCCGCGTACGCCACGGGGACGACGCGGGAGACCGCGTGGACCATGGGGATGGTGGCCTGCCCGCCGCAAGTGATCATGTTGACGTTGGGTTCGTCGAGGTGCTCGCGCAGGTTGGCGGGCGGGACGACGGCGGGGCCGACGGCGGCCGGGGTCAGGTCCACGGCCCTGATGCCGAGTTCGGCGTAGCGGGGGGCGTTGGCACGGTGGACGTGGGCGGACGTCGCCTCGAAGACGATGTCGGGGAGTTCGTCCTGCGCGAGCAGCCAGTCGACGCCCTCGTGGCTGGCCTCGAGGCCGGCCCGGCGGGCGCGGGCCAGGCCCTCGCTGTCCGGGTCCACGCCGATCATCCAGCGCGGTTCGAGGAGTTCGGAGCGTCGCAGCTTGTACAGCAGGTCGGTGCCGATGTTGCCGGACCCGACGATCGCTGCGGTCGCCTTGGTCCTGGTGGTGGGTGTCATGGGGGTGCATCACCTCAGGTGAACGAGAGGGACACCGGGCCCAGCCCGGTGAAGTCCGCGGTGAAGGCCGCTCCCGCCGTCACGTCGACGGCCCGGGTGCAGGAGCCGGGCAGCACCAGGTGTCCCCTGCGCAGGGACACGCCGAAGCGGGCGACGGTACGGGCGAGCCAGGCGACGGAGCGGGCCGGGTCACCGAGCACGGCGTCGCTGCGGCCCTCGGCCAGCACCTCGCCGCCGCGGGTGAGCCGTGCCTCGATCGCCTTCAGGTCCAGTGCGCGCGGGTCGCGGCCCTCGCCGATGGCGAATCCGGCGGAGGACGCGTTGTCGGCGATGGTGTCGGCGATCGAGATCCGCCAGTCGCCGATCCGGCTGTCGATCAACTCCAGTGCGGGGACGACACGTTCGGTGGCGGCCAGTACGTCCGCCGTGGTGCAGTCCTCGCCCGGCAGGTCGGCGCCGAGGACGAAACCGACCTCGACCTCGATCCGGGGGAAGCAGTAGCGGGCGACGGGCACGGGCCGGTCGGCGCTCAGCTCCATGTCGTCGAGCAGATGGCCGTAGTCCGGTTCGTCCACGCCCATCATCTGCTGCATGACCGGGGACGACAGGCCGACCTTGTGCCCGCGCACCCGGGCCCCGGCATCGAGCCGGCGGCGGATGTTGACGAGCTGGATCCCGTACGCATCCTCGGTGTCGATCCCGGGGAAGGTCTCGGTCAGCGGGGCGACCGGCGTGACGCTGTGCTCGGCGGAGCGCAGGATCCGCGCCGCCTGCTGTCTTGCGGATTCCGTGAGCATGGGGGTCCTCTGCGGGGCGTCGGGCTGTGCCGGGAGGCTAGGCGAGGGCCGTTGCGCACGGGGAGCGGTAATTCCCGCTGACCGGGAAAGACGCGGACAGGGCCGGGGCGGGGAGGCTCGGGGCGGCGGGCGCCGCCCGGTGGCTCAGGGGCCGTCGGCCCGCCTGTCGACGTCGGCCGCGTCGAGGAAGGCGGGGCGTTCCCCTCCGCCGTGGACGTGCAGGCTCGCCCCGCTGATGTAGGCGGCCCGGTCGGAAGCCAGGAAGACGCAGGCGTCGCCGATGTCGGCGGGCGTGGCGAGGCGGCCGAGGGGCACGGTGCGGCCGACGGCGGCGATGCCGTCCTCGTCGCCGTAGTGCAGGTGCGACAGTTCGGTCCGGACCATGCCGGGGACGACCGTGTTCACCCGTATCCGCGGTGCCCATTCCACGGCCATGGAGCGGGCGAGGTGGTCCAGGCCGGCTTTGGCCGCGCCGTACGCCGCGGTGCCCGGCGAGGGCCGGTTCCCGCTGACGCTGCCGATCATCAGGATGGACCCGCCGCCGGCCTGGCCGCGCATCGCCTCGTACGCGGCGAGCGAGGCCGTCAGCGGCGCCAGGAGGTTCAGTTCGACGACCCGGGCATGCCGGGCGGCTCCGCCCTGGCCGAGCATCCGGAAGGGAGTGCCCCCGGCGTTGTTGACGAGGGTGTCCAGGCGGCCGTACTCCTGCCGCACCCGGCCGAAGAACGTGTCGGCGGCCTCGGGATCGCGCAGGTCGACGGGGAGGAAGCGGGCGGTGCGGCCGGCCGCCTCCACGGGCCGGTCCGGGGGGCGGCGCGCGCAGGTCACGACGTCCGCGCCGGCCGCCAGGAACGCCTGGGCGATGCCGGCGCCGACGCCCCGGGTTCCGCCGGTGACAACCGCCACGCATCCGGTGAGATCGATGATCGCCGTCAAGGGACACCTCCCGCAGCGCGCACTCCGCTGCTACCTTCTCGCCTAACAAATGTTTGGTGGGAAGGTAGCCGATGTTCATGGGTGTCTCCACCTCCGTCGAACTCCTCGACCGGATCACGGCGCGGACCCGGGCTTCGTCCTCGGCCGGCTGAGATCCGGCCTCCCTCCCCACTCGACCCAGGGAACTTCCGCTCTCCCCAGGGAGTCGATCCGATGCGTGCAGCCCGTCTCCGCCGGTCCGTCGCGGTCCTGATCTCCGCCGTGGCCTTCAGTTTCCCGCCCGCCCCCGCCGTGGCCCACACCGCGCCCCGCCCCCACGCCACGGCCTCGTACGGCACCACCGCCCCGGTACGCCACATCGCCCTCCAGGGCGCGGTCAACGTCCGCGACCTCGGCGGCTACCGCACCGAGCGGGACCGCCACGTCCGCTACGGCCAGGTCTTCCGCTCCGACGGACTCGGCAGGCTGACCGACTCGGACGTGGTGCGGCTGTCCCGGCTGGGGCTGCGCACCGTCGTGGACTTCCGGGTCCCGCAGGAGGTCCGGGGCGACGGCGCCGACCGCCTGCCGACGGGCCCGGCCGTGACCTCCCGGCCCGTACAGGACCGCGGTCTGTACGCCACGACGATGGAGGTGATCGGCTCGCGTGACCCGGTGAAGCAGCGGGACGTGCTCGGCGACGGCAAGGCGGCAAAGCTGATGCGGTCGATCTACCGCGCCTTCGTCACCGACCCGGGCGACCGCCGCGCGTTCGCCGAGACGCTCAGGGACATCGCGCACCACCGCCGGACCCCGCTGCTGTACCACTGCACCTCCGGCAAGGACCGCACCGGCTGGCTGAGTTACGTCCTGCTGCGGGCCGTCGGCGTCCCCGCCGCCACCGCCGAGAGGGACTACCTGCTCTCCAACGACTTCCGCGCGGCGGCCGACCTCCGCGTCCGGGAGGGACTGAAGCAGTCCGGTCTCATGCAGGACCCGGACCTGCTGGTCCCGCTGCAGGAGGTCCGCCCGGACTATCTCGGCGCGGCCCTCGACCAGGCCGAGCGGGACTACGGCGGCCTGCACGGCTACCTCACCCGAGGCCTCGGCCTGGGCGCCGCTGAACTGGCCGGGCTCCGTGCCCGGCTGGTCAGGTGACGGCTGATCCCGCGGCCGGCCACGAGTTCGCCGGGGCGGCCCGCCATGGCGGCGCGAACGGCGCGCCGCCGCTCGGCGGCGAGAGCGCGACAAGAGAGCGCGACCTGGGCGGCACCCTCCCCGGCGGCGACCACGCGAACGTCCTGGACCGGTCACCGCCCTGGCCCGGCGCACCCCTGCCACCGGCCCCGCCGTACCACCGCGGGACCTACGGCTGCCCGCGGTGGAGTTCCTCGATGTCGGCCAGCATCGCGTCGGCCAGGTCCCGTTCGGCGGCGTAGTGGCGCTCGGCCCACTTCAGGGTGAGCTCGGGGTAGGCCCACGCCTCTTCGCCACGGGCCCCCTCGACGTCGGCCGCGGCGCGCCGTCGCATGGACTCCGCGTAGGCCCGGTGCCGGCCGAGCACCTCGCGCATCTGCTCGGGCTCCAACAGGTGCCCCAGCCACATCCGGAGCATGACGCCGTGCTTCAGGACCGGCGGCTCCACCGGCGCCTCGCGGGCCCAGGTGCGGACCGCCTCCAGCCCCGCGTCGGTGATCCGGTAGACACGCTTGTCGCGGTTGCCGGTCTCCTGGGCGACCATCCGGGAGGTGGCGTAGCCGGCCTTCTCCAGCCGTTTGAGCTCGCCGTAGATCTGGCTGAACGACGGGCTCCAGTAGAAGAAACGCAGCGACCAGTCCGCCCACTTCTTCAGGTCGTAACCGGACAGCTCCTCACCGAAGGAGAGCAGCCCCAGAACCGCCCAGCTCGTCGCCGGCAGAGCCGGCCGCTCGTCACCGCTGTCCGCGCCACTCGTCCCGTACTCAGCCACACCCGCAGTCTACGAGGAGCTGTTCGGGCGATCACGTGCGGAGCGAGGTACGGAAGTCGGCCGGCACCGGCGACCGGTCTCGCACACCGACCCCGCCCGCCGCTCCGCCTTCACGCCCGCCCGGGACCGCCGGGGTCGCGAACTCGCGTCGCGTTCCCCCGGCGGCCGCCCACACCTGACCGCACCGGCGCGCGATCCCCCGATCGCTCGCCGGTGCGGACGGATAGGCCAAGCCGACGTGGAGACACGTCGGCACGACGGTCCGGCATCCCTGCCGAGGGCTCCTTCGCTCGCCGCCCCGGGGCGGTCCGCAGCCCTGGCCGGTCAGGCGCCGCGCTGCACCGGACCGACGAGGATGCCGCGGGCCACCTCGAGCCCTCGTCGGGCGAACTTCCCCTACGGCAGCGGGTGTTCGTCCGGGAGCTCTCGACCCTCTCCACGGTAAGCTGCGAGCCGCGGTCACCCGGGGCGCCGCCGGCCCGGCCGCCGCCCTCGCCACGGTGTTCGAGCTGGTCGAGGACCTCCAGGCAGGCCGGCGGGCGATCACCGGTGTTCAGCTGGTTCTGCGGGTTTTGGCGAGCGCCGGGTTCGAGAACGGCATCCTGGTCGAGCGAGGGGAGCAGGCCGCATGCATCACCACGAGGCCACGGGCGACGAGCCGGCCGAGCACCTTCGCTTCGCCGCCCATCTGAGCCGGCTCGCACAGGTCACCGCCGCCGAGGAAACCTCCGTGATCAGCGCCGTCCTCTCCGATCCGGACCAGGTGATGGCCCGGTCCGCCGTCCTGCGGCACCTGGACCTCCGGGCCGACCGCCTCCACCTCGACCCCACCTATCAGCCGTGGCAGGAGTCGATGGCCCACACGATCGCGCGCCACCCCTTCCTGGCCCGTCGTCTGCGGGAATGGACCCTCTTCCGCGCCATCGTGCTCAAGCAGTCCTGGAGCCCCGATGCTCTGCTCGCCTCGTCCGACTGGCTCCAGCGCAAGGTGGCCGCTGCATCGAATGCCCACGCCGTCGAGGTTCTGGCCGAGCGCGGTCGCACCAAGCGCGTTCGCGACATCGCCAGGACCACCGGCAAGCACCTGTGAACGCGTTGGACCGCGCATCAGCCGGTCCGTGACCCTTGGCACGCCTTGACGGATGCGCATCTTCGACGGCGGGAGCCGAGGGGCGGCCCCCGCCCCGGGTCGCGGCGGAGTGCGGGGCCGCCACAGCCGCCGTGACGTCCTGTCAGCGCCAGGCACGTCGAGGCCAGTACTCCAGCGATGTTTCGCTATCTGGCCTGGTCAGAGGCATGGTCGGAGTGTAGTCGGCTGGCTGGGTGTCAGGGGCGGTCTTGCCGGAATGCCCCTCCACCGTGTGCAACCGCCGCTGGTACTGATGACACCGGCGGGCGACGACCTGGCGTCTGCGGCTGCTGTCGGCGGTACCGACCGCACGGACCAGTGGACACCCGGAGGCAGACCGGGCCCCAGGCCGTGGTGGTCTCGCCATGTCCCGGCTCGGGCCATGGCGGAAGTGGGCTTTTGTGCTCATGTGCCGCCCCGCCCCGCCGGATGCTCTCCTGCGCCTCAGCCGATGAACCGAACGTCCGGTTCGCCGACTACTCATAGTGATGACCCTCCGAAGAGTGAGACGCGCAGCCAGGTCAGGACGGGCCACATCCGACCACGAGCGTGACAACGTTGTCCACATCTCTCGCACACCGGCTCCCGAAGCGCCTCCCGATCTCGTCCCGTTTAGTCAAAGTTTAGTAAACTCGCAGTTCAACGCGCCTAAGGTTGGCGAAAAGGATCTAGACCGGTCTATGGACATGGCCGCGAAGTTACGTCTACGTTGAGCGCTCGTCAGGGCCGGGCCCCGGGAGCCGATGGGGGCGATCCCCCGGCCCGGCATCGAAGTTCACGCAATGAGAGGTGACGGGGATGCGTAGGAGTTGGGTGGTTCTCGCGGCTGCGATCATGGTGGCGGCCACAGCCTGTAGCGGACAGGGAAGCGGCGACCGTGGTGAGATCGCCGCTCCCCCGAGCGACCCGGCGAAGGTGTCGGGCGAGATCACGGTCCTGACCAACAGGACCGACCAGATAGCCGACGGCACGCTGAAGAAGTACGCCGCCGAGTTCCGCAAGGTGTACCCGGGTGTGAAGGTCAAGTTCGAGGGACTGACCGACTACGAGGGCGAAACCAAGATCCGGATGAACACCGACAACTACGGTGACGTCCTGCTGATCCCGAACTCCCTCTCCATCAAGCAGTACCCCACCTTCTTCGCCCCCCTGGGCAAGAGCGCCGACCTGTCGGCGAAGTTCGACTACACCGACCACGCGACGGTGGACGGCCAGGTCTACGGTCTGGCCAACATCGGTGTGGCCAACGGGTTCGTCTACAACAAGGCGGTCTGGGCGAAGGCCGGCATCACCAAGTGGCCGGCCACGCCGCAGGAGTTCATCACGGACCTCGAGTCGATCAAGGCGAAGACCGGCGCCACGCCGTACTACACGAACTACAAGGACGGCTGGCCGCTCACCAACTGGACGAACGCCATCGGCTCCCCCACGTGCGACCCCGACTCCTACGACTCCCTGGCGACGACCAAGAAGCCCTGGAGCAAGGGGTCGGACCTGTACGCGATCGACAAGCTCCTCTACACCATCGTCGACGAGAAGCTGTCCGAACCCGACCCCACCACGACCAACTGGGAAGACTCGAAGGCGCGGATCGGGACGGGGAAGGTCGCCTCGATGTGGCTCGGCTCCTGGGCGATCTCCCAGATGCGGGCCGCGGCGAAGGCGGCTGGCAAGAGCCCCGACGACATCGGGTTCATGCCCTTCCCCGCGCAGAAGGGCGGGAAGTCCTGCTCCGTTCTGCGGCCCGACTACCAGTACGCGGTGAACGTCCACTCCGCCAAGAAGGCCGCCGCCCGGGCGTGGATCGACTGGTACATCACCAAGTCGGGCCAGGCCGCCGCCGAGGGATCCATCTCCTCCGTGAAGGGCGCCCCGCTGCCAGGGACGCTCAAGGCGTTCTCTGACAACGATGTCACGCTGATCCAGCAGCACCAGAAGAACCTCGCCCAGGTCAACACGATCGACAAGGCGTCCGAAATCGGCATCACCGCGCAGGACTACCGGCAGAAGCTGGTGGACGTCGCCCGCGGCGCGGCCGGCGGGGACATGAACAGCTACTTCGACGAGCTGAACGGAAAGTGGTCCGAGGCCCAGCAGAACCTCGGCGGCTGACCGCGTCCCGGCACGGCGAGACCACGTCCTGGGGAGCCGTCCCGGCAGCACCGGGATCCCGCGCTAACCGCCGCTCGCCGTGCCGCCACTCAGCACGCCCGACCGTGAACTCCTCACGAGGAACCATGAGATGACCGCTGTCCAGAAGACCCGTCCCGGCGCGCACGCCGCCGGCCGGCCCAGTGCTCCGCCTCCCGAGACCGCCGCCGACCGGCCACGCGGCCGCGGCCGCCACCGTGTCGCCGCCCTGACCCCCTGGCTCTTCCTGGCCGCACCCCTGACGCTGCTGGTGATGTTCACCTACCTTCCGGTGGCCGACATGGTGGGCTACAGCTTCACCGACTGGGACGGCGTCAGCCCCACCAGCTCCACCGTGGGTCTGGAGAACTACACCGACCTGCTCACCCGGCCGGCCCGGTTCGAGGTGTTCCTCGTCAGCGGCTTCTACCTGGCCGCCTCGGTCGTGCAGATCGCGGTCGCCCTGTACTTCGCGACGGTCCTCAGCTTCGACACGCGGTTCCGCAACCTGTTCAAGGGCCTGCTGTTCTTCCCCTACCTGATCAACGGTGTGGCCGTCGGGTTCGTGTTCCTGTACTTCTTCCAGCCCGACGGAACCCTCGACACGCTGCTGGGCCTGATCGGCGTGGACGGCAGACACTTGTGGCTGGGCGACCCGGACCTGGCCAACCCCTCGCTGGCCGGGGTGTCGGTGTGGCGCTTCACGGGGCTGAACATGGTGCTCTTCCTGGGCGCCATCCAGTCGATCCCGCCGCATCTCTACGAGGCGGCACAGCTGGACGGCGCGAATCGCTGGCAGCAGTTCCGGCACATCATCGCGCCCAGCATCAAACCCGTGATCAGCCTGAGCTTCATCCTCGCCGTGTCCGGTTCGCTGGCCGTCTTCGAGATCCCGTACATCATGACCGGCGGCGCCAACGGCACGGAGACGTTCGTCATCCAGACGGTCAAGCTCGCCTTCCAGTTCGACAAGGTCGGTCTGGCCTCGGCCTCGGCCGTCGTCCTGCTCGTCCTGCTCCTGCTGATCACCTGGGTCCAGCGCCGGCTGATCCCCGAGGAGAGGGTGGAACTCTCGTGACCGCCGACATCACGACCCCGGCCCGGCGTCCGGCCGGCACCGAGCGCGGCGCGCTGTCCCGGACCGCCGTCGCCCTGAAGTACCTGACCCTGCTGGCGGCATCGGCCGTCGTCGTCGTTCCGCTCGTCGTCGTCCTGCTGACGTCGCTGAAGACCCAGTCGGAGGTGGCGAACAGCGGTCCACTGTCGCTCCCCGGCAACTGGTTCAACTTCGCCAACTACACCACCGCCTTCCGACAGGGCGCGATGCTGCGGGCCTTCGGCAACACGGCCCTGATCCTGGTGGTCTCCACCGCCGGGACCGTGCTCATCGGCTCGATGACCGCCTACGCCCTCGACCGCTTCCGGTTCCGCCTGAAGAAACTGGTGATGGGGCTCTTCCTGCTGGCCGCACTGGTTCCCAGCGTCACCACCCAGGTCGCCACCTTCCAGGTCATCGACGATCTGGGCGCCTTCAACACCCGCTGGGCGCCGATCCTCCTCTACACCGGCACCGACATCGTCTCGATCTATGTCTTCCTGCAGTTCATCCGGTCCATCCCCACCTCCCTGGACGAGGCCGCCCGCATCGACGGCGCCAACTCCTGGACGATCTACTGGAAGATCATCCTTCCGATGCTGCGGCCGGCCGTCGCCACCGTCGTCATCGTCAAGGGCATTGCCGTCTACAACGACTTCTACGTGCCCTTCCTCTACATGCCCGATCCCGAACTGGGCACCATCTCCACCGCCCTGTTCCGGTTCAAGGGCCCCTTCGGCGCCCACTGGGAGACCATCTCCGCCGGCACCGTCCTGGTGATCGTGCCCACCCTGATCGTCTTCCTGGCGCTGCAACGCTTCATCTACAGCGGATTCGCGGCCGGGTCCACCAAGTAGCCCGCGCCCGTCCACCGCGCCCCGCACCACGTCTCACGAGGAGTCCCGCATGAAGGTCCGCACCCCGCTCTCCCAGGGTTGGACGCTGCGCCTGAACACCGACCGGCACACCCCCGAGCAGGCGCCCCCGGGGCTGGCCGGGACCGCCGTGCCGGCCCGGGTGCCCGGCTGCGTCCACACCGACCTCATGGCGGCGGGATGGCTGGTCGACCCCTACCTCGACCGCAACGAGCACGAGGTGGCCTGGGTGGGCCGTGCCGACTGGACGTACACCACCGAACTGCCGCGCCGGGACGCCGCCTTCGAGCGCGCCGAGCTGGTCTTCGACGGCCTGGACACGGTCGCCGCCGTCCACGTCGGCGGTCGGCTGCTGGGCCGCACCCGCAACATGCACCGGTCCTACCGGTTCGACGTCACCGAGCAACTCACCGACGGCGCCGCCCCGCTCGAAGTCGCCTTCACCTCCGCCTACACCGAAGCGGAGACGGTCCGGGCCACCCTCGGGCAGCGGCCCAACTCCTACCCGGAGCCGTTCAACTACATCCGCAAGATGGCCTGCTCCTTCGGCTGGGACTGGGGCCCCACCCTGGTGACGGCCGGTGTGTGGCGCGAGGCGCGGCTCGAGCAGTGGTCCACGGCCCGGCTGGCCACGGTACGCCCGCACGTCACCGTCGCCGAGGACGGCACCGGCGCCGTCGAGATCGTCGTCGGCCTGGACCGCACGGCGACCGGACGGGACAGGGAGCTGCGGCTGGTGACCGCCGTCGGTGACGCGTCCGCTGAGGTCGCGGTCGCACCGGGGCAGAACACCGCCACGGTGACGGTGCGGGTCCCGGACGCGGAGCTGTGGTGGCCGCGCGGATACGGCGCCCAGGCGCTGCACGGATGCACGGTCGTCCTCAGCGACCCCGACGGCGGCGGGGTCCTCGACACGTGGGAGCGCCGCATCGGCTTCCGCACGATCGAACTCGACACCTCCGCGGACGCGTACGGCAGCGCCTTCACCCTGGTCGTCAACGGCACACCCGTATTCGCCCGCGGGGTCAACTGGATCCCCGACGACGCCTTTCCCAGCCGCGTCACCGCGGACCGCTACCGCGACCGGCTCACCCAGGCGGCCGAGGCCGGTGTGGACCTGGTGCGCGTGTGGGGCGGCGGCATCTACGAGGACCGTGCCTTCTACGACCTCTGCGACGAACTGGGGCTGATGGTCTGGCAGGACTTCCTGTTCGCCTGCGCCGCCTACCCGGAGGAGCAGCCGCTGCGCTCGGAGATCGAGGCCGAGGCCCGGGAGAACGTGACCCGGCTGATGCCCCACCCGTCGCTGGTCCTGTGGAACGGCAACAACGAGAACCTGTGGGGCTTCGCCGACTGGGAGTGGGAGCGGACCCTCGCGGGCGACTCCTGGGGCGAGGGCTACTACCTGGGCCTGCTGCCCCGCGTCGTGGCGCAGACGGACCCGACCCGCCCGTACTGGGCGGGCAGTCCGTGGTCCGGGTCCTGGGCCCACACGCCCAACGATCCCGGCCACGGCACCAGCCACTCGTGGGAGGTGTGGAACCGCCGCGACTACAGCGACTACCTCACCACGGTGCCGCGCTTCGTCGCCGAGTTCGGCTGGCAGGCGCCTCCGGCGCTCGCCACCCTGGAGCGCGCCCTGGCCGAACGCCCGCTGACGGCCGACGCTCCCGGCATGCTGCACCACCAGAAGGCGGAGGACGGCAACGGCAAGCTGAACCGCGGGCTCGCCCGGCACTTCGCACAGCCCGCCGACTTCGACACCTGGCACTATCTGACTCAGCTCAACCAGGCGCGCGCCGTCGCCGCCGGCGTCGAGCACTGGCGCTCCCACTGGCCGCGCTGCGCCGGCACGGTGCTGTGGCAGCTCAACGACTGCTGGCCGGTCACGTCCTGGGCGGCGATCGACGGCGACGGCCGGCTCAAGCCCCTCTACTTCGAGATGCGGCGCCTGTACGCCGACCGGCTGCTGACGATCCAGGACCGCGACGGCGACCTGGTCCTCGCGGGCTGCAACCAGAGCGCGGCGGTCTGGGAGACCACCGTCACCGTCCGCCGGATGGCGGCGGACGGCACGGTGCTGGCGACCGCCGTGGTCGCGCTGAAGGCCGCGGCGCGGAACGTGGCACTGGAGCGGTTGCCGGAGTCGGTCGCGCGCCTCGGTGACGTGCGCGGGGAATTCCTGGTCGCCGACGCGGACGGCCTGCGCGCGGTGCGCTTCGCCTGCTCGGACCGCGAGTTCGCCTACCCGGCCGCCTCCTACGAGGTGCGGGTCGGTGAGGACGGCGAGGGCGGTGCGCTGGTCACGGTCACGGCCGGCGGGCTCGTGCGGGACCTGCTGCTCCAGGCCGACCGGCTCGACGCTCAGGCCCGCACCGATCAGGGCCGGGTCACGCTCCTGCCCGGCGAGAGCGCGACGTGGCGGGTCGCCGGCTGGCGGCGGCCCGACGCCCGGGCCGCCCGTGCGGCGCTGTTCTGCGTGAACGGGGGCGGATACGTCCATGGGTGACCCTCGCGCACGCCGGTCCAGGCGCGTCACGATCACGGACGTGGCGGCCCGGGCCGGCGTGTCCCGGGGAGCGGTGTCCCTCGCCTTCAACAACCGCCCCGGTGTCTCGGAGGCGACGCGCGAACGCATCATGGCGGCCGTCGCCGAGCTGGGGTGGGTGCCGAACCATGCCGCGATCAAGCTGTCCGGCTCGACGACCGGCGCGGGGGACACCGTCGGTCTGGTCATCGCCCGGCCCGCGCGGCAACTCGGCCTGGAGCCCTTCTACATGGAGTTCATCTCGGGGGCCGAGTCCGTGCTGGAGAGGCAGGGGTGCTCGCTGCTGCTGCACCTCGTGCGGGACACCGCCCAGGAGATCGCCGTCCACCGCCAGTGGTGGCAGTCCCGCCGGATCGCCGGTTCCGTCCTGGTCGACATCCAGCGGGACGACCCACGGATCACCGAACTGGCGACGATCGGGCTGCCGGCCGTCGCGGTCGGCCACCCGTCCCTGACCGGCGGCTTCACCTCGGTGTGGACCGACGACGAAAGCGCCGTGCACGAGGCGGTGCGCTACCTCGCCGCCCTCGGGCACCGGCGGATCGCGCGGGTGGGCGGTCATCCGGCGCTCGGCCACACCTTGATCCGTACCGCCGCGCTGAACGCGATCGTGGCCGAACTGGGCCTGGAGCCGGCCCGCAGCCTCACCACCGACTACTCCGGAGAGCAGGGCGCCCGGGCGACCCGGTCGCTGCTCGCCTCCCGGGAGCGGCCCACCGCGATCGTCTACGACAACGACATCATGGCGGTCGCGGGTCTGTCCGTGGCCGCCGAGATGGGCCTGAGCGTGCCGAGGGACGTCAGCCTGATCGCCTGGGACGACTCCCAGTTGTGCCGGCTGACCCATCCGAACCTGTCCGCCATGACCCACGACGTGTTCGGCTTCGGCGCCGATGTCACCCGTCGGCTGTTCGACGTCGTCCACCGCCGCGACCCCTCGTCGGGCCCCGCCGCGAAGCCCGTCCTGCTGCCCCGCGGCAGCACCGCGCCCCCGGCCGACACCACCGCCTGACCGCGGGCGGCCACCCGCGCGGGTGGCCGCCGTCCGACGTCCGCGCCCAAGGGCCCGGTACCGCCCACTTGTCCCCCGCTGCCTCCTCCTGGGCCGAAAGGCAGGGCCGCCATGCCCCGAAACCGCCGAAGAACCCTCGCCCGTCTCCTCGCGGTGAGCGCCCTGGCCGTCCCCGCCGCCGCGTACGCCACCGTGGCCGGCGACTTCCCCGGCGACCCCGGTCTGCTCGCGGCACCGCTGTTCGGCCACGTCCGCCTGGACGCGGGGGAAGCCCCGTATCCGGCGGCGGGGGTGCCGCACGCCTGCCTGCGGGGAACAGGCGTGGAGATCATGGCCGACTCCGACAACGTGCTGCGCCGCGGACTCACCGACAAGCACGTGGACACCGCGCTGCTGAGCGACGTCGTCGACCTCCGCGCCACCGCGCCGTCCGTCGTGCGTCCCGCGCCGGCGGCCGTGGCGGGCGAGCAGCGGTACGGCTGCCCGGCGGCGGAGTTCGCCCTGTCTCGGGTGGACGCGGGCGCCGAGGCGGTGTGCCTGACCGCCGCCGGGCCGCAGGTCCTGCTCTGCCTCGCCGGCCGGGCCCGGCTGGACGCGGGCCCGGCTCTCACCGCGGGTGCCGCCGCCTTGGTCCCGGTCGGCTCCCCCTGTCGGGTGTCCGGTGAGGGAGCGGTGCTCCACCGCGCCCGGGTGCCCCTGGGCGGGTCCTCATGAGGCTCGCGACCCGGGTCTGGGGCAACGGCCCGCGGACGGCCGTACTGGTGCACGGCATCATGACCGACTCGCGCAGCTGGAACCGCGTCGCGCCGGCGATCGCCCGGCACGGCTACCGGGTCGTCGCCGTGGACCTGCCCGGTCACGGAGCAAGCGGGCCCGCCGCGGACTACACACCGCACGCGCTCGCCGCGGCGCTGCTGGACGCCCTGCCCCCTGCCCCGGATCTCGCCGTCAGTCACTCGCTGGGCTCGGCCGCGCTGTTGCCGGCCGTTCCCCGGCTGCGCTGCGCCCGCGCCGTCCACTGCGACCCCGCATGGCTGCCCCGACCGCGGGACCTGGACGCCCTGCGCGCCGTCAGACACGCCACCTGGGCAGACCTGCGTGCCGCGCATCCGCGATGGCACGACGACGACATCACCGCCGAACGGCACGCCCTGGACTCCTGGGATCCCGCGTCCGTCACCGCTCTTCAGCATCTGCCGGGTCTGCCCGGCGCCCCGGCCGTCCCCTCGCTCGTCCTGCTCCCCGGCCCCAGCGAGCGCATCCCGCCCGCCGAAGCCGCGGCGCTGAGCCGGAGCGGCTGGCACCTACGGACGGTGGACGGTGCCGGGCACACCGTCCACCGTGACGATCCGGCCGGTTTCCTCCGGGCTCTGCGCGGTTGGCTGTGACCGGCCGGCTCCGCCGGCCCGGTCGTGCCGGGCCGGCGGAAGGCGTCAGGGCAGCGTGATCTCGCCCTGGTTCAGCACCCGGGGCAGGAAATACGCCGTCTGGATCTCGGCATTGGTGTTGTTCCCGCGCAGCTGTTCGGACCACATCATGAACCAAGCCCACTGCGGCTGGCTGTCCAGCAGCGAGGCAGTGGGCACCTTGCCCATCTCCGCGATGGCCATGGGCTTCGTTCCCGCGATGCTTCGCATCTGCTGGTAGTCGGCGGCGCTGGGGTAATTCTTGTACCAGGCGTCCAGCGAGACGACATCCACGTACTGATCGCCCGGATAGTAGTTGCTCCAGCCGCCGGCGGGATTGTCCTGAACGTTCCAGACCCATATCAGATTGTCCAGGCCCTTGGTCTTGGCGAGATAGTCATGGGTGATCTGGTAAAGGCGCGGACTGCCGTTGGCTCCCGGCCGGTTCCCCCACCAGTTCCATGACTCGTTCATCTCGTGCAGCGGCCGGAAGAGGACCGGGACGCCCGCGTTCTTGAGCTGCTGGAGATAGGGGACGACCTCGTCGAGGCGCCGCTTCCAGGCGGTGTTCAGGGCGCTGCCGTCGGTGATGATCTGCGAGAACTGCGCATTGGAGATGTTCGACTTCACGCCGCCCTCGAACGCGCAGGTCGAGCCGCCGGTCGGCGGGCAGACGTGCCAGGTGAGCGCGACCAGCGAGCCGTTCGTCCACTCGGTCCTCGCCTGGTCGATCACGCGCTGGCGGTTGGCCACGTCGGTGGCGTTGAACATCAGGTCGCCGCCCCACAGACCGGGATATTGCCCGGTCACGTCCTTGACCTGCTGCGTGTACTGGCCGGGCGCGGTGGCGGGTTCCTTGTTGTGCTGTCCGGAAACGATGTGGTTCCCGGAAATGGAGCGGAGGTAGTTCAGCACATTCTGCTTGGGAGTGGCCGGAAAAGCCTGCGCGGATCGCGTCGCCGGCCCGACGAAGATCGCCGCAGCGACAGCCGCGGCGGCCACCATGAAGGTGACGCGATGCCGAATTCTCCTCATGAGCACAGAAACTCCCTCGGTCGAACGGAATACGTGCCACCAAGTTGGCTACTGCGCCGGGTGCCCGTCAATGGTTCAGAGGGACATCGGCATCGCGCTCGCGGAATTATTTACTTAACGCTTTCTGAACGCCGTCTATTAGCCGGCCCTTTGTCCCGCATGCGCGTTTTCGCGCCGCGACCCGTCGGCCGGCCCGCCGAAGGCACTTGATCGCAGGGGGAGTGAGGTTCTCTCAGAGGCCAGGACCGCGTCCTGTGCGGTGAGCGCTCGTTGGCCGTCCATGGGGCGTGAGGGCTTTACGGCGGCGGGGCCGACGACGCCGGCTGCTCGATGCCGATGAGCGGGGCGGCACATGCCACTGCACGGCAGGGGAGGGCGTCGGCACGGACCGTCGGCGACCGACGGCGACGCCGCGCCTCCCGGATGCCCGACACGATCAGGACCGCGGGGGCGACGGGCCTCAGCAGCGTCACCAGGGTCGGGTCCGGTCCGGGCGGGCTGCGCCTCGCGCGAGGGCCACCTGGCGACACTTCGCCATCGGCGCGCCGCGGCTGACGGGGACGACCGGCATCGCCGCCCTCTTGCGACGGAAGGCCCATGAAGCGAACCGAACCGCCCGCTCACCGGCCTGGGTCCCGTGTGATCACGAACCGGACACCACAGGGCTTCGCGGAATCCCCGCACCCCGTGTCACGGCGGAGGAACGAGGTTAGCGCGGCGGCAGCGGAGCGTTAGCAGGAGCCGCCACCATGGATTCGCCGTGGCGGCACGGCCGTTGGGCCGTTCTTCGGGTGCGCGGACAAGACCTGCCGACGAAAGCCGGGCGATGAAGGGCAGAGCGGGATTGCCAGTGCCGTGGCCGCCTCGCGTCCGGGGATCCGAGCAAAGCCCTCCGTAGCTTCTCCTTGACCCTGAATGGGAGTCCCATGCCTCGTTCCTCTCCTCCCGATGTCCGCAACACCTCGTTGCCGTGGCTTCGTCGGCTGGCGCGCCGGATGACGACCGGTGTCTCGGCGGGCGCGATCGTGCTCGGTGTCGCAGGGAGTACGACGCTTCTGGCGCCTGCGCCCGCCCAGGCCCACGGCACGAACTGGGGGGACGCGTTCTCCAACCTCGGGCCGGCGACGCAGGCGGACTGGATGAAGGACCTCGCCGGCGGAACATGGCTCGCGGCGCTGTCCTTGCCCGGCACCCACGACACCCTCTCCATCAAGAACCTGCCGATATCGCAGACGCAGCAGGACTTCGGCGAGAGCGGCAACACTCTGACGGCGCAGTTGGAGCGGGGGATCCGTGCCATCGACATCCGGGTGCGTGTCACCGAGAACGGGTACTTCACGGTGCATCACGGAAAGGTGTACCAGAACGCCAATTTCGACGACGTGCTGACCAAGGCCCAGGATTTCCTCGGCAAGCACAAGACCGAGACGGTCGTCATGCGTTTGAGGGCCGAGTGCTCTCGCGGGACCGAGTCCGTCGGCGCCGGGGACTGCGAGAACGATCCGAAGACCGTCGACAGCGCGAAGATCGAATCGATCTTCGCGAGTTATGTGTCCCGCTACCCCGACCTGTTCTACGCCCCGTCGGTCTCCCAGGGGAAACCGGCTGGAGTGCCCCGGCTCTCGGATGTACGGGGCAAGATCGTGCTGGGCAGCTTCGACCACGTCGACCACCAGTACGGGATCAGGTCCTTCAACAATCACCAGGAGGACCACTACGAGCCGAACGGCATTCCGGAGAAGTGGAACTTCGTCAAGGCGAACATCGATCAGGCAGTACGCGACGGCAGTGGTGAGATGTTCGTGACGTACACGTCCGCGTCCGACTACAACGGGGACCTCATGTCCCCCGCCGATTTCGCCGGCGGCTACGGATGGGACGGCAAACAGCCTGCCGTCCAGGGCGTCAACTTCCGACTGATGCAGTACCTGAACGACGGCAACGGCAACGGCCATCTCGGGCTCGTCATGATGGACTTCCCCGGCTGGGCCGTGATCCAGGACATCATCGACCGCAACCAGAACTACGTCGTCACCGGTGGCCATCAGGCGATCTGGCTGGTCAACGCCGACAAGACCTACGTGGACACCAAGTACAACCGGTGCATGGTCCGGGGACCCGAGTTCGACAGTTCCAAGACCGGCGGCCTGGTCACCCAGCACGCGTGCCAGGCGACGGCGCCCAGCAGCCACCAGTGGGGCGCCGAGAAGCCGCCGTACGACGGCAAGGGCTACTACTGGATCAAGGCGAGCAACGGCAAGTGCCTGACCGTCCCCTACAACAACGGCACCCCGCCGGGCGCCGGCACCCAGCTGTTCTGGTGGGACTGCGAGACCCGCTGGTTCTCGGGCAGTCAGCTCTGGAACATCATCCCGACCCAGGTCGAAGTCGGGAGCGAGCGCAGGACGGCGTACAAGTTCATCAACAACTGGACGGGCCAGTGCCTGTCCGTGGACCCCGCCACCGCCCTCACCTCCGGCGGCAAGGTGACCCAGGACGTCTGCCCGAAGTAGACGTCTGCCCGAAGTAACGGCCCCATCGCGCCTGCGGCGCCCATGTCCTGGACATGGGCGCCGCAGGCATGCGCTGTGCGTGGTCGCCGTCGTGGTGGTCTGGGGCGCCGCGGGCATTCGCGTCTGCCACGCGGTCACGCCCGCGGTCCTCGGGCGGCTTCGCGATCGTCACCAGGGGTCCGGGATCTCGACGCACCGGGATCTCCGAGGCCGGGGTCCGCCGACCGCGTGGTGAGCCCGCGGGGTGTGCACTTCATGGCCGCGGGAGAGCCGGACGTCTCCCGGCCCCGGCCTGCGGCCGGTGCCGGCGTCTCGGCATGACGAGATCACCGCCCCGCCACCCGACATGATCGCCGAGGTGCTCGCCCCGCCTCGCACCCGGACGACCTGCGGCGCCTTCGTCCTCCAGTGACTGCGACGGGGTGTCGACGTGCGGACCCGCGTCGGTCCCGTCCGCGTCGTACCGACGCCGCCCCGCGCCTGCTTCGGCCCGATCGCACGGTCCTCGCCGCCTCGAACCCGGACCCCCGCGCCCCGTCCCGTCTCAGGACGCCTAGTCGCCGCATCCCCGGCCGGAGGCGCCTCGAACCCTGGCACCGACACCTTAAGTGAAGGCTAAAGAAAAGTCGGTTCAACTTCTTGACCGAGGCACGACTGCCGGGCATGGTTCCCGGAGAGCGCTCTCCCGACCGGTTCGAGGGCGCCGGAAAGCACGGCCCCCCTCCGGCACCACTTCCTGTCCCCGGCAACCCGACCCCACCAGGAGCACCCGTTGTCCAGATCGGCTTCCCCCACCTCCCTCCCACGCCGTGCGGCCGTGCCTCTTCTCTCGCTGGGCGCCCTCCTCGCGTCCTCGCTCACCGTCGCTCTCGCCCCGAGCGCGCACGCGGCCGACACCCTCCTGTCCCAGGGCAAGGCCGCCACCGCCTCCTCGCAGGAGGGAGCCGGCTACGCGGCCGCCGCCGCCGTGGACGGCGACCTCACCGGAACCCGGTGGGCCAGCCAGTGGAGCGACCAGCAGTGGCTCCAGGTCGACCTGGGTCAGGTGTCCACCCTCAGCCGTGTGGTCCTGACCTGGGAGTCGGCCTATGGCAAGGACTACGAGATCCAGGCGTCCGACAACGGCACCGACTGGCACACCCTGAAGACGGTGACCGGCGGCGACGGCGGCACCGACGACCTCGCCGTGTCCGGGAGCGGCCGCTACGTCCGGATGCAGGGCCTGGCCCGGTCCAGTGGATACGGGTACTCGCTGTGGGAGTTCCAGGTGTACGGCTCTGCCGGCGGAACCACACCGCCGCCCGCGGCCGGTGCCGTGAAGGTCGAGGGCACCCAGGGCAACTGGCGCCTGACCGTGGGCGGCCAGCCGTACACCGTCAAGGGAGTCACCTGGGGCCCGGCGATCTCGGACGCCCCCAAGTACCTGCCGGACGTCAAGGCCATGGGCGCCAACACGATCCGCACCTGGGGCACCGACGCGTCCAGCAAGGCGCTCCTGGACGCCGCCGCGGCCAACGGCATCCACGTGATCAACGGTTTCTGGCTGCAGCCGGGCGGCGGGCCGGGCTCGGGCGGCTGCGTCGACTACGTGACCGACGCGGCGTACAAGAGCAACATGCTCACCGAGTTCGCCAAGTGGGTGGACGCGTACAAGAGTCATCCGGCGACGCTGATGTGGAACGTCGGCAACGAGTCGGTCCTCGGTCTGCAGAACTGCTACAGCGGCAGCGAGCTGGAGGCGCAGCGCAACGCCTACACCAGCTTCGTCAACGACGTCGCCAAGAAGATCCACAGCATCGACCCCGACCACCCGGTCACCTCCACGGACGCGTGGACGGGTGCCTGGCCGTACTACAAGCGCAACGCGCCCGACCTCGACCTGTACGCGATGAACTCCTACAGCAACGTGTGCAAGGTCCGCCAGGACTGGATCGACGGGGGCTACACCAAGCCGTACATCGTCACCGAGACCGGCCCGGCCGGTGAGTGGGAGGTGCCCGACGACGTCAACGGCGTCCCCGACGAGCCGACCGATGTGCAGAAGGCGGACGGCTACACCAAGGCCTGGAACTGCGTGACCGGCCACCAGGGCGTGGCCCTGGGCGCCACCCTCTTCCACTACGGCACCGAGCACGACTTCGGCGGCGTCTGGTTCAACCTGGTGCCCGACGGGCTGAAGCGGCTGTCGTACTACGCCGTCAAGAAGGCGTACACCGGCTCGACGGCCGGTGACGACACTCCCCCGGTCATCAGCGGCATGACCGTCAGCCCGGCCTCCGCCGCGCCGGCCGGCGGCGAGTTCACCGTGCACGCCGATGTCCGCGACCCCGAGGGCGACCCCCTCACCTACAAGGTCTTCCTCAGCGGCAACTACGCGAGCGGTGACAAGCGGCTCGTCGAGGCGCAGTGGCGCTCGACCGGCAACGGGAACTTCGTCGTCACCGCGCCCCAGAAGCTCGGCGTGTGGAAGGTGTACGTCCAGGCCGAGGACGGGCACGGCAACGCCGGCATCGAGACCAGGTCCGTCAAGGTCGTCGCCCCGCCGGTGAGCGGGACCGACCTGGCGCTGAACCGGCCGGCGACGGCCTCCTCCTTCCAGCAGTCCTACGGCGACTGCCCCTGCGCTCCGGCGCTGGCCGTCGACGGCCGCGCCGAGACCCGCTGGGCCAGCGACTGGAGCGACCCGCAGTGGTTCCAGGTGGACCTCGGCGCGTCGAAGACCCTGCGCAAGCTGCAACTGGTCTGGGACCCGGCCTATGCCAAGTCCTACGAGGTGCGGGTCTCGGACGACGGCACCAACTGGCGCTCGGTGTACTCCACGACCGCCGGCGACGGTGACGTCGACACCGTCGACGTCTCGGCCTCCGCGCGCTACGTGCGCCTGCAACTGACGGCGCGCGGCACGAGCTGGGGCTACTCCCTCCACGAGCTGGGGATCTACAGCTGACGGCTGTGCCCCCGGACGCCGGTGGCACGGCCCGTGAGGGCTTCGCCACCGCCGCACCACCGATCGCACCACCCGCGTGACACGTGCGCGCGGGCCCTCTCCCCATCCCACGGGCAGGAGATCCCATGAGATCGAGTCCGAAACGGCTCCCCGCACTCCTCCTCGGCACCGCGCTGCTCGCCGGCGCCCTCGGCTTCGGCACCCTCGCCCGGGCCACCTCCGACAGCGACCGCGAGGCCTCCGTCGCGGCGGTCGTCGCCCACACCGGGCACACGATGGCCCTCTCCACCCAGGCGTCCGCCGACGACCCGGACGGCGACGGCTACATCCCGGCGGTACCGCAGGTCACGGGCGTCACACCGTCCACGGCCAATCCGCCCTCACGCTACTTCCACGAGTTCCAGGCGAACTGCTCGGTCACGCACACCGCCCCGGACGACCCGATCGTCTACCCGGGCCAGCCCGGCAAGTCCCACGACCACACCTTCATGGGCAACACGTCGACGAACGCGGGCAGCACCACCGCCTCCCTCTACGGCGGCGCCACCACCTGCAAGGCGCCCGCCGACGCCTCGGGTTACTGGATGCCCTCGCTGTACAAGGGCGACCAGAGGATACTGCCGACGGGCCCCCAGACGATCTACTACAAGTCCGGCGTCACCGACTACACCAGCGTGCGGCCCTTCCCCAAGGGGCTGCGGTTCGTCGTGGGCGACCCGATGCAGAGCGCCGACGCGTTCCGGCACCACCGCGGCTTCGTCGAGGGCTGGGAATGCGGCGACAGCTACTTCAACACCGACTTCCCCGCGAGCTGCCCGGACCGGGCCGACGTCCAGCTCAACATCCGTTTTCAGGCGCCCAGTTGCTGGGACGGAAAGTACCTCGACACCCCGGACCACAAGAGCCACATGGCCTACCCGGTCGTCAAGCCCGGCACCAACGACAACATGTGCCCCGCCGACCACCCGGTCGCCGTGCCGATGATCGAGTTCAAGATGGCCTTCCCGGTCAACGGCGACATGAGCCAGGTCCACCTGGCCAGTGGCCGCGGCTACTCCTTCCACTACGACTTCTTCAACGCGTGGGAGGAACGCACGCTCAAGGCCATGGTCGACCACTGCATCGTGGGCGGTCTCCAGTGCGACGCCCGCGGCTACGACCAGACGCACCCGGAGGCGGGCGCGACCCTCGGCCAGGACTACCGACTGCCCTGACCGCCGGCCCGATCCACCGGGCCCGGCCGGTCCCGTGCGCCACGCGCGGGGCCGGCCGGGCCCTCGGCCTGCTCCCGCCGCGGGAGCCGGCCTTCACGTCACACATGGGGTGGGGATGAACGACGACATGATCGACCGGTTGGTCGACGAGCTGAGCCTGGCGCGGAAGGTGCGGCTGCTCACCGGCGACACGACCTGGCGGACCGCCGCGGAGCCCGGGATCGGGCTCAGGCAGATGATCTGCTCCGACGGACCGGCGGGGGTGCGCGGGGAGAGCTGGGACGAACGGCGGACCGCCGCGCTGCTGCCCTCGGCCTCGGCCCTCGGCGCCCTCTGGGACGACGATCTGCTGGAGGAACTGGGCGGCCTGCTCGGCGCCGAGGCCGTCCGCAAGGGAGTGGACGTCGTCCTCGCTCCCACCCTCAATCTGCATCGCAGCCCGCTGGGCGGCCGCCATTTCGAGTGTCTCTCGGAGGATCCGGAACTGACCGGGCGCACCGGTGCCGCGCTGATCCGGGGCATCCAGGCGCAGGGGGTCGCGGCCACGGCGAAGCACTTCGTCGCCAACGACTCGGAGACCGAGCGGCTCACCGTCGATGTCCGGATCCGCGAGCGGGTGCTGCGCGAGGTGTATCTCGCACCGTTCGAAGCGGCGGTCGAGGCCGGGGTGTGGCTCGTCATGGCCGCCTACAACGCCGTCAACGGCACGACGATGACCGCCAGTCCCCTGCTGGAGGACGTCCTCAAGGGCGAGTGGGGTTTCGACGGGGTCGCCGTCTCCGACTGGGCGGCCGTCCGGACGGTGGAGGAGCCGGCCCGCGCCGCGCTCGACCTCGCGATGCCCGGCCCTGACGGTCCGTGGGCGACACACCTGACCGGTGCGGTGGAAGACGGCCGGGTACCGGAGAAGGCGGTCGATGACAAAGTACGGCGGCTGCTCCGGCTCGCCCACCGCGTGGGCGCCCTCGCTCCGGGCGCGTCCCGCAGGAAGCCGGTGATGCGCACGCGTGACACCAGGGCGCTGCTGCGCCGCGCCGTCGCCGCCGGCTCCGTACTGGTCGGCAACGGCGGCGGCGTGCTGCCGCTGGACCCGGGCGCGCTGTCGGCCGTCGCCGTGATCGGTGCGCACGCGGCCACGCCGCGCGTCCAGGGGGGTGGCAGTGCGGGTGTCCATCCCTCGGGTGTCGTCACCCCCCTCGACGGGATTCGCGCCCGGCTGCGCGGCCGGGCACGGGTGGTGCATGTTCCCGGCCCGGCACTCGGTCTCCCCCCGTCCCCCCTCGACCCGGGCCGGTGCACACATCCCGTGTCGGGGGCGCCGGGCGTCCTGGTGCGGCTGCTGGACGCTCAGGGCCGGGAACTGCACGCCGAACGTCGGCTGTCCGGACGCCAGTTGGAGCCCACGCTCGTGCCCGGCGCGCACACCGTGGAGATCAGCGCGCTGCTCGAACCGGAACGGACCGGCGAATGGAGGTTCGGCGTCGCCGGATTCGGGCGCATGACACTCAGCCTCGACGCACAGGTGCTCCTGGACGGCGACTTCCCCTGCCGGACGGATGATCCAGCGGTCGTGCACGTCGACCCGCCCCTGCACACCGTCCGGGCCACCCTGGTGTCGAAGCGGCCCGTGCACCTCGTGGCCAGACGCGAACTCGCGGCCGGCACCGGACGAGCCACGGTCCTCGCCGCCGCACCGCCCGAGGAGGACCCGGCGACGGCGCTCGCCGCGGCGGTCGACGCCGCCCGGCAGGCGGACGCGGCGGTCGTGTTCGTGGGCACCACCGAGCACAGCGAGACCGAGGGTCGCGACCGCACCGCTCTGGCCCTCGGCGGCCGGCAGGACGACCTCGTCCGAGCCGTGGCCGCGGCCAACCCGCGCACGGTCGTGGTCGTCAACAGCGGAGGGCCCGTGGAACTGCCCTGGCGCGAGGAGGTGGGCGCCCTGCTGCTCGGGTGGTTCCCGGGGCAGGAGGCGGGCGCGGGCATCGCCGATGTCCTCTTCGGCCATGCGGAGCCGGGGGGCCGGCTCCCCACCACCTGGGCCGCGTCCCTGGCGGACGCCCCCGTGACGGACACCCTGCCGATCGACGGCCGGCTGGACTACGCCGAGGGTCTGGACATCGGGTACCGGGCCTGGCTGCGCGCCGGGCGGGAACCCGCGTACTGGTTCGGTCACGGACTCGGCTACACGACGTGGGAGTACGAGACCGTGGACGCGCCGGCGCGGGTCGCCCCGGGCTCCGCGTTCACGGTCCGGGTCGGGTTGCGCAACACCGGGCGACGGCCGGGACGCGAGGTGGTCCAGGTGTACCTGGCGCGCCCCGGGTCGGCCGTGCGGCGGCCGGAGCGCTGGTTCGCCGGATACGCGGCGGTCCGCGCCGAGGCGGGCGCGAGGGCGACCGCCGAGGTGGTGGTGCGACCGCGTGCGCTGCGCCACTGGTCCGAGGCCGACCGTGCCTGGCGCACGGAGGCCGGTACGTACCGGCTCATGGTCGGACGCTCCGCGGGAGACCTGCGGTGGGACAACCCGCTGACGGTCACAGAGGCCCCCTGATCCGGCCGGGCGGCCCGGCAGGGGGCCGCCCGGCCTGCCGGGGACCCGAACGACGTCGGCCTCCACGACCCGGTCGTGGTCCTGGAGGCCGACGTCGTCGTAAGGGGTGGGCGCGGGTGCCGAGCGCTGCCGGCTGGGTGCCGGCGTGGCCCGGGACGAACGCGCCGCCCCGTCGACGCGGAGATCGACGGGGCGGGGTCGGCCGTGGACCGGCCGACGCTCCCGGTGCGTTCCGGCGGCCGGGCGCCTCGGTGGCTGCGGGCCGGATCAACCGGTGGCGGCGCCCTGCCGGTGCGCGCGGACGATCTCCGCGTAGCGTCGTCCGCTCGTCTTGACGGTGCGCTCCTGGGTCGCGTAGTCGACGTGGACGAGGCCGAAGCGCTTGTCGTAGCCGTAGGCCCACTCGAAGTTGTCCAGCAGGGACCAGGCGTAGTAGCCGGCGAGCGGGGCGCCCTTGCGCACGGCGCGGGCGCAGGCCGCCAGGTGCTGTTCCAGGTAGCGGGTGCGGCCGGGGTCGTCGACGGTGCCGTCGGGTGCGACGGTGTCGGGGAAGGCGGAGCCGTTCTCGGTGACGTACAGGCGGTTGACGCCGTAGTCGTCGGTGAGGCGCATGAGCATGCCCTCCAGGCCGTCGGCGTCGATCTGCCAGTCCATGCCCGTGCGCGGGACGTCGGGCAGGCGGACCTCGCGGGCGTACGGGACCGGTCCCTCGGGGTCGTCGGCGACGGTGACCGGGAAGTAGTAGTTGAGTCCGTGCCAGTCCAGCGGTGCGGCGATGGTCTCCGCATCGCCCGGGCGCTCGGGGAGTTCGACCCCGTACAGTTCGCGCATGTCGGCGGGGAAGCCGCGGCCGTGGATCGGGTCCAGCCACCACCGGTTGGTGTGGCCGTCCATCCGCGCGGCGGCCGCGACGTCCTCCGGCCGGGTCGAGGCGGCCGCGACGGTGGAGTGGTTGGTGACCAGGCCGACCTGGGCGCCCGGGGCGGCCGCCCGGATCGCCTGGGTGGCCAGGCCGTGGCCCAGCAGCAGGTGGTAGGAGGCGCGGACCGCCGCGGTCAGGTCGGTGAGGCCGGGCGCCATCCTGCCCTCGAGGTGGCCAATCCAGGCGGAGCACAGCGGTTCGTTCAGGGTGGCCCACCGGGTCACCCGGTCGCCCAGTCGCTCGGCGACGAGCGAGGCGTAGCGGGCGAGGTGTTCGGCGGTGGCGCGATCCGTCCAGCCTCCCCGGTCCTGGAGGGCCTGCGGGAGGTCCCAGTGGTAGACCGTCACGTTCGGGGTGATGCCCGCCTCCAGCAGGGCGTCGACCAACCGGTCGTAGAAGTCGAGGCCCTTGGCGTTGACCGGGCCGTCGCCGCCGGGCACCACCCGGGGCCAGGCGATGGACAACCGATAGGCGTCGGTGCCCAGTTCCTTCATCAGCGACACGTCTTCGCGCCACCGGTGGTAGTGGTCGCAGGCGGTGTCGCCGTGGTCGTCGTTGTCGATCTTTCCGGGGGTGTGCGAGAAGGTGTCCCAGATGGACGGTGAGCGGCCGTCCTCGGCGACGGCTCCCTCGATCTGGTAGGCGGAGGTGGCGGTGCCCCAGGTGAAGTCGTGGGGAAAGGCGGCGAGGTCGATCGGGTCGGACACGGTGAACCTTTCGGAAGGGGAGCAGGGCGTTACTTGACCGCGCCCGCGGTGAGTCCGGTGACGAGGTAGCGCTGCAGGAGGAGGAAGCCGGCGACGACGGGCAGGCTGACGACCAGCGAGGCGGCCATGATCTGGTTCCAGTAGACGTCGTTGAGGGTGGAGTAGCCCTGGAGGCCCACGGCGAGGGTCCGGGTGGCGTCGTTGGTCATGACCGAGGCGAAGAGGACCTCTCCCCAGGCGGTCATGAAGGCGTAGACGGCGACCGCGACGATGCCGGGGATCGCGGCCGGCACCACGATGCGGAACAGGGTTCTGAGCGGGCCGCACCCGTCGACCATGGCCGCCTCGTCCAGGTCGCGCGGCACCGAGTCGAAGTAGCCGATCAGCATCCAGATCGAGAACGGCAGGGTGAAGGTGAGATACGTCAGGATCAGCCCGCCGCGGGAGCCGAACAGGGCGATCCCGGTGGCGTTGCCGATGTTGACGTAGAGGAGGAACAGCGGCAGCAGGAACAGGATGCCGGGGAACATCTGCGTGGACAGCACGGTGACCGTGAAGACACGTTTGCCGCGGAAGGAGTAGCGGCTGACCGCGTACGCGGCGAACACCGCGATCACCACCGAGCCGGCTGTCGCCGCCCCCGCCACGATCAGCGAGTTCGTGAAGTATCTCGCCAGCGGGATGGTCGACCAGATGTCGATGTACGGGCGGAAGGTCAGGCCGCTGGGCAGCCAGCGGAACTTCCCGGAGACGTCCTGCAAGGGCTTCAGCGAGCTGGACACCATGACGTACACCGGCACCAGGACGAAGCCGGCCAGCAGGGTGAGGAAGACTCGCCGGGACCAGTGGAAGGAACGCGGCGGAGCCATCGGCGAACGGGTCGGCCGGGACGTCCGGACGGTGCTAGACATCGGCCGTCTTCCTTCCTCGGGAGGTCAGCAGCAGGTAGCCGCCGGTCACCACCAGCAGGAACAGCAGCAGCAGGACGGACATCGCCGAGCCGGTGCCGAAGTTCCAGGTGACGAAGGACGACTGGTAGATGTGGATCGACACGAGGTCGGCGGCCTCGGGCGCGGACTTGCCGAACAGGACGTAGGGGGTGTTGAAGTCGTTGAAGGTCCACAGGAACAGCACCAGGATCAGCACCTGGTTGACGGGACGCAGCGAGGGCAGGGTGATGCGGCGGATCTGCTGCCACATCCCCGCCCCGTCCAGGGCGGCGGCCTCGTACAGCTCCTTGGGGATGTTCTGGAGTCCGGCCATCACGATGAGGAAGGCGAACGGCCAGCCCTTCCACACCGAGACGGTCAGCAGCGCGTAGAAGCTGTTGTCGCCGATGAGCCAGAAGGAGGGTTTGTCGGTGAGGTGGAGCTGGTCGTGCAGGACGTGGTTCACCAGGCCGTTGTCGTGCTGGAACATGAACGCCCAGGTGATGACGGCCGCGTAGACCGGCAGGGCGTAGGGGATGAGGAACACCGTGCGCAGCAGTCCGCGGCCGCGGAAGGTGTCCTGCATGTAGATGGCGGCCGCGGTGCCGATCGCCCAGCACAGGCCGACCGAGAGCAGGGTGAACCCGACGGTGACGAGGAAGGAGTGCAGCAGGGCCTCGCCGACGGGGCCGTTGACGTCGACCGACAGCTTGTAGTTGTCCAGGCCGGACCAGGGCGCGGTGCCCCAGTCACGGATGTAGAACTGGGTGAGTTCCTTGAAGCTCATGGTGATGCCGATGACCATCGGCACCAGGTGGACGAGGAGTTCGAGGATCAGGGCGGGCAGGAGCAGCAGGTACGGCAGTCCGATGCGCTTGATCCGCCCGGGGCGGCGCGGGCCACGCGCCGCCCCGGGGGAGTTCTCGCGCACCGACCGCGTGTCCGTCTCGGGCATCGTGGTCGTCATGAGGGTGTCCGTGCTCACTTCGCCGGCATCTGCTGCTGGGCCTTCCGCAGCCTGGCCTTCACCGATTCGGTGGTCACCGCGTGTCCGGCCGCCGCCTCGGCGAACAGTTCCTTCACCGCCGTGCCCACGGCCGTCTCGAACTGGGACTCGTCGGCCACCTGCGGCAGCGCCTGCGCGCTGGTGGCGAGGGTCTGGCGGAGCACCGCGGTGCCCTGGGCGTTGAACGCCGGGTCCGACTGTGCCGACTTGACCGGCGGGATGGACCCGTAGGCGGTGTTGAGGATCTTCTGCTCCTCGTCACTGGTCATGAACTTCACGAACTTCGCGGCGCCGTCGAGGTTGTGGGTGTTCTTGAAGACCGCCATGTTGATGCCGGCCACCATCGAGTTGACCTGGGCGCCGGTGCCGGGAGTGCCGGCCTGCACCGGTGCCGGCGCGACGGCCCAGTCCGCGTCCTTCATGCCCAGCGACTTGAAGGTGGCGGAGGCCGTCTGCCACAGCACCATCGCCGTCTTGCCCTTGGCGAAGTCGCTCAGGGACTGGTTCTGCGCGTACTCGGCGTTGCTCTGCGGGATGGCCTTGTCCTTGGCCATCAGGTCGACGTACTGCTTGACCGCCGCGACCGCGCCGTCGTTGGTGAAGTCGGGCTTGCCGTCGGCGGTGAAGAAGTCCGCGTGGTGCTGCTTGGCGAGGACGAAGACCTGGTGGATGTTCTCGGAGAGGTTGGAGCCCTCCGTACCGAGGGCCTGCTTGCCCTTCGCCTGGATCTTCTTGGCGTCTGCGGTCAGCTCGGCCCAGGTGGCCGGCGGCTTGGCGATGCCCGCGTCGGCGAAGATCTTCTTGTTGTAGTACAGCGCGTACGACATCGAGTACAGCGGCACGGCGGCCGGGTCCTCGCTCCGCACTCCGGTCGAGCCGAGGGCCGAGT
Source organism: Streptomyces sp. NPDC015220 (assembly GCF_043079345.1). NCBI lineage: Bacteria > Bacillati > Actinomycetota > Actinomycetes > Kitasatosporales > Streptomycetaceae > Streptomyces > Streptomyces sp. NPDC015220. Next base: position 22,527 of record NZ_JBIBUK010000013.1, on the reverse strand, counting down.
CGACGAAACGGTCCTTGCCGCCGATCTTGGCGAAGTTCTCCGCGTCCCAGGGCAGCAGCGCGCCGGTGGCCTGCAGGGAGGCGCTCCAGGTGTTTCCGATGTTCAGCACGTCGGGGCCCTGGCCGGAGGTGGTCGCGGTGAGGATCCGGTTCAGCAGATCCGCCCAGGGCACGACCTCCAGCTTCACCTTGATGCCCGTCCGCTTCTCGAACTTGTCGAGTTCGGGCTGGAGGACCTTCTTGTCCACGGCGATGCTCGCGCCCTGGTTGGAGGCCCAGTAGGTGAGCGTCTTCGGCGAGTCGTTGGTCCCGCCGCCACTGGACGAACCTCCTCCGCAGGCCGTGGCCGCGCAGGCGAGAGACAGAGAGACGGCGCCTACGGCCGCGGCTCGGATGTAACGCATGGCTCCTGGTGTCCCTTTCCGGGAGGCGAAAGCCGTGGAGGGCACCTGTCCGAGGACACCGCGCCCGTTCACACCCTGAACTACTCCACGGCTTAATTTATGATGTGAGTTAAGACCCACGGGAAGGGCGACGTCAAGGGGTTCGGTCCCGCGCCTTACCCGACCGCATCGGGGAGAAGAGGGCCAAGTGGTCGACCGGAGTGGCCGAACGGTCCGTGACCTGCGGCGCAAGAGCCGGGCCGGCGTTCTGCAACAGTTGTATTTCGACGGGCCGATGAGCCGTCACTCGCTCATCCCGGCGACCGGTCTGAGCTCGGGCGCGGTCAGCAACGTGGTGGCCGAGCTGATCGCCGACGGGCTGGTGGAGGAGGCCGGCAGTGTCGACTCCCGTCGCGGGCGGCCGCGCGTCCTGGTGCGCATCGCGCCCGGCAGCGGCCACCTCATCGGCGTGGACGTCGGCGAGACCGGGGTGCGGGTCGAGCTGTTCGACCTGTCCCTGGAGCAACTCGCCCGCAGCGAGATCCCGTTGACCCGGCGCTCCGGCCGGTCCTACGACGTCGACGCCGTCGTGCGAGCCATCGCCGACGGTGTCGCCGAGGTCCTGCGGACGTCCGCTGTCGATGCCGGCAGCCTGCTCGGCGTCGGCATCGGGGTGCCCGGGATCGTCGACAGCGGCGTCGAGGGCGGCGCGGTCGTCCACGGCCAGACGATCGGCTGGGAGGCCGTACCCCTGGAGCGTCTCCTGCGCCGCACCGGACGCCTTCCGGCGCACGTTCCGTATGTCATCGCCAACGGAGCCATGACCCTGGGCCAGGCGGAGATGTGGTTCGGTGCCGGGCGCGGCGCGCGCTCCGCAGTGGTGGTGCTCTTCGGCTCCGGTGTGGGCGCCTGCGTGGTCACCGACGGCGTCGAGCGGGGCCGGGCGGTCGAATGGGGTCACCTGACGGTGGAGGTGCGGGGGCGGCGTTGCCGCTGCGGCGCGTCCGGCTGTCTGGAGGCGTACGCGGGCGCCGAGGCACTTCTCGACCGCTGGCGCGAGGCGGGCGGCAGGTCCTCGGCGGGCGCCGACCAGGAGAAGGCGTTCACCGAACTGCTGACGGCGGCCTATCCGCAGCACGGGGGCAGAGCCGACCCCGTGGCGGCCGCGGTACTCGCCGAGACGGCCGAGTATCTCGGCGCGGGTCTGTCCGACCTGATCAACCTCTTCCAACCCGAACGGATCCTCGTCGGTGGCTGGGCCGGTCTCCTTCTCGGACCCCGTTTCCTGCGGTCGGTGCGCACGCACGCTCTCGCGCATGCGCTGCGGCACCCCGCCGCGCGGGTGGACATCGGGCTCGGGCGGCTCGGCGCGGACGCGGTGACCCTGGGCGCGGCCGCTCTGCCGCTCACCGACTTCTTCGCCCACGGCGGCCGCCTCCCCCGTCCCGCGCCCGAGCGGGCCCACTCCGGTGAGCCGGGCTGAGCCGAGGACCGGCTCACTGATCGCTTCGCGATCAGGGCGTGGACGGCCGACTCCTCACGCACAGCGGTGGCGGCCACGGCTTCAACGACTTCGCCGGGCACATCGCCGCCGGCTCGGTGGGCAGCGCCGCCCTCGCCGGCGGATGCCGGTCCGGCTCCCGGCCCGGTGAGCCGTCGGTCCGGCCCGACCACGACGTGTCGGCCGGCCGATCCGATGTCCACGACCGCTCAGGCGGTCACCCGCACGATCAGTTCGGGTTCGAAGAGGACGGACGTGGGATCGGTGCGTTCCTTCCGGATGTGCTCGTCGAGCAGCCGGGCCATCTCCGCCGCCATCCGCTCGACCGGCTGACGGACCGTGGTCAGCGGCGGAACGCAGGCGCGCGCGATCCCTGAGTCGTCGAAACCGATCACCGCGACGTCGTGCGGCACCCGCCTGCCCCGCTCGCGGAGCAACTGGCAGGCGCCCTGGGCCATAAGGTCGTTGGCGACGAACACGCCGTCCACGTCCGGGTGTTCGGCGAGCAGGCGCGCCATGGCGGCGACGCCGCTGTCGAAGGTGAAACCGCCCTCGGCGGCCGGCACGAACGCATGGCCGCCGCGGGCCAGCCCGTCACGGAAGCCCGCGAGCCGCTCCCGGCTCGCGGGAACAGCGAGGGGGCCGGAGACGGTGGCCGGTCTGCGGCAGCCCCGCGCCAGGAGGTGTTCCGCCGCGAGCCGCCCGCCGTCCCGGTGGTCCAGGTCCACGTAGCTGAGGCCCACCTCGCGTGCCGGGCGCGCGAACAGCACTGTCGGCAGTCCCGCCCCGGCCAGCATCGCGGGCAGCGGGTCGTCGGGGTGGGTCGAGACGACGAGGGCTCCGTCGGCGCGGCCCTGCCGCAGGTAGTCGAGCACCTCGTGCCGGTCGTCGCGCGATTCGACGAACATGAGCACCGGGTGCATGGAACGCGGACGCAGGAAGCCGACGACCCCGGAGACCACCCTGCCGAAGAAGGGGTCCGCGCAGGCCCGGGCGGCGAAGGCGTCCTGGGTGTCTTCGGGGAGGCCGCCCGCTCCGGACACCACGAGCGCGACCGTCTCGGCACGCCGGGTCACCAGCGACCGGGCGGCCCGGTTGGGGGTGTAGCCGGTGCGTTCGATCGCGCGGTGCACCAGTTCCTGGATCGCCGGGTCCACATTGCGGACCCTGTTCACGACCCGGGACACGGTCGCCCGGGACACCCCTGCCTCGCGGGCTACGTCCTCCAAGGTCGGGGCCTGGTTGCTCATACCCGCACCTTAACCGCGCGCCGCAAATACCGTACAGGGCGCTTCCCTTCGTCCCCGGGCCGCCGCGCGGCGGCTGTCGAACCGCGGTGGCGCACGACGCGTGTCGGTACGTCCTCAAGCGGAGTACCGAGGTTCCAGCGATGCTTCCGGTGTAGCCGTGCACCGGTGGAGCGGGGCGGCCGACGCGTGGCCCTCGGCGAGGCCGCGCGCGGACACTCCGATCACGGGCGTACGACGGGATCAGCCGCGGCCTCGGCCCACCGCCGAATCGCTACGGCCGCGATGGACCGGGGCGGCTCCGGTCGGGCGTCGGATCGGCCCGGCTGTCGTCGCCGAGCGCCCGGAGAGGAGTTGACGGGCACAGGGATTCTCACTCTGCGCTTCCGGACGATCGCGCACGGTGGCATGATCCTACGGGTGGACTACCAACGTTGCGTGGACATCCTCGCGAAGCTGCACGGAAACCCCCACGGACTTCCCCGGGAACTGCGACAGGCGAACGTCTCCAGGCTGCTGGAGGCGCTGGGCCGTCCTGAGCGGGGACTGCGCGGGATGCTGGTCGTCGGGACGAACGGCAAGGGATCGACCTGCGCGTTCGCGGTGTCGGCAGTCGCCTCGACCGGTGCACGGGTGGGTAGCATGCCCAGCCCGCACCTGCAGGAGCCCAGGGAGCGGATCCGGATCGATGGAGTTCCCGTCACGCGCGCCGAGTACACGGCGGCGTTCGCCGAGGTCTGGCGCGCGATCGAGCGGCACGGGCTGCCCGTGCTGGCTCAGGGCGTCTACACGGCCACCGCGGCAGTGCACTTCCGGCGGGCGGACGTGGCCCTGACGGTGGCCGAGGCGGGCATCGGCGGAAGCAGGGCCGCGGCCGCGGAGCTCGGCCTGGACGTGAAGGTCGTCACCGGTGTAGGGCTCGACCACACCCGGCTGCTCGGCGGTTCCCTGGCCCAGATCGCTCAGGCCAAGGTCGGAGCCGTGCGGGACAGGGACCATGTGGTTCTCGGACGGCTGGCCCCCGAAGCGGCCACCAGCGCAAAACAGGTCCTCGAGGAACGGACGGGACTGTCCGTGTGGCGCATGGACCACGAGATCCGCTACACGGCCCGAGCCGCCGGCTGCGACGGCGACCGCGGCTCGGTGACGCTGCTGGACGTCACCACTCCCCGCGCCGTACACCGCGGTCTGCCCTGCCCGCTGTCCGGTGCGCACCAGCACCACAATCTCGCGGTCGCCATCGCCGCAGTGGACGCCATGGCCGAACGCGGCCACATCCGTGAGCCGGACGGCGAACAGCTCCGTGCGCGACTGGCGGCCACCCGCTGGCCCGGCCGCCTCGAACTCGTCCCGCACGCCCGGCTGGGCGGCTGGACGGGCCGCGTCCTCCTGGAAGGCGCCACCAACCCGCAAGGTGTCGCGACCGTCGCACCGGAGTTCCTGCGTCATGCCCGCGCCGGCGGCCGCTCCGGTCCGCCCGTGCAGGTCTTCGCCGCGATGGACGACAAGGACGTGTCCGGCATGCTCGCCCCTCTCCCCTCCGACTGGCCCCTGGTACTCACCCGCACCGGCTCGCACCAGGCCGCGGACCCCACCGCCCTGCACGGCCGGCTCTCCCCCAGCCGTCAGGGACCGTGCCTGACAGCCGAAGACGCCCCATCGGCGCTGCACCGGGCCGCCGAACTCGCCGGACCGGGCGGCCTGATCATCGTCTTCGGCTCGCTGCGCCTCGTCGGTGAATGCCGCACCGCGCTTGCTCTGCCGCCCGGGTGAGGAAGCGGCGACCGGCCGGTTCCACCACGCCTGCACCACCGCCGGGGGGTTTCGGGGGCAGGTGCGCGTGAAGGCCGCCCCGGCGACAACGGGTCCGACCCGTGCTCCGCGCGAGCAGGGGCCGGACCGCTGGCGGGGCGAGACCTCACGTTCCGGCGACCACCGGGGCGCCCGACAGTTTCACGCCGGCCTGCCGGAGTTGTTCGCAGGCCTGCTCGATGGTGCCGTGGCTGACGCCGGCGGTCAGGTCCAGCAGCACCTGGGTGTCGAAGCCGGCCGCGGCCGCGTCCAGGGCGGTGGCCTTCACACAGTGATCGGTGGCGATCCCGACCACGTCCACCGCGCTCACGCCCCGCTCCCGCAGCCACGTCGCCAGTCCTGTGCCGTCCTCGTCGGCTCCCTCGAAGCCGCTGTAGGCAGCGGCGTAGGCGCCCTTGTAGAAGACGGCGTCGATCACCCCCGCCTGCACCGCGGGAACGAAGTTCGGATGGAAGCCGGATCCTTGCGTGCCGGCCACGCAGTGCACCGGCCAGGAGGTCTTGAAGTCGGGGTTGTCGGAGAAGTGGTCTCCTGGGTCGATGTGATGGTCCCGGGTGGCCACCACATGCGTGTACCCGGCCTCGTCGGCCCGTGAGACCAGGTCGCAGGCCTTCACCGCGATCTCCGCTCCGCCGGCCACCGCGACGCTGCCGCCCTCGCAGAAATCGTTCTGCACGTCCACCACGATCAGCGCACGTCCCATGTCACTGCCCTCCATTCCGCTCTCATGTACAAGATCTTTCGCTCAGCCACGCGCGCAGTACCTGCGTCAGCGGGGCTCCACGGGTCGTGCGTTGGCCGGTAGGGCCGGATGTGGCTGAGCAGGGCCTGCCAGTAGCAGCTCGCGAGGAGTGGCCGTCCGGCTCTTCGGTACTCCCTGACTGCTGATCGAGATGTGCGCGCCTCGTGCGGTCGCTGTTGACGGAGCGGACAGCGGGGTGTCGCCCGGCCCCTGGCGCGCTGTGCGGAACGGCGCGGGGCGAATGACGTGCGGCCGCCGTCCGGCCCCTGCCCGAACGGACCGGTCAGCGTGGCGCCGTGGCGACCGGCCGGCCCGACGAGGGGATCCCGTGCCGGGCGGATGCGGTGCGATCAGATGTGCCCGGAGGAGCGGCTGCCCGGAGCGTTCGGGTCACCGGAGTGGACGTACCCTTGTGCCGCACGGATGAACTCCTGCCGCGAGACGTGGCCGACACCGTCGAGGTCCGTCTTGCGGAAGGTTTCGAACGCGTCCGGCTGGGAGACCTGCCGGACCCTGCGGAAGTGGCCATGGCTCTGTCCTTCCGTGAGCGAGCTTCACAGGGGCATCCGCATTGTTACGGAATATTCACGTAAGGGATGCCATGACCGTTGCGTGTCGCCGAGGGACCGCTCCATCGACCGCATCTGCCACTGCGTCGCACGGCGGAACAGCCGTCGTGGATCGACCGGAGCGACGGCTGTCCGGCCGGCCACGCGACCAGCCCACCCGCACCGCGCCGGGTGTGGCCGCCGTCTCGGCGGTAGGCCGTGCTGCCGACGGGCGGTCAGAACGTCCTGTGGGTACGTGTTCCACCTGCCGTTCGAGGCGCCGGCCTGATCCCCGCGGGTCTCGTCGTACCCGCTGCCGTTCGTGGCCTGCCGACCCACCGGGCGGGGCCTTCCCTCCGTGATGAACCGTGGTGCCTGCGCTTCCCGCCGCAGCGGCGAAGGGGGGCCGGACTGTCCGACCCCCCTTGTCTGTGCCGGGAGTTACTCGGCGACCTCGTGGTCGTGGCCCTCGTGCAGACCACCGCCGCTGCCGGCCGACCCCCTGGTGTTCCGCGGCGCCACCGGCTTGCTCAGGAGGCCGGTGTCCCAGGCGTACTGGCCCGCCGCGTTGGCGATGACGTCGATGTTGACGTCGAACGCCTTCATGTCGATGTTCCTCAGGTCGTCGCAAGCGGCGTGGTAGCAAGCGTCGTACGCGACACCGGTCTTGCCGCCGTACGCCTTCGTCTGCTCGGCCGTCTTGACGCCCTCGGCACCGGTGAAGGTGCCGCCCGAGGGGATGCCCACTTCGATGAACGGCCCGTAGTCGGACCGGCCGGTGAAGTCGGTGCCCTCGTACGCGGCGCCCCGGCTGTCGAGGTAGTCGGTGATCTGCCGCTCCAGCTGCGCCGAGCCCTCCGGGCCCGGGCCGGCACCGACCTGGTCGGAGTCGTCGCCGTCATAGACGAACTGGGCGTAGTTCGGCGAGGCGATCATGTCGAAGTTCAGGTACAGCTTGACCTTGGCGAGGTCCGCCGCCGAGAGGCTGTCGACGTACGCCTCCGAGCCCAGCAGGCCGAACTCCTCAGCCGACCACCAGGCGAAGCGCACCTTGTTCTTGGTCTTCTCGTGGGCCAGGTTCAGGGCCACGTCGAGGATGCCCGCGGAGCCGGAGCCGTTGTCGTTGATGCCCGGGCCGTCCGCCACCGAGTCCAGGTGGGCGCCGAACATCACCACGTCGTCGGCGGCGCCGCCCTTGGTCTCGGCGATCACGTTGTAGGTGTGCCGGGTCTCCGAGAAGGTGCGGATCTCCAGGTTGACGGTCACCGCGCCGGCGGCGGCCTTGGCCGCGAGCGCCTCGCCGTCCGCCTGTGTGATGCCGCCGGCCGGGATCTTGGCGACGGACGGGTCTCCCAGGGTGCCGTTGAGCGCGCCCTCGGTGTTGTTGTAGATGATCGCACCGACCGCGCCCGCACCGGCGGCGGCCGCCTGCTTCTCCGCGAAGGTGCAGCCGCCGCGCTTGATCAGCGCGATCCTGCCGGTGAACGTCCCGGAGGCGTAGTCCTCCGGACCGCAGCCGGTGGTGTCGTCGACCGGCACCACCGCGACCTGGGCGGTGGTGCCGCCGACCGCGCTGTTGGCGGAGTACGTCATGGCGATCACCGGGACGTCCTGCTGCTGCGGCGACACCACCCGCAGGCTCTGCGCCAGCGTCTCGGTGAACGGGAAGTCGAACTCGTTCCGGGTCACCGAGTACCCGGCCTTTCGCAGCAGGCCCTCGACGTACTCGGCCGACTTCCGGTGCCCCTCCGACCCGGCCACCCGCGTGTTGCCGTTCTTGTCGGCGATCCGCTGGAACTGTCTCAGATGCTCGTAGGCGTCCTTGGCGTCGGACTTCTTGACGAGCTTCTTCGCGAGCTTGGCAGCCTCCTTGGCAGGGTCGCTGTGGGCGGAGGCGGTGCCCGATCCGATCAGCAGCAGCGGCATGATGAGCCCTGCGACGGATACGGCGGCTACCGTGGTGCGGCGGTTGCGAGCGTTCAAAGCGCTTCCTTCCGGCGGTCCATGAGGAATGGGCGTGAAACCGAAAACAGCCGAACGACGTGCAGCGGTACTCCGGGCAGGCAGGTACGGCCGGATCGCTCCGCCCCCTGCCACCGGCAAGGAGAAAGGTATCCGCTCGGTAAACGCTTCGTAATGGGTTGACGGGAATCTTCGGCGCCTACGAGCCGTGCTCACCACCCGTGGACCAACTCGGGAAGGACGTACCTCACCCGGGTGACCGATCGACAGGTCGCTCATCGAGAGCGGTGTTCGCGGTGTCGGCCGGGAAGGCGCGTCCGTGCCCGGCGCAGTGGACGACGACGGCACCGCCGACGGCTCCTCCCTCATCGACGAGATCGTCCGGGGGGCGCGCGAGGGACTTGAACTCGCGCCAGCAGCGGGCGTCGAGAGAACTCCCCGATCGACCAGGCCGCCTTTCGGCGCGACCGGCGCAGCGTCCTCAACGAGGACACCCCGGCGTGCCACTGCGCCCCGTCTCCCGGGGCGCAGTGCAGCCCTGCCCCTGGCCGCGTGGCCCCGAGGCCGATCGGGCCGGGGCCGGCGGCGCGGTCACGGCCCGGTGTGGAGGTGGGCGGCCCACAGGTAGGGCGAGCGGACGCGGTCCTGGCCGTGGCCCAGGTCGCGGCCGTCACGGACGTCCCGCACGGCGTGGTGCAGGGCGAGCGCCGCCCGGTTCGGATCGATCGTGCCGGCCGCGTTGCGCAACTGTACGTAGAAGGACTCCGCGACCCGCGCGGAGACCTCGTCGTCGATCTCCCAGAACGTGCCGATCACGTGGGGAAAGCCGGCGAGCTGGAAGGCGGCGGCAAGGTGGATGGACTCGTCCGTGAGCCGGAGGTCCCCGGTCCAGGCGGTGCGGCAGGCGGACAGGTAAGCGAGTTGGGCGCCGTCCAGCCGGACCGGGGCCAGACCGGCCACCGTCAGCGGGTCCTCGGCGTGGTCGTGGAGCAGCAGGCGGCTTTGCGAGGGGTCGGCGAGGTCGCTGGTGCCATGGCAGGCGAAGTGCGCGATCCGGCAGGAGGCGAGGCGCGCCAGGACGTCCGCTTTGACCGGAGGACGCTCCCCCGCGCCGGCGGGGGCGTCGGAGCCGATGAGGACGTCGAGATCGGGCACCTGTTCCCGGAGCGCCGCGACCTCCTGCGGGATGTGGCGGAGCCGTCCGCCGTCGGGGAGTCCGGGCGTGGTGGGCATCGCGGCGACAAACCCGCAGGGAGCGGTTCCGGCCGCGACCGGGGTCTGGGCCGCGAGCCGCTCGCGGCTGTGCCGCAGCGCCCGGATGGTCGGGGTGTACGAGGAGACCACCCGGTCCATGACGGTACGTCGGCCCGGCGCGTCGGACGGGTCGGTGTGGTGGCCGGCGGCATGCAGGGGCAGCAGGTTGAGGAAACCGGTGGGTATCCACCACACCCGTGGCCAGTCGGCGTCCGGGCCCGGTTGGCTGCGGTGGCCGAGCTCTTCCAGGACGGGACCGGTGACGGTGTCCCACAGCCACTCCAGCACCTCGGTCATGTTCTGCTGCGCCCACCGGCGGCGTCGCCGGTGCTCGCGGCCCGTCGCGGTGGCGATGGTGTGGACGGCTTCGGTGAAGCACTCGGCCGCGTCGATGAGGTCGGAGACCTCTAGACCGGGAAGGGGAAGGTGGGCGACGCCCGCTGGGGTGACGAGGATCGCGTCGGCCCGCAGGAGTCCGACGTTGAGCACGACGATCGCGCCGTGGCACGCCTCGGCGACGAGGACGTCCGGCTCGGGCGGCAGGCCGAAGCGGGCCATACCGTCCAGGGCACGGATCCGCACAAGGGTGTCCTCGAAGTCCGCGGCCACCCGGTGGCGGTCGTCGGCTCCCTCTCCGTGGTCCCAGGGCAGGGAACCGTCGGCGGCCCCCGCTGCGGTGGGCACGGCAAGCGGGCGGGCCGGGCCCGGCCGGTCGAGGCGGTCGCGTAGCCGGCTGAACCGCTCGGCGAGGGCCGGGGCAAGACGACGTACCTCGGTCAGGTCGTCGCGAGCCTCCAAGCCCTGGCTCAGCAGGATGGCGCGGCCTGATTCGAGCAACCCCAGGGCACGGGAGGCCCGCTGCTCTCCGGTTCCACGAGGGTCTGCGAGAACCAGTTCGGCGGCCTGCCCGGCGGTGCCCAGAAGGCCGTGGTCGTCGGTGAGGCCGGCGAGTTCGTGTTGCTGGTCGACGCGTCGCAGTTGCCGTGGGGCCACGCCGGCCAGCAGCCGCACCGCGCTCGCGGCGAGGTCTGCCGCCCGGCCGGGGTCCGTCGTCCTGAGCAGGGCTGCCGCCGCCCGGGCCGACCGGATGCGCAGCGACGGCGCGGCGGTCGGCACCTGGGAGGCGGTGGCGTACGAGTCGCACGCGCGTTCGCGGTCTGTCAGGTCGGAGGTGGCGCGGAACCGAGTGTGCTGGATCTCGGCCAGGACGGACAGGTAGACCGCCCTCAGGGGATGGTCGGGCGGTGTGGCGAAGATGGTGGACTCGGCGTTCTTCAGGGCCTCCTCCAGGGCGGCGCGATCTCCGTTGGCCTCGTACACGAGGCGGAGCGCGCGGGCCAGGGCGGAGCGGAACTCCGCCCGGTCGGGGTGCCGTGCGGTTGAGATGCTCAGCGCCCTGCGCAGCGCCCGGACGGCGCCGAAAAGGCAGTCCGGACGCCCGGTGAGCTGGTACAGGGCGAGCAGAGTGGTCGCGGCTTCGAACGGGGCGCCCGAGATCCAGGTGGTGTCGCGACCGACGGATTCGAGAGCACTGAACAGGTGGGCGGAGGCCATCAGCTGCCTGACGTCCGCGGTGCGCTCGCCCCGGACCCGCAGGACTGTCCCCAGGAGGGAGAGACAGCCGGGGAAGTCCGGACTGTCCGGGGAGACGGCGTCCATGGCGGCCTCGGCATGCGCGACCGCCAGGTCCAGGTCCGCCGTGTCGCGGAACAGCTCGTATCGCGTCCGATACGCCTCCGCCAGGGCCACCAGGCGGCGGATGGAGGCCGTGTCGTCGCCGGACGTGGTCTCGTAGGCTCGCTGGGCCGCCGCGACGGCAAGGTCGGCGTCCTCCCGGTTCCCGGTGCGCTGCGCGCGCGTGGCGAGGGCGTACGCGAGGTTGTGCTGACACTTCGACCAGTATGGGTCCTCCTGCGAACCCGCTCGTACGGCGCGCTGTCCGACGGTGACCGCCTCGTCGAGATCCGCCTCGTCCCTGTAGGCGCGGAAGCGTTCGATCAGCAGCACGATCAGGGCCGAGTTGTCCTCGAGCCAGCCCGTGTTCGCGGACGGGGCGGTGTCAGCGGTCTCCCCCCGGTGCTGGATGGCCTCGTCGAGTTCGGACCGCAGCCGACTCCGCTGGTAGCGCGAGAACAGCAGGACGGAGAGGTTGGAGAGGACCACCGGCCGCAGCTCGTGGCCGACCGGGGCGTACCTCAGGGAAGCGCGGGCGAGTTCGAGGGCCTTGTCCAGGTGGCGGTCGCTGCCGGTGAGTTCGAATCGGTCGAAGTGCCGGTTCGAGCGGGTGTTCAGCCACAGCACCGAGCCCGTGTCGCCGACCGGGGCTTCGTCGGAGCCGGGGACGGGTGCGTCCGGGGCCGTCACGCTCGCCGTGAAGAGCTCCGGCCCGTCGGCGGTCTCGTCGGCGGGGCCGTGCCGTCCGTTCTGCCGGAACAGTGCCCATAACGCGGTGGCCGACAGCGTCTCGTTCGGGTCCTCGCCGGTTGTCCCCCAGTCCAGCAGCGTCTCGGCCAGCGGCCTGGCCGCCTCGTCCACCAGGGGAAGCAGCACCTCCGGCACGACGTCGACGGCCGCCAGGCGGAACGGGACGAACGCCTCGACCGCCCGGTCGAGGTTTTCCTGGCGTTCCCCGTCCCGGCCCGCCAGGTACCGGCGGAGGTTGATGGTGCCCAGCGTGTACCGCTGGGGCAGCCGGTCGACGTCCAGACCGAGGGCGGAGGTGACGACGCGCAGTCTGGCCTGCGCCCGCGGGTCGAGGATCGTGTTGATGGCCGACCTCGTGCCCACGACGTCCGCGAACCAGCGCCGGACGATCGCCCGCCGTCTTCCTTCGGCCTTCGGCCTGTTCCGACGTCGCTCACGGTCTCTTCGCGCAGCCGACCACAAGGCACCCTGTTCTTCCCTGAAACGTTGGAAGAGTTCCCGCCGATTCGTGATCGTCACGCGTCCCCCGCTCTGTCTCCCCGTTCGCATGCTAGGACCGATGTCCCTGGCTCAGAAGGGAGTTGCTCCGATACGCTCGTGCGTCGTCCCGCCAGGGCGCACAGGAGTACACGGAGCTGGAGGGTCGGGGCGGCGGTGCCTGATCGGGTGCATGGCGGCGTGCCGGGAACTCAGGGGGGCCATGAGCGGCGAATCGGAATCGGTGGAGGCCGCCCGCACGGTGGCGGAGCGGCTGGCCGTGGTCTGCCGCAATCTGAACGAGATACGCGCTGACCTGAGCGACACTCCGAGTGGCGCCGATGCGGTGGACCGGGTGCTTGAGGCGGCTCGCGGCAGCGGAAATCTCGGTACGGCACTCTCCGCACTGCATGCGGCCCTCCAGGCCGCGGACCCGCACGGGCTGGACGGCTACACGGCGGACGGCCACAGCACCCGCGGGCCGGCCGGCGGCGCCTTGCCGGCCGGGACCGGGCGCTCCCGTCCTGGCGAGCGGGTCTACCTGTGTCCGGAACGGCGGTGCACCCGATACTGGTGGCCAGTGGCGGCGGTCGCCGTCCCAGCGTGCGCCGTCACCGGGACGACGATGCGGAGGGAACTGCTGTAGTGATGGGCGGACTGCTGTCGGAACTCGGCAAGGCTCTCGCCGAACGCTGGCTGTCGCTGCTCGCGCTGCCGGGAGCCCTGTTCCTCGCCGTCGCGGGTGCCGCCCACGAGTTGGGCCAGGCCCATCCGTTCCGCGTGCACCGTCTGGTGGACGCGGCCACGGCTGCGACCGCCCACCCGGCGGCGAGATCGGTGGGCGGGCAGATCATCCTGCTCGCCATGGTGCTGGCCGGCGCGGCGGCGGCGGGCCTCACCGCCCAGGCGCTCGGCTCGTTGGTCGAACGTCTCCTCCTCGCGGCTGACTGGCCGTCCTGGCCGCCCGTACTGCGCCAGTGGGCCGCGCGGCGCACCCTGTCGCGGCAGCTCCGCTGGGACTCCGCCGCTCAGGAGTACGACCGTCTCCGGGAACTGGCCGCCCGGAGCCTGGCCGCCGGCCGCCGTGCCGATCCGGCCGCCCGGCACGCCGCCGAGCAGCGGATGTCCCGTATCGCGGCCGAGCGACCACGGCGGCCGACCTGGTGCGGGAACCGGATCGACGCGGTGGCCGTGCGCCTCGACCGCGACCATGGCATCGACCTGGCAGTGGTTTGGCCGCAGCTGTGGCTGGTCATGCCCGAGGAGAGTCGCACCCAGGTCGTCACCGCCCGCGAGGACCTCGCGCGCGCCGCCGCCCTCTTCGGCTGGTCTCTGGTCTACCTTCCCCTCACCGTGTGGTGGTGGCCCGCCGCCGCCGTCTCCATCATCCTCGCGGTCATCGGCAACGGGCGGGTCCGGGCGACTGCGGACGCCTACGCGCTGCTGGTGGAGGCGGCGGCCCACCTGCACTTGAGGACGCTGGCCGACCACCTCGGCCTCGAGTACACCGGCCCGATGTCCCCGGAGGACGGTGACCGTCTGACCAACCTGCTCAGGCCGCCCGTTCCGCCCCGGCCACGCGTGACACTGCCCTCCCCGGCGTCCCCGGCCGGACCGGGCGATGGCGGCGGCCGATGACGGCGCGCCCTGCAGATGCATCGCCTGCCCGGTAGTTCATGACGTCCACCGGCAGACACCACGACGCAACGCGCTGGGCTCGGCCGTGTTCGCGGTGTTCGCGACCGCCACGACCGTGGCCCCTTCGTCGGTGGGCGGTTCGTCGACCGGTTCGGGCGGGCGGCGGCGTTGTGCGGAAGCGCGCTCCTCGAGGCCCGCGGACCGGCCCTGGTGATCTTCGTGGACAATCAGGCGGTCGCCGCCACGGCCGTTCTGTGGGGACTCGGCACGTCGCTCGGGTTCCCCGTCGCGCTCTCCGCGGCGGGCGACTCCCACGACGACTCCACCGCCCGCGTCTCGCTGGCCGCGACCGACGGCTATGTCGCTCTCCTGGTGGGCCCGCCCTCCCTCGGTCACCTCGGCGAGCACTTCGGGTTGCGGCACGCCCTGATCTGGCGCTCGTCCTGGTGGTGGCCGGGCCGCCCTGTTGGCCACACCGGCCGCCCGTTCGCCCCGGGAAGCGCCGGACACGGAACCGGTGACCCGGGGCCCGGTGCCCGTCGGACCGTCGGACCGCTCGGCGAGCATCCGCTCACCCCGCCCGTGGAGCCGAGTCGGAGCCCAGGTCGCCCAGGACTTCGCCGGCCGGTCTCGCACGGAGCGGGCGAGAGGGCCGGTGCCTCCGCCCGGCCGCCTGGCTCAGACCGGCAGGCGGGGCACGCTGTCGATCAGGCGCCGGGTGTACGGGTGCTCAGGCGCGCCCAGCACCCGGTCGGTGTCGCCCTGTTCGACCAGCCGCCCGCGTTCCAGCACCGCCGTGCGCTCGCACAGGGCCGCGACGACCGAGAGGTCGTGGCTGACCATCACCAGGGTCAGGTCGCGCTCCAGCTTCAGCTCGGCGAGCAGGTCGACGACCTTGACCCGGGTCGTCAGGTCGAGCGCGCTCACGGGTTCGTCCGCCAGCAGGACGCGCGGGTCGCACACGATGGCGCGGGCGATGGCGATGCGCTGGCGCTGGCCGCCGGAGAACTCGTGCGGGTAGCGGCCGGCCGCGTCGGCGGGCAGGCCGACCCGCTCCAGCGCGGCGGCCACCTTCGGCGCGGCGGTGGTACGGCTGTCCAGGCCGAGGGAGCGCAGCGGCTCCGCGACGATCGCGGCCACCCGCCGGCGCGGGTCCAGGGAGGAGTAGGGGTCCTGGAACACGCACTGCACGCCGCGCCGGAACCTGCTCATCTGGCGGCGGTCGCGCGGGGCGAGTGGCTCGCCGTCGAAGCGGACCGTGCCGCCGGTCGGACGGGCGAGGCCGAGCAGGAGGCGCAGCAGGGTGGTCTTGCCGGCTCCGGACTCGCCGACCAGGGCCAGCGACCGACCCGGTTCGACGGCCAGGGACACGCCCCGGACGACGTCGGCGGCGGCGCCCCGGTAGCGGACGGACACGTCGTCGAGTTCCAGTACGGGGGTCATCGCGCGCTCCTCAGGTCCAGGGCGGCTTCCAGCTTGCGGGCACCGGCGACGAGCGTCCTGGTGTACTCGGCCCGGGGGGCGCCGATGACGTCCAGGACCGGGCCCTCCTCGACGGCCCGGCCGTCCTTCAGCACGAGCGCGCGGTCGGTGACCTTCGCGACGACGGCCAGGTCGTGGCTGACGAACAGCACGGCCATCCCGCGCTCGCGCACCAGGGTGTCGAGGAGGTCGAGCATCTCGGCCTGCACGGACACGTCGAGGGCGGTGGTCGGCTCGTCGGCGATGAGCAGGTCCGGTTCGCAGGCGAGCGCCATGGCGAGGGCGACGCGTTGGCGCTGGCCGCCGGAGATCTCGTGCGGGAAAGCGCGGGCGATCCGGCCGGGTTCGGGCAGCCGCACGCGGTCGAGGGCCTCGCCGACGGCGGCACGCAGCCGCCTGCCCTTGAGGCCGGTGCGGCGGGCCAGGGGCTCGGCGACCTGGCGGCCCACCCGCATCAGCGGGTCCAGGGCGGTGAGCGGCTCCTGGAAGACCACGGCCACGCGGCGACCGCGTACGGCTGTGAGCTGCTTCTCGGTGGCGCCGACCACCTGGGTCCCGGCCAGGGTCACGCTGCCTTCCGCGCGCATGCCGTCGGGCAGCAGGCCCAGAAGGGCGAGGGTGGTCAGGGACTTGCCGGATCCGGACTCGCCGATCAGACCGAGGCGTTCGCCCGCGTCGAGACGGAAGGAGAGGTCGTCTACCAGGGTGCGCCCGTCGGCGGCGCGCACGGACAGGCCGGTTACGTCGAGGAGGGTCATGACCGCCTCCGTCGGGTCGCCGGGTCGAGGGTGTCGCGCAGTCCGTCGGCGATCAGGTTGACGCCGACGACGAGCAGGACCAGCAGGACGCCGGGGGCCAGGGCGCCGGCGGGGGCGGTCATGAAGGTGGCCTGGGCCTCCTGGAGCATGCGGCCCCAGGAAGCGTTGGGCGGCGGCGCGCCGAGGCCGAGGTAGGACAGTCCGGCCTCGGCCAGCACGGCGAGACCGAACTGGAGGGCCAGATTGACCACCAGGGTGGGCCAGATGTTCGGCAGGACGTGGCCGGTGACGGTGCGCGGCCAGGAGGTGCCCGAGGTGCGGGCGGCCGTGATGTAGTCCTGCGCGAGGACCCGCTTCACCAGGATCCGCACCAGCCGGGCGACGACCGCGCTCTGGGCCAGGCCGATCGCGAGGACGGCCGAGCCGAGGGTGGCCGAGCGTGCGGCGACGACCAGCATCGCCAGCAGCAGCGTCGGGAAGGCGATCAGGATGTCCAGGAACGCGGCCAGGGTGTCGTCGAGCCAGCCCTGGGCGAACGCGGCGAGCACCCCGAGGGTGACGCCGACGAGCGCGGCGATCAGCACCGAGCCGAGGCCCGCCTCGACGGCGATCCGCGAGCCGGTCATCAGCTGGGTGAACAGGTCCCGGCCCAGCTTGTCGGTGCCGAGCAGATGACCGCCGCCGGGACCGGCGAGCCGGCCGCCGGAGGTGTCGTCGGTGGCGTACGGCAGCCAGATGAGTGAGACCAGGGCGAGCAGCACGATCAGACCGGCCAGGGTGCAGCCGGCGAGCAGGGTCGCCGAGCGGCGGCGCGGCTCGGCGGGGGCCGCGCCCAGGACCTTTCCTGGTACGTCGGTCGTGGTCATCGGGTGCCTCCCGACAGCCGGCCGCGCAGCCGCGGGTCGACGATCCGCTGCACCAGGTCGGCGACGAAGCCGATCAGCAGGACGGCGAGGGTGGAGACGAACAGGACGCCCTGGATGACCGGGTAGTCGTGCTGGGCGATGCCGGTGGCGAGCAGGGAGCCCAGGCCGGGCAGCGCGTACACCGTCTCCACGACGACCGCGCCGAGCAGGGTCGAGGCGAGTTCGATGCCGAGCACGGAGATGACCGGCACGGAGGCGCTGCGCAGTCCGTGGCGCCACATGGCCGCCGGGAAGGACGCGCCGAGGGCACGGGCGGTGCGCAGGTGGTCGCTGCCGAGGACGTCGAGGGTGGCCGAGCGGACGTACCGGATCAGCGAGGCGCTCATCACCAAGGCGATGGTGACCACCGGCAGGACGAGGGAGCGTACGGCGTCGGCGGGCGCGGCCCAGCCGTCCTGCGGGAAGCCCCCGGACGGCAGCCAGCCGGCGTTCAGCGCGAACACCGCGATGAGGATCATGCCGAGCCAGAACACCGGGACGGCCATGCCCAGTTGGGAGATCCCGCTGAGCAGGGCGCCGTACCAGGTGTGCCGCTTGTGGGCGGCGACGAAGCCGACGGGTACGGCGACGAGCACGGCCAGCACGAACGCGGCCAGCGTCAGCGGGACGGTGACGTTCAGACGGGCGGTCACCTCGGGGCCGACCGGCAGCGAGCTGACGAAGGAGGTGCCGAGGTCGCCGCTCGCCAGCTGCCCGAGCCAGTGGGTGAACTGCTCGGGCAGCGGCCGGTCGGAGCCGATGGAGTGGCGGGCCGCGGCGATCTGCTCCGGGCTCGCGCCCACCGAGGTCAGCGCGTTGGCCGGGTCGCCGGGCAGCAGGCGCAGCAGCACGAACAGCACCACGCTCGCCAGGACCAGCGACACCGCCAGGAAGGCGAGACGTCTGAGGAGATAGCGCCCCATCAGTCCTTCTTCTTGATGTCGAAGGCGTAGAACTGGGAGTTGAGGCCGTTGAGCGGGTAGCCGGAGAGCTTGGTGCCGGCGACCACGATCTGCGGGTAGAGGTAGAGCCAGTCGCTGGCCGCGTCCTCGGCGGTCTTGCGGTTGACCTTCTTCAGCAGTTCGGTCTGCCGCGCGGTCGTGGTGGCCTCCTCGGCCTGCTCGACCCACTTGGTGACCTGCTTGTCGTCGTAGCCCCAGTAGAAGTCGGGGTTGCCGTACCAGACCAGGTCGCGGTCGTTGACGTGCTCCTGGAGCGTCGCCGTGAAGTCGTGGTTCTTGTAGACCTTGGTGTACCACTCGTCGGGCGTGATCGTGTTGATCCTGACGGTGATGCCGACCTTGGCGAGCTGCGACTTGATGAAGGTCGCCGCGGTGGGGTGCGGGTCGTAGTTGGGGGTGTCGAGGGTGAAGGAGAAGCCCTTGGCGTAACCGGCCTCGGCGAGCAGCTTCTTGGCCTTGGTGACGTCGTAGGCGTTGACCTTGGTGAGGTCCTCGTACCAGGGGTCGGTGGGCGGCACCATCGAGCCGATGAGCTTGCCGTAGCCGCCCCAGACGGACTCCAGGAGCTTCTTGTCGTCGATGGCGGCGGAGACGGCCCGGCGCACCCGGACGTCCGTGAAGGGCTTGGCCTTGTCGTTGAAGGCGAGCAGCAGCTTGGTGGTGGAGTCGCCGTCGTTGACCTTGTAGTTCTGGTTGCTCTTGAACTGGTCCAGGGCGTCCGGCGACTGCTCGCCGGTGACCACGTCGACGGCGTTGGTCAGCAGGGCGTTGTTGAGGGCGGTGGCGTCCTTGAAGTAGTGGAAGACGACCTGCTTGTTGGCCGCCGGGGCGCCCCAGTAGCCGGCGAACCGGTTGAGGCCGAGCGCGGAGCCGCGGGTCCACTTGCCGAGGGTGTAGGGGCCGGTGCCGTCCTCGCTGGTCTTCAGGTTCTTCGCCTGGGAGTTGATGATCCAGACGTAGGAGAGGTTGTAGACGAAGGAGATCGACCGCTTCGACAGCGTGACCTTGACGGTGTGCGCGTCGGGGGTGGCGATGTCCTTGACGACCTCCAGGTTGCTCTTGCGGGCGGACTGCGAGTCGTCGGCGAGGACCTTTTGCAGGCTGTACTTGACGTCGGCGCTGGTGAGTTCCTTGCCGCTGTGGAACTTCACGCCGCTGCGCAGGGTGAAGGTGTAGGTGAGGCCGTCGGCGCTGGTCTTGTAGTCCTGGGCGAGGAGCTTGTCGACCTTGCCGTCGTCGGTGAGCCGGAAGAGGCCTTCGTAGACGTTGCCGTTGAGGGCCTCGGTGACGCCCTGACCGCCGCCCGCGGTGTTGTCGAGGTTCTGCGGCTCATACAGGGAGCCGATGTTGACGGTGGCGTTCTTGTCCCAGGTGCCGCCGGAGGCGCTGGTCGCGGAGCCGCCGCAGGCGGTGAGGACGAGCGCGAGGGTGGCGGTGGTCGCGGCGGCGTACAGGGCGGGCTTGTTCAGTCTCATGACGTACGAGTGCTTTCGTGCTGCGGTACGGGCGGGGGCGGCGGGCGGTCAGTGCTGCGCGGGGAAGCCGTCGCGGAAGACGGGGCGCTTCTCGCCGGCCTCGACGGGCAGGTGGAAGCGGTTCTGCCGCGGCGGCATCGGACAGTTGTACTGATCGGAGAAGCCGCAGGGCGGCACGAAGGCCCGGTTGAAGTCGAGGACGACCCGGCCGGCGTCGTCGGTCCGCTGGACGAACAGGAAGCGGCCGGCGCCGTAGGTGGTGTCCCCGTTGGTGGGGTCGCCGAAGACGAGCAGCAGGGTGCCGTCGTCGTCGAAGGCGCTGAGGGTGTAGTCGCGGCCGTCGACGGTGAGCGCGATGTCGCCGGGGACGACGAGGTCGCGGGTGCCGCCGTTGTCCCGGATGTGCTCGAAGGGGATCCGTCGGGCGCCCGGGACCGGCGTGTAGGTGGCCTTCAGGACCCAGGCCGGGTCGTACGGGAAGGCGTCCACGTCCTCGAAGTGGCGGATGGCGGGCGCGTCGGCGTCCCAGAAGCGCAGGCCGTGCTCGGGCTCGCCGGTGACGAGGTCGGTGCGGCTGAGTGTGGTGATCGTCACCGAGTCGGGCTGCCCGGCGCGGGCCGCGTCGGCGTCGGCCTCCTCGCCGGCCGGGAGCCAGCGGGTCTCGACGAGGGCGAGGTTGCCGGTCGGCGAGGTGAGCGCGCGGCGGCGCTCGGCGCGCCAGGCGTCCCACTCCTGCCGCGGGTCGACGGGGGCCGGAGAGGCGGAGGAGTGGGACACGGCGGTACTCATTCGGCTAGCAGGGTTGGATCACCACGGAAAGTCAATGCGTGGCCAAAGTAGGTACTTTATCGGCCATAAGATCGCCTAATGTCAAACGGTCGTCTCATCCACTGAGACGATGAATGGACGAGTCGGCGGCGCGACCGTACGCGCCCGCCCGCGAGGCGGGGTGCCGGGTCGCTCGTTCCTCCGACTGGGCCGTTCGGACGGGGCCGTTCCGGGCACCGGGATCCCATGACCGACGACGCAAGCCGCATCCGGCTGGTGCAAGCCGTGCTCGACACCACCGACGCCCGCCGACTCGCCGAGTTCTACCGGTCCCTGCTGGGACTCGTCTACGCCGAGGGGGACGAGCCGCCGTCGGCCGGGCAGCCGGACGAGCACGGCGGGGACTGGCTCGTACTGCGCGACCCCGACGGCGGCCCGCGGCTCGCCTTCCAGCAGGTGACGCGCCTGCGCGAACCGGACTGGCCGGACGGCCCGGTGCCTCAGCAGATGCACCTCGACCTGAGCGTCACCTCGCTGGAGGAGCTGCGGAACCAGCACGAGCGCGTGCTCGCCCTCGGCGGCGCCCTGCTCAGCAACCGGGACCGGCCGGACCCCGACGACGAGGAGCGCTTCCGCGTCTACCGGGACCCCGAGGGCCACCCGTTCTGCGTCTTCGTCGCGGAGCGGAACGAGTAGCCCGCCGGCGCGAGTCCGTCCCCGGGCGGCGGACCGGTGCACGGCCGTGCCGCCCGTGCGATCGCTCCGGCGGGCGGCCCGGACGTCTGTCGTGCCGCCCGGACGGGGGCGGGCCGGGCCCTGCGCGGGGGCCCGGTCCGAGGCTGCGCGGCCCCGGGCCGACCGCCGGACCAGGGCCCGTTCAGGGCGCGCCCGCCGGCGCGGCGGCCCGGTCTCCTGGGGAGGCTCGGGACTGAGGCTGTCCAGGGTGCGGACCTTGCGCAGCGGGGACAGGGCCAGGAAGAGACTGGTGCTCAGCAGCCCCACGGTCCCGACCAGAAGCCGCTCCGAGCAGCCCCGGACGGGTGCCGAGCCAGCCTCCGAGCAGCGAGCCGACCGGCTTCACGCCCAGGGCGACGAAGAGGTAGGCGGCGTTGGTGCGTCCCAGGAGCCGCTGCGGGGTCACCGTCTGCCGGATCGTCATGGTGTGCACGTTGCAGGCGGTGATGCCGAACCCCTGCACGAAGAACGCGGCGGCGAACAGCGGAGCCGCCCATGTGCCGCGGTGTACGGCCGGCAGGAGCAGCGGTGCGAGATCGCCGACCACCGCGGCGATCACCAGGGTGCGGCCCAGGCCCACCCGGTGGGCGAGACGGTCGGTGAGCGCCGCGCCGAGCAGTGCGCCCACGGCGCCGATGGACAGCAGCAGTCCCGCGGACAGGGCGAGGATCGTGGGGACGATCTGCCAGCACAGGTTGTGACCGGCGGCTTCGCCGAGAGTGGCCCGCAGGTACCCGCTGTGCGGTAGGCGATGGTGAAGAACACCCGCGCCGTTCCGGACGCGCGGGCCAGCGCCAGCAGCCGGCCGAACGTCAGCAGGTCCGGCGCCGCCAGCATGGGGATGGCGCCGATCGGCAGCGCCTGTCCCAGGTTGCAGAGGATCAGTACGCCGCGCCGCTGCCAGCGGTCGACGAGGAGGCCCGCGGGCAGACCGAGGATGACGTACGGGGCGAACGTCAGCGCGCCCAGCAGCCCGAACTGCGCCGGTGTGGCGTCGAAGGTGAGTACCGCGGTCAGCGGCATCGCCAGCTGGTACACCTGGCTTCCGACCAGCGAGGCGGTCTCGTCGGCCCAGACGAAGTTGAAGTCCCCGCGCCAGCCCTCGGCCACGAATGACCCGGCGGTGAACTGCGGCAGGTGCGCGAGACCGAGGTGCCCGTCTCCGACGCGCCACGGCACGTCCACCGCGTCCCCCGGCCCCTCGGTGTCGTCCTGATGGTCTACGAAGTGCGGCCCACCGTCACCGTGGACGGCGCCCTGCTCCCGGTCGCCGTCGGAAACGCCGCGCTGCTGCGCGGCGACGTGACTCGCCTCTGATCGACCCAGAAGACGACCTGAAACGCAGAAAACCCCGCACCACAAGGTGCGGGGTTTTCCTCAAAATTTGTTCGGCGGTGTCCTACTCTCCCACAGGGTCCCCCCTGCAGTACCATCGGCGCTGTGAGGCTTAGCTTC
>NZ_JBIBUK010000012.1:0-259070 GCF_043079345.1 Streptomyces sp. NPDC015220 | reverse complement strand
CGGCCGTAACCCAGACGACGCCGCGCGAGGTGGTCCGCCACCATCTCCGTGGTGATCGGCACGCCGGCGGGAAGACCCTCCAGCGTGGCCACCAGCGCGGGTCCGTGCGACTCCCCCGCCGTCAGCCAACGCAACCCGCTCAACGGTGCCCCTCCTCGGTCGGGCGGGGCCGTGGGGCCGGGCGCGGATGCCGGGGGAGGCGACGGCGCGGCTCGCCGCGGAGGCCGGGGAACGTCCCGGCCGCCCGGTGCGGGCCGTCCGGGGCGGCGCGGCCGAGGACGGAGCAGGACACGGCGACGCGGTGGCGGCGGTGACAGGCGGTCCGGGCCGGGCGCGGGCGGCCCGGGCGCCCGGTGCTCCGGACGGGGCCGGCGAGTGGCGCGCTCACCGGGCCGCAGCCGTCCGCCCGGCCACGGCCCCGGCCGCGAGGGCGCCGATGAGACGTACGCCGTCCTCGGTGAGCAGCGACTCCGCGTGGAACTGCGTGGAGGCGAAGTACGGCCCGCGCAGCGCGTGCACCTCTCCGGTGCCGGGGTCGCGGCTGGCCCGCACCGCGCCGACGCCGGCGAGGTGGAACTCGTCCGTGGTGCTGCGGGCCGCGAACGTGTTGTAGAAGCCGACGCGTTCCCGTCCGCCGAAGAAGTCGATCTCGCGCTGGACGCCCTGGTTGGGGACGTCCCGGCGGACCAGCGGCAGGCCCAGCCGGGTGCTGAGCACCTGGTGGCTGAGACAGACGGCGAGGAACGGGCGGCGCCCGTCGAGCAGCCGGCCGATCGCGTCGTGCAGATGGGCGATCTTCGGATCGTCCGTCTCCCGGGGGTCGCCGGGGCCGGGGCCCATGACGACGAGGTCGTGCCGGGCGGGGGAGTAGGGCTCGTCGAAGCGGCGGACCGTCACGGTGAGGCCCAGGGCGCGCAGTTGGTGGTCGAGCATCCAGGTGAAGGTGTCCTCGGCGTCCACCACCAGCGCGGTGCGGCCGGCCAGCTCCGGCAGCGGGTGCTCGCGGGCGGTGGCCTTCGCCAGCCAGAACCCGGCGAGCGTCGCGTTGCGCCGCTCCAGCACCGCCCGGACCTCCGGGTGCGCGGCGAACCGCGGCTCGGGCCTCCCCGCGCCGCCCGGCCCGGCGTTCCCGTTCGCCGTGTCCCCGGCGCGGCCGGTGCCGGAGCGGAGGGCGGCGAGCAGGCCGGCCGCCTTCGCCCGGGTCTCGGCGACCTCGGAGGCGGGGTCGGAGTGGCGCACGAGTGTGGCGCCGACGCCGATCCGCAGCCGGCCCCCGGCGTCGATGTCGGCGGTGCGGATGAGGATGGAGGAGTCCAGGGCGGGCGCCCCGGCCGTGTCCCGTCCGATGAGGGCGAGGACGCCGCTGTAGTAGCCGCGTCCGTGCGGTTCGTAGCGGCTGATGACCCGGCAGGCACTCTCCAGCGGACTGCCGGTGACCGTGGGGGCGAACAGGGACTCGCGCAGGACCAGCCGCGGGTCGAGGGAGCTGTGGCCCTCGACGAAGTACTCGGTGTGCGCGAGCCGGGCCATCTCCTTCAGCTGCGGGCCCACCACCCGGCCGCCGTCCTGGCAGATCCGGGCCATCATCTTCAGCTCTTCGTCGACGACCATGTACAGCTCGTCGGCCTCCTTGCGGTCGGCGAGGAAGTCCAGGACGCCGGGCAGGGTGGGGCCGGTGGCCGGATAGCGGTAGGTGCCGCTGATCGGGTTCATGACGGCCGTCCCGCCGGTGAGACTGACGTGCCGCTCGGGGCTGGCGCCGACCAGTGTGCGCTCGCCGGTGTGCACGACGAACGTCCAGTAGGCGCCCGACTCTCCGCGCAGCAGCCGCCGGAAGAGGGACAGCGCGCTGCTGTGACTGTAGTCGGTGATGTCGGCGACGAAGGAGCGCTTGATGACGAAGTTGGCGCCCTCGCCGGTGCCGATCTCGTCCGTGATGACCCGGCGGACGATGTCGGCGTAGTCGTCGTCGGCGATGTCGAAGTGCTCGCCGGTCAGTGTGATGGGCTCGTCGGGCAGCCGCTCCAGCACCTGGGCCACCGGCAGCCGTTCCTGCCCGGTGACGCTCATCGCGAGGAGCGGTTCGCCGTCGTCCGCGTGGGCGAAGCCGCGTTCGCCGATCTGTCGGTACGGGATCAGCGCCAGCACCTGGTGCGGGGCGGCGCCGGCGGCCGGCGGTCGCGCCGGGACGGGGAGGTCGGCGAGGGTGGCGGGGGCGGAGACGTCGCCGACCAGCAGGTCGAGGGTGGCGGGGCCGGTCGCCTCGGGCCGGTGCACCAGCGCGAACGCCGGCGGCCGGGGCGCCAGCACCCGGTCCAGCAGGTCCCCGGCAAAGGCGTCCGGCCGGGCCGCGTCCGTCGTCCGCCCGGTCATACGGTCACCTCGCGGACGTCGGCCGCCCGGCCGGTTCCGGCGGAGGCGGGCGCGGCGGCCGGGGACAGGGCGGCGAGGACCGTGTCGGTGGTGGTGACCGTCGCGCAGCGCTGGGCCGCGTACTCCACGGCGAGCCGGTGGTGGGCGGCGGAGAAGTCCGCGACCGCGTCCGCCACCAGGAACGGCTGGATGTCGTGGGTGAACGCCTCGACCGTGGTCATCAGCACCCCGACGTGCGCGTACACACCGCACACGACGAGCTGGTCGCGGCCGTGCCGGCGCAGCCAGTCCAGCAGTCCGGAGCGGAAGAAGGCGCTGTAGCGCCATTTGGTGAAGACCGCGTCGCCGGGGGTCGGCGCGAGCGCTTCCACCACCTCGCGGTCGGCGGGGTCGACGCGCATGCCCGGGCCCCAGAAGTCCTTCAGCAGACCGCGCTCCTCCTCGGTCATGCCGCCCGGCTGCGCGGTGTACGCGACCGGCAGGCCCAGCTCGGCGGCCCGGCGGCGCAGCCGGGCGGCGTTGTCCACGAGCGGGCCGCGGACCGTCTCCGGGAACGGGCGCAGGAAGTAGCGCTGCATGTCGTGGACGAGCAGGGCCGCCCGGGCGGGGTCCACGGTCCAGTGCGCGATGTTGTCGGGCAGGTCGTTGGCCGAGGGCAGCGAGTAGGGCTCGATGGGGGGTATGCCCGCCATGGCGTTCCTTTCTAGGGTCTCCTGGGGGGTGCCGGCGCGGCGGCGGGGCCTCGGGGGGCGTGGTCAGGCGGCGACGGGGGAGACCGGCTCCCGGCTCACCGACCAGGCGCCGACCGCCGCGAGGGCCTGGGCCGGATTGAGCCGCGGGTCGCAGAAGCTGGCGTACGCCGTGCCGACCGCGTCCAGCGCGGACTCGTCGGCGACGCACTCGCTGACGTCGTCGGGGGTGGTCTCCAGGTGCAGGCCGCCGGGTGTGCCGCCCCCGGCCACGACCGCGGCCCGGAAACCCTCGATCTCCGTCGCGACGGTGCGTACCAGACGGGTCTTCAGTCCGCCGGGAGCGGTGACGGTGTTGCCGTGCATGGGGTCGCTCAGCCAGATCACCGGATGCCCGGCGGCGCGGACCGCGGCGACCAGGCCGGGCAGCCGCTCGGTGACCGTGCCGGCGCCCATCCGGGCGATCAGCGTCAGCCGGCCCGGCACACGCGCGGGATCGAGCCGCTCGCACAGCGCCAGCAGGTCCCCGGCGGTCATCGTGGGACCCACCTTGCAGGCCACCGGGTTGGCGACGGCGGCGAGCAGGGTGACGTGCGCGCCGTCGACCTGCCGGGTCCGCTCCCCGATCCAGGGCCAGTGCGTGGAGGTGAGCAGTGGACGCCCGTCCTCGTGCCGGCGCACCATGGGCACCTCGTAGTCCAGCAGCAGGGCCTCGTGGCTGGTCCACACGGGGGCGCCGATCGGGGCGCCGCTGTGCGGGCCGTGCCAGCCGAGGTGGCCCATCACCGTGTGCGCGGCGTCGTAGCCCGTCAGGATGCGCAGCGGTTCGGGTCTGCGCAGCTCCGGGTCGGGCAGTGGGCTGTTGACCATGTGCCCGCGGTAGGAGGGGAGTTCCAGGGCGCCGACGCGTTCGAAGGACTGCGAGCGGGGCTTGCCGTACTGGCCGGCGATCCGTCCGACGCGCACCACCGGCCGGCCGCTCTCCATCTCCAGGGCGCCGGCGAGCATGTTGAGCAGGCCCGCCTTGCGCGCCACGTGGTCTGCGGTGCTCTCCGCGGGGTCCTCGGCGCAGTCGCCCGCCTGCATCACATGGGCTTCGCCGGCCGCCACCCGGGCGAGCAGGGTGTGCAACCGGTCCACGTCCCGGGGCTCCACCAGCGCGGGCCGTCGGGCGAGTTCCGCACGGACTTCCGCCACCCGGGCGGTGTCCTCCCACGGCGGTTGCTGGAGGGCCGTCTCGTAGTTGAGGTCGAGCAGCACGTCGTCCACTGTTTCTCCGATCACGGATGGCCGGTTGGGCACAGTCTTCGCGCCATGTTCCATTCACGTGGAATCAAGAGCGGTGGACGGGGAAAGGAGAGAAGGAGGAAAAAGCGGCCGCAGCGCCGCATTCGAACCCCCGCCCAAAGGCCGACTCATTTCGTCGGCACGACAGATCATGTCCGGGTGCCAAAGGGCTGCCAATGATTTCCGCCGTGATGTGTCAGGTGCCCGGCAGTCCGTCAGGTCCGTCGATGTGCGCCGGGGAAAGCGGAAGAAGGCGGAAGAAGGCAGGCGGCCGGCGCGGCCGCCTGCCTCGGGGAGAAGAGGGCGGGAAACGACTGGAAACGGGAAGGGGAAGCGGGACGGAAATCAGGGTGGGAAAGGGGGCGATGGACGGGGGAGGGCGGGGTTGCAGCGGGAGTGGGTAACGGGCCGGGAAGCCCGTGCCGTGACCGGACGCCGCGAGCTTCCGGCGAACCTTCCCGGTCACAGCACTAGCGGGAGCGCCCCGACAGGGCGACGATCGCGTGGGCGGCCGAGGCGAGGGTGACGTGCCGGTGCCAGCCGCCGAAGGACCGCCCCGTGAAGTCGCGCATGCCCACCCCCTCGGAGATCTCCGCGAAGTCCGTGTCGACCTTCTCGGCGAGCTTGCTCAGCCGGGCCAGCAGCGCGGGTTGCGCGGCGGTCATGTTGGTCAGCCACAACTGGGTCCGGTCGCGCCCACGCGCGTCCTCCACCCCCAGCAGGGCCAGTTCGCCGCCGCCCGCCGCCCGCCCGCCCGGGACGGGCAGGGACACCCGGACGGTCGCGACCAGGTGGGTGTGGCGGGCGGTGTCCGGGCGGGAGCCGGTCCAGGAGGCGGGCCGCCGCAGGCTTCGGGCCGCCTCCATGATCCGGCCCGCCGGCAGCACCTGGCCCCCGCCGGCGGGCAGCAGGGGATCGGTGACGGTCAGGCGCAGCTCGCCGTCGGCCCGCACCAGCAGCGGGACGCCCGAGTCGGCGAACTCCTGGAAGAGCGTGGCCGAGTGCACCTCGCTGGTGTCCACGACGAGCGGCCGCACGGGAAGGTTCCAGTTCAGGGCGGTCTCGGAGCAGACCCCGCCCAGGCATTCGGTCAGGGTCTCCGGTCCGGCGCCGTCCGGTATCGCGACCTGGCTGCGCCGGCGGTGGTCCTTGAGCCAGGCCCGGGGCAGGTGCAGCCGCCAGTTGACCGGCACGGTCACGTCCTCGGACGCGGCCCACACACCGACCGCCCGCTGCGCGTTGAGCACCTGGCCGAGGCCGGGGAAGAAATGCCGGTCCACGCCCACGGAATGCTGCCCGGACTTCGGGATGATCATGAGCCGGGCCACCCAGGCCTGCGGCTGCGAGACGGTCGTCAGATGGTCCGCGAGAGCCCGCCGCATGGGTACCCAGTCCCAGGTGGAGGAGGACACGAAGTGGTGCAGGTTCTGTTCGGACACGTCGTCGCCGAACAGCGCGGCGATGGCACGGATGGACTTCCGTCCCTCGGCCTGAAGCAGTCCGCGTAAGTAGTAGAGGGCCTTCCGGTGCTGGTCGCTCCGGGTCAGGGAGGCGAACAGCCGGGGGGACAGGTCGGCGAGGGTCGTCTCGCGGGGGTGCGCCGGGGCCGGGGGGAAGACCGCTCGCTCGATGGTCCCGGGGCGCAGGTCGACGTAGGTCATGGGTCTCCTGGGAAGACGTGGAAGGACGCGCAGAACGCGCACGCGAGCGCGGACGTCGATACGGGCACTCGGGTGCGGGGCGTGGCGACTCGGGGAGTCAGCGCGGTGGACGGGAACATCGAGCGGCCCACCCGGTGCTCGGCGTCGGTGTCCCGGTCGACCCTTGTCCGGGAGCCGCGCGCCCGGCCTGCGATGTCATCCCCCACCTCCATGAACCGTCGGGACTTCACTCCTGCGACGGCCCTGCCGACTGTAACGGTCGCGTAAAGTGATGGCCACTGTACGGAGCGAGAGTGTCAAGTCGTCCTCGGGTAAAGGCGGCGCCAAGCACCGGTCAAGAATCAATCGCGTCAGTGCCAGGTGCCCTCCGGCGTCGGCCGGTCCGCCGTGGCGGGGCCGGCCCGCGGGTGGCGTCCGCCGGGAGGGGGCCCGGCCCAGGGGCGGGGACCCGGGCCCTGGCTCCGGAGGGCGGTGCGGCGCCGCTCCCCGGAGCCAGGCCGGCGAGGCGCCTATTCGGCCGGCGCCTCCTCCCGTGGCACCCAGCGCACCGCGAGCCAGCCGAGGCCCAGCGAGAGCAGGCTCGCCACGGCGACGGCCACGTGCATGCCGGAGACGAAGGCGTCCTTGGCGTCCTCGACCGCCGCCGCGGAGACGCCGGGCCGCTCCAGGGTCTCGGGCAGGGTGCCGGCGAGGTCCGGTCCGAGGAGCCGGAAGCAGACGGCGGCCAGGGAACCCAGCAGTGAGATGCCGAGCGCGTTGCCGAGCTCGTTGCTCATCTCGGCGAGCGACGCCGCCGAACCGGCGCGTTCGGCCGGGACCGCGGCGACGGCGGTCTCCGCGACGAGGCTGAAGGACAGGCCGTAGCCGATGCCCGCGATCATCGTGGAGGCGATGAACGCCGTCACCCCGCCGAGGACGCCGGTGAGCAGCATCAGCAGCAGGCCCACGCCCATCGCGAAGTGCGAGGCGATGAGGGCCGCGCGCTTGCCCACGCGGTCGACGATCGCGCTGGTGCCGACACAGGTCGCGGTGAGCACGACGGCGCCGGGAACCGCCAGCAACGCCGCGCTCAGCACGCTGTGGCCGAGGACCGACTGGAGGTAGACGCCGCTGAGATAGCCGGCGGCGGCCCAGGCCACCAGGGAGAGCAGGCCGGTGAGGATCGCGACGGTGAACACCCGGTCGCGGAAGAGCCGCAGGTCGAGCAGGGGTTGCGGCAGGGTGAACTGTCTGCGCACGAACAGCGCCACGATCACCAGCCCGACGGCGCCCACGGCGAGCTGGGTGGCGGAGAGGCCGGACGCCGCGGCCGACTTGACGGAGTAGACGGTCAGCAGGATGCCGACCGCGGACAGCAGCACGCTGAGCGCGTCCACCCGGCCGGCACTCGGCTCGCGCACCTCCTTCAGCAGGGCGGGCGCGAAGAGCAGGAACAGCACGACGACCGGGATGTTGATCAGGAAGACCGAACCCCAGGAGAAGCGGTTGAGCAGCAGGCCGCCGATGATGGGCCCGACCGCGAATCCGGCGGCGAAGGTCGCCGCGAAGACGCCGATGGCCTGCGCCCGCTGCTTGGGGTCGCGGAAGAGGTTGCTGATGATCGCGAGCCCGGAGGGCAGCAGGGTCGCGCCGCCGAGCCCCATGAGAGCGCGGCACAGGATGAGGATCTCGGGGTTGGGGGAGAGCGCCGCACCCACCGAACCGGCGCCGAACACGGTCGCGCCCGCCAGCAGGAACCTGAGCCGGCCGTACCGGTCACCGAGGTTGCCGAACGCGATGAGCAGCGACGACACCACGAAGCCGTAGATGTCGAGGATCCACAGCGCCTGGTCCGTGGTGGGGGTGATCGCGGAGGTGATGCTCGGCATCGCGAGGTAGAGCACGGAGCCGTCCATCGCGACGAGGGCGACCGGGCCGAGCACGATGAGCAGGCCCAGCCAGGCGCGCCGGTCGGCACGCTCCGCGACTAAGTCCAGGGAAGTCACGGGCAACCTTTCGGGGGAAGGTGCGGAGTTGTTCACGCAGCAGTGGTCACGTTCGTCATCGGGTGCGTACGATGTACGCGAAAGGGCGCGGTCGGCGTACCTGGTGCAGACGGGGAAACGGTGGCCGTCGCACGCCACGGAAGTACGCGCGTCGTACGCGGAAAGTGGTGCGTACATCGTACGCATGATGATGCGTACAGTGTACCCATGTCGCTGGTTAGACTACAGCATGGCCATCAAGACGCAAGGCAGGCAGGCGAGTTCGACAGGGCTCACCCGACGTTCCATCATCGGCGCCGCGATTCGCATCGCCGACGCCGAGGGCATCGCGGCGCTCTCGATGCGCCGGCTCGCGAACGACCTCGACTCGGGTGTGATGTCCCTGTACCGGCACATCGCCAACAAGGACGAACTGCTCACCGCGATCACCCGCGCGGTCTGCGAGGAGCATCCCTATCCGACCCCCGCCCCAGCGCACTGGCGCGACGCGGTGCGGCTCGCGGTCGAACTCGACCGGGAGGTCTACCGGAAACATCCGTGGACCCTGGTCACCCAGGCCTCCGCCCGGCACTTCACCGACACCGCGTGTCTGGACTGGATGGTGGACGCGCTCGCCGACCTCACGGACGAGCCCGAGCTGGCCCGTACGCTCACGCTGACCGTCTGGTCGTACGTCCAGGGCGCCTCCATCCAGCGCGTGGCGCACCAGCTGCTCCCCGGCGGCGACGAGTCCGAGCAGTCGCCGATCCGGCCCACCGAGGACGACTTCGCGGCCGGGCTCGAGGTGCTGCTCGACGGCTTCGAACGGCAGGCGAAGGGCGCGTGACGGGCGGATGACATTCGACTGATCACCCGTCAGTCGACGTCTCTGCCGCGACATTTCGCCGTGTCCGTCCGGAAAACCGGTCGTTCTCCGGATATGACACACCCGACCGACCGCCACCTCGTGTGGCACAACGGCGAGACACCCGCCCTCGCGGATCTCGTTCCGCTCGCGTTCATGGGATACGCGCACTTCACGGCCATGCAGGTGCGCGACGGCCGGATCCGCGGACTCGACCTCCACCTGGAGCGGCTGCGCCGTGGCTCGCTGGAGCTCTTCGGCCGTGCCCTGCCCGACGAGCAGGTGCTGACCCAGTTGCGCACGGCGCTGAAGGATGCGCCGGCCGACCTCTCGCTCATGGCCACGTGCTACCCCCCGGCCGGCGAGTTCACCGCCGCCGGCCCCGACACCGCCCCGGCCGTGCTCGTCCGCACGGCCCCGCCCGCGACGGGTCCCGAGGGACCGCTGGCCCTCGCGGCGGTGGCGCACGAACGCTTCATGCCGTCCGTCAAGCACGTCGGCGAACCGGCCAAGACGTACTTCGTACGGCAGGCCGCCGCACGCGGCTGC
This sequence comes from Streptomyces sp. NPDC015220, assembly GCF_043079345.1. Taxonomy (NCBI): domain Bacteria; kingdom Bacillati; phylum Actinomycetota; class Actinomycetes; order Kitasatosporales; family Streptomycetaceae; genus Streptomyces; species Streptomyces sp. NPDC015220. The sequence goes on along the minus strand of NZ_JBIBUK010000012.1, from coordinate 249,682 downwards.
GACGACGCCGTCTTCGTCGACCGCCACGGGCGGCTGACCGAGGGGTCCATCTGGAACCTCGCCTTCTGGGACGGCTCTACCGTGGTCTGGCCGGCCGCCGAGATGCTGAGCGGGGTCACCATGGGCATCGTCCGAAGGCAGCTGACCGGCCTGGGCATCCCGCAGCGCGAGGCGGAGATCACCCTGGACGACCTGCCCGCGATGGCCGGCTGCGCCGTACTGAACTCCTGGACCCCCGGGGTCGCGGTGCACCGCGTCGACGGCGTCGAGCTGCCCGAGGCCCCCGCCTTCCTCGACCTCCTGCACCGCGCCTACGCCCTCGAACCCCTCACCGCCGCATAGACCACCCGGCGCCCCGCACCCATCGGCGGGCTCCGCACACCCACCCTCGCGCGGAGCCCGCACACTTCCGCCCCGCCGCCCCGCCGCCCCGCCGCCCCGCCGGCCGCCGCCCCGCCGCCCCGCCGGCCGCCGCCTCCGGCCCGGTCCGGCAGCCCGCCCGCCCGGTTGTCGGCGCACGGCATCCCCCGGCGGACGACGCCCACCCGCACACGCGCCCGGCGCCCGGTCCCGAGATCCCCCACTGTCAGGCGGACCTGACAGACCCTCACCAGCTTTCTCCCGGCGCCCGTCGCGATCCGCTTAGCATCGGGCCAGGGTTCCCGGTCGGCGTGCGCCCGCCCCCAGCGGTCCGGCGCCGCCCGTCACTGCGCTGCGCGTCCCCTCTCTCGCCACTCCTCCACTCCTCCACCCCTGCCCCGTCCCACGACACCCGTCCGACCACCTATGCGACGCGGAGACCACATTGCGACTCGCGCAAGTCATGGAAGACGTCTTTGAGCGCCATGCGGACCGGCCCGCCGTCGGCGAGCGCGCGAGGGAGTTCGTGCGCGACGCCCGGACCGGGTCCGTCTCGGCGCGGCTGCTGCCCCGTTACGAGACCACCACCTACCGCGAGCTGTGGGACCGGATCCGCGCGGTGGCGAGCGAATGGCGCCACCACCCCGAGCGTCCGCTGAGTCCCGGCGACCGCGTGGCCCTGCTCGGCTTCACCAGCCGCGACTACGCCACCCTCGACCTCGCCTGCGTCCATCTCGGCGCGGTCACCGTGCCGTTGCAGACCAGCGCGCCCGTCGACCAGCTCGCGGCCATCGTCGCCGAGGCCGAGCCCGCCCTGATCGCCGCGAGCACCGAGCGGCTGGCCGAGGGGGCCGAGCTGGTGCTGCGGACGCCGTCGGTGCGGCGACTCGTCGTCTTCGACCACCATCCCGTCGCCGACGATCAGGCCACACGTTTCTCCGAGGTGTGCGACCGGCTCGCCCGGGCCGGCCGGGACGTCGACGTCATCGCCCTGCCGGACGTGCTCGACCGTGCCCGGTCCCTGCCCCGCGCCCCGCTGTACACCCCCGGCGAGGACGAGGACCCGCTCGCCATGCTCATCTACACCTCCGGCAGCACCGGCACCCCCAAGGGCGCCATGTACACCGAGCGGCTGGCCCGGGCGATGTGGGGCGGCGCCTGGTCCAAGCTGTTCGCCGGCACCGACGTCGTCACCATCAACTACATGCCGATGAGCCATGTCGCCGGCCACTCCTCGCTGAAGAACGCACTGGTGCGCGGCGGCGCCAGCTACTTCACCGCGTCCAGCGACCTGTCGACGTTCCTCGAGGACATCGCGCTCGTCCGGCCCACCGAGCTGTCCCTGGTGCCACGCGTGTGCGAACTGCTCCACCAGCGCTACCAGAGCGAGCTGGGCCGACGGGTGGACGAGGGCGCGACCGCCGAGGCCGCCGCGGCCGAGGTGCTCCACCGGCTGCGCCAGGACGTCCTCGGCGGCCGTGTCACCTGGGCCAGCAACAGCTCCGCCCCGCTCTCCGCCGAACTGACCGAGTTCACCGAGTCCCTGCTCGGCATCCCGCTGCACAACGTCTACGGATCGACGGAGGCCGCGGGGATCTCCGTCGACGGCGAGCTGCTGCGCCCGCCGGTGACCGACTACAAGCTGGCCGACGTGCCCGAGCTGGGCTACTTCCGCACCGACACCCCGCACCCGCGGGGCGAGTTGCTGCTCAAGTCCGACGCCGTCGTCCCCGGTTACTACCGGCAGCCGGAGCAGACGGCGGAACTCTTCGACGCGGACGGCTACTACCGGACCGGTGACATCGTCGCCGAGCTCGGGCCGGACCGGATAGCCGTCGTGGACCGCCGCAAGAGCGTACTGAAGCTCTCCCAGGGCGAGTTCGTGGCCACCGCCCGGCTGGAGGCGGTCCTCGCCGCCGCCCCGCTGGTCCGGCAGGTCTTCGTCCACGGCAACAGCGAGCGCTCCTATCTGCTCGCCGTGGTCGTCCCCACCGAGGACGCCCTGGCCCGGCACGGCGACGACCCCGCGCGGCTCGAACGGCTCCTCGGCGCCTCCTTCCAGCGGATCGCGCGCGAACGCGGCCTGAACTCCTACGAGATACCCCGGGGCCTGCTCCTGGAGACCGAGCCGTTCAGCCAGGCGAACGGGCTGCTCTCCGACCACCGCAAGCTGCTGTGGCCCAAGCTCGTGGAGCGCTACGGCGAACGCCTGGAAAAGCTGTACGCCGACATCGCCGCCCGCGAGACCGGCGAACTGAACGAGGTGCGCCGCACCGGCGCCGGCCGGCCGGCGCTGGAGACCGTCCAGCGGGCGGCGCGGGCGGTGCTCGCCGGCACCTCGGCCGATGTGGCACCCGAGGCGCACTTCCGGGACCTCGGCGGCGACTCGCTGTCCGCCGTGTCGCTCTCCGATCTGCTCCAGGACACCTTCGGCGTCCGGGTGCCGGTCGACGTCATCATCAGCCCCGCGCACGACCTGCGGCAGCTCGCCGCCTACGTCGAGGCCAAGCGCGCCGCCGCCGCGACCCGGCCGACCTTCGCGTCGGTGCACGGCGCCGGCGTCACCGAGGTGCACGCCAAGGACCTCACCCTCGACCGGTTCCTGGACGCGCGCCTGACGGCCGGCGCCCGGGAGCTGCCGCGGCCCGCCGGCCAGCCGCGCCATGTGCTGCTGACCGGCGCCGGCGGATACCTGGGGCGCTTCCTCACCCTGGAGTGGCTGCGGCGGCTGGCCGGCGAGGGCGGACGGCTGACCGTCGTGGTCCGCGGCCGGGACGCGGCGGCGGCCCGCCGCCGGCTGACCGACGCGTTCGGCACCGACGACCCCGAACTGACGCACACCTTCGAGGAGTCGGCCGCGGACCACCTGGAGGTCCTGGCCGGCGACATCGCCGAGCCCGGACTCGGCCTGGACGCGGCGGACTGGGAACGGCTGGCCGCGGACGTGGACCTGATCGTCCACGCGGGCGCCCTGGTCAACCACGTGCTGCCCTACGACCACCTCTTCGAGGCGAACGTCGTCGGCACCGCCGAGGTGATCCGGCTGGCCCTGACCACCCGGCTCAAGCCGGTCACGTACATCTCCAGCGTGGCCGTCTCCATGGCCCGGCCGGGGGACCCGCTGGACGAGGACTCCGACGTCCGCACCGCGCTGGCCGTGCAGCCCGTCGACGACGGGTACGCCAGCGGGTACGCGACGAGCAAGTGGGCCGGCGAGGTGCTGCTGCGCGAGGCCCACGACCAGTGCGGCCTGCCGGTCACGGTGTTCCGCTCCAACATGATCCTCGCCCACAGCCGGTACGCCGGCCAGCTCAACGTGCCCGACATGTTCAGCCGGCTGCTGTTCAGCGTGCTCGCCACGGGCCTCGCCCCGCGCTCCTTCTACCGGGCCGACGGCGACGGCGCGCCCCGGGCCCACTACGACGGGCTGCCCGTCGACTTCACCGCCGCCGCCGTCCTCGCGCTGGGCACGGCGACCTCCGGACACCGCACCTACAGCCTCGTCAACCCGCACGACGACGGCGTCTCCCTGGACACCTTCGTTGACTGGCTGGCCGCGGACGGGCACGGCATCGAGCGGATCGAGCGGTACGACGACTGGCTGGTCCGGCTGGAGGCGGCGCTGCGCGCCCTGCCGGAGGCACAGCGCCAGTACTCGGTCCTGCCGCTGCTGCACGGCTTCCGCGAACCCGAGCGTGCGGTGCCCGGCTCGGTCGTCCCCTCGGAGCGCTTCCGGGCAGCCGTCCGCGAGACCGGTGTGGGAGCGGCCCGGGACGTCCCGCACCTGTCGGCGGCCCTCGTCCGCAAGTACGCCACGGACCTGCGCCGCCTGATGACCGGCTGACCGGGCCGCGCCCCGCGTCCCGAGGCGATCCGGTGGCACGCGCCGGGCGGTTCCCCGCCCGGCGCGTGCCCGTTCCCACCCCGGGGCGGGACCGACTGACGGGCGAACGGTCGTCAGCGGAGTCCCGCTGCGACGGGGCCGGAAGACCCGCGGGTCAGGAGGCGCGGCCGCCGGGAGCCCCGCACTCGGCTCACCGCGCGGGTTGCGATCAGAATTCGTAAGAGACCCGTCAAAGCCGTGCGGGCCTTCGTATGAGAGCCGTCAACGAGTGACCGGATCCGGTCGGCCAGGATGTTTCCTCGAATGGTCCGATCCGACCGAACCTCACTCCAGGAGTTCGCGATGGCCGATCTGGCCTTCGTCGTCGCCGTCCTCGCGGGTTTCGCGCTGGTGGCCCTCGTCGCCCGGGGGGTGACGAAGCTGTGACCGCCGAGAACGTCGTCGGCCTGGTCGTGGCCGTCGCCCTGCTGGGTTATCTCGTCCTCGCCCTGATCTTCCCGGAGAGGTTCTGAGACACCCTATGGGTCCCCAACTGGCAGCCCTCCTCCAACTGCTGGCGCTCACCGGCGCGCTGGCGCTCGTCCACGTGCCCCTGGGCGACTACATGGCCCGGGTCTACACCACCGACAAGCACTGGCGTGTCGAGAAGTGGATCTACCAGGGCATCGGCGTCGATCCGGACACCGAGATGCGCTGGCCCGCGTATCTGCGCGGCGTCCTCGCCTTCTCGGCCGTCGGCGTCCTCCTCCTCTACCTGATGCAGCGACTGCAGGGCGTCCTGCCCGGCTCGCTCGGCTTCTCCTCGGTCGACCCGGCGCAGTCGTTCAACACCGCCGTCTCGTTCGTGACGAACACCAACTGGCAGTCGTACGCCGGTGAGCAGACCATGGGGCACGTCGTGCAGACCGCCGGTCTGGCCGTGCAGAACTTCGTCTCCGCGGCCGTCGGCATCGCCGTCGCCGTGGCGCTGGTGCGCGGCTTCGCGCCCCTGCGCGCCCGGCTGCGCCCGAACGGGGGGACGGGGATCCCCGTGCCCACCGACGGGATCGGCAACTTCTGGGCGGACCTGGTGCGCGGCACCGTACGCGTCCTGGTCCCGCTCGCCGCGCTCGCCGCGGTCGTGCTGGTCGCCTGCGGCGCGATCCAGAACTTCTCCGGAATCCACGAGGTCGGCCAGTTCCTCCAGGGGCACGGCGCCGGCGGCGCGCAGCAGTGGAACGGCGGAGCGGTCGCCTCCCAGGAGGCCATCAAGGAACTGGGCACCAACGGCGGCGGCTACTTCAACGCCAACAGCGCCCATCCCTTCGAGAACCCGACGCCCTTCACCAACCTCTTCGAGATCTTCCTGATCCTGGCCATCCCCTTCGCGCTCACCCGCACCTTCGGCGTGATGGTCGGCTCGGTGAGGCAGGGCTACGCGCTCCTCGCCACGACGGGCGCCATCTGGCTGGGCTTCACGGCGCTGATGATGTGGACGGAGTTCGCCCACCACGGCCCGGCGTCGCAGGCGGCGGGCGGCGCCATGGAGGGCAAGGAGGTCCGCTTCGGCGTCGGCGGCTCGTCGATCTTCGCGGTGGCGACGACGCTGACCTCGACCGGTGCGGTGGACTCCTCCCACTCCTCCTTCACCGGCCTGGGCGGCGGCATCGCGATGCTGGGGATGATGCTGGGCGAGATCGCGCCCGGCGGCACCGGCTCCGGGCTCTACGGCATCCTGATCATGGCGGTCGTCGCGGTGTTCATCGCCGGTCTGATGGTCGGCCGGACCCCCGAGTACCTGGGCAGGAAGATCGGCTCCCGTGAGATCAGGCTGGCGGCCGTCTACATCCTGATCACACCCGCACTGGTGCTCGTCCTCACGGCGGCGTCCATGGCGCTGCCCACCCCGCCGCACTCCATGCTGAACACCGGCGCGCACGGCTTCTCCGAAGTCCTGTACGCCTTCACCTCCGCGGCGAACAACAACGGCTCGGCCTTCGCCGGGCTGAACGCGAACACCGACTGGTTCAACACCATGACCGGCCTCGCGATGCTGTTCGGCCGCTTCCTGCCGATGGTGTTCGTGCTGGCCCTGGCCGGCTCGCTCGCCGGACAGAAGCCGGTCCCGGTCACCGCGGGCACCCTGCGCACCGAGAAGCCCCTGTTCGCCGGCCTGCTGGTGGGCGCGATCCTGATCATCGCCGGTCTCACCTACTTCCCGGCCCTGGCGCTGGGCCCGCTCGCCGAAGGGCTGGCGTGATGACCATCCGTACGGAGAACCCAGAGGACTCCATGTCCACAGCAACCCCCGCCCGGGCGCCGCACAGCGACGCCGCCACCGGGCGCAGGCCCGCCGACGGCCGTGTCGGAGGGGGCCTCTTCGACCCCGGACAGCTCCTCAGGTCCCTGCCGGAGGCGTTCCGCAAGCTCGACCCCCGGGTGATGGTCAAGTCCCCCGTGATGTTCGTGGTGTGGATCGGCTCGGTCCTGACCACCGTCTTCTCCGCCAAGGACCCGGGCGACTGGTTCGGCTGGACGATCAGCGCCTGGCTGTGGCTGACCGTGGTCTTCGCCAACCTGGCGGAGGCGGTCGCGGAAGGGCGGGGCAAGGCCCAGGCCGACACCCTGCGCAAGGCCAAGTCCGGCACCGTCGCGCGCCGGCTGGCCGCTGACGGCTCCGAGCGGCCGGTGCCGGGCACCGCGCTGACCGTCGGCGACCTGGTCGTCTGCGAGGCGGGCGACGTCATCCCCGGTGACGGCGACGTCGTCGAGGGAGTGGCCAGCGTCGACGAGTCGGCCATCACCGGCGAGTCCGCACCGGTCATCCGCGAGTCCGGCGGCGACCGCTGCGCGGTGACCGGCGGCACGAAGGTCCTCTCCGACCGGATCGTCGTCAGGATCACGACGAAGCCCGGCGAGACCTTCATCGACCGGATGATCAACCTGGTCGAGGGCGCCGCCCGGCAGAAGACGCCCAACGAGATCGCGCTGAACGTCCTGCTCGCTTCGCTGACGATCGTCTTCCTGCTGGCCTGTGCCACGCTGCCGCCGTTCGCGCGGTACGCCGGCACGGAGCTGACGCTGGTCGTGCTGGTGGCCCTGCTGGTCTGCCTGATCCCGACCACCATCGGCGCGCTGCTCTCGGCCATCGGCATCGCCGGCATGGACCGCCTCGTGCAGCGGAACGTGCTGGCCATGTCGGGCCGGGCGGTCGAGGCCGCCGGCGACGTGTCCACCCTGCTGCTGGACAAGACCGGCACCATCACCCTCGGCAACCGCCGGGCCGCCGAGTTCCTGCCGGTGCGCGGCGCCACCGAGGCCGAGGTCGCCGACGCCGCCCAGCTCTCCTCCCTCGCCGACGAGACCCCCGAGGGCCGCTCCGTCGTCGTCCTGGCCAAGGAGCGGTACGGGTTGCGTGAACGCCGGCAGGGCGAGCCGGCCCGGGCCGAATGGGTCGAGTTCACCGCCCAGACCCGGATGTCCGGCGTGGACCTCGACGGCAGGAGGATCCGCAAGGGCGCCACCGCCTCGGTCGTCGCCTGGGTCGAGGAACGCGGCGGCACGGTCGCCGGGGACGCCGAGGCCATCGCGGCCCGCGTCTCCGAGGCCGGCGGCACCCCGCTGCTGGTCGCGGTCGACGACGAACGGGGCGCCCGCGTCCTCGGCGTCGTCCACCTCAAGGACGTCGTCAAGGACGGCATGCGGGAGCGGTTCGCGGAGCTGCGCCGCATGGGCATCAGAACCGTCATGATCACGGGCGACAACCCGCTGACCGCGAGGGCCATCGCCGAGGAGGCGGGCGTCGACGACTTCCTCGCCGAGGCCACTCCCGAGGACAAGATGGCCCTCATCAGGCGGGAGCAGGCGGGCGGCAGGCTGGTCGCCATGACCGGCGACGGCACGAACGACGCCCCGGCGCTCGCGCAGGCCGACGTCGGCGTGGCGATGAACACCGGCACGTCGGCCGCCAAGGAGGCCGGCAACATGGTGGACCTCGACTCCGACCCGACCAAGCTCATCGAGATCGTGGAGATCGGCAAGCAGCTGCTGATCACCCGCGGCGCGCTGACCACGTTCTCCGTCGCCAACGACGTCGCGAAGTACTTCGCCATCATCCCGGCGCTGTTCGCGGCCGTCCACCCGGGCCTGGACAAGCTGAACGTCATGCGTCTCGCCTCGCCCGACTCCGCCATCCTGTCGGCCGTCGTCTTCAACGCGCTGATCATCATCGCGCTGGTGCCGCTGTCCCTGAAGGGCGTGCGGTACAAGCCGGTCAGCGCGGACCGGATGCTGCGGCGCAACCTCGCGGTCTACGGCGTCGGCGGCCTGCTCGCGCCGTTCATCGGCATCAAGATCATCGACCTGGTGATCTCCCTCGTCCCCGGAATCGGCTGATCGCCATGGACAACTCCGTCACGAACACCGCCCGGCTGCTCGGGGCGGCCCTCAGGGCCCTCCTGGCACTGACCCTGCTGACCGGTGTCCTCTATCCGCTGGCGGTCACCGGCATCGCCCAGGCGCTGTTCCGCGACAGGGCGAACGGCTCCGAGACCACGGCGGACGGCCAAGTCGTCGGCTCCTCCCTGATAGGGCAGCCGTACGACCTGCCGCTGAAGAAGGGCCGGCACGTCCCGGACGCTGACCTGAAGTGGTTCCAGGGCCGTCCGGCGAACGGCCTGGGCGCCAACACCCTGAACACGCGGTACAGGCTGATCGTGTCCGGCGCCACCAACCTGTCCGCGGACAGCAAGGCGCTGATCGAGCAGGTGCGGGCCGCGCGGGCCGCGGTGGCCGAGGACAACTCGGTGCCCGGCTACCGGGTCGAGCCCTCGGAGATACCCGCGGACGCGGTGACCTCCTCCGGCTCCGGCCTGGACCCGGACATCTCCCCGGCCTACGCCGAACTCCAGGTCCACCGGATCGCCGCGCGCAACGGTCTGCCGGTCCCCGTCGTGGCCGGGCTGGTCAGGGACCACACGGCCGGCCGCACCCTCGGTTTCATCGGCGAGCCCCGGGTGAACGTCCTCGAACTGAACATCGCGCTCAAGGACCTCGCGGCGAAGCACTGACGGGACGGCGCGACGCGCACGTACGGCCGGGGAGCCGGTGGGCCGGGGAGGAGTCCCGGGCCCACCGGCTCCCGCCGTGCGGCCGGCCGCGGCCGGCCCACGCGGCGGGAGCGGTGTCACCTGGCGTGCGGGTACGCGCCCGCCGTGTTCAGCGGCCGACGGAGTCGAGCCATCGCCGGGCCGCCGCCCTCTCGTGCGGCGGCGTTCCCGGTCGGCCCGCCTTCCACTCCGCGAGGTCGCGGAGGCCGGCGAGGTCCCGCAATCCGTTCACCAGGACGGTGCCGATCGAGGACGCGTCCGCCGTGCCGCAGACGACGGTGTCCCCGGCCGTCGACAGCATGGCGAACTCCGGCGCGCCGAAACCGCCGCCGAGCGCGGCGGCGGAGCCCGCGCCCATGACGTCCCAGGACGCGGCGAGTCCCACCCGCGCCCACCACCAGTCGCCCTCGCCCCCGGGGACCTCGACGGCGACCAGGAACTCGCGGTCGTCGCCGAAGAGCCCGCCCTCACGGGAGAGCGTGAACCAGCCCTCGTTCGCCCTGCCGACCGAGTCGGGCGTGCCCCTGTCGACGACCGCTCTCGGCCATGTGCCGGACGCCGGCGGATATCCCGGAGCCAGGGTGGCGAGCGCCGGCGGGAGGAGGGGCCGGTCGGGATCGACCAGCCCCCGGAAGACCAGTCCGCCGGGGGCGAGTCGCTCAGCGTGGTCCATCGCTTCAGCCTTTCTGGGAGAAGCACTGCGCGGCACCCCCGGGGGGATGCCGCGCAGTGCTTCATTTCCGAACTGTCACCAAGTGTAGAGATTCGGTGATCCGTAGTTGTGCACGCCTTGCCTCGTCAGCGGGAAGTAGGCGATCTGACCGGTCGTCTGGTTGATCATGATTCTGATCTGGCTTCCCGGGCGACCGTTCCAGTAGATCGGGGAACCGATCCAGGAACCCCAGAACCTCTTGGCCGGGCCGCTGAGGTCGTTGCCCTCGAACCGGTCGACGCTGCCGTCCGGCTTGGACCGCGGTGGCATGTTGGGATTGGCGTCCACCATGTTCACCAGCTCGTGCGTATCGGGATGAACCGAGTAGTAGGCCTCGTTCGCGTCGTGCCGCGCCCTGACCTCCTGCGGTGAGTAGGCCTTGTCGGGCGTCCAGTTGCCGCCGTCGTCGTCGCCACCGCGGCTCGGGCACGAGTCGTTGTGGACGAGGACCGCCGCCGGTCCGGCCAGCACGTAGTACGTGTGGGTGTCACCGACGGTGAGGTTGTGCACGGTGGCCCCGCGGGCCGTCCGGCGCTCCACCGCGGTGATCTGCACGTACGTGCCCGTGCTGGTCCGCAGCCACTCGCCCGCGCGCAGGTCCGTGGCCTTGATCCAGGCGCGCAGTGCCGGAACCCAGAAGGGGTGGCCGTCGGTCGCGGTGACCTGGGCCGTCCTGCCGCCCTTCGCACCGTCGACGTCGACCGTGACCTCGACCAGATGCTTCAGGCCCTCGCCCGTGATCTCCGCCGTGACCGTCTCGATCCGGGTCCGGCCCGTCTTCGGGTCGGTCGCGACGACCTTGTCGCCGTTCTTGACCTTCTCGATCGGCTTGGTGGTGCCGTCGGCCATCAGGACCTTGGTGCCCGGGGTGAAGCTGTTGCAGCCGGGGCTGCCGCCGCCTCCGTCGGCCTTGCCCGAGCCGCCGCTGCCGCTGGATCCGCCGTTGCTCCTGGAGGATCCGCCGGACTTGCCGCCGGGCTTGGAACCGCCTCCGCCGCCCTTGTGGCCGCCGCCACCGCCGCCACCGCCGCGGGTGTGGGAGGACACCTTCGGGGCCGCCTTGGCCTGGGCCTGCTTCTGGACGCGGTTGCCGGTCTTCCTGGCTGCGTCCGCCGCCTTGTCGGCGGTTCTCCTGGCTGCTTCGGCCGCTCTCTTCTTGGCTCGTTGCGCCGCGAGTTTCTTGGCGCGTTCGATGGCGAGCTTCTTGGCCCTCAGCGCCGCCCGCTCGGCCGCCTTGGCCGCCTTCAGGACGATCTCGGCCGCCTTCTTGGCCGCGCGGAAGGACTCGACCGCCTTGATGGTGCGCTTGACGGCCTTGATGACGGACGGGATCTTGCCGAGCTTGGTCCACGGAATCGCGTCGACCGCGATGCCGATGCAGGACCACAGGTCACCGCCGAAGCACGCCAGTGCGTCGTTGATGCCGATGAAGTCCTTCAGCGTCTCCCACGCCACGGCCAGGATCACCGAGGTCAGGGACTTGCCCTGCATCGCCTGCGCCTGCGCGACCTGAGCCGCGGACAGGCCCGCGCCGGCGAGGGCCGCGGCCCGCTCGGACGCGGTCAGCGAGATGGCCTCACCCGTCGGGTCGGCGAACGTCACCGGGTTGTTGTGCGCGTAGGCGTACCCGTTGGACTGCAGGACGTCGTTGAGGTCCAGCACCGGGTCGGCGGACAGGAAGCGGCCCACCACCGGGTCGTACAGACGCGCACCCAACTGGACGAAGCCGGAACCGTCGTCCACCGGCCCGCCGAGGAACCCGGTGTGCGTCTGCTGGTTGACGGCGGTCGTGTCCGCGCCGCGCTGGTTGCCGAACGGGTCCTGCTTGCGGATCCGCACCGTCATGCCGCCGTCGAGGACGACCTCGGCATAGGTGCTGCCCTGGTGGTCGGCGGTGACGGCGACGAGCTTCGCGGCTCCGGCGCCGTAGGCGTAGCGCATGACCGCGCCGCCGGGGGCGTCGTAGGTGCGCTGCGTCTGGATCAGGACGCCGCCCCGCTGGACGGTGACCTCGGCGTCGCCCAGGGTCAGCGTGGCCTGCTTGCCCTTGATGGTCAGCAGGCGCGAGCCGTCGGGGCCGTAGACGAAGCGGGTGTCGTTCTGCGGCGACCAGAGCTGCTCGGCCTTCGTGCTGTCGCAGGCGGCCAGCACGATCGGGGTCGAGCTCGCCGAGTTGGCGCCCTGGACGGACAGGCAGAGCCCGGAGGCGACGTGGGTGAGCCGGCCGGCGGCGTCGCGCTTGAGTACCTGGCCTGCCGAGCCGTCGCACTTCTGCGACTGGACCGCGGAGCCGGCGGTGTTGCCGGCGGGCTGGACGCACCACTTGTCGTAGACGTTCAGCGTGCCCTGGTCGGGGCTGGTCCCGCCGGGGGTTGGGCTGAAGCGCCAGCTCTGCGCCACCGAGCCGTTGCAGCTGTAGAGCTGGACAGCGGTACCGGCGACCGCGAGGCCGCTCTTGAGGTCCAGGCACTTGTCGGCGAGGCCGACGTACGGGGTGCTGCCGCCGCTGCCCGCGCCCTGGACGCGGTCGATCTGACCGTCGGGGGTCCAGGTCAGCGTCTGCTTGTCGCCGTTCTGGACGGACGTGACGGTCCTGGTCTCGCCGGTGAGCTCGTACAGGCGCTCCGCCTCGGCCTTGACCTGCGCGCCGGCCGGCGTGGTGTAGGTCTTCGACACCTTGGTCAGCGTGTGCGGCTGGGTGCCGTCGGCCTTGCCGTAGGCGTAGGAGGTGGTGGCGTCCTTGGCGGTGTTGCCGGTCAGGTCCTTCTCGGTCAGCTTGGTGCGGTTGCCGAGCAGGTCGTACTCGTACTCCTGCCAGTAGCCGGAGTTGTCCTTGCCGGCGGCGACCGCGAGCGTGCCGTCGGCGTTCTTCGGGGAGGTGCAGGAGGTCTGGTCCTTGGAGGTCCAGGCCGTCTTCAGCTCGCCCAGCGGGTTGTAGGCGAAGCACTGGCGCTCGTCGATGCCGGTGGCCGACTCCTGGACGGAGGTGACGTTGCCGGACGGGTCGTAGGAGTACGACCGCTTGGAGACGAGGTTGCCGGCCACCAGGGACTTGTCGTCGCTCTTCTCCCGGTAGACCTGCTGGTCCTTCAGCTCGCCGCTGGACTCGTCGTACGTCGACTGCGTCCAGACCCGGTAGGGCTGGGCGCCGAGCGTGGAGCGCAGCACCTGGCCGTAGGGGTCGTAGACCGTCTCGGAGCCGTACCAGTCCTTGCCGGAGATGGAGAGCGGCTTGCCGTCCTTGTTGTAGCGGACCTCGAGCTTCTCCTCGCCGAAGCCGCCGATCCTCGGCAGCGTGGACTCCTCCAGCATGCCGTTGTCGCCGTACTTGTAGGAGTACGTGTACGACGAGTTCAGGCCCCAGGCGGAGACCAGGGTGGTCGGCAGGGTGAGCGTGGTCGAGGTCGGCTGGTAGTCCTTGGTGTAGCCGTCGACCCGCTGGGTGTAGGCCTCACCGTCGGTGTAGCGGGTGGCGGTGTAGGGCATGCCCTTGCCGCCCGGCGCCAGGTCGTAGGTGAGGTTGGCGAGCAGGGTGCCGCCGGAGCTGTTCAGGCGCTGCTCGGTCGGCCGGGAGAGCTGGTCGTAGCCGTTCCAGATGGTGACGCCGCGGGCGTTGGTGGTGGTGAGGACCCGGTCGTGGGTGTCGTAGGTGTTGCGCGTGGTACCGGTGTCCGGGTCGGTGGCGGTCTCCTGACGGCCGCGGTGGTCGTACGTCCACGTCCACGGGTGGCCGGGATCGGCGGAGTTGGTCGCCTTCACCGCCTGGCCGCGGGCGTCGTACTCGTACTTCATCGACGTGAAGCCGCCGGGCGCGTCCGGGTTGAAGGTGTCCACCCGGGAGGTGCGGCCGAGGGCGTCGGTGAAGACCCGGTAGTCGGACGTACCGGTGGGGTTGTCGACCTTCGACCAGTCCAGGCCGTACTCGTACTTGGTGGCCCGCTCCGGGACCTCCTGGGACCTGGTCTCGTGGGTCAGCGGGTCCTCGACCTTGAGGACCGGCGTCTCCTGGAGCACGCGGCCGGAACCGTCGTAGGTGTAGCGCGTGATGTTGGGGACCTGGGTGTCGGCCTCCGGGGTGAACAGCTCGCCCGGCTCGGCCTCGTAGGTCAGGTAGGCGTTGTTGGTCTGCCAGACCTCACCGGAGCTGTTGTACAGCGTGTCGGTGATCAGCCGGCCGCCGCCGTCCGCCTCCTCCTGCGTCTGCCGCTCGCGGCCGAGGCCGTCGTAGAGGGTGACGGAGGTTTCGACGCGGTCGTTGTAGCCGCGGGTGTAGGTGGTGACGTAGGACGGCTTGCGGTCCTCGTTCTCCTTGTACTCCGGCACCGTGTAGACGGCCCGGAAGTCGGGCACCGCGGTGTCGGAGGGGGTGCGGTCCGCCGCCCAGGCCTTCTCGAGGCGGCCCAGCGGGTCGAACTCGGCCTGGGTGACGTGGTTGTTGGTGTCGGTCGACTTCCACGTCGTGCCACGGCCCGGCTCGATCTCACGGATCTCGGACTGGCCCAGGGCGTTGGTCTCGGTGACCTTGAAGACCTGGCCCTTGTCCGGCTCGTAGGTGATGAGGCCCGCGGTCTTGTGGTCCTGGTCGGTCGTGCGGGTGACGCGTCCGATGGCGTCGAACTCGGTGGTGCCCTCCGACTGCCAGGCCGTGCCGGCGCCGTTGACCGACCACGTCTCCGAGGCCTCGCCCTGGGTGGTGTCGGCGAGCGCGGCGCCATAGGCCTGACCGTCGTACGCCGTCCGGGTGCCGGTGAGCGTGGACAGATCCGAGAAGTCGGCGGCCGCGCAGGTGGTCGGGGAGACCAGGACCTGCCTGGTCAGGCCGATCAGGTTCCTGGCGGTGTTGTGGACGTACTCGGACTTGGTGCACGTCTCGTCGCCGGTCCTGCCGGTGTCGCCCAGCGACTCCACCTGGACGGGCAGACCGTAGGTCGGCTCGTAGGCGGTGTGGGTCCTGACGACGCGCTCGGTGCGGTCGTCGTCGCTGTTGGTGCCGGAGGACTTGGTGTAGGCGATCTCGTCCGGCTCGGTGACGCGCCAGGCGCGCAGCGGGTCCAGGCCGTCGTCGCGGTCACGGTGGGCCAGCTCGGTGGCCTCCGGGACGGTGACGCTGCGGGAGACCCAGTCGGTGTCGGCGTCGGTCGCGTTGTCGTAGTCGAGCTCCTCCGCGATGCGGCCGGCGAAGGCCTCGCGGTCCTTGGCGATCTCGGTGCCGGTGATGTCCTTCATCGACACGGTGTCGCCCATGCCGCGGAAGAACCTCGTCACCGCCTTCGACCGCTTGGAGCCGATCGAGGCGTCGTCGGTGCCGGTGACCACCGTGGTCTGCTCGACGCCGGCGAACTGCGAGTAGGTGCGGGTCGACTTCTTGGTGAACTCGGCGTCGGCGAGCCTCCAGCCCGGGTTCCTGTACTGGTACGCCGTCTTGGTCGCGAACGCGCCGTCGACGTTGGGGAGTTCCTCGATGGAGTCCACGACGTACTTGTGGAACCAGTCGATGTCCTCGACCTCGGGGTCAGGGGCCCAGAACGAGGGGTAGCACAGCCGCGTGTTCGCCTTGAGGGCGGCGGTGTCCTTCTTGTCCGGCAGGCCGGTGCCGGTGGCGCAGTCACCCTCGGGCTTCTTGTAGGTGACGACCGTCTCGCCGCCGTACTCGTTGATGACACGCGCGATCCGCAGCCGGGAGAAACCGGGCCGCGGGTCATTGGGGCGCATCACCCGGTTGGGCATGTCCTCGGCGTTGGACTCGAAACGCACCGCGTTCATGGTGACGCTCTTGTCCGTGCTGCCCTTGCGGGCGAAGCCGGTGCGCTGCACCGACTCCAGCCACAGGGCCGTGTTCGGGCCGGTCTTGAGGACCGGGAAGCTCTGGGTGAGCGCGTAGCGGTCCACGACCTGGCGGGCGGTGGTGTCGGTACGGCGCTGCGCGGAGGTCTGGATCTGCACCAGGCGCTCACGGCTCCAGAACGACGGACCCGCGTTCCAGCACTTCGTTTTGTAGGCGGAGGTGACCTGCTTGCAGTTCAGGTCGGCCGGGGTGTCGTACCAGATGCGGTACTTGCCCGGGTCCTTGTCCTCGAAGTTCGCGTCCGAACACGTCAGGCCGTCCTCGGGCAGGCAGCGCTCGGCGACGGTGAAGTTCACCCGGGCCGGAGCGGTCGCGGAGAAGAGGCTCTCCTTGCGCTGGCCGTAGTCGATGTGGTCGAGCCAGCCGTCGCGGTCGTAGACGACCGGGGCCTTGAAGTCGAAGTTGCGGGCGTAGTAGTTCTGCGCCTTCTTCCACCACAGGGACATGGCGTTGCCGTGGACGTCCTCGACGTAGTCCAGGTTCCACCGCCAGCCCTGGGTGCACCACGAGTGGGCCCAGTCACCGGCCTTGTAGCAGTCCTCGCCCTCGTGGTTGCCGTACACCGGCACGTTCAGCACCGAGTCGGTCGTCGGCTGACCCGAGGTCCAGCCCGGCAGCTTGTTCAGGCCGAAGTAGTAGCGGGTGCCGTCCCGGGTCGTGACGACCCAGTACTCGCCGTTGCGGGCGCCGTTGCCGTTGCCCGAGTCGGTGAGGCGCTCGATCCTCGAGCCGTCGCCGTTGGCGGTGAACCACTTGCCCTGGTCCTTGTCCCAGACCAGTTCGGTGGTCATGCCGCCCAGCGACAGGGTCGCGTTGTTCGAGCCCCAGCACAGGTCCGCGGTGCGGTGCGTCTTGTTGTTGGACCCCGCCTTCTTGGAGTCCTCACGGCAGTTGGCGTACGTCCGGGTGATCGAGCCCGGGTTGTAGTCCCAGCCGTCGCCGATCCACGAAGCCTGGTTGTTGGTCGCGGAGGTGCGGCCGTCCACCGACTGGGAGGAGTAGCCCAGGGAGATCTTCGGCATCAGGCCGCCGGCGGTCTCCGGAACCTGCACGTCGTAGGAGTACGTGAACGCGCCCGACGAGGAGCCGGCCGCCCAGGCGCCCGAGGACAGCAGGGGAGAGGCGGTGAAGTCACCGCTCGCGGAGGCCCCGGTGTCCATCGCCCCGATGACCTGCGGACCCGAGGCGTCCACCACGGGCAGCACCTCGCCGCCGCGGTAGGAGGCGGGCCGGGCCGAAGCCCCGGTGGCGGCCGTGCCGGTGTCGCCGCCGAGCAGGTCCCCGACCGGCACGGAACCGGTGAGGATCTTGCGCTCGGCGGCCTTCCTGGCGGCCTTGTTCCTCGTCGGCGCCTTGTTCGCGGCGACGACCTCGACCGAGCTGCGCAGCCGCTCGGGCCGCTCGTCGCTCTTGCCCGACATGGTGGTCACACCGCTGTCGGTGGCGCAGTCGCCGGTCTCGGGGGCGTCCATGACGCAGTTGGGCAGCAGGACCAGGCCGAAGCGGTCGGCGGCCTGCGGGCCGTACAGGTCGGCGAAGCCGGTGGTGTCGACGGCGATCGAGACCTGCGCGGCCGGGTCGGCGTCGGCCGGCGGCGTGACCTTCATGATCATGCCGGAGACGCCGGCGTCCTGCGACGCGGCCGGCGCGGCCAGATCGACCTTCCAGTCGCCGTCGATCGCGGCCGGGTCGGTGCCCGCGGGCACGCCCACGGCGATCGGCAGGTCGTCGACGGGGACCGTGGTGCCCGGCGCGGTGTCCGCCTTCAGGGTCGCGACACCGCTGTCCGGCGCCCACGGCGTGACCGCGGTCGGGGTGTAGGGGTCGACGGGGACCTCGGGCGCGGTGGTGAGGTTCTTCTCGGCCTCCTCGTCCGCGTCCAGCGCGGTGGGCTCGGGCAGATCGGGAAGCTTGACCTCCTCCCGGCTCATGCCGGGGCCGGGTATCGCCCACGCCTCCGTGCCGAGACTGCTCACCAACAAGGCCGTGGACAACAAAAGGACGGTCGCCGCGCGGCTTTGCCGGCGACGCCGTCGTTGTGACTCCGTCGCCGCTGGGCGTGACCGCCTCAGCCACGACGGTGGACTTTGAGCGCGCATACGCGTCGACCCCACCAAGGCATGCGAAAAAACGACAGATGGAATCCGCACCCTCTGTCATGAACCCCACATAGTTCAAGATCGACTTCAGAAGGTTCCCGAGAGTGCTGTGATCCGTGACACCGGACAGGAGTCGGCCGACCGTCATCTACAGGTAACAAATCGACAAGACCGCAAATATCTGCACCTAAGGCTTCACTTAGGGTGGTCATATGCCGCATATGACGTACTGTCAAGGAGCGGTCAATGCCGCCCCATTGGTTCGTCACAACTTCATAAAGCATTCATATGTGGACTGGTTGTGCCGGACGTGTGATCGTGTGCGCGCCCATGCCATCCGCCTGGTCCACTCGGGAGTAGACCGCCGCCGTGTCCGCGCCGCCTCGTTTTCTCAGCCCCTTCGTGCGCACGCGCACCAGGCTGGCTGTCACCCTCGGCCTAGTCCTGGCCGCCCTGACCGCTGCTCTGTTGCCCTGGTGGCAGCCTGACGGAGCCTCACCACGCGCGGCCGGCGGAGCCACCGACGCCCGCCCGGCCGCCACCGGCCCGCGCGACGAGACGGCCGCCCAGGCCGAGGCCGAGCGCACTCACAAGCAGGTGCTCGTCGACACCGCCACCACCGCCACCTCCCAGACCTGGGCGCGGCCGGACGGCAAGCTGCGCACCCGCATCACGGCCACACCGACCCGGGCGAAGACCGCGACGGGCAAGTGGGCGCCGATCGACAACCGGCTGCGCCGGGTGAGTAACGCCCCGCGCAACCTGGGCGTCCAGCCCGTCAACGCCGCCCAGCCGATCCGCTTCTCCAGCGGCGCCGGGAGCGCGCACGCCGACCGTTCCTTCACCCGCCGGCCGCTCGCCGAGGGCCCGCAGGGCCAGGACACGGTCCTGGCCGAGGTCGACATCGACGGGCACACCGTCGCCTACACCTGGCCCGGAGCCCTGCCCGAGCCCGTCCTCGACGGCCCGCGCGCCCTGTACTCCGAGGTCCTGCCCGGCGTCGACCTGCTGCTCGTCGCCCGTGAGGAGGGCGGCTTCGCCCAGCTGCTGATCGTCAAGAACAAGGAAGCCGCGCAGTCCAAGGCCCTCGCGACGGTGACCTACGGGCTGCGCTCGGCCACGGCCGTCTTCCACCACGACGCCGCAACCGGCCGCGTCCTCGTCCAGGACGAGTCCGGCAAGGAGATCGGCTCCATCCCCACTCCGTTCGCCTGGGACTCCGCCGGCCGCGACCCCGAGCTGGACGAGGGCAAGGGCACCCCGCGCACCTCCGTCGCCACGCCCGCCGACGTCCTGAGGCTGTCCGGTCTGACGGGCATCGAGCCCGGCGCCCACAGCGCCCCCATGCCCGTGGAGCTCGAGGGCGACGGCACCGAGAACGCGCGCCTCGATCTGGGTGCCGCGCAGGCCGGCCTGTTCACGGGCGCGGACACGCGGTACCCGGTGTTCGTCGACCCGACGCTCAACAGCGGCTGGCTGGCCTGGACCGTGGCCTACAAGCCGTACCCGAACTCCAGCTTCTGGAACGGCACCAACTTCTCCTCCGGCACCTCCGACGCCCGGGTCGGCTACGAGAACGAGACCGGCGGCACCGCCCGCTCGTTCTGGCGGATGAACTACAGCACCAGCCTCAAGGGCGCGGACATCTCCTCCGCCACCCTCAAGGTGCTCAACAACCACTCCTGGTCCTGCACCACCCGGGAGTTCCAGTTCTACCGGACCGGCGCCATCTCCTCCGGCACCACCTGGAACAAGCAGCCGAGCTGGTCCAAGCTGTTGCAGAAGAAGTCCTTCGCGCACGGCTGGTCCTCCAGCTCCTGCCCCGACGAGTACGAGGCGTTCAACGTCAAGGACGCCGCCCAGGAGGGCGCGGACGCGGGCTGGTCGAACATCACCTTCGGCATCCGCGCCACCAGCGAGTCGGACGTGCAGACCTGGCGCAAGTTCAAGGCGACCAGCGCCGCCATGGAAGTCGTCTACAACCGCGCTCCCTCCGAGCCCACGGGCGGCAAGTCCACGCCCGGCGGCGCCTGCTCCGTCGGCGGCGGGGGCGTGACCATCGGCAAGACCAACGTCGTGCTGTCGGCCACCGCCAAGGACGCCGACGGCAACCTGAGCAAGCTGCGCTTCCGCTTCTGGAAGACCGGCGGCACGGTCCCGGCCGGCACCCTGGTCACCCCGAACGCCAGCGGCACCGCCACACTGACCATCCCCGCCACGTTCCCGCTGGAGGACAAGGCCACCTACTCGTGGGACGTGCGCGCGGAGGACTCCGGCGGCCTGGCCTCCTCGTACTTCCCGCCGGGCACCGACCCGTGCCGGATCAACGTCGACGCCAGCGCACCGCCCCAGCCCACCGTCGACAGCGTCGTCTTCCCCGAGGCCACGTCCGACGGCCAGACCTGGGCCACCGTCAAGTTCGGCGGCACGGGCGCGGTGACCTTCACCTCCGAGGGCGCGGCGCAGTTCCGCTGGTCGATCGAGGGCAACAACCCGGTCTATGTGCCGGCCACGAACAACACCGCCACGCTGCCCTCGTTCACACCGGCGCACGCGGGCCCCAACACCTTGCAGGTGTACGCCTACGACTCCCTCGGCAACGCCAGCAAGCGCACCGACTACACGTTCTACGTGCCGCCGCGGGACAAGGCGGACGGCCCCATGGACGTCACCGGTGACGCCCTGCCCGACCTGTTGATCGTCGACGCCGACGGCAACCTGCGCAACTGCGTCGGCGGCCAGGACGGAGACCTGTACAACTACCTCCCCGCCTCCTACGACGGTGACCGGAAGATCGACCCGCGGGGTTACTGGTACGACTCGGCCACGGGCAAGGCCGCTCTGATCGCGCACTACCAGGACGTCTACCCCGGTGACGGTTCCACCGACCTGTTCTCGGTCTCCCCGGACGGCCGCTTCTGGCTCTACCCGGGCGACGGCTACGGCAGCTTCGACGTCACCCGGCGCCTGGAGGTCCGCCTTCCGTCGAACGCCCCGGCGCCCTCGACGTGGACCCAGATCAAGGCCGTCGGCGACATCACCGGCGACAAGCTGCCCGACCTCGTGCTGCGGGCCGGCGCCGAACTGTGGACGCTGTCCGGCTACACCGGTGCCGCCTTCCAGACGGCGACGCAGCTGAACTCCGACGCCTGGGCGCGCAGGGAGATCGTCAACGTCGCCGACATCAACGGCGACAACACCCCCGACCTGCTGTGGCGCAACCTGGACAACGGCAACGTGTACGACCGCCAGGGCAAGCCCGGCTCCGTCGCCGGCAGCGTCGACCTGGAGTCGCTCAAGCTGGCCGCCAACTCCCTCACCGGCAAGGACGAGTCCTACGCCACCGGCTGGACCGAGGCGGCCGTGCCCACGGCCATCGGTATTCCGGACGTCAACGACGACGGCGTCCCCGACATCTGGGCACGCCTCGCCACCGACGGCTACACGCGGATCTACCATCCGTCGCGGACCAGCGCGGGAGCCCCTGTGCGGGTCGTCCTGTCGTCGGACTGGAGCACGATCAAGGCCTTCGGCTGACGCTGCTCGACCATCGGGCCCCGGCCGTCCCCCAGGGGGAGGGCCGGGGCCCGGCGTCGTACGGGAACGCACCGGCTCACGGGCCGCACGACGAGCCGCGGCCGGATCGGCACCGCTTCTTCCGAGGGAACACGGGCCCGCCGGCGGGCGGGCACCGGCGAACCCGGCGGGCAGCCGGCGACACTACGCCCGGGGGCGGGGCACGGCCCGCGGCACTCCGGGCCGCGGGCCGTCACGCCGTTGTGTCGGGCCGGTCGTTCAGTACGTTCTTGCGGTTGGTCAGTACGTGGTCGATCAGGCCGTACTCGGCCGCCTGATCGGCCGTGAGGATCTTCTGGCGCTCGATGTCCTCTTCGATCCGCTCCACCGGCCGGCCGGAGTGCCGGGCCAGGATGGTCTCCACGAGCTTGCGCACGCGCTGGATCTCCCGGGCCTGGATCTCCAGATCGGAGATCTGTCCGCGCTCTCCTCCACTGTGCGGCTGGTGCAGCATCACGCGTGAGCCGGGCAGTGCCGCGCGCTTGCCCGGAGTGCCGGCGGCCAGCAGGACGGCCGCGGCCGAGGACGCCTGACCGATGCAGACCGTCTGGATGTCGGGCTTCACGAACTGCATCGTGTCGTAGACCGCCGTCATGGCGGTGAGGGAACCGCCCGGCGAGTTGATGTAGAAGGCGATGTCCCGATCGGGGTCCATCGACTCGAGACACAGGAGCTGCGCCATGACGTCATTGGCGGAGGTGTCGTCGATCTCGGCTCCGAGGAACACGATCCGCTCCTCGTAGAGCTTGGAGTACGGGTCGTACTCGCGCGTCCCCTGTGCCGTGCGTTCGACGAACCGGGGCACTATGTACCGGGCTTGAGGCGGCGTACCGCCGAAGGTCAGGGACGGGCGATCATGCAGAGCCATGGTCTTCTGTTTCCCTCGGGTTCGGATGCGACTGCGGTGGCTGGACACGGCCGGCCCGGCTCGGCCCCCGATGTGCGACGGGGCGGTCCTCGCCGGGCCGTCGTCCGTTGTCAGGACAATTGCGTGCCACCGGCGCCGGGGACGCCCGAGGCCGACTTCATCACCGCGTCGATGAGCCCGTACTCCGCGGCCTCCTTGGCCGTGAACCACTTGTCCCGGTCCGAGTCCCTGGTGATGGTCTCGACGTCCTGTCCCGAGTGCTGGGCGATCAGCTCGGCCATCTCCCGCTTGGTGCGCAGGAGCTGCTCGGCGTAGATCTTGATGTCACTGGCCGAGCCGCCGAGTCCGGCGGACGGCTGGTGCATGAGGATCTTTGTGTTGGGAAGGGCGTACCTCTTGCCCTTGGTGCCGGAGGTCAGCAGGAACTGGCCCATGGACGCGCAGAAGCCCATGGCGATCGTCACCACGTCGTTCTTGATGTAGTGCATCGTGTCGTACACGGCCATCCCCGCGGTGACCGAACCACCGGGAGAGTTGATGTAGAGGTAGATGTCCTCATCGGATTCCGCCGCGAGCATCAGCAACTGTGCCGTCAGCTTGTTCGCGATGTCGTCATCGACTTCCTTGCCGAGGAAGACGATACGGTCGCGCAGGAGTCGGCTGAATACCTGGTCACCCATTCCCATGCCGCCCATGCCGCCGTCACCCCGCGGCATCCGCTCGGCCGACGAATAGTCCCGCGTTAAGGTCACTGGACCTCCAAGAATTTCGGAGGCGACGCCTGCGGCAGCCGCCCGGAGTCTTTCTCGTGTCTCCGCGTCCGCGACTCCAACTCGCTGTTACAGATGGAGATTTGGCCCGCCACGAACACTATCTCGACGCTAACACGGCGGTCAGGGCTTGTCCGCGAAGCTCTGGGCACTTCGCTGACAGCAGACACGGCGGTTCGTTGTGTGCTCCGAGGAGATTCCGTGTGCCGGGGCGGTTCTTCCCCGGTGGTGGCGGGCCGTGGCCCGGTGGCGTCCGCCCCGTGGGACCGGTTCGCAGCTTGCGGGCGTCTGTCCCGGCCGGGACGGGAGGTGACGGGAGGGTGTCCAGGGATCGCCGGTCTCCGTCGGGGGCGGCGGAGCGGTTTCCGCCGCCCCTCGCGTCGTCGTCGGCCCGCGTGGCGGGGGCGGCGCCGGCCCCGCCCGTCCGCCCGTGTCGACGGCGGCGACACGGGCGGCTATTCGGCCACATAGTCGCGGAGGTCGTCCAGGACCGCGTCGGCGTCCCACCGGGCGTCGCCGGGGCGCCGCTCGGCACCCGCCGGGGAGCGGCGGCGGGCCGGCCGGCCGGCCGCCGGCCGCTTCCGCGTTCCACCGGCGCCCGCGGCCCGCGAACACGGACCCGCGTCCGCCGACGCAGGTCGACCCGGGTGTGACGACCTGCCGCCCCGGACGCGGAGCAGATCAACTCGTGCTGTTCGTCACTGACTTGAGTCGTCACCTCGGCACCTGGCCCAGCTCGGGACACGAAGTCCCGTCGGAGTGTTCACAGGCCATCTCATTTGGTCTGTCCGATGGCCCGCGGGTGCGGGGATCGTCGAGCGGCCGGTGCCGCAGGAGTCGCGGGGCTCACCGCCGCCCCTTCACCGGACGACCGGCGGCCGGGGTGCGGGCCGAGCGCCGCCACCGGCCCTCCACCAACCGGGTGCACACGGCGAGTCCGTCCCACGGCCCGGCTCGCGGGCGTCTCCGCATCGTCGCCACGGACGCGGAGCGAGTCACTTCCCGGCCCGCGTCCGTGTTCGCGTGCACCCTCCCGCGCCACCACCGGCTCGCCAATTGAGACGGTCGGCAAGTGAGGGGACACGACGAGGAACACCACACGATTCAGGCCACCGGGAGAGGGGCTGCGGGGCGAGGGGGCCTTGTGTGACATGCGAGTTGTGTTGTTGCCTCTTGGTGCATCGGAACCCGCCCAGGTCCGTCGGTCGGGCGGTATGCCGGGGAGAGGGGGAGGTGCCGACGAAGCAGGAGACCGTGGAGAGGCGACGCCGCTCCTTGACTGGCAGACCTTGCCCGGCGCGGCGCTAGCGTCGCTCGGCCGGGACCGAACCCGCCACGGCGGCTCCGCCGCGCCGGCCCGGCGCCTTGCCGAGACCGACGTGGCCGCCGTGCCGCTTGCCCACCAAGGCGAACGCCGCCCGCGCGGTCGCTTAATGCCGAATGCCGAATGCCGAACAAGGCGTACTCCCTGTCCAAGACGGACCAGTGGGAGGGCCGGCTGCGGAGTGAACGATCCGCGGCGCCCGCCTCCGTGGTCCGTCCCGAGCGGCTGTCGACCGGCAGGACCGGACGATGCTCGACTTCACCACGACTCGGCCGAAGGGGCGCACCCGAGGCCCGCGATATCGTGAAGGGGATCACCATGACCGAACAGTCGGCGACCGCCACGGACGAGCTGTGGGAACTGGTGTACACCAGCTTCCGATTCCCGTTCCTGCACGCCGCGTTACGCGCGGGATTGTTCACCCTGCTCAAGGAGCGCCCCGGCAGCACCCTCGACAAGATCACCGACGAGCTGGGGCTGGAAGAACGCGCGGGACACGTGCTGCTGCTGGGGTGCTGCGCGTTCGGGCTCGTACGCAAGGAGGGCGACGGGTATCACAACACCGCCGCGACCGATCTCGCGGCGGGCGATCCGGACGCCTTCATGCCCGTCATCATCCGCTACACCCACGAGATGCTGTACCGGCCGATGGGCTGGCTCTACGAATCGCTGGTGGACAACGAGAACCTGGGCCTGCATCGTGAACTGCTCGCCGGGTCGTCGGCGACCACCCTCTACGAGCGCCTCGCCGAGGACGAGAACCTCGAGAAGGTGTTCACCGCCATGATGGAGCACCAGAGTCGTTCGGTGGTCGAGGACCTCATCAACGCCGTGGACTTCTCGTCGTACCACCACGTACTGGACGTCGGCGGGGGGACCGGGACCAACGCCATCGGCTTCGCCCAGCGGTGGCCCCACCTGCGGGCGACCATCCTCGAACTGCCGAACGTGGCGAAGATGGCGGACGACCTGATCGCCGAGGCCGGCCTGTCCGAGCGGGTCCGCGCGGTCGGAGCCGACGTCATGCGGGACGAGTTCCCCACGTCCCACGACTGCGTCGTGTTCTCCCGGTTCCTGGAGATCTGGTCCCCGGAGCAGGTCCGCGCCCTCTTCGCGAAGACCTACCGGGCGCTGGAGCCGGGCGGTCACCTGGTGATCGTCGCCTGCGCCCAGGACGACGACGAGACCGGCCCCGCCCACGCCGCCTTCATGTCGGCGTACGTCCAGACGGTCGCGTCGCCCGAGGGCCGCATCTACACGCCGCGGGATCTGGAGCAGTGGTACACCGAAGCGGGTTTTGAGCCGATGGACCGCCAGTATCCCGGACGGTTCGACGTCATCCTCCGCGCCCGCAAGCCCGCGGCCGGCTGAGTCGCCGCGGTCCGGCGACGGGCGGCCGTCCCGTTGGCCGGCCGGGTGGAACGCCCTTCCGGGCGTGCGGGCGATCCGCCGCCGGTCTCCGTGCTCGTCACCGTCCATCCGACCTGCCACGTCGACACCGGCGACAGGCGTGCCGTGACGGGCCCGGGCAGGTGCCGGTCCGCGCGGCGCGGTCGTACGGGTGTCGGCACCGCACGGTCCGGCACCGACGGCGATCCACCCGGGGCGGTGTGCGACGGATCGGGCGGCCGGCCGCTGACGCCGCTGCCAGGAGGGCCGCCGGGGGCCGCGCCCGGGCCGGCGCCCGTCCGCGCCCGGGCGGCCCGGCTCGGGGGTCTCGAAGCGGCGGGTGGCCGTCCCGGCGGCCGACGGCCGGCGGTCTCCCGCTCCGCACGACGGCCCCGGGCCCCGCGCGGCATGCCCCGCCGATGCCGGAACGGGGCCCGCTCCTCTCCGGTCGCCCGCCCGGCGCCGACCACGCCGGGGCCGGCCGCGCCGCGCACTCGTTCCCCGGGAGGCGGGGTCGGACAGGCCGCTCGCCCGAAGCGGCCCGCACGGAGCGACTCGGCGCGGCGGCGGTCGACCGAGAAGCTCGTCAGGAAGGTGTCTTCGACGCAATGGGAGCTCGAGTGGAATCACCTGACATGCTGGCTGTCGTCACCGGCGGGACCAAGGGGATCGGGCTCGCGTTCAGCCGCAGACTCATTCGGATGGGATACCGGGTGGTCGCTACGTTTCACAGCGACGAGGCCTCCGCGAACCAAGCCCTGCGAGAAATGGAGAAGGGCCTGGCGGTCGTCCGGTCGGATGTGTCGGACCCCGACGAAGTGGCACGGTTCGCCGAGCTGGTGCGCACCGGGCACGGAATCCCGCAGGTACTGGTCAACAACGCCGGGCTGAACATCGACCGGCCGGTGCTGGAGATCTCCGACTCGGACTGGCGCCGGGTGCTGGACACCAATCTGTCGGGTCCCTTCTACCTGTCCCGGGCGTTCGCCCCGCACATGGTGGAGGCCGGCGGCGGCTCCATCGTCAACATCGGAGCGACCACGGCGATCCGCCCCCGGCTCAACGGCGCCAACTACTGTTCGAGCAAAGCGGGCCTGCTCCACCTGACCAAGTGTCTGGCCATGGAACTCGCGCCGAGCATCCGGGTGAACTGCCTCATCCCGGGGATGATCGACACGGAGGAGATGCGGACCCGTTACCGCGTGGCCGAGCCGGAACACATGAACGCGCTGCTGGACGAGATCCCGCAGCGCAGGATCGGCGCCACCGACGAGATGGCGGACGCATTGGAATTCCTGGTGGGCGAGGGCGCCGCCTACATCACGGGCCAGAAGCTGATCGTGGACGGCGGCCAGTTCATGTGGTGAGGGACCCGGCGGCCTCCTGAGGAGCGCGGATCATCACCCGCTGCAATCATCAGTCATCGAGGGGGAGAGAAACGACCATGCGATCACGCCTTGAGCGCTACCAGGAATTCCTGGAGCAGGAGTACCGCTCCGGTTTCACGAAGTCGGACGAGTACGACGTCTCCGGGATCTCGGACGATCTCGTGAAACAGATGCGGGACGGTCGGTTCACGCGCATCGTGTTCAGTGGAATGGGCTGCTCAGCCATTGTGTCGGACGTGATCAAAGTCTTCTTCAACTCGATCCGGAGCGACCTCGAAGTACATGTCTTCAACGACTACGACTTCGAGTACCTGATCCCGCGCTCGGTGATCGAGGACGACCGGACGCTCATCATCCTCAGTTCGTACAGCGGCCACTCCAACGAGCCGATCCGGGCCTTCCACTCACTGCGCCCGATGCACGACCGGGTGCTGCTGCTCACCTCCGGCGGCCGGCTCGGCGAGCTGGGCGAGGAGACGGGGGTGTCCATCGCGCGCTGGACACTGAGCAAGCCGGACCGCGAGTACCCGCTCTTCCACGTCGGCCAGTACTTCTCGATCCTGGTCGACATGTTCTGGAAGCTCGGGCTCCTCGACACGGACCACGGTCCGGAGGTCCGGGCCCTGGCCGAGACCCTGGAGACCGACTTCACACCGGCCCTGCGCGAGCTGGCCGCCGACACCGCCGCCCGCAGCGAGAACGCCAACATCATCATGCTCGGGTCGCCCAAGTGGCACGAGAGCCTGCTGAAGCTCGCCAAGATGCACTTCAACGAGATCGCCATGGTGCCGGCGACGCGGAACTACTTCCACGAGTTCTGCCACAGCGAGGTGGCCACGCTCACCGATCCCGAGCGCAGGCACAGCGTTCTCGTGTTCTCCGGCCCGGAGGAGGACGACTACACCCGGGCCAAGCGCCAGAACCTGGTGTCGTTGCTGACCGCGCCGATCCCGCAGAACGCGAACGTCACGGTGACCGAGATCGAGCTCGACCAGCCGACCTTCATGCGCCAGTACTTCACCGCGCTGGAATTCGTGCAGTACGTGACCCTCGACCTCGGCAGGGCGCGGGAGACGAAGTCGCGCAACCTCATTTCGGAGGCGGCCGGAAACCCCTGGTACCACGGCAGCACGATCGCCGCGGAGAATGCCCGCTGAGGCAGTCGCACAGCTCAGGCATCGAAGGCAGACAGCCGAGGAAAATGGAGCGATCGTGAATCTCCGGGGGCGCACCTCTCTCACGGCCTATCAGCAGGACATCTGGGCGGCGAACTCCCTCTTCCCGGATCTCCCGCAGTTCAACTGCTTCATCACCGACCGGTTCACCGGCGAGGTCGACGTCGACCTGCTCAAGGACTGTCTGCGCCGTGCGGCCGACCGCAACGACGCGTTCCGGCTCCGGATCGACCCGGAGGACGGAACGCCGCGCCAGTGGGCCGAGCACGAGGCGTTCGACATCCCGACGATCGACCTTTCCGGGTCCGCCGCGCCACGTGCGGCCTGTGAGGCGTGGATCAAGGACGAGTTCGACGTCCCGTTCGAGGTGGAGCGCCGCCGGCTGTTCAAGATCGCGGTCCTCAGGGAGCGCGCGGACGTCGTCCACACCTACGTCAAGGTGCATCACATCGTCGCCGACGCCTGGGGCCTGAACCTGTTCATGTCCCAGGTCCGCGCCGAGTACGACCAGGTGCGGCGGACCGGTCGGTCCGAGGACCGGCCCGCTCCGTCGTACCTGGACTTCGTCGAGGACGAGCGCGGCTACCGGGGCTCGGAGGACCACCGGCGGGACCGTGAGTACTTCCAGGAGCGGATGGAGGGCGTCGCACCGGCCTTCTTCCGCCGCGCCGCGCCGGCCGGTTCCCGGCGAAGCGCCCGTCACAGCTTCCTGATCGAGCGCGCTCTCATCGAACGCATACGTGAACGCGGCAGTTCGGTCTTCGCGTTCGTCGCCGGCGCCTTCGCCGTCTACCTCTCCCGGATCCACGGCAGCGACGAGGTCGTCCTCGGCGTGCCGCTGCTGAACCGGCCCACCGCGGGCCAGAAGCAGACCGTCGGCCACTTCGCCAACACCCTGCCGCTGCGGGTGGCTCCCGGCCAGAACCGCACGATGGGCGAACTGGTCGCCGGGGTGCAGGCCGCGACCCGGGCCCTCAAACCCCACGAGCGCTTCTCCCTGGGAGACCTGCTGCGCTCGGTGCCGCTCCAGGACAGCGGCCCCAAGCGGCTGTTCGACACCACCATCGCCTACCTGCGCTGGCCCAGCCCGCTCGACGTCCAGGGCGTGGAGTACGAGACCGTCGTGCAGGCCCGCGCCCACGACGACGACGTACTGGCGGTCGTCGTCAACGAGCTGGACGACGTCAGCGACGTCCTGGTCGACATGGACTACGCCCTCGACGTCTTCGACGCGGACTTCCCCATCGAGTCGGTGGCCACCCACCTCAAGGCGATCATCGAGGGCGCCCTCGCCCGTGCGGACCGCCCGCTGTCGGAGATCCCCATGATCGGCGACGCCGAACGCGCCGCCCTGATCGCGGCGGGCAGCGGCCCGGTGACCGACTACTCCGAGGACACCACCGTCCACGCGCTCTTCGAGCGGCAGGCGGCCAGGACGCCCGACCGGCCGGCCCTCGTCGCGGACGATCCCGCCCAGACGCTCACCTTCGCACGGCTGGACGCGTGGGCGAACCACGTCGCGCACCGGTTGCGCGGCGACGGCGTGGAGGCCGGCGACCGGGTGGCCGTGGTGGCCGAGCGCGGCCCGCAACTGGTCGCGGCCGTCCTCGGGGTGCTCAAGGCAGGCGCGGCGTACGTACCGGTCGACCCGAGCCATCCCGCGGAACGGGTCGGGTTCCTGCTGGCCGACAGCGGGGCGAAGTCCGTGCTGCTCGGCACCACGGTGTCCGCTTCCCTGGTGGGTGACGCGGTGCCGGTACGGCGTCTGGACGCCACCCCACGCGCCGCTCCCGCGCCCCCCGCACCCGCCGGCGGCCCGCGTGACCTCGCCTATGTCATCTACACCTCGGGATCCACCGGACGGCCCAAGGGCGTCCAGGTCGAGCACCGTTCCGTGGTGAACCGGCTGGAGTGGATGCAGCGCGGCTACCCGGTCGACGGCGGGGACGTCCTGCTCCACAAGACGCCGGTCACCTTCGACGTCTCGGTGTGGGAGCTGTTCTGGTGGGCGATCACCGGCGCCGGGCTCGCGCTGCTCCCGCCGGGGGGCGAGCGGGATCCCGGGGCCATCCTCGCGACGGTCGGGGCGCACCGGGTGAGCGTGGCGCACTTCGTGCCCTCGATGCTCGGGCCCTTCCTCGACCTGCTGGAGGAGACTCCGGCGCTGGTGGACGACATCGCCTCCCTGCGTCTGGTGTTCTGCAGCGGTGAGGCCCTGACGCCCGCCCAGGTGAACAGGTTCAACGGCGTCTTCGCCGCGGCCGGCGCCGCGGCGCCGCGGCTGGTCAACCTCTACGGCCCGACCGAGGCCACGGTCGACGTCACGTACCACGACTGTCCGGGCGACGCGGCCGAGGAGGTACGGCGGGTACCGATCGGACGGCCGATCGACAACATCCGCATCTACGTGGTCGGGGCGCACGGCGACCTCCAGCCCACCGGAGTGCCCGGCGAACTGTGCGTCGCCGGAGTGGGCGTGGCACGCGGCTACCTGGACCGGCCCGAGCTGGACTCGGCGGTGTTCGTGGCCGACCCGTTCACCCCCGGCGATCGGATGTACCGGACCGGTGACCGGGCGCGATGGCTCGCCGACGGCACCCTCGAATACCTGGGCCGCCTGGACGACCAGGTCAAGATCCGCGGGAACCGGGTGGAGCTCGGCGAGGTGCGCGACCGTCTGACCGCCTTCCCGGGCGTCCGGGACGCGATCGTCGTGGACCGGCACACGCCGGCCCGCGGCACCCATCTGGTGGGCTACTACGTCGCGGACGAGGAAGTGCGGCTCGCGGACCTCCGCGCCCGGCTCCTTCAGTCGCTGCCGGAGTTCATGATCCCGGCGTTCTTCGTGCGGATCGACCGGATCCCGCTCACCGCGAACGGCAAGGCCGACCGACGGCGGCTGCCGGCTCCCACCGTGGAGGCGGACGCCAGGACCGCGGCGCCGGCCAACGAGATCGAGGCGAAGATCGCGGCCGCCTGGTCGGCCGTCCTCGAGACCGACGCGATCGGCGTCGACCAGGACTACTACTCCCTCGGCGGCGACTCGATCCTGATGCTCCGGATCCAGGCCGAGGCACGGCGCGCGGGCGTCCACTTCACCCTGGCCGACATGGTCCGCAACCCCACCGTGGCGGCGCTCGCCGCGGTCGCGACCACCTCCTCGCCGGACGGGCAGGACACCCCGCTGGAGCCGTTCGCGCTGGTGTCCGGAGTCGACCGCGCGCGGCTGACCGGCCTGGCGGACGCCTACCCGGCGACACGGCTGCACCTCGGCCTGCTCTACCACAGCCGGGAACACGAGAGGACGGCCGTCTACCACGACGTCTTCCGCTACTCCCTCAAGACGGTCTGGAACGAGGAAGCGCTGCGCCGCGCCTTCGACAGCCTGGTCCGGCGCCACCCGGTCCTGCGCTCCGCGTTCGACCTGGGCGGCTACTCCGAACCCCTGCAACTCGTCCACCACGAGGCCCACGGCGGACTGGAGATCGCGGATCTGCGCGACCTCGGCGAGGAGGAGGCGCAGGCCGAGATCGACCGGCACGTCGAGGAGCGGCGCTACCACGAGTACCGGCTGGACCGCCCGCCGCTGTACCTGTTCCGCGCGCACGTCCTGAACACCTCCGTGGAGCTGGTGTTCAGTTTCCACCACGCGATCCTGGACGGCTGGAGCGTGGCCACCCTGGTCCGCGAACTGCTCCAGGACTTCCTGCACAACGCCGGGCGGCCCGTCCCCGCCGTCCCCGCCGGACGACTCCCGTCGCCCGCCCTCTACGTGCGCGAGGAACGGCGGGCCCTCGCCTCCGAGACCACCAGGCGCTACTGGCAACGGCTGCTCACCGGCGCCGAACTGGTCCAGATCGACGGGTTCCGGCCGTACGAGCCCGCGGGCGACGAAGGACTCGTCGTCCACCACGTGGAACTGCCGGACGGCCTCGGCGCCAAGGTGCGCCTGCTGGCGCGCACCCACGGCCTGCCGGTCAAGTCCCTGCTGCTCGCGGCGCACTGCCTGACCCTGCGGCTGCTCTCCGACACGCCGGACGTCACCACCGGCCTGGTCACCGGCGGACGGCCCGAGGAGGCCGGCGCCGAACGGATCACCGGGCTCTTCCTCGAGACGCTGCCGCTGCGCCTCGACACCCAGCGGCGCACCTGGCTGGACTCGGCGCGCGAGGTCTACCGGCAGGAACGGGACAGCCACCCCCACCGGCACTACCCGCTCAGCGCGATCCAGGAGGACCGCGGCGGGGACGTCATCTTCGAGACCGCCTTCAACTACGTCCACCTGCACGTCCTCACCTCGCTCCTCGAGGACACCGACATGGTGCTGAGCGACTTCAGGACTTGGGAGGAGACGAACTTCAAACTCCTGGTCAACGCGGTGGTCGACCCGGTGGACGAACGCCTCTGGCTGCGCATGGACTGCGACGGACGCACCTTCTCCCGGTCACAGGCGCGGAGCATCGGCCGTACCTATCTCGCCGTCCTGGAGCGGATGACCGAACACCCCGACGCCGACGTGGACTTCTCCTTCCTGTGCGATCCGCGGGCCGAGGCCGCACTGCGGGCCGGCTCCGCCCCCGGCGCCGACGGGGACACGCCCGAGAACGTCATCCGGCGGATCGAGGAGCACGTCGCGCGCACCCCGGACGCGGTGGCCGTCTCCTTGGGACCGCGGCAGTGGACGTACGCACGGCTCGACGAGGCCGCCGACCGGATAGCCCGCGGCCTGATCGGCGCCGGGGCCCGGCCCGGCTCGACCGTCGGCATCGCCATGGACCGTTCGCCGGAGACGCTGGCCACCGTGCTCGGGGTCGGCAAGGCCGGCGCCACCTGTGTCCCGCTCGACGTCAGCTATCCGCCGGCCAGGCTCGCCGCGATGGTCGCCCAGGCCGACCCGTTGCGGATCATCACGCACGACACGCACGCGCACCTCTTCGAGGACGCCTCCCGGCTGCTGTACGTGGACGACCTGCTCGCCGCCGAACCGGAACCCGGCGGCGGCCCGCGACTGCCGGAGATCACCGGCGAGACCGTCGCCTACCTGCTGTTCACCTCCGGGTCCAGCGGCGAGCCCAAGGGCGTCGAGCTCCCGCACCGGGTGCTCGCCAACTACATGCGCTGGCAGATCCCCTCCGCCAGCGGCGCGGCGGGCGGCAAGACCCTCCAGTTCGCGCCGTTGAGCTTCGACGTGGCGTTCCAGGAGATCTACTCCACGCTGTGCGGCGGCGGCACCCTCCAGTTGCTCGCCGAGGAGGAGCGGCGCGACATGCCGGCGCTGCTGCGCCTCCTGGACCGCGAGGCGGTGGAGCGGGTCTTCATGCCGTGCGTCGCGCTCCAGCAGCTCGCGGAGACCTCCCAGGCGCTGGGCGTGCGGCCCCGCGCGCTGCGGGTGGTCATCTCCTCCGGCGAGCAACTGCGGATCACCGACGAGATCCGGCGCTTCTGCGCCGCGCTGCCGGGCACCGTGCTGGAGAACCAGTACGGACCGACCGAGACCCACCTGCTGACCCACCACACGATGACCGGCGACCCGGCCGGCTTCCCCGACCTGCCGCCCATCGGCACCCCGATCGACGGGATCGAGATTCACCTGCTCGACGGGCTGATGCGCCCGGTGCCGCCCGGCGCCAAGGGAGAGGTCTACATCGGCGGGGTGTGCCTGGCCCACGGCTACCGCAACCGGCCCGACCTCACCGAGCAGCGCTTCGTACCGCATCCCTCCGGGGAGCCGGGCGCCCGCCTCTACCGCACCGGAGACCTGGCCCGGGTCATGCCCGACGGGAACCTCGTATGGCTCGGCCGGGCCGACTCCCAGGTGAAGGTGCGCGGTTTCCGGGTCGAGCTCGCCGAGGTGGAGATCGCGATCGCCAAACTCGCCGAGGAGCAGCCCGGCATCCGCGAGGCCGCGGTGGTGGCCCGGCGGCGGGAAGGCGCCGACGCGTTCCTCGCGGCGTTCCTCGTCGGCGACCCGGCGGCCGTGGACCTGGACGAGGTGCGGGCCCGCCTGCGCACGGCGCTGCCGGACTACATGATGCCCTCCCACCTGGAGTGGCTGCCGCGCCTGCCCCTGACACCCAGCGGCAAGCGGGACGACGCCCTGCTGCGCCGCATGCCGCTCGCCGCGCCGGCGGCGGACGCCGCCCCGCCGGCCGACGAGCACGAGAAGGCGCTGGTGGGCATCCTGGCGGAACTGCTGGAGCTGCCCTCGCTCGGGGTGCGCGACAACTTCTTCGACATCGGCGGTACCTCGCTGACCGCGATGCGGCTGGTGATGACGATCGAGAAGCGGTACGGCGTCAGCGTCCCGCTCTCCGCGTTCGTCGCGGCGCCGACCGTCTCCGGGCTCGCGGAACTGCTGCGGGCCGGGGACCCGGCGGCGGAGTTCGACCCCGTCGTCCCGATCCGCACCCAGGGCGACAAGCCGCCGCTGTTCCTGGTCCATCCGCTCGGCGGCCACGTGCTGTGCTACGTGCGTCTCGCCCGCCACCTGCCCGAGGACCAGCCCGTCTACGCGCTGCAGGCCGCCGGGACCGTCCCCGGCACCGAACCGCTCAACTCCGTCCCCGAGCTGGCCGACAGCTATCTGGAGGCGATGCGCCGGGTGTGCCCGGAAGGCCCGTACGTCATCGGCGGCTGGTCGTTCGGCGGCTTCATCGCCTTCGAGATGGCGCGTCGGCTGCGGCGCGCCGATCCGGACGCCCTCCGGGGCACCGTGCTGATCGATCCGATCTTCGTCGAGCAGGGACAGCGGCCCGATGTCGCCGACCACTCGCTGCTGGAGTGGTTCTTCTGGGAGCTGCTGTGGACGGAGCGCGGCGGGAGTGAGCCGGTGGTCTCGCTGCCGGACGGGCTGGAGGAGGAGGCGAAGTTCGGCTTCATCGTCGAACACGCCACGCGGGCCGGCGTCCTGCCGGCCGGCAGCTCACGCACCACCGTGCGGCGCCTGTTCAGGATGTTCCGGGCGCACTGGGAGGCGATCCTGTCCTACCGGCCCGAGACGGGCGACGAGGACCTGGTACTGCTGCGCGCCGCCTCGGAACTGCCGGAGGTCCTCCGTCCGATGCACGGAGCGGCGCGGAGCCTGCACGAGGACCCCACCAACGGCTGGGGAGCCCTGACCACCGGCCGGCTCCGGGTGGTGGACGTTCCCGGTGACCACTTGGTCCTCATGGAGGAGCCGCACGTGAACGTGGTCGCCCTGAGAATCGCAGAAGCGATGGCCGGCCGCCTCGACCGGCGGCCCGACGACAGGAGTGGGAAATGACGCGGCACTCCACACGCAAGGCCCTCGTCATCGGGGCCGGGATCGGCGGGCTGGCTGCCGCGGCCACGCTGCGCCGGGTCGGTGTCGAGGTCCGGATCTACGAACGGGCTCCCGAGCTGCGCCCGGGGACCACGGCGGTCTCCTTGATGTGCAACGCGATCCTGGCGTTGCGCAGCCTGGACATCGACATCGCCCCGGGTCTGGACAAGCGCGGTGAGGTCTTCGACGAGCTGAAGTTCCTCACCCGGCGCGGCCGGCCGATCAGGGCCCTTCCGTTCCGTGAGGTCTCGGCCCGGCTGGGCGCCTCGAACTACGCCGTCCACAGGGCCGACCTCCAGCAGACGCTGCTGGACGCCCTCGGAGACGAGAGCGTCATCGAATTCGGGGCCACGGCAGCTCAGTTCATCAGCGGCGAGGACGGGGTCGAGGTCACCTTCGAGGACGGCAGGACCGCCTCGGGCGACTTCCTGATCGGGGCGGACGGCTTCAACTC
Source organism: Streptomyces sp. NPDC015220 (assembly GCF_043079345.1). NCBI lineage: Bacteria > Bacillati > Actinomycetota > Actinomycetes > Kitasatosporales > Streptomycetaceae > Streptomyces > Streptomyces sp. NPDC015220. The sequence goes on along the minus strand of NZ_JBIBUK010000012.1, from coordinate 213,488 downwards.
GGCGATTCGCAGGCAGGTGGCGGGCGCCGACGAACCGCGGCCCGGCGACTACGCGTGCTGGCTGGCCACGGTGCCCTTCACGCACCCGCGGATGAGCAAGGGCTACGCAGCGCACTACTGGGGGCGTGGGCAGCGCTTCGGTCTCGCTGACATCGGCCGTGGCCGCGCCTACTGGTGGGCGACGAAGAACGTGCCCCCGGGCGCCTCCGGACACCTGCGGCGCGGCAAGGAAGGGCTCGCGGGCCTCTTCGCGGGCTGGGCCGACGAGGTGCGGGAGGCGATCCGTACCACCCCCGAGGAATCGATCGTCCGCATCACCGCCCAGGACCGCCCGTTCCTCCAGCGGTGGGGCACCGGACGCACGACCCTGCTCGGCGACGCCGCCCACCCGATGCTCGTGAGTCTGGGCCAGGGGGCGGCGCTGGCCATCGAGGACGCCGTCGTCCTCGCCCAGCACCTGCGCGCGACAGCGGACCCGGTCGCGGCGCTGCGCGGCTACGAGGACGAGCGCAGGCCGCGGACGGAGGGGCTGGTCGCCGCGGCCCGTGCGCTGAGCGGGACCGAGCAGCTGGAGGGCCTCTTTCCCGCCCTGGCGCGCGACCTCTACTTCCGGTTCGCGCCCATGTCCAAGCTCACCGGCCCGAACGAGGCGGTCCTCACCTGGCCCCCGCTGGGATGACCACGCGCTGGCACCGTCGGCGGCCGGCCCGCGGCACCCGCCACCTGCCCTTCGGCCACGGACCGCACTTCCGCGTGGGCGCTCCGCCGGCCCGGCTGGAGGCGCGCATCGCACTGTCGGCCTTCTTCAGTCGTGTCGACGCCGAACTCGCCGTCCCGGCGAAGGAGGTGGAGCCGTTCCCCTCGCCGGCGCTCAAAGGCATCCGCGGACTTCCCGCCGTGATCAGGCCGCGTGCGGGGGCGGCCGCAGGGGTCTGAGAGCCGTCTCCCACCGGCCGTCGTGATCGCGCAAGGAGGACCTTCATGCAGGCAGTACCGACCGCACTCGATCCGGAGCCGGTGGCCCTCAGCACCCCCGAGGGCCTGCCGGTGGAGGACCCGCCGTTCGACGTAGGACTGTCACTGGAGGAACTGACCGGCCTGTACGAGTGGATGGTCCTCACCCGGGCCGTGGACGCGGAGTTCGTCAACCTCCAGCGGCAGGGGCAGTTGGCGCTGTATCCCTCGTGCCGGGGCCAGGAGGCGGCACAGGTGGGCTGCGCGGCCGCCCTGCGCTCCGACGACTGGCTCTTCCCGCAGTACCGGGAACTCGGGCTGTTCCTGATGCGCGGTGTTCCGGCCGCCGCGGTCGGCTCGGCCTGGCGCGGCACCTGGCACGGTGGCTGGGGCTTCGCCGAGCACGCCTGCGCGCCGATGTCCATCCCCATCGGCACGCACGCCCTGCACGCGGTCGGCGCCGCGATGGCGGCGTCCCGGCTCGGGGAGGACTCGGTGACCGTCGCGTTCATCGGTGACGGGGCGACGAGCGAGGGAGACGTGCACGAAGCGCTGAACTTCGCCGCCGTCAACTCCGCGCCGTGCGTGTTCTACATCCAGAACAACCAGTGGGCGATCTCCGTGCCCCTGTCGCGGCAGACGCGGGCCCCGTCCCTGGCGCACAAGGCCGTGGGCTACGGCATGCCGGGGGTGCGGGTCGACGGCAACGACGTCCTCGCCTGCCGGGCGGTGACCGAACAGGCCGCCCGCCGGGCCAGGGAGGGCGGCGGCCCGACCCTCGTCGAGGCGGTCACCTACCGGCTCGCCCCGCACACCACCTCGGACGACCCGACCCGGTACCGCTCGCAGGACGAGGTGGACCGTTGGGAGCGGCTCGACCCCCTGCCACGCTACCGCCGGTACCTGACCCATCTGGGCGTCTGGCACACGGAGGTCGAGGACCGCGCGCGGGCGCGGGCCGCGCGGATGTGCGCCGAGCTGCGCGACAGCGTGTTCGACGCACCGGACGTCCCGCCGGCGGAGCTGTTCGCGCACGTGCTCAAGGAGCCGACGAAGGATCTGCTGGAGCAGTCCGGCCTGCTCCTCGCCGAGCTGGCCCGGGAGGAGTGATCAGTGGCGGCGACCATGGTGGAAGCGATCAACACGGCGCTGCGCGAGGCCATGGCCGAGGACGAGCGGGTCCTCGTCTTCGGCCAGGACGTGGCACGCCACGGCGGAGTCTTCCGGGTGACGGAGGGCCTCGCCGAGCGGTTCGGGCCGCAGCGCTGCTTCGACACACCGCTGGCCGAGTCGGCGATCGTGGGAGTGGCACTGGGCATGGCGATGCGTGGGCTCCGGCCGGTGCCCGAAATCCAGTTCGACGGATTCGCCTACCCCGCTCTGGACCAGATCGTCAGTCACCTGGCCAAGTACCGCAACCGCACCAGGGGGCAGCTTGCGGTCCCGGTGACGCTGCGCATCCCGTCCTTCGGCGGTATCGGCGCGGTCGAGCACCACTCGGAGTCCACCGAGACCTACTGGGCCCACACCGCCGGGTTGCGGGTGGTGACACCCGGCACGGCGGCCGACGCCCACGCGCTGCTGCGCCAGGCCATCGACTGCGACGACCCGGTGCTCTTCCTGGAGCCCAAGCGGCGGTACTGGGAGAGCGGTGACCAGGCCGCCGGGGAATCACCGGCGGACCTGGCACGGGCGATGGTCCGCCGGACCGGGACGGACGTGACGGTCGTCGCCTACGGCGCCACCGTCGGCACCGCCCTCGAAGCCGCGGAGACCGCCCGGAGCGAGCACGGGTGGGAGCTGGAGGTGGTGGACCTGCGTTCGCTGGCGCCCCTCGACTTCCCCACCGTCGCCGAGTCGGTGTCCCGTACCGGACGCTGCGTCGTGCTGCACGAGGGACCGCGCACCCTGGGGCTCGGGGCGGAGATCGCGGCCAGGGTGCAGGAGGAGTTGTTCTGGGACCTGGAGGCCCCTGTGCTGCGGGCCACGGGATTCGACACGCCGTATCCGCCCGCGCGATGGGAGAAGGCATGGCTTCCGGGTGTGGACAGGCTGCTCGACACCATCGACCGGTCCTTCGGGTACGCCCATGACTGACGACGCGGTCCGGGAATTCCTCGTACCCGACCTGGGTGAGGGGCTGATCGAGGCGACCGTCGTCGAGTGGCTGGTGGCGCCGGGCGACCCGGTCACGGTCAACCAGCCACTGTGTTCCCTGGAAACGGCCAAGGCCGAGGTGGAGATCCCCTCCCCGTTCGCCGGGGTCGTGCTGGAACGGCGCGGGGAGCCGGGAGAGACCCTGCCGGTTGGCACACTCCTGACCCTCATCGACACCGCGCCGGCCCGTGGGACCGGCCGCGAGGACGGCACCGACGGAGCGGAGGGGGAGCCGGTACTCGTCGGATACGGCACGCACCGGGGCACGGAGACCGGCCGGCGCACCGTCCGACGGCGCCCCGCTCCCCGGCGACCGCAGACCGTCCCGACGGACACCGGACGCCCCCGCGCCAAGCCGCCCGTGCGGCAGCTCGCCCGTGCGCTCGGCGTGGACCTGGTCTCGCTCGGCAGCGGCTCGGGACCCGAGGGGACCATCACGCGCGCGGACGTCCACGCGGCCGCGGCCTCCCTCGCCACGGGGCCCGCCGAGGAACCCGGGACGGAGCCGGCCGCACACGTCCTTCCGGTCCGCGGCGTACGGGCGCGGACGGCCGAGCGGATGACGACGGCCCGCCGGGAGATCCCGGACGCGCACTGCTCCGTCACCGCCGACTTCTCCCGTCTGCTGTCCCTGCGCGACCGGTTGCGGGCGGAGTTGGCAGCGGAGGGGGCCACGCCCACGCCCTTCTCACTCCTGCTGCGGCTGCTGACGCTGACGCTGCGCGATCACCCGCGGCTCAACGCCTCCTTCGTCGAGGAGGGCCCGGCGGTGCGCACGTACGACGCGGTGCACCTGGGCATCGGCACCGCCACCCCGCGTGGCCTGGTCGTGCCGGTGGTCCGCGACGCCCAGGAGCTGTCCACCGTGCGGCTGGCCGAGGAGACGGCGCGGCTGGCCGCCGGGGCCCGCGAGGGCACACTCGGTCCCGGAGAGCTGACGGGGTCCACCTTCACCGTCTCCAACTTCGGCGCGCTGGGGGTCGAGGAAGGGGTGCCGGTCATCAATCACCCCCAGGCGGCGATCCTCGGCGTGGGTTCGATCCGGCCCCGCCCGCACGTCGTGGGGAGCGACACGCTCGTCGTACGGCCCACCGCCAGGCTCACCTGCGCGTTCGACCACCGGGTGTGCGACGGCGCGGAGGCCGCCGCCTTCCTCACCGCCCTGTGCGGCCTCGTCGAATCCCCCGAGACGGTCCTCCTGCGCATCTGAGGCGGGGCCGGGACGTCCAGCACCAGTGGGACCGGACAAGGAAAGGACACTGCCACAGTGCCCCCAGCGCAGACCCCCTCGGACTCTCCTGTCCTCCGCCGGCCCAGGGCGGCTCGTGTCCAGCGCTTCCGGCCGTCCCCGCGCACCGGGACACGTGAACTCGCCGGGCGGCACGGCGCCGTCGGCTCGGGCCGGGGCGCGCCCGGACCGGAGGCGGTGGCGGGCATCGTCGAACGGATGGTGCCGGACGAGCTGTGGGAACTGTTCCAGCGGGTGGTGCCGCCGGCGCCGACGCGACCGCAGGGCGGTGGCCGACGGCGCCACGGCGATCGGGAGGTGCTGGCCGCGATCGTGTTCGTGGCCACCTCGGGCTGTAGCTGGCGGCAACTGCCGGCCGCGTCGTTCGGGCCCTCGGGAGCCACGGCCCACCGGCGCTTCACCGAGTGGGCCAAGGCCCGGGTGTGGGGCCGGCTCCACCGCCTGGTCCTCGACGAACTCGGCTGCCGCGGCGAGTCGGACTGGTCACGGCGCGCGGTCGACTCGGTGAACACGCGGGTGACGCGAGGGGAGACCTGACGCGACCGGATCCCACAGGCCGGGGCCGGGACGGGGCGAGGACCCGGCGCGCGGGAGCCCCCGCGGGTCACGGGCGTGGTCGCCGCGGCCGGAGGCTCCCAGGAGGGTGACGGACTCGGCCGGTGTCGTGACCATGGCCGTCGCCTCCCGGGAACACGTCGCTCCGGCCGCCGTTACTCGGTGCCGAGACCGGCGTCGTCGACCTTGTCCTTGCCCTCGGCCGCCAGGACCCGGTCGAGCAGCGTGAGGTCGTAGATGCCCTTCAGGTCGGGCTTGTCCAGGAGGCCGGCCGTCACCGCGTGCTCCGCCTCGGTGCTGAGGGTGGAGGCCAGGGGGTCGTCGAGGAAGGTGATGGACTTCCAGGCCGGGTCGATGACGTCCGCGGGCAGCGCCTTGCCCGACAGCTCCTTCAGCGCGGTGTTGGCGGACGCCTTGGCCTTCTCCGGGTTGGCGTTGATCCACTCGTTGGTCTTCACCGAGCCGCGCAGCACGGCCTCCACGACGTCCGGGTGCGCCTTGAGGAACTTCTGCGACACGATGATGTTCGTGATCACGAACTTCTTGTCGGGCCACAGCGCCGACTCGTCGAGCAGTACCTTCGCGCCCTCGGCGACCAGCTTGGACGCGGTCGGCTCGGGCACCCAGGCGCCGTCGATGGAGCCGGACCTGTAGGCGTCCGGAGTGATCTTGTTGTCGGTGCGGACGACGGAGACGTCGCCCTTGCCGCTCTGGGCGTCGACCTTCCAGCCCTGGCCGGCGATCCAGTTGAGGAACGCGACGTCCTGGGTGTTGCCGAGCTGCGGCGTGGCGATCCGCTTGCCCTTGACGTCCTTCAGGGACGCGATCTTCTTCGGGTTCACGACCAGCTTCACGCCGCCGGAGGCGGAACCGCCGATGATCCGCAGGTTCTTGCCGTCGGACTTGGTGTAGCCGTTGATGGAGGGGGAGGGGCCGATCCAGCCGATGTCGATGGACCCGGCGTTGAGCGCCTCGATCTCGGAGGGGCCGGCGTTGAAGGTGTAGGGCTTGATCGCGGTGCCGCCGAGCTCCTTCTGGAACAGGCCCTCCTGGACGCCCACGAGAGCGGTGGCGTGCGTGAGGTTGGGGAAGTAGCCGATCTTCACCTCGTCGGTGGAGAGCTTCTCGGCGCCCGCCGCGACCGCGGGCTTCTTCCCGTCGTCGGAGGAGTCGGAACCGTACCCGCAGGCGGTCAGCAGGACGGGGAGTGCTGCTGTGACGGCGATGGTGCGCAGGGCGGCGAGCGGTCTTGCGGCAGACACGGAGGTGGCCTCTCAGGAAATGGGTGATCAGGGGGTGCGGCGGAGCGTGGCGGGGACTGCGCGCGGGCGTCTGCGCACCGCTCACCGGCTCGCGGCGGCGCAGACGCCGGCCCGGACCCGGGAGCGGATCGTGGGGGGAGTGGATGTGGCGCCTCCGGCACAGCGGTGCCGCGCCTCGAACACGCGGGCGGTGAGCGCGGCGGGTGCTGTCGGGCGGAGGCGTCCGCCGGATCCGGCCGGACGGTGGGAGGAGCGCGGCGGTTCTCCGCGCGGTGCCGACGGGTCCCGCGGACGGTTCAGACGAGCCGACAGATGGCGCTGGAGGTGCGGCCGAGATCGATGTGGCGACGCGAGGTCAGCAGGGGCAGCGGCAGGAGCGTGCGGTCGAACGATCCCACGACCCCACCCCGCATTCCCTAGTTTTCCTACCTGGCTGCTAGGGATCGTGGCAGAAGGCGGCGCCGAACCCAAGAGGTTGTTCGCATGGTGGACGGGCTTCTCTCGCTATTCGGGACGAGGGTGCACGGCCCGACGTGTCAGGGGTTGGTCCACGCTCCTGGGGCGTCGCTCAACGCCGACACCTCGGCCGGCAGGCGGGCGCCCGCGACGTCCGCCAGTGACACGCCGTCGAGGATCTCGCGCACGTTGGACCGCAGCGCGATCCACAGGGGCAGGAGCGACTCGGCCGGGCCGGTGTAGGACAGTTCCGGAGGGCGGACCCCGCGCACCGAGACGAGCGGGCCGTCCACGACGCGGATGACGTCGGCGATGCTGACGGACTCGGCGGGCCGGGCCAGCCGGTAGCCGCCGTTGCCGCCGCGCCGGCTGAGGACGAGACCGCCCCGGCGCATGTCGTTCAGGATGCTTTCGAGGAACTTGTGCGGGATGTCCTGGGCGTCGGCGATGGCCTCGGCCTTCACCGGCCCGCCGTCCGGCGACGCGGCGAGCTGCAGCGCGGCGCGTACCGCGTAGTCCGCCCTGGCCGAGATCCGCATGCGCCCATTGTCCCCAATGGTCTCGGCCGGCGTCCGCGATGCGCCGCGCCGTCGGTCCGGCGCTCCGGTGCGGCGGCCGGCGACGGTCAGGCAGGCAGGACGAACGGCGACGGTCAGGCAGGCAGGACGAACGGCGACGGTCAGGCAGGCAGGACGAACGGCGACGGTCAGGCAGGCAGGACGAACGGCGGATGCGCGCCGTTGAGGAAGTAGTCCCCGACATCGCGGAGCCGGTGGGCGACGGGCTCGTACAGGGTCTGGGTCCGGGTGTTGCGCCAGAAGCGGTCGAAGCCCAGCCGCGCGGACGCGGAGCGGGCCCCGACGATGTCGAGGGCGCGGGCGGTGGACTCCTGCGCGGCCCGCGAGGAGGCGGCTTCGGCCATGGCGACGAGGACGGAGATGTCCGCGTACTCGTCGTAGGTGAGGTCCTCGCCGCGGGTCAGCCCGCCGTGCACGGCTTCCAGCGCCTGGTCGGTGAGTGCCGACGCGGAGCGGGTGAGGACGGTGAGCTCCCCGTAGGCGGCCAGCACCTGCGGGTCCTGCGAAGCGCCGCCCGGCCAGGCGGAGTGCCAGGACGAGCGGTCCGCCCTGCTGTACTCCCGGGCTTCGGCGAGCACTCCCTCGGCCATCCCGAGACGAAGCTGGACGGACAGCAGCCGCCCGACGGGAGAGGCCAGGGCGGCCAGGGGCGACAGGTCGTCATCGTCCGCGGACAGGGAACCGAGCACGTCCTCGGCGGCGACCGGTACGGCGTCGAACTCCACGCATCCGCCGGCCGCGAGGCGCTGGCCGAAGGTGTCGGCGCCGCCGTCGACGTCGACGCCGGGATGGTCGGGATCGACGACGACCGCGAGAGGTTCGCCGGTGTCGGCACGCACGGCGCGTACGGCGAGGCGGTCGGCGACCAGGACTCCGGTGGAGTAGGTCTGCCGGCCGTTGAGCACGTGCCCGCCGCGGACCTTGGACAACGTCAGGGGGAATTCCTGGCCGGCCAGACCGCCACCCCAGAACCACTGCCGGGCCGCACATCGTCGCCCGAGTTCGTCCGCCTGGGAGGGGGTGGCGAGGAACCGGGCGCTCCACGTCAGGAAGTAGTGACAGCCGAGCAGTTGACCGATCGCGCCGTCGGCGGCGGCGATCCCCCGGACCACGGCGTAGGCCGTGGGCCAGTCCGCGCCGCCGCCCCCCGACCCGGCCGGCACGAGGAGCGTCAGCAGTCCCGCCTCGCGCAGTCGGGACACCTCGTCGAACGGGACCTTGCCCGCCTGCTCCCGGGCCGCCGCGTCCGTGGCCAGGTCGTCCGCCGTCTCGCGGGCCACCCGCAGCCAGTGCGCACGGCCCGGCCCGGTCCGGGCGGCCTGCGAAGCGGGGCCGGACGGCGCGATGGCAACGCCCATGGCGGTGATCTCCTCAAGGTCGGCGGCACGATGGGGGTTGGAGCGCTTCTACTGGTCGGGCAGGTGTTTGCGGCCCTCGCACCCCACGGCGGCGATCCGGCGCCGGTGAGTCGCGGACGTGCCGCGCGGGTGGGCGGCGCCGACCTCCACGGTGCGGCCGTCACCGAGGTGGTCGTAGCCCCGTGTGCCGCCCGCCGGCGGCTCGCGGGAGGGCACCCGGCACGGCGACGGGACCAGGTGTCCCGGCAGTGCGAACTCCAGGAAAGCGGGGAGGGGTTCGCGCGCCTCGGGCGACGGCGGACCCGATGGGGCGGTGGCCCGAGCCGCAGGTGCCGTGGTCATGGCGGTCGCCCTTCGGAAGTCACGTCGGGACATCGGGCACGGCGGGAACTGGCTCGCCCGACCGCCCGGGACGGGGGAGAGGGGCGGAGCGGCACGCCGCCGCGTGTCGGCCGGGTGCCTCACGCAGACCGGCGGACGGCGCTGACGACACGACCGAAACCGGCATGCCGACGGCGAACGAGTCGTCGCTGCGCGGGTACTTGACCATCATCCTGCGCACCCGGCCGGCGCCCCGTCAACGCTTCCCTAGTAAATCGATAGGGAATGTAGGGAATGCCACACCGGGGTGAGTTCAGCATCCGGGCCGTGGTTGACGGGACGCGGGATGTACTGCTCAATTAATCGCATGAATGCCGAGCAGCGCCTGGTCACCCGTGACCACATCGACTTCGGTCGGGTGTGGTCCGCCGCGTGTCGCGCCTGAAGCGGCAACCGGCCGTCCGACCGGCCCTTCCCCTCCCTCGGTCACCTCGTCGCGGACCGGGTTCCCCCCTTGGTGACATCGTCGCGCACTCGCGCTGAGACACGCTGATCCCGCGTGGGGGAAGGTCCTGCCGGACCGGAGCGGCGCTGCCGCCGCCCGCCCTCCCGCAGGCCCACGCCCCGGCGTCGTCGCACCTGCTCACCCCGGCTCCCGGCACCCCGTGGCGCGCCGTCACACCTGGCCGCACCGAGGGCCGCCGCGCCGTGCCCGCGTGCCGCCCCGCCTGTCCCCGCACGGCGCCGGGGACTTGTCGAAAGGTCGTCCCCCATGCCAGTGGAGTTCCTCGGCATCACCGCCACCGACGCGTCCCCGGCCCCGGACGACGACCCGGTCGCCGCCGTACGCGAGGCGGACGACGGCCGGTGCCCGGGCCGCACGGCCCGGGGCGTCGCCCGCCTCCCGGGGGAGCGCCGCCGCCTCGGCGCCGGTCCCGCCCTCGACGAGGTTTCCCCGCCCGCCAGGGCGTTCCAGGCGACCGCCGGCGACTGATCGCGAACGGCGCCGACACCCCGGTCCCCGACGGACGGAGCACCACCGCCACCGCGATCGACCCGTCGCGGATCACCCGACCCGAGCCCAAGCAGCCAGAGATCAGGACCGCCACGATGGGACTCATCACCGAACCCGCCACCGCGCCGACCGGCGCGACCTCACCGGGCACCGATCCCCACGCCCCGCCCGGCCCGGACGACCCGGCAACGCTCAAGGTCGTCCCCGCCCGCCACTACGCCCGCTGGGCGGCGGCCGTCGCCGTGGTGGTGCTGGTCGCCCAGTTCGTGCACGGGCTGGCCACCAACCCGGTCTGGGAGTGGGGCGTCTTCCGCGACTACGTCCTGTCGGAGACGATCGTCCAGGCGGTGTGGGTCACCCTCCAGCTCACCGCCTACGCCACCGTGCTGGGTTTCCTCCTCGGCACCGTCCTGGCCTTCATGCGGCTCTCGCGCAGCCCGGTGCTGCGGACCGTCGCCTGGACCTACATCTGGATCTTCCGGTCCATCCCGATGATCGTCCAGCTGGTGTTCTGGTTCAACCTGAGCGCGCTGTACCAGGAGTTGGGAGTCGGCGTCCCCTTCGGCCCGGTGTTCTGGTCCGTCGACAGCAACACCCTCATCGGCACCATCGGCGCCGCTGTCATCGGCCTGACGCTGCACCAGGCCGCCTACGCCGCCGAGATCGTCCGCGGCGGCGTCATCTCCGTCGACCACGGACAGCTCGAAGCCGCGGCCGCGCTGGGCATCCCCCGGTTGCGGCAGATCCGCCGGATCGTGCTGCCGCAGGCCATGCGCGCCATCCTGCCCACCGCCGGCAGCGAGATCATCGGCCTGCTCAAGGGCACCTCGGTGGTCTACGTGATGTCGATCGGGGAGCTGTTCTACCAGGCGCAGGTGATCTACGGCCGCAACGGCCGGGTGATCCCGCTGCTGCTGGTCGCCACCGCCTGGTACGTGGTGCTGACCTCCCTGCTGTCGGTCGCCCAGTACTACGTCGAGCGCCGCTACGCCCGGGGCACCGACCGCACTCCACCGCCCACCCCGATCGAGCGCGCCCGCCGGTTCGTACACGGCCTTCGCGCGACGGCGGCGCGGCGCGACCAGCCCGTCGTACCCCTGAAGACCCTGGCACCCCTGGGAGACAACCGATGAGCGAGGTCATGGTGGACGTCCACGGCGTCCACAAGAGTTTCGGCCCGCTCCAGGTGCTGCGCGGCGTCGACCTGAGGGTCCGCGCCGGCGAGGTCACCGTGATCCTCGGCCCGTCCGGTTCCGGGAAATCGACGCTGCTGCGCACCGTCAACCACCTGGAGAAGGTCGACCGGGGCTGGATCAGCATCGACGGCGAGCTCATCGGCTACCGCCGCTCGGGCGGCAAGCTGCACGAGCTGAAGGAGAAGGACGTCCTGAAGCAGCGTACCCACATCGGGTTCGTCTTCCAGGACTTCAACCTCTTCCCGCACCTGACCGTGCTGGACAACCTCACCGAGGCCCCCGTCTCCGCGCTGCGCCGCCCGCGCAAGGAGGCGGAGCGGACGGCCCGTCTGCTCCTGGAGCGGGTCGGCCTCTCCGACAAGGCGGACGCCTACCCGCGGCAGCTCTCCGGTGGCCAGCAGCAGCGTGTCGCCATCGCCCGGGCGCTCGCCCTCGAGCCGAAGGTCCTGCTCTTCGACGAGCCCACCTCGGCGCTCGACCCGGAACTCGTCGGCGAAGTCCTCGACGTCATCAAGGACCTGGCCCGCACCGGGACCACCATGATCGTCGTCACCCACGAGATCGGCTTCGCCCGCGAGGTCGCCGACACCGTGGTCTTCATGGACGGCGGTGTCGTCGTGGAACAGGGGCCGCCCGCGGCCGTCCTGGACGACCCGCGGCAGGAGCGCACCCGCGCCTTCCTCTCCAAGGTCCTCTGACCGCCCCACCCCGCCCCGCACGCCCACGCAAGGAGAAGGAACGTGTCCACCCTCCCCCGAGTTCCAGGCTTCACTCGAACAGGGGGCGCCCCCACCGCCCGCCGCTCCGCCGCGGCCGCGCTCGGCCTCGCCTGCGCCCTCGTCCTCGCCGCCTGCGGCAACCCTTCCGAAGGCGGCGCCGCCGAGGTGGCGGCCACGAAGGGGGCCAGGACGGGAATCAACATCAGTCCGGACCAGAACCGCGTCACCACCCACAAGGTCGACTCCATCGCCGCCGAGGTCCCGGAGGCGATCCGCAGAAGAGGCACCCTGGAGATCGTCGACTCCTCCGGCTCCGCCGCGCCGCTCGCCTTCTACGCCACCGACAACAAGACCGTCATCGGTGTCGAGCCCGACCTCGCCCACCTGGTCGCCGACGTCCTCGGCCTCGAACCGCACATCAGCACGGTCTCCTGGGAGAACATCTTCGTCGGCCTCGACAGCGGCAAGTACGACGTCGGCTTCAGCAACATCACCGACACGGAGGAGCGCAAGGAGAAGTACGACTTCGCCTCCTACCGCAAGGACAACCTCGGCTTCGAGGCGAAGAAGGGCAGCGGACAGAAGGTCACCGGGCCCGAGGACGTGGCGGGCCGGACGGTCGCCGTGAGCAGCGGCACCAACCAGGAGAAGCTGCTCATCGAGTGGAGCGAGGAGGACGTGAAGGCCGGCCTCGAACCGGTGGACATCAAGTACTACCAGCACGACAGCGACACCTACCTCGCCCTCCAGTCGGGACGGATCGACCTCTATCTCGGCCCCGACCCGACCGCCGCCCATCACGCGGCGACCACCGGGAAGACGGAGGTCGTCGGCACCTACTCCGGCGCGGGCGCCACCCTCCAGGGCCTCATCGCGGCCACCACCAAGAAGGACAACGGACTGGTCAAGGCGCTCGCCGACGCCCTCGACGAGATCATCGACAACGGCACGTACGCCGAGGTGCTCAAACGCTGGGGCCTGTCCGACGAAGCCGTGGCGAAGTCGGAGATCAACCCGCCCGGCCTGCCCAGGACCAACAAGTAGCCGTCCACTCAGGCGGCTCCCGCAGCTTGCGCGGCCGCCGCACGCGGCCCCGCACCGATCCCACGCCGATCCCACGCTCCGAAGGGTGCGCAATGGCCACCGTCCTGTCCGTCTCCGGAAGTCCCTCCGTCACCTCCCGCACCGCCCGCCTGCTGCGCCACCTCGACCGGCGCCTCACGGCCCAGGGACACGAGGTGATCCCGCTCGACGTCCGCACCATCCCCGCCGACGCCCTCCTCGGCGCCGACTTCCGGCACCCGGCGATCGTCGAGGCCGCGGCGCTGTTCGACCGCGCCGACGGCGTCGTGATCGGCACCCCCGTCTACAAGGCCGCCTACTCCGGACTCCTGAAGGCGCTGCTCGACCTGATGCCCCAGTACGGTCTGGCCGGCAAGACCGTGCTCCCGCTGGCGACCGGCGGAACCACGGCGCACGTCCTGGCGATCGACTACGCACTGCGCCCGGTGCTCAGTTCCATGGGCGCCGCGCACATCGTCCAGGGCTGGTTCACGCTGGACGAGGACATCGCGGTGGGCGAGGACGGCACGCTGACCGTCGCGCCGGGTCCGGCCGAGGCCCTCGCGCAGGTCGTCGACCGGTTCTCCGAAGCCCTCGCCGGCCGTACCGCCCTGCTGGCCGCCGCCGGATGAGCGCCCCGACCCCGAACGCCCACGACGAGCGAAAGGCGTGAGCCCGAGTGAGCCTCACCTTCCACTGGTTCCTGCCCACCAACGGCGACAGCCGCCATGTCGTCGGCGGCGGCCACGGCGCCCCCGGCACCCCCTCGGGACAGGACCGTCCGCCCACGGTGGCCTACCTGAGCCAGATCGCCCGCGCCGCGGAGGACCTCGGCTTCACCGGTGCGCTGACCCCCACCGGCGCCTGGTGCGAGGACGCCTGGCTGACCACCGCCATGGTCAGCCAGAACACCGAGCGGCTGAGGTTCCTGGTCGCCTTCAGACCCGGCTTCGTCTCACCCACACTGGCCGCGCAGATGGCGTCCACCTTCCAGCGGCAGACCGGTGGCCGGCTGCTGCTCAACGTGGTGACGGGCGGCGAGTCCCACGAGCAGCGCGCCTACGGCGACTTCCTCGACAAGGACGCGCGGTACCGACGCACCGGTGAGTTCCTGCACGTGGTACGGGAGTTGTGGCAGGGCAGGACGGTCGACCTGGCCGGCGAGCACCTGAGGGTCGAGGACGCCCGGCTCGCCAGACTGCCCGACCCCGTACCGGAGGTGTACTTCGGCGGCTCGTCGCCGATCGCCGGCGAGGTCGCGGCGCGCCACGCCGACGTCTACCTCACCTGGGGCGAGCCGCCCGCCCAGGTCGCCGGGAAGATCGCCTGGATCAGGGAGCTGGCCGCCGGGCAGGGCCGTGCCCTCCGCTTCGGCATCCGGCTGCACGTCATCACCCGCGACACGTCCGAGCAGGCGTGGGCGGAGGCGAACCGGCTCCTGGACGGCTTCGACCCGGAGACGGTCCGGTCGGTGCAGGAAGGACTCGCCCGCAGCGAGTCCGAGGGGCAGCGGCGCATGCTCGCCCTGCACGGCGGCAGCGGCGCGGACCTGGAGATCCACCCCAACCTGTGGGCCGGCATCGGCCTGGTGCGCGGTGGCGCGGGCACGGCGCTGGTCGGCAGCCACACCGAGGTGGCGGAGCGGATCAAGGAGTACCACGCCCTGGGCATCGAGGAGTTCGTCCTCTCCGGCTACCCGCACCTGGAGGAGGCGTACTGGTTCGGCGAGGGCGTCCTGCCGAGGCTCCGGGCGCAGGGCCTGTGGCGGCACCCGAACGGCCGGCCGTCGGCGGCCCCGGCCCCCGCGCCCTTCGCCGCCGCCGGCAGCCCGCGCTGAACCACCCGCCCCCCCGAGGAGGCCGAGCGCGTCCCGGGGCGCGGGTCACCGGCGCGCGCCACACCGCGGCGCGGTGTCCTCCCGGCGGGGAAGGGGCGGCCGGCCCCGCGCGGCGCCCCGACGCGACGTGCCCCGGCCGGCCCCGCACAGCGGTGCGCCCGCCATCCGGTCGGTGACACGGGACACCCCGGGGTAGGGACGCCACAGGGCGGTCGGCGCCGCACGTCGGGAACCTCGCGGTCGCTCCCGGCCTACCCGACGAGTTCTCCCACGAGCGCGGCGACCTGCTCCAGCTCGATCAGGAAGCCGTCGTGACCACACGGGGACCCGATCACCCGCAGGCGGTCCGCCGTTGGGATGCAGGCCGCCAACTCGGCCTGCTGGGACAGGGGATAGAGACGGTCGGAGTCGACTCCGGCGACGAGCGTCCTGGCCGCCACCCGGCTCAGGGCGGCGCGCGTACCGCCCCGGCCGCGACCGATGTCATGACTGTTCATGGCCTGGGTCAGCGTGACGTAGCTGCCCGCGTCGAACCGGTCCACCAGCTTGGCGGCGTGGTGGTCGAGGTAGGACTCGACCTGGTACCGCCCGCCGTTCCAGGGCTCCTCCGCGTCCTGCGGGGTGCGTCCGAACCGGATCCGCAGCTCCGGTTCGCTGCGGTAGGTGACATGGGCGAGGCGGCGGGCCAGGCCCAGTCCCGCGTGCGGGCCGAGCCCGGGACCGGCGTCGTGGTAGTCGCCGCCGCGCCAGCGCGGGTCGCTGCGGATGGCATGGAGCTGGACGTTCGCCCAGGCGATCTGCTCCGCGCTCGCCGCGGCCGCCGTGGCGAGCAACAGCAGTGCCCCGGTCCGTTCCGGATGCGACACGGCCCACTCCAGCGCCCGCATCCCGCCCATCGACCCGCCGACGACCAGCGCCCAGCGGTCGATGCCCAGGGCGTCGGCCAGGCCGGCCTCGGCCGCGACCTGGTCGCGTTGCGTCAGGAACGGGAAGCGACCACCCCAGCGGCGTCCGTCCGGCGCGCGGGAGGACGGTCCGGTGCTGCCCTGACAACCGCCGAGGACGTTCGGCGCCACGACGAACCAGCGGTCCGTGTCGAGCGCGCGCCCCGCGCCGATGAGCCCGTCCCACCAGCCGGAGGAGGGGTGCCCGGGCCCGGCGGCGCCGGCGGCGTGGCTGTCACCGGTCAGGGCGTGCAGCACGAGCACCGCGTTGGAGCGGTCCGGCGCGAGCCGCCCCCACGTCTCGAACGCGAGCCGCACGTCCGGAAGTTCACCGCCCGCCTCCAGAGGCAGCGGCCCCTCGCGCCCGTACCACTGGCGATGCCCGGGCGGATCCCCCTCCCGCCAGGCCCCGGAGGCCGGCGGGAGGGGGACCTCGGAGGGCGTCAGCACGGTGTTCAGGACGCGCCCTTCACCGCGCGGAACCCCGCCTCCAGGTCGGCCTTGAGATCGGCGAGGTTCTCGATGCCGACCGACAGGCGCACCAGACCGGGGGACGCGCCGGTGGCCGCCAGCTGCTCGTCGTCGAGCTGGCTGTGCGTCGTGGAGGCGGGGTGGATGATGAGGCTCCGCACGTCGCCGATGTTGGCGAGGTGGCTGAACAGCTCGACCCCGTCCACGAACCGCTTGCCGGCCTCGACCCCGTCCCGCAGCTCGAAGGAGACCACGGCGCCCGCACCCCGGGGCAGGTACTTCCGCCCCGCCCGGTACCACCTGCTGGACTCCAGCCCCGGGTAGTGCACGGCGGCGACCTCGTCCCGCTGCTCCAGCCATTCGGCCAGGGCCTGGGCGTTGGCGGAATGGCGTTCGATCCGCAGGCTGAGCGTCTCCACGCCCTGCAGGAGCAGGAAGGCGGAGTGCGGGGAGAGCGCCGGCCCGAGGTCGCGGAGCAACTGCACCCGCAGCTTGACGGCGAAGGCGCCCGGCCCGAGCGCGGGCCAGTACCGCAGTCCGTGGTAGCTGGGGTCGGGCTCGGTGAAGTCCGGGAACCGCTCGGCGTGCGCCCCGAAGTCGAAGGTGCCGCCGTCGACGACCACACCCGCGATCGCCGTGCCGTGCCCTCCCAGGAACTTGGTCGCCGAGTGCACGACGATGTCCGCGCCGTGCTCGATGGGCCGCAGCAGATAGGGGGTCGGGACCGTGTTGTCCACGATCAGCGGCAGCCCGGCCGCGTGCGCCACGGCCGCGACCTCCCGCACGTCGAGCACATTGCCGCGCGGGTTGCCCAGCGTCTCCGCGAACAGGGCCTTGGTGTTCGGCCGGATCGCCGCCCGCCAGGCCGCGAAGTCGTCCGGGTCGTCCACGAACGACACCTCGATGCCGAGCCTGGGCAGCGTGTGCCGGAACAGGTTGTAGGTGCCCCCGTACAGCGACGTACTGGAGACGATGTGGTCGCCGGAGCTCGCCAGCGTCAGGATCGCCAGGGTGTCGGCCGCCTGGCCGGAGGAGAGCGCCACGGCCGCGACCCCGCCCTCCAGGGCCGCGACGCGCTGCTCGAACACGTCCTGGGTGGGATTGTGGATACGGGTGTAGATGTTGCCGGGCTCGGCCAGTGCGAACAGGTCGGCGGCATGCCGCGTGTCCCGGAACACGAACGACGTCGTCTGGTAGATGGGCGTCGCCCGGGCGCCGGTCGCGGGGTCGGGCGTGGCGCCCGCGTGGATCTGCTTGGTCTCGAAGGACCAGGCGGAGGTGTCGGCAGCGGCGGGCGCGTCCTCGGGGGTGTGGCCGGCGGTGACGGAGTCGACGTGCTGGCTCATGGTGGTGCTCCCTTGTGCGGAGTGCGGAGATGCGCGCGGTGGGGGACACGGATGCGCGGAAGTACCGCAGGGCTGCGAGCCGGGCCCGGGGGAGGGCGGCGGTCAGCGCGGTGCGGTGGAGAAGAGACCGGTGGGAGGCCGGAGCGCGGACTCAGCTCGCGGCAGGACAGCGCGTGGTGGTGACACGCACGTAGTCAACGTGGCGGCGGGTCACGAGCACGGTCATGGAGCCAGGTAACCACATGGGCGCGGCAACGCACCAGCGCGACGAGGTCTTTTCATCCTCCGGGACACCTGGATGACATCGAACCCCCGGTCTTTGGGGTGTGAGGTCCCGCGCGCACGCCACCCGCGCTCCGCCCGCACCCGCCCGAGACGCGTCAACCACCTTGCCAAGGTGCACCGTTGACTCCCGGACCGGTCACGTGCTTGCATCCCGCCATGCCTGCCCAGGAGCCGCTGACCCGTCGCCGCGCCGTGGACCTGGTCCGCGTGGCCGCCGCGCTGTGTCGGCTCCCCGGCTGACCGGCCTGCCCCGGCTTCCCCTCGCCGACCGCGTCGCACGGATGCGTCGGTGGCCCGGTGGCCCCTCGAAGGCGCCCACCGAGCGCCGGAGTGCGCCCACTGCGCCCGAGTCCTTCCCCTTCCCCCATGCCCGCATGACGAGGACCTGCCATGCCTGCTGTCGGATCCTTCACCCACGACGAGACCGGCTATGACCGTGACAGGTTGCGCCAGTGGCTTGCCGGTCGAGCCAGAGCCGAGGGGGTCACACGCCGTCGGCTGCTCACTCTGCTCGCCGCGACCGCGGCCGTCACCGCGCTCCCCACGACGACTCCGGCGCGCGCCGCCGGCCCGTCGATCGTCAAGCCGTTGCCGCCGGAGTGGTTCATCCAGCGCGGCACCAATGCCGAGACCCGCTGGGAGGCCCTGCGCGGAACCGGCCACCGCACCCCCAACGAACTGTTCTTCGTGCGCAACCACACGGCGACTCCCGTCCTGGACGCCGCCGACTGGCGGCTGAGGCTGTGGGGCGACGGGCTGCGCGGCTCACCCGGCGAGGGCCGGCCGGTGGAGTTCGGGTACGACGACCTGCGCGCCCTGCCCGCCGTCACCCGTACCGCGTTCGTCGAGTGCGCCGGAAACGGCCGCGCCCACTACGCGACCCAGCAGGGCGAGACGGTCACCGGCACACCGTGGACGCTCGGTGCCGTGGGCGTCGCCCGCTGGCGCGGGGTTCTGCTGGCCGACGTGCTGCGCCGGGCCGGGCTGTCGTCCTACGCCGTCGACGTCCAGCCGCGCGGCCTGGACGCCGAGTACGTCAGCGGAGGTGAGAACCTGGGCCGGGTACGCCGTCCGCTCCCGCTCGGCAAGGCGCTGCACGACGTCCTGCTCGCCTACGAGATGAACGGCGAGCCGCTGCCCTACGACCACGGGCATCCGGTGCGGGTACTGGTGCCCTCGTGGGTGGGGATCGCGTCGATCAAGTGGGTCGGCGGCATCGAGGTGTCCGCGCAGCCGCTCTTCTCGCCGTGGAACACCGCCTTCTACCGGCTGTTCGGCCCCGCCCACCCGCAGGAGGGCAGCGCGCCCCTGACCAGGCAGACCATCAAGAGCGCCTTCGAACTGGCGAGCGGCGCCACGTTCCCGGCGGGGGAGGGCCGGGTACTGCACGGCCGGTCCTGGTCCGGCACGGGCGCCATCGCGCGGGTCGAGGTCAGCACCGACGGCGGAACGAGCTGGCGACCGGCCCGACTCCACGACCGGCCGCGCCCGGACACCTGGACGCGCTGGTCCCTGCCCTGGAGGCCGGACAGGCCTGGCTCGAGGGAGCTGCTGGCCCGCGCCACCGACACGACGGGCCGCACCCAGCCGGACACCGCGGTCCCCAACACACAGGGCTATCTGTTCGACGCGGTGGTACGGCATCCGGTGACCGTGGTCTGACACCGGCGCCCCGTTCGGCCGCGGCTCCACCCCGGTACCGGTGCACCCGTCGCCGCCGCGCGCGTGCCCGTGCCGAAGGAGCCGGTCCCGGCGCGTGCCCGTGCCGAGGGAGCGGGTCCGCCGACCGGGCGGTGCCGGCTGCGGTTTCCGCACGAGCCGGCGCCGAGGCCGAGGACAAGCGCCGTGCGCCGGCCTGCGACGGGCTCGCAGGGGGCGCCGACGGCGCGGCCGGGGCCGCTCCCGACGCGCGGTCCGCGGAGCCGTGGGAGACGGTCGACAGTGGAGTGCGGGGCAGGCCGCTCCCACCCGTGCCCGGCTTTTCGAGGGCCGTCGGTTCTCAGCCGGCCGTGGCACCCTGCGGTGTCACCTCGCCGTCGGCTTGCACACGACGCGTGCGACTCGAGTTCACCATCTTCTCGGCGGCCACTTGGGCGGTGAGGTCCTGGATCTCGTCACCCGCCTCGATGGCCGCGCGCTTGATCTCGAGGGTCAGGCCGACCGACGTCTTGACGATGCCTCGCACCAGCGGTTTCGCCACCCTCTTGACCAGAGGGGCCGCGACGAGGCCGACGAGAAAGGGAGGAACTACAGGGGCCATGGGTGAACCCTCTCTTGTGTGAACGGCACGGTGCCCGCCGCTACCACCCGGCCGACGGCGCCGACGGACATGTCACCCCCACCGAAAATCACCGTAGTCGGCACTCGGCCGATACGCCCGGGGAGGCCGACGTCTTTCATTCGTTCGGGCGGAGGCGCACCGGACCGGACCGCGGCCGCGGAACGGCATCAGGACGGGTCCGGTGCTCCCGGCGCCTGTCCGTCCAGCAGCGAGCCCACCACCTCCACGACGAACTCGGGCACGCGGTCGGGGAAGTCGTGGCCGGTCCCCTGCGGGGTATGGACCCGCCGGGCAGCGCTCGATGCCGCGAGGAAGCGGTCTCTCACGGTGAGGAAGAAGTGCCGTACGCGGGCGCTCTCCTCCGGATCGTCGACCGTGTCGAAGATCGCGTCGCCGCCGGTCAGATCGCGTGGCGCCACGAGGAGGAGGGGCAGCGAGCCTAGCTCGCCGTCGTGTACGACCGTGTGCCAGCCGTCCCGGGTGATGCCGCCCGGCGACAGCTCTCGCAGGATGGATGCCGCGGCGCAGTTGGCCTTGGTCCTGGTCTCGACCACGGCGAGGACCCGCGTCGGGTCCTCGGCAGGGTGTGCCTCGTTCCGGGGCAGGAGCGCGTGGAGGCCGACGAGGTGGCGCAGCGCGAGCGCGGTCTGGTCCCGGCCGGCGTGCCGCAGGGGCGCGAGCGAGGGGCCGAAGGCGACGACGTCGGGCGGGGTGGGGTCGAGCAGCACCAGCCCGGCCATCAGGTCGGGGCGGCGCCGGGCGGCGTTGGCCATGAGCAGCCCCCCGAAGGAGTGCCCCACGAGGACGAAGGGCCCGTTCTCGCCGGACCGCTCCAGCGCCGTGAGCAGTTCGACGGCTTCGGCCGCGGTCGTGCGCGGGAACGGGCCCGGGTCGCTCCAACCGGAGCCCGGACGGTCCACCAGGACCGAACGGGTCCGCTCCCGGATCAGTGCGTGCAGCCGGTACATGGCGTACCCGCCGGCATGGCCGCCGGGCATCCAGACCACGGTGGGTCTCGGTCCGGCGTCTCCCTCGGCGAGGAGGTGCATGCGGTAGCCGCCCACGTCGACCATTCGTCCCGGTGGCGGATACCTCACCCGCACCCGGGCCACATGCGTCAGATGGCGGAGGGACCCGAGAACGAGCGCGAGGGCCACGGCGCAGAGCAGGCCGCCGAGGACGCGCCGGCCGCTTCCCAGGGTGACGCACCACGCGCCCACGGCCGCCGGCGGCAGGGCGAGGGCCAGCCCGGCCCAGTCCCGGCTGAGCAACTGGAGTATCGCGTCGGCGACACGTGTGCCCGGTCGCATGGTTCCCTCTCCGTCCCAGCCTTGTGGTCGTTGCCGGGGACACCGCGCGACTCGCCGCCCGGCACACGCATCGTCCCCCGAAAACCCTGAGGGCGCCATGCGCGGTGCCGGTCCCCGCTTTCCGGCACGGCCCACACGGACGGCCGCCCGGGCCGAGGCGGGGACCCGGCCGGAGGCCGCCGACACACGGCGCCTGGACGCCGTGGGTGTGTGCGGTGAACCCTCGGATCCCCGCTGCGGGGGTGTACCCGCCGTCAGGCCCGGTCCGCGTCGCACGCTCGCGTGAGGCGTGCGGCCACGTCCGCGACCACTTCGGCCTCCCGGGGCACCAGGTAGAAGTGGTCCCCGGGGAACGGGCGCAGCTCGAAGGAGCCCGGGGCGGTGAGGTCGGACCAGGCCAGGACCCGGTCGAGCGCGCAACTCGGATCGTCCTGGCCGACGTACGCGGTGATCGGTGCCTTGACCGGAGTCGGGTGCGGGGGGTGGTAGCCCTCGATGAGCCGGTAGTCCGCCCGGAGGGCGGGCAGCAGCAGCTCACGCAGCTCCGGGATGGCGTAGACCTCCGAGTGCAGGTCTCCGAGGTGCCGGACGTGGGTGATCAGGGTTTCGTCGTCGGCACTGTGCAGTGCGGTGCGTTCGGCCCGCTGGGGGGCCTCGTGCGCGGAGACCAGCAGGTGTTTGGGGACGATTCCACGGGCCTCCAGCCGCAGGGCCAGCTCGTAGGCGACACAGGCGCCCATGCTGTGCCCGAAGAGTGCCAGCGGCCGGTCGAGCCAGGTCCGCAGCGCGTCCTCGACCGTGTCGGCCAGGGTGGCCATGTCGTCGATGCAGGCCTCCGCGAGCCGGTCCTGGCGGCCGGGGTACCGCACGGCGAGCACCTCGACGTCCCCCGGCAGCAGCGCGGGCCAGCCGTGGAACAACTGTGCAGTGCCGCCGGCGTGCGGGAAGCACACCAGCCGGAGCCTGGGGTCCGCCGTGCGCCGGTGGACACGGAACCACTTCTTAGCGTCGTGCGCCGTCATCGCTGTCGGAGACCGCCCAACTGAGCGGAGTTGAGCTTGGCGAGGAAGGTGGGAAGCTGCTCCACCGCTCTTCTGGACACGTAGGCGGTCTGCACGGTGTGGCGCAGGCGATCGGTCACGACGAGTTTGTAGGCGCTGCCTTCCTGGATGAGTTCGGCGGAATACAGGGGTGTTCCGGTCGCAGACATCTGACCTGCCTCCATCGAAGTCCTTCTTCTCCAGCCGTGCCTTCCACGCCGCCGAACGGCGTGCGCGGACGAAGGGCGGCGTGGAGATGTCCGCTGAGCGGCCGACGGCAGGTGGGCGGCACTCCTGTCGCGTCGGGCCGTGGCATCCGGTGTGCCGGGGACGGCGACTCAGTGCACCTTGGCAGCGGCCGAACCGGCGCCGCGTGCCTTGCCGACGGCCTTGCCCTCGCCGCCGGTCCGTGCCGCGTGCGCCACCGCGGCCGTGGGCGCCGGTCCAGGGCCCGCGTCGGTGCGGCCCGCGGCGCCGGCCGCCGGGGCGCCGGTGTCCGCGCCGTGCTCGCCTCCCTGGGTCATCCGGGCGGCGAGCATCTCGGCGCTCGCCTCGGCCGCGAGATCCTGGATTCCCTCGCCGGCTTCGTGGACGGCCCGCTTGACCTCGATCCCCAGGCCCACCGACGTCTTGACGATCCCTCGTACGAGGGGCTTGCCCAGTCTCCTGGCCAGGGACGCGGCGATCAGGCCGATCAGGAAAGGAGGCACTACAGGGGGCATGGCAGGACATCCTTCTCTTCTGCCGAGGAAGCGATGACGGAAGGCAGCGGGAGGTGAACAGGTGAACCGCGATGACATGCATGGCTTCCGCGTCATCGAACCCGCACCCCTCATCACAGAGAGTATCCGTAGATGAGCGAAGGGCTACCGGTTCCGCCGCGGTCTTCACCCATTCGAGTAGAACGGCCGTCCTGTGACGTGCTGTTCAGGCCGTTCGACGGCCGGAACGGGGCGTCACCCGCCCGGTCCGGGCGACCACTGGTGCCTCCGCTGACGGCCGGACACCCCGGGCAACTCCCTCGCCAGCCGTCGGCGCAGGACGGCGAACGGCAGAGTGCCGCCGGACAGCACGGCCTCGTGGAAGGCGCGCACGTCGGACCCGGCGCCGGCGTCGCGCTCGTACGCCGCCCGCAACGCCGTGAACTCCGCGTGACCGGCCCGGTACGTCAGGGCCTGTCCCGGCATGTCGGTGGCGTAGCGCAGCGACTCGGTCGCGATCTGCTCCTCGGACTCGGCCGCCGCGTGGGCGCGCATGAAGGCGCGCGCCTGCTCCAGCGTCATGGTCCCCAGATTGAGGCCGGTGTCGACGACGAGGCGCTGCGCGGTGAACCGTTCATGGGCCAGGCGTCCGTACGCGTCCCACGGGTCGTCGTACAGCCCCATCTCCCAGGCGAGACCCGCCGCGTACTCCGCCCAGCCCTCCTCGAACCCGCTGAAGGCCGCCAGTTCGCGCCGCAGGTCGGGCAGCGCGGTGTCCTCGGCCTGACGGGCGAGGTGGAAGTGGTGCCCGGGCGCCAGCTCATGGAAGATCAGCGCGGCCGCGCCGAGCAGTGACCGGTGCGCCAGGTCCGAGGCGTTGTAGCGGTAGCGTCCCTCCGGTCGCGTGGCGGTCGGCGGCTCGTAGTAGCCGAACGTCATCGACGCCTCCAGCGCCGGGTCGAGGCGGGCCACGCCGTAGGGAGCCCGGGGCAGGACCGAGAACCAGCGCGGCAGCAGCGGCGTGAGGCGGTCCAGGTGCCCGCGGTAGCGGGCCTCTACCTCCTCCGGGGTGGCGGCGTACAGGCGGGGCTCGGTCGCGAGCCGTTCGTGGAACTGCGCCTCCGTCCCCGCGAAGCCGAGCGCGTCCCGCATCTCCCGCATCCGCTCGCCGAGTTCGCGGCAGTGCTCCCGGCCGAGTTCGTGGAGGCGTTCGGGGGGCGTGTTCCCGGAGGTGTACGTCCTGACGAAGGCCCGGTACGCCGCTTCGCCCTCCGGGTAGTGGACCCATCCGACGGCCTGCGGTGCCCTCCCGAGGTAGTCCGGGCCGCCCACCAGGGCGAGGAGGCGGTCGAAGGCCGGCTCCAGCTCGGCGGTCACGAGCCCCGCCACCGCCTCGCGCAACCGGCCGCGGCTCGCCGCGTCGAGCCGGCCGAGCCGCTCGGCGTCCACCTGGACGTACCGTGTCGCCGATGCCCGCAGACGGGTGAGGGTGGTGCGGACCCCGGCCAGCGCCGGGGCCGGGATGCGCACGCCCCGCGCCGCCTGCCCGGCCGCCTTGTCGCCGATCGTCGCGACGCAGCGGGCCAGATCCCGGACGAGGGACGCGTACCGGTCCGCGTCGGCCCGGTGCTCGAAGCGGAACGGACGAAAGACCGTGTCGCCGTACTGCTGGAGCCGGAAGAGCTGGTACGGCGTGGCGGTGGGGGTGAGCCAGTGGAAGCGTCCCGCCTCCGCCTCCTGCTCGGCCAGCGCGCCGAGGAAGCCCGCGGTGTCGTCGGCGGGGCCGGGCGGCACCGCGGGCCGCAGTGTGCCCAGCCGGTTCAGCACCCCCGCCGCGAATCCGGCGCGCTCGTCGGCCTCCGCTGCGGACACCCCCGGCAGCGACTCGACCGGCAGCCCGCGGCGAGTCCGCAGCGACGGCTCACGCGCGAGCAGGAAGTCCCAGTACGCGGCCGCGATCCGCTCGACCTCCCGCGCCGCGGAGCCGTCCGGGCAGTGCGATGAGTGGTTCGCCATGGTGCCAGTGTGCGCGCCGAGGTGACGCGACGTCAGGAAAGCCCGCTCGACCGCGAGTCGGGCGGCCTCACTCGGACGGGGGAAATAGTCCGGCCCGTTCGTGTCCGGCCCGGGAGAACCGGTCCGGTGCCGTCGATCCCGGTGGCACGATGCACACCATGCACCGCCGAACCGTGTCGTTCCCCAGGGCCCGGTCGGCCGCGGTGGCGTCCGTCGCCGTCGCGTCGGTCATGGCGGCCGGTTGCGGCGGCGGCGACGTGTCATCGACCCGCACCCCCGTCGTCGTGGGGGGAACCGTCACGATCGCCACCGCCTCCGAGACCCCGAGTTTCCACCCCTACTCGCAGTTCGGCTCCGCCCTGGCTCCCTACGCGTACGACTCGTTGGTCACCGTGGCGCCGGACGGGCGGGTGGTGTCGGGCCTGGCCGAGAAGTGGCGGGCCGGGGCCACCTCGGCTAGCTTCACCCTGCGCAGGGGGGCGACCTGCTCCGACGGCACGGTCCTCACGGCCTCCGGGGTCGCCCGGTCGCTGAGCTACGCGAGCGATCCCCGCAACCGGCTCGTCGGCGCCCGGGCGGCACTGCCCGGCGTTCCGTTCACGGTCTCGGCCGACGACGCGGCACGGACGGTGTCGGTGCGGATGGCGTCCCCGTACAGCTTCGTCGTGCGGACGGTCGGCCTGGTGCCCGTCGTCTGCCCCGCCGGGCTGGCGGATCCCGGCGCGCTGGACAGGAGCACGCGGGGCACCGGGCCGTACGTGCTGAGCGGCTACGCCTCGGGCGGCCCGTACCTCTTCACCCGGCGCAAGGGGTACGCCTGGGGCCCGGGCGGGGCGACCAACACGGCCGCGGGCCAGCCCGAGCGGATCGTGGTGTCGGTGGTCCCGCAGGAGTCCACGACGGCGAATCTGCTGCTCACGGGCGGTGTGAACATCGCGATGGTGACCGGCCCGGACCGCGCGCGGCTGACCGGTCACGGCCTGGCCACCGCCCAGGTGCCGACCGTGGTGGGGCTGACCTTCTTCAACGAGCGGGCCGGCCGCCCCCTGAGCGAGACCGCGCTGCGCCAGGCCCTGGTGGGCGCCCTGGACCGCAAGGGCCTCGCCAATGTCGCGATCGGCGGCGACGGAACGCCCGCGAGCCACCTGACCGCCTCGGACTCCGTCTGCCACGCCGCCCTGGCCGGCCCGAACCTGCCCTCGCGCGCCGCCGTGGGAGCCCTGGGCGCCGCGGGCTGGACGAGGAACGCCCGGGGCAGGCTGGTGAAGCACGGCAGGCCGCTGCGGCTGCGGCTGCTCAGCAGCACCGACTTCGGCTCCACCCTTCCGTCGGTCGCCGAGCTGATGGCCGCCACCTGGCAGGCGCTCGGCGCGGACGTCGACCTCGTCGGCGAGAGCCGCAACGCGGTGATACGGGCCATGTACCAGACCGGCGACTTCGACGTCGTGGTCGGCAGCTCGCCGGGCCCGCCGCTGCCCGCGCAGCTCGTCCCGTACTTCTCCGGCCCGCCGCCGTCGCGGGGACTGAACTTCGCGCACGTCGCCAACGGCGCGTACGACCGCTTCGTGGCCCTCGCGCTGCGCGCGCCGGGCACGGACAGCTGTGCCGACTGGAACCGGGCCGCCGCGGCGCTGTTCCGCTCGGCCGACGCGCTGCCCGTAGCCGACGGCACGAGCACGGTGTACGGCTACCGGACGACCTTCGACGTCGCGCCCGGCGGCCGGATCGTACCCACCAGCATCCGCCTGCACGAATAGCGGCGGCCGCCGTACGCGGTCACCCACCGCCAGTCGAGGAGGTCATCCATGACGACCGTGTCCGCGCGGCCCGTCGCCCTGACCCGGCGTCACCCGTGGGTGGTGTTCTGCTGCCGGCGTGCGGTACGGCTGCTGGTCTCCCTCTCGGTGGTCGTCACCGCCTCCTTCGCGATGATCCGGCTGGTACCCGGTGACCCGGTCCGGGCCGCGCTCGGCGTGGACGCCCCGCCGGACCTCGTGGCGGCGAAGCGGCACGAACTCGGCCTGGATCTCGGCCTGTGGGCACAGTACCGGCGGTATCTGCGTCATCTGGCCCATGGGGACCTCGGGATCTCCCTGGTGACCGGTGAGCCGGTGGCCGACCTGATCAGGGCGCGCCTGCCCGCCACCTTGCTGCTGGCCGTCCTGGCGTTCGCCTGCGTACTCCTCGTCGCCCTCCCCGGGGGGCTGCTCGCGGCGGTGTGGACCCGCGGCGGGCGGCGACCCCGGGCGGAGCTGACGTTCACCGCCACCACCTCCGTCCTGGCGGGCGTGCCGGACTTCGTGCTCGCGGCGGGTCTCACCGCGGGACTGGCGGTCGCCCTGCGCCTCTTCCCGGTGGCCGGCGACCTCGGCCCCCAGTCCTACGTGCTGCCCGTGCTCTCGCTGGCGCTCGCTCCGACCGCGGTCCTCCTGCGGATCGTGCGGGTGGAGACGCTGAAGGTCCTCGCGACGGACCATGTGCGTGCCGCCCGCGCGAAACGGCTGCCCGCCGCACGGCTCCACCTGCGCCACGTGGCGCCGAACACGCTGACCGCGTCGCTGACGCTCGCCGGGAATCTCCTGCCGGCCCTGATCGCGGGGACCGTACTGGTCGAGAAGGTCTTCGCGTGGCCGGGCATCGGTTCGGCGATGGCACAGTCCGTCGCCGCGCAGGACCACGCGGTCGTCGAGGCGTCGGTCCTCGTGCTGGGCTCGTCCGTCCTCGTGGTGAACTTCCTGGTCGATCTGGCCCTCGCGCTGCTCGACCCCCGTTCGGTCATCCGGAAGGCGTGAGCCGATGGTGCTGTCCTCCGCTTCCCCTGCCACACCGAGTGCCGCCGCCGGCCGGTCCCGCGCGTCCCGGTCGGCCTGGACCTCGCCCATGGGCGTGATCACCCTGGCGATGCTCGGATCGCTCGCGCTGGCGGCCGTCGCGGGGGCGGTGCTGTGGGGGCGGTCCGCCGACCGCCCCGACCCGTCGGCGGTGCTGCGGGGGCCCACCTCGACCCACCTGCTCGGCACCGACCACCTCGGCCGCGACCTGCTCGCCCGGCTGCTCTCGGCGACCTGGCTCTCCCTGCTGCCGGCGGTGGGGGCCACGCTCCTCGGGGCGGCGGCCGGGATCACCCTCGGCGCGCTCACCGCCGTGGTGGGCGGGCGCGTCCGCCGCCTGCTGGGAGCCCTGATCAACCTCCTACTGGCCTTTCCCGCGCTCCTCGTCGCGATGTTCCTCGCGGCCCTCTTCGGCGCGGGCGCGGGTGGCGCGGTGTGCGCTCTCGCCGTCGCCTGCGCACCGGGTTTCGCGCGGATCACCCAGACCCTCGCCGCCAAGGTGGCCGGAACCGACTTCATGGCGGCGGCGCGTGTGCTGGGCCTGCGCCGCCACCGGCTCCTCCTGCGCCACGTCCTGCCCCACATCGCCGAGCCGCTGCTGCTCAACACCACGGTCGCCGCGGGCTCGGCACTCGTGGCCCTGTCGGGACTGAGCTTCCTCGGGCTGGGGGTGCAGCCCCCCGCGTACGACTGGGGGCTCCTGCTGAGCCAGGGGCTGGACCGCGTCTACACCGAACCGCTGCCCGCCGTGGCGCCCGGCATCGCCATCGTCTACGCCGGCGTGGCCTTCCAACTGCTCGGCGAGGTGCTGGCCGGAGCAGCCGGGCGACGCACCCGCCCGAGCCGGCCGGATCGACCCGCGGCGCACCCGGTACGCACCGACCGCCCGGCAGCCGCGGACCACGTGCTGGAGGTGGCGGATCTGCGGGTCGTCCTTCCCACGGCGGACGGGGTGGTCAGGCCCGTCCGCGGTGTCACCCTCGCCCTGCGGCGCGGCGAGATGGTCGGCCTGGTCGGCGAGTCCGGCTCCGGCAAGTCGCTGACCGCGCTCGCCCTCGCCGACCTGCTGCCGGACGGCGCCCGGGCGACCTGGGCCACCCACCGGTTCCTCGGCGCGGACGCCGGGTCGCTGTCACGCCGGGAGCGACGCGCGCAGCTCGCGACGGGACTGGCGATGATCTTCCAGAACCCGGCCTCGGCCTTCAATCCGTCGCTCCGCGTCGGCAGGCAGATGACGGAGGCCCTGCGCGCACACCATGGCACCCCGCGCGCCCAGGCCGTCGAGCGGGCCCTGGCCGAGCTCGAGCGGGTCGCGCTGCCCGGCGGACGCCGGCTGCTGCGCTCCCGACCCCATCAGCTCTCCGGCGGGCAGCGCCAGCGAGTGGCGATCGCCACCGCGTCCCTGATGCGGCCCGCCCTCATCGTCGCCGACGAGCCGACGACGGCACTGGACGTCACCGTGCAGCGGCAGATCATGGACCTGCTCCGCCGCGTCCGGCGCGACGACGCCACCGCGATCCTCTTCATCAGCCACGACATCGCCCTGGTGGCCGACGCCTGCGACCGGGTCCTCGTCATGTACGGGGGAACGATCGTGGAGAACCTCCCCGCCCGTGAGCTGGCGGCCGGCGCACGGCATCCCTACACCCGGATGCTGGTCGCCTCGGTCCCGGACATGGACGCGGACCGCGACCGTCCCCTGCGCACCATCGAGGGCGGGCCGCCCGATCCGTGCGGCGCGGCCCCGGGCTGCCCGTTCCACGACCGCTGCCCGCGCCGACTGGACCGGTGCGCCGTGGAGAGCCCCGTGCTGACCCCGCTCGGCCCGGAGCACGAGGTCGCCTGCTGGGAACCGCTGCCCCCGGCTGTGCTCCGCGGACCGCGGGAGACCGAGGAGGCGGAGAAGTGAGCGGCGGGGCGGGGCTGGCGCTGTACGACGTCACCGTTCGCCACCACGGACCGTTCGGGCCGGTCACGGCGGTGGACGGGGTGTCACTGGAGGTGCCACGGGGCACGACGGTGGGCCTGGTCGGCGAATCCGGCTCGGGAAAGTCCACCCTGGCACGAGCGGTCGTCGGGCTGGACACCCCGTGCGCCGGCCGGATCACGGTCGGCGGGCGCGAGTACCGCGGACGCCGGACGGCCGAGCGGCGCCGGCTGGGACAGCAGGCGCAACTGGTGTTCCAGGACCCGGACACGGCACTGGATCCGCGCATGACGGTACGCCAGTCGCTCGCCGAGTCGGCCGGGGCCTTCGTCCGGCTGGACCGCCGCGGCCGCGAACGGCGCGTCGGCGCACTGCTGGAGCTGGTCGGTCTCGACGCCGACTGCGCCGGCCGGGTGCCGCGGGAGCTCTCGGGCGGTCAGCGCCAACGCGTGGCCGTGGCCCGCGCGCTCGCCGTCGATCCGGCGGTACTCATCGCCGACGAGGTCACCTCGGCCCTCGACGTGTCGGTCCGGGCGGCGCTCCTCACCATGCTCCGTGACCTGCAACGGCGCCTGGGCTTCGCCATGCTGTTCATCAGCCATGACCTGGCCGCCGTCCGCCATGTCTCGGACACCGTCGCCGTGATGTACCTCGGCCGGATCATCGAGACCGCCGCCACGGAGGACCTGCTGCGCGGCCCACGGCACCCCTACACCCGGACGCTGCTGTCCGCCGTGCCGAGCCTGCGCACCGGACGACGACCGGCCGGGGCGCCTCTCCTCCTGGGAGAGGCGCCCGACCCCGCGTCGCCTCCGACCGGATGCCGCTTCCATCCGCGCTGCCCCGACGGGCCGAACACGCGTCCGGGGCGGGACGTCTGCGCCGTACGGGACCCCCAGCCGGACGCGGCCGGACAGCCGCACCGCGCCGCGTGCCACTTCCCGTACCGCGCCGACGACCGCCCGCCCCACGCCGACGGCGTGCACCAGGACACGAACGGTGACCGGGCCGGGCGAACCCCCGGGGACCTGCCGTCATGACGGCCGGGGAACCGCGCACGTCTCCGTCCGGCGCGGACGCGGTCGTCGTGGGGGCGGGGGTGATCGGTGCCTCGGTGGCACTGGAACTGGCGCGCACCGGACGGCGCGTCGTGGCCGTCGACAAGTCCGGCGACGTCGGTCACGGATCCACCAGCGCCTCCAGCGCCATCATCCGTTTCAACTACTCGACCTGGGACGGTGTCGCCACTGCCTGGGAATCCCAGCACCGCTGGACACGATGGGCGGAGCACCTGGGCACCACGAGCGGCCGCGGCCTGGCGGCCTTCCACAGAACCGGAGCGGTCCTCCTCGACGCGCCGGGCTCCAGGACGTCGGAGGTCATCGCACTGTTCGAGCGCGCACGCGTGCCGTACGAGCGCTGGGATGCCGCGACGCTGCGCGGCCGGATCCCCGGCATCGACGCGGGACGCTACGGGCCCCCCAAGTCCCTGCGCGACGAGGCGTTCTTCGCGGGCCCCGAAGGCGAACTCGGCGCGCTGTTCACACCCGACGCGGGCTTCGTCGACGATCCCCAGCTCGCGGCGCGGAACCTCGCGGACGCGGCGGTCCGCGCCGGGGCGCGCTTCCTCTTCCGTCGCACGGTCGTCGAAGTCCTGCGCCGCGACGACCGGGTGGCGGGCGTCCGCCTCTCCGACGGCGCCGCGATCACGGCACCGGTGGTGATCAACGCGGCCGGGCCCTGGTCGGGCGGGCTCAACCGGATGGCCGGGGTCGGCGCCGAATTCACCGTCGGAGTGCGTCCGCTGCGCCAGGAAGTCCACCAGGTGGCCGCACCGGTCCCGCCGGGCGGCACGCCCCCGTCGAGCCGGAGCGCCGCCGAGACCACGCCCGGCCCGATCGTGGCCGACGCCGACCTGGGGACCTACCTGCGCCCCCGCGGCGGTCACCTCCTCATCGGCAGCACGCTGCCCGCCTGCGACCCGATGGAATGGCTCGACGACCCCGACCTGTGCAACCCGCACCCGACGCCCACCGGGTTCGACACCCAAGTGACCAGGGCCGCGCGCCGCTTTCCGCTCCTTGGCGTCCCGAACCGGCCGACCGGCGTCGCCGGTGTCTACGACGCCGCCGACGACTGGTCCCCCATCTACGACCGCACCGACCTGCCCGGCTTCTACGTCGCCATGGGAACGAGCGGCAACCAGTTCAAGAACGCCCCGCTGGCGGGCCGGTTCCTGGCCGTCCTGGTCGACCGCGTCGAGGCCGGCCACGACCACGACCGCGATCCGCTGCGGTACACCGGCGAACACACCGGCGTCGTCGTCGACCTGGGCGCCTTCTCCCGCAAACGACCCATCGCCGAGGGGGCCGCCTCCCGGACCGTGATGGGCTGACCGCACGGCGGGGCCGGCGCCGTCCGGGAGCCGCCGCGCCGGACGGCACCGGCCCCGTGACACCCGAAACGGCACCGGCGGCCGGGTGCCGGCGCGGCACCAGGGCCCCTTCACCGGCGGCGAGGCCGGGAGCCCGTCCGCCGCGGATTCGGGGACAGGGGCGGACCGGACCGTGTCCCGTACCACGTCCGGCACGAGAAGTGCCGTCTTCCAGGACGGGTCCGGCTGCGCTGAGCGGCGTTCTGGCCGGGGTCCTCCGAATGCGGCGTGCGACGGGTCAGGCGCCGTTGAGCCAGGCGTTCCACACCTTCGTGGCCTGCTCTTCGTCCGCGTCCTCGGCGAACAGGTGGTGGCCCAGCCAGATCGGCCAGTTCCAGGTGCTCCCGTTGAAGAACCGGTACAACGCGTCCGGGCCGCGCAGGCCGAGGAAGTCGGGGCTGAGCCAGTCCACGACCACCTCCTGTGAGCCGCCGTCCACACCCGGGACGTCGAACGACAGCCGGTCGCCGACGGCCGTGTCGTCGGTGAGGCCGAGGCGCCGGCGCAGCGCCGCGAAGTCGGCGGGGTCGTCGGTGCGCTCGCCGCGGCCCACCTTGACGTAGACGGCGGGCCGGCCGGCGAAGTGCCTCAGGTACTCGGCGAGGCCGTGCTGGTAGAAGTCGACGTGCTTCTCCGCCGCGTCCGCCTTGGTGTCCCAGTAGTCGTCGACGACCCCCGTGTGCACCCAGTGGATGCCCATCCGCAGGTGGCTGGTCGCGTCGTCGAGCGGCTCGATCCGGTAGGTCAGGGTGTTGGAGAACCCGTCGTCCAGGGCCACGCGCACGGCGAAGTGGTGCGGCGGCTCCCATGCCACCACGGTGCCGTCGGCCCGGGTGACCTTTCCGCCGACGCGCGGCTCGACCTCCATGGGGTACAGCCAGCCGAGGTTGCCGGCGCCGGTGGCGACCGCGTTCCAGACCTGCTCGGGCGTGGCGGGCAGGTCCTGTTCCCGGCGGACCTCGAACTCTCGGGCCATGGTCAGTTCTCCTTCGTCGTCGTTCGGGCGTCAGTAGGTGAGCGGGAGGGCGTTCAGCCGTCGTTGCAACGGGTTGGGGCGCCATTCGAGGGCCGCCCCGTCGGCCAGCCGCAGCCGCGGCAGCCGGCGGACCAGCGTGCCGACGGCCACCTCCGCCTGGAGCTTGGCCAGCGGTCCGCCGAGGCAGAAGTGCGGGCCGTTGCCGAAGCTGAGGTGCCGGTTGACGGGGCGCGACAGGTCGAGCCGGTCGGGGTCCTCGAAGCGCTCGGGATCACGGTTGGTCGCCGCGAGGAACAGGTACACCAGTTCGCCCTCGCGCAGCGTCCGGCCGCCGATCTCGACGTCCTCGGCCACGACCCGGACGATCGCCTGGGTCGGCGTGTCGTAGCGGGCGAGTTCGTCGACGGCCGTGCGGATCAGCGCCGGGTCCGCGCGCAACCGGGCGAGCTGGCCGGGGTGCCGCAGCAGGGCGAGCATGCCGTTCCCGACCAGGTGGGTGGTGGTCTCGTCTCCCGCGGTGATCAGCACGAAGCAGGTGGACAGCAGCTCGGAGTCGGTGAGCCGGTCGTCCTGCGCCTGCGTCGCGACCAGGGCGCTGACCAGGTCGTCGCCCGGGTCGGCCCGGCGCCGGCGGACGAGCCGGGCGAGGTACTCCTCGTACTGCTCGATCGCCGCCTCGGACTTGTCGATGTCCTCGGAGAGCCGGCCCAGCCGGCGGAACCAGCCCTTGACCCGCGGGCGGTCCTCGGGCGGGATGCCGAACAACTCGCAGACGACGGAGAGCGGCAGGGGGGAGGCGACCGCATCGATCAGGTCCATGGACGAGCCGGCCGCGACCGCGTCGTCGATCAGCCGGTCGACGATCCGCTGGATGCCGTCGCGCAGGGCTTCGACCCGCCGGGCGGTGAAGGCGCGGTTGGCCAGCTTGCGCAGCCGGGCGTGGTCCGGCGGGTCGGTGTTGGTCATCACCCGGCCGAGCCGGTCGGTGAGCCGGCTGAAGGCCTTCAGGTCGCCGCCGAGCGCGCCGTAGGCGCGGGTCATCCGGTCCCGGTCGTTGGACAGCCGCAGGTCTCCCAGGGCCGCCTCGACGTCGGCGTACCGGGTGAGGTACCAGATGCCCTGGTCGCTGCGGTGCACCGGGCTCTCGCGCCGCATGCGGGCGTAGAACGGGTACGGGTCCCGGCGGGCCTCGGGCGTCCCCAGCGCCGCGGCGAGGTCGCCGGGCCGGACGGGTCCCGCGGTGCCGCGGGACCCGTTAAGGGTGTCGGTGGAGGTCACGTCGGCCGCGCTACCGCTGGGCGTCCATGGCGTCGGCGAGGCTCTTGGGCCGCATGTCGGTCCAGTTCAGCTCGACGTACTCCAGGCACGCGGCGTGGGTGTCGGGGCCGTGGGCGACGGTCCAGCCTTCGGGGACGTCCGCGAACTGCGGCCACAGCGAGTGCTGGTTCTCCTCGTTGACGAGCACGAGGAAGGTGCCGTCCTGGTCCTCGAACGGGTTGGTCATGGAAATCAGTCCTCCTGGTTGCGGGTTGCGGTGCCACCGGTGGCCTCGGCGAGCCTGGCGGCCAGAATCGGTCCGATCTGGGACAGCGAGCCGGCCTGGGTCATCCGGTCGTGCCGGGTGGTGATCTCGTGCGACTCGATCCGGCCGGTGACGTACGGGCGCCAGGTCCCGGGTCCGGCGTCGTCCTTGTCCCGGTCGATCGTGGAGTTGAACAGCAGCAGGTCGCCGTCGAACCTGCCGGGTACGAAGTCGACCGCCAGCTTCGCGTTGTTGATCATGATGTCGACGACGACCTCGATCTGCGGCCCCGTCAGCCCGGCCAGCGCACTGCCCCGCTCGCGCAGGATCCCGGCGACCTCGTCGTAGGTCAGCGGCCGGTCGCCCAGCTCGTCCGGGTCGCAGTCGAGCACGCCGACGAGCACGTCCCGCTCGGTGGGTACGGGCAGCTCCTCGAACCTCACGTCCTTCACCGGGTAGGCGTCGAGGATCGCCAGCAGCGCGGTCCGCTCGCCACGTGCCTGCAGCTCGCAGGCGACCGCGTGGGCGATCAGCCCGCCGGCGGACCAGCCGAGCAGCAGGTAGGGGCCCTCGGGCTGGATCTTGCGGATCTGGTCGGCGTAGTCGGCCGCCATCTCCTCGAAGGACTCCGGCCGGGGTTCGGGGCGGCCGAGGCCGCGCGCCTGGATCGCGTAGACCGGGTGCTCGGAACCGATGTGGTTCAGCAGCCCGCTGTACGACCAGCTGATGCCGCCGCCGGGGTGGACGCAGAACAGCGGTGTCCGGCTTCCGGTGGTGCGCAGCGGCAGCAGCACGTCCAGCGCGTCGGCGGGGTCGTTCATGACCAGTCGCTCCGTGAGCCCGGCCACGGTCGGCGCCTCGAACAGCGTGCGCAGGCCCACCTCCACGCCCAGCGTCTCGCGGACGCGGGAGACCAGTCGGGCGGCGAGCAGCGAGTGTCCGCCCAGGTCGAAGAAGCTGTCGTCGATGTGCACCTGTTCCCGGCCGAGGACCTGGGCGAAGAGGCCGCACAGCAGTTGCTCCCGCGGCGTGCGGGGGCCGCGCCCGGAGCCCGGCGCGCCGTAGTCGGGGGCCGGCAGGGCGGCCCGGTCCAGCTTGCCGTTGCCGGTCAACGGCAGTGCTTCCAGGGTGACGAACGCCGACGGCACCATGTACTCGGGCAGTTCGCGGCGCAGCCGGTCGGACAGCTCGGCCGCCTCGGGCGCGCCCTGGGGAGCGGGCACCAGGTAGGCGACGAGCCGCTTGTCGTCCGGCTGGTCCTCGCGCACGACGACGGCCGCCTGGGCGACGCCCGGGCACAGCGCGAGCACCGCCTCGATCTCGCCGGGCTCGATCCGGAAGCCGCGCAGCTTGACCTGGTGGTCGGCCCGTCCGGCGAACTCCAGGGTGCCGTCGGCGAGCCACCACGCCAGGTCGCCCGTGCGGTACATCCGGCTCCCGGGCGGCCCGTACGGGTCGGCGGTGAACCGCTGTACCGTCAGGCCGGGCCGGCCGACGTAGCCCCGGGCCACGCCCACCCCCGCGAGGTACAGCTCGCCGACCACGCCCGGCGGAACCGGCCGCAGCCCGGCGTCGAGCACATAGGCGCGCATGTTCGCCATCGGCCGGCCGATCGGCACGGTCGCGGCGTGCTCGGCGAGGCCGCGCACCGGGTGGCAGGTGGCCAGGGTCGTGGCCTCTGTGGGCCCGTAGCCGTTGACCACCGTGATGCCGGGGCAGGCCGCCAGCACCTGGGCGACGGCGGCCGGGGAAACCACGTCACCGCCGGTCCACACCTCGCGGACCCCCGCGAGCAGCTCCGGCCGCTCCTCGGCGACCAGGCGGAACAGGCCGGCGGTCAGCCACAGTCCGGTCACCCCGTGCCCGCCGACCGCCTGGTGCAGCAGGTCCAGATCGAGCCGTCCGGGCGGTGCGACCACGATCCGGCCGCCGCCGAGCAGCGGCACCCAGTGCTCGTACGTCGAGAGGTCGAACGCCGTGGGGGAGTGCAGCAGCACCCGCTCGTGCCCGCCCTCGTGCCAGCAGGGGGTCAGGGCGTGGCCGACGACGTCACGATGGGTGACAGCCACGCCCTTCGGCCGCCCGGTCGAGCCGGAGGTGTACATCACGTACGCCAACTGATCCGGGTGGCAGCGGACTTCGGGGTCGGAGCAGTCGGTCTCGGACCGGATCAGCGCGGTCAGCACGTCCTCGGTGAGGACCAGTTCGGCACCGGCCTCCTGGAGGATCAGATCGATGCGGGACTGCGGGAACCGCGAATCGAGGGGCACATAGGCGCCGCCCGCCTTGACGATCGCCAGGATCGCCACGACCAGGTCCGCCGAGCGCTCCAGCAGGACCGCGACCGACGCCTCCGGCGCCACGCCCCGGCGGATCAGCGCCCGCGCCAGGCGGTTGGCCCGCTGGTCGAGTTCCCGATAGGTCAGCTCGGCGCCGCTCGGGCACGCGACGACGGCCACCGCGTCCGGAGTGGCGCGCACCTGACGGGCGAACAGCTCCGGCAGCGCGGCCTCGGGCAGCTCGACGGCGGTGTCGTTGAACCCGGACAGCAGCCGGTGGCGTTCCTCGCCGGACAGGA
This sequence comes from Streptomyces sp. NPDC015220, assembly GCF_043079345.1. Lineage (NCBI taxonomy): Bacteria > Bacillati > Actinomycetota > Actinomycetes > Kitasatosporales > Streptomycetaceae > Streptomyces > Streptomyces sp. NPDC015220. Next base: position 176,107 of record NZ_JBIBUK010000012.1, on the reverse strand, counting down.
CGTCGATCCGGCTGATCGGCCGGCCGGGGTCGGCGACCACCGCGCGCAGCAACCGTGTCCAGCGGGCGAACAGCAGCTCCACGGTGGCCGGGTCGAACAGATCGGTGGCGTACTCCACCGCCCCGGCCATGCCGTCGAGGCCGCCGTCCGGTCGGTACTGCTCGGCCAGGCTGAACGTCAGGTCGACCCGCGCGGTGCCGGTCGGCGCCTCCAAGTGGCCGGTCGACAGCCCCGGCAGCGTGAACTCGCTCGACGGCGCGTTCTGCAGGGCCAGCATGATCTGGAACAGCGGGTGGTGCGAGAGCGACCGGGCCGGGTTGACCACCTCGACCAGGTACTCGAACGGCACGTCCTGGTGGGCGTACGCGGACAGCGCCTTCTGCCGTACCCGGCCGAGCAGTTCGGCGAAGCCGGGGTCGCCGCTCGTGTCGGTGCGCAGCACCAGGGTGTTGACCATGAACCCGACGAGGTCGTCCAGGGCCTGGTCGGTGCGCCCGGCGATCGGGCTGCCGATCGGGATGTCGGTGCCGGCGCCGAGCCGGGTGAGCAGCGCGGCGAGGCCGGCCTGGAGCACCATGAACATGCTCGCGCCGCGCGCGGTCGCCAGGTCCCTCAGCGCCTGGTGCAGTTCGGCGTCCAGCCGGACGGCGAGCCGGCCGCCCCGCTGGGAGGCCACGGCCGGCCGCGGCCGGTCCGTGGGCAGTTGCAACCGCTGCGGCAGCCCGGTCAGCTCCTCGCCCCAGTAGGCGAGTTGCCGGGCGAACAGGCTGTCCGGGTCGGTGGCGTCGCCGAGCAGGTCGCGCTGCCACCGGGTGTAGTCGGCGTACTGCACCGGCAGCGGGGCCCACCGCGGTTCCTCGCCCCGGCAGCGGGCGGCGTAGGCCGTCGCCAGATCCCGGGAGAGCGGGCCCATCGACCAGCCGTCGGCCGCGATGTGGTGCACGACGAGCAGCAGCACATGGCGGTCGGGGGCGAGCGCGTAGAGCTCGGCGCGGATCGGCGGCTCGGCGGCCAGGTCGAAGCCGCGCTGCGCCCCCCGCGCCAGCCGGCCGGGCAGCCGGACGTCGTCGAGCTCGACGACCGGCAGTTCGGGGCGGGCCTCGTCCTCGCTCAGCACGAGCTGGTACGGCACGCCGTCCGCCTCGCGCAGGACCGTCCGCAGGCTCTCGTGCCGGGCGGTCACGTCGGCGAGCGCGGCACGCAGCGCCGCACGGTCCAGTTCGCCGTCCATGCGCAGCGCGAGCGGCATGTTGTAGGTGGCGCTCGGCCCGTCCATGCGGTGCAGGAACCACAGGCGTTGCTGGGCGAAGGAGAGCGGGATCCGCTCCGGCCGCGGACGGGCGGTCAGCGCGGGCCGCTCCGTGACCGAGCCGTCGAGGCGGGCCGCCAGGGCGGCCACGGTCGGGTACTCGAAGAGCGTGCGGACCTCGAGCTCCGCGCCGAAGGCCGCCCGGACCCGGGAGGCCAGGCGGGTCGCCAGCAGGGAATGCCCGCCGAGGTCGAAGAAGCTGTCCTCGACGCCGACCCCGGGCAGTCCGAGCACGTCGGCGAAGAGATCGGCGAGCAGTTGTTCCTGCGGGGTGCGCGGTGCCCGGCCGGTCGCCGCCGTCCCCAGATCCGGGGCGGGCAGCGCGCGGCGGTCGATCTTGCCGCCGGCGGTCAGCGGCAGTGCGTCCAGTACGACGATCGCCGACGGCACGAGGTGGTCGGGCAGCCGGTCCCGCAGCCGGTCGCGGAGTGCGCCGACGAGGGCGCCCGTGGCGCGGCTTCCGGTCGGGCGGTTGGTGAGCGCGGACAGCGCGGTGCCGGACGGCCGCAGCGGCCGGTAGGCCTCCACCGCGGCCTCTCCCGGCACACCGCCGATGACGACGTCCAGGGCGTCGGGCGCCTCGGCGGACCAGGTGACGTCCACCCGGCGGCCGAGTTCGTCGCCGAGCTCACGGAAATCCTCCGGGTCGGGCAGGTCGCCGTCGTCCGGACCGTGCAGCCGGTCGAGCAGTTCGGCGAGCGTGCCGTCCCCGTCCCGCACCGCCCGGGCCAGCGCCGCCTCGCGGGCCACGCGCCGGTTCGGCACCCCGGTGATGCGCACCGGCTCCGCGCCGCGGCGGGCGAGCAGCTCGCGCACTCCCGTGAGGCCGGCGACCTCCCGGCCCCACGTCACCTCCCGCGGAGCGGACGGCGCCGTCGGGACGGCCGCCCGCTCGCGCAGCGTGACGTCGTAGCGGTAGCGGGTGAGCTCGTTGTGGTGCCGGCCGCGCTTGACCTCCACGGTCACGGACCCGACGGTGCCCCGGTCGCGCAGGGCGGTGAAGAAGTCCGGATCGACGAGGAGTTCCTTCTCCACCAGCAGGGCCTGCTCCACGGCCCGGCGCACCGAGGGCAGGTCGGCGCCGTCGCCGGCCCGGTGGAGCTGGACGGCGGTCGCCAGCGGGCGCAGCAGCCGCAGGTTGCGGACGTCGCCGACGAAGAGCGCGCCGCCGGGGGCGAGCAGCCGCATCAGCCGGTCGATCACGTCCGCGAGGTAGTCGGCGGACGGGAAGTACTGCGCCACCGAGTTCAGCACGATGGTGTCGAACCGCCCGGCCGGCAGCCCGTCGGTGTCGTGCGCCGGGCGGGTCTGAAGCACCACGCGCCCGGCCAGCCGTTCCTCCCTCCCCACCTGGGCGCTCAGCGCCTCGATCGCGGTGGCGGAGAAGTCGGTCGCCCAGTAGCCCTCGCAGTGCGGTGCGATCCGCGAGAGGAGAAGACCCGTGCCGACGCCGACCTCCAGCACCCGGCGGGGACGCAGGGCCAGGACGCGTGCCACGGTGGCGTCCCGCCACTCCCGCATCTGCTCGACCGGGATCGGGCTCGCGTCGTAACTGCTGTTCCAGCCCACGAAGTTCTGGCCGAAGCCGGAATCCTCGGGAACGAGGGGCAGGGCGTCGTAGATGTCCCGCCACTCACCCACGTGGTCCGCTTCGAGACCACTGTCCCGGGCCGCCTCCTGGCGCGGGACGACGTACCCGACGAGCCGGTCGTCCTGCGCGAGGACGACGGCCCGGGCGACGGCCGGGTCCTCGGTCAGGGCCGCCTCGATCTCGCCGGGCTCGACGCGGAAGCCGCGGACCTTCACCTGGTCGTCGGTGCGGCCGACGTACTCCAGGTCGCCGTCGGCGCGGTGGCGCACCAGGTCGCCGGTGCGGTACATGCGTTCGCCGTCCGTGCCGAACGGGCAGGCGACGAACCGCCCGGCCGTCAGCCCCGGCCGGTTCAGGTACCCGCGCGCCAGGCCCGCCCCGGCGACGTACAACTCGCCCGCCACTCCCGGCGGCACCAGCCGCAGCCGCTCGTCCAGGACGTACACCCGGGCGTTGGCGATCGGCCGGCCGATCGGGGGTACGCCCGGTTCCGGGGACAGCGGGGCGCTCATCGTCGCGCACACCGTCGTCTCGGTCGGACCGTAGGCGTTGATCATCCTGCGTCCCGGCGCCCACCGGGCCACCAGCTCCGGTGGGCAGGACTCGCCCGCCACCACCAGCGTGGACACGGTCAGCGCGTCCTCCTCCACGGCGGCCAGGACGGACGGGGGCACGGTCACATGGGTGACAGCGAGCTCCGGGTCCGTCAGCGCGGCGACCGGCTCCGCCGTGGCGGGCAGCACCAGGGTCGCGCCGCACAGCAGGGCGGTGAAGACCTCCGACACCGAGGCGTCGAAGCTGGGCGAGGCGAACTGGAGCACCCGGCTGCCGGGTTCGATGGCGAACCGCTCGATCTGGGCGGCGACCAGGCTCGCCATGCCGGTGTGGCTCACCATGACGCCCTTGGGCCGGCCGGTGGAGCCCGAGGTGTAGATGACGTAGGCGGGGTGCCGGGTGTCGGGCGCGGTCTTCGGGTCGGTGTCGGGCCAGTCCGCGTCGGTGACCGTGGCCGGGTCGTCGATGACGACGGTGGGGCGGGCGTCATCCAGCATGTACGCGATCCGGGAGCGGGGGTAGGCCGGGTCCACCGGCAGGTAGGCGGCCCCGGCCTTCAGTACGCCGAGGACGGCCGCCACCCATTCCGGCGAGCGCGGCAAGGCCACCGCCACGATCTGTTCGGGGCCCACGCCCTGGGCGATCAGCGCGTGCGCGAACCGGTTGGCCAGGGCGTTCAGCCGGCCGTACGTCAGCTCGACGTCGCCGCACACGAGCGCGACCGCGTCCGGCGCCGCCGCCACCCACGCCGCGAACGCCTCCGGCACCGCCGCGGCGCCCACCTCACGGGCGGTCGCGTTCCCGAGCTCCAGAAGCCGGTGCCGTTCGTCGGCGTCGAGGAGGTCGATCAGCCCGATCGGCTGCTCCGGGTCGGCGGTGACCGCCTCCAGCAGGAGCGTCCAGCGCCGGGCGAGCGCGGCGACCGTGCCCCGGTCGAACAGGTCGGTGGCGTACTCCACCGCTCCCACGATCCCGGCCGGCCTTCCGTCCGGCCCGAACTGTTCGGCGAGGTTCACACCCAGGTCGAACTTGGCGGTTCCGGTGGCCACCGCACAGGTGACGACGTCCAGGCCGGGCAGCGAGAAACGGCCCATCGGCGCGTTCTGCACGGCCAGGATGGTCTGGAACAGCGGGTGGTGGGAGAGCGACCGGGACGGGTTCAGCGCCTCCACCAGGTGCTCGAACGGCACGTCCTGGTGCGCGTACGCCGACAGTGCCGTCTCCCGCACCCTGCCCAGCAGCTCGGCGAAGGTCGGATCGCCGCTGGTGTCGGTGCGCAGCACCAGGGTGTTCACGAAGAACCCGACCAGATCGTCCAGCGCCTCGTCGGTGCGCCCGGCGATCGGGCTGCCGATCGGGATGTCCTCTCCCGCGCCCAACCGCGTGTACAGCGCGGCCAGGGCCGCCTGGAGCACCATGAACAGACTGCTGCCGGTGCGCCGGGCCAACTCCAGCAAGGCCGCGTGGAGTTCGGCGCTCAGCTCCAGGCCGATCTGGTCTCCGTGCCGGCGTGCCACGGCCGGCCGCACCCGGTCGGCGGGAAGCCGGAGCAGCTCCGGCAGCTCCGACAACTGGCCTCTCCAGTAGTCGAGTTGTTCGGCGAACCGGCTCCCCGGATCGGCGGCGTCGCCGAGCAGGTCGCGCTGCCACAGCGTGTAGTCGGCGTACTGCACCGGCAGGGCGGGCCGGTGTGGCGCGCGCCCCTCGGACCGCGCGACGTAAGCCTCGGCCAGGTCGCGGGCCAGGGGGCCGGTGGACCAGCCGTCGCCCGCGATGTGGTGCATCACCAGCAGCAGCACGTGCTCCCGCGGCGCGATCGCGAACAGCTCGGCCCGCAGCGGGGGTTCCGAGGCCAGGTCGAAGGGCAGCCGGGCGAACTCGACCAGCCGTCCAGGCAGTTCGTCCTCCGACACCTGGGTCGACCGCATCCGGGGCCGGGCCTCGTCCAGGGCCAGGACACGCTGGCACGGTACGCCGTCGACCTCCGGGAACACCGTCCTCAGGCTTTCGTGCCGGGCCACCACGTCGGAGAGCGCCTCGGCCAGCGCCGCCGCGTCGAGCGTCCCGGTCAGCCGGAGCGCCAGCGGGATGTGGTACGTCGCCGCGGCGCCGTCCATGCGGTGCAGGAACCAGAGCCGGCGCTGGGCGAAGGAGAGCGGCACCGCTTCCGGCCGTACCCGCGCCGTCAGCGCCGGACGGGCCCGGCCGGCCCCGGCCAACGCCCCGGCCACTCCCGCTGCGGTGGGCGCCCTGAAGAGCGCGCGCAACCCCAGCTCCACGCCGAGGACCGAGCGGATCCGTGCGACCAGCCGGGTGGCGAGCAGGGAGTGGCCGCCCAGGTCGAAGAAGTCGTCGTCGGCCCCGACCCGGGGTACGCCCAGCACCTCGGCGAACAGCTCGCACAGGATCTGCTCCTGCGGTGTGCGCGGCGCCCGGCCCGTCGCCGCGGTCGTCGGCTCGGGCGTCGGCAGCGCCGCACGGTCCAGCTTGCCGTTCGGAGTCAGCGGCAGCGCGTCCAGCAGCACGAACGCCGACGGCACCAGGTAGTCCGGCACCCGTTCGCGCAGATGGGCCGTAAGCTCGGCCGGACGTACGGCCGCGTCGCAACGCGCCACCACATAGCCGACGAGCCGGTCGTCCTGGGCCAGGACGGAGGCCCGGGCGACGGCGGGGTGTTCGGTCAGGGCCGCCTCGATCTCGCCGGGCTCGACGCGGAAGCCGCGGACCTTCACCTGGTCGTCGGTGCGGCCGACGTACTCCAGGTCGCCGTCGGCGCGGTGGCGCACCAGGTCGCCGGTGCGGTACATGCGTTCGCCGTCCGTGCCGAACGGGCAGGCGACGAACCGCCCGGCCGTCAGCCCCGGCCGGTCCAGGTACCCGCGCGCCAGGCCCGCCCCGGCGACGTACAACTCGCCGGCCACACCCGGCGGCACCAGCCGCAGCCGCTCGTCCAGCACGTACGTCCGGAATCCCGCGATCGGCCGGCCGATCGGCGGCACGCCCGACCCCGGCGAGAGGGGGGCGCTCATCGTCGCGCACACCGTGGTCTCGGTCGGACCGTAGGCGTTGATCATCCTGCGCCCCGGCGCCCACCGGGCCACCAGCTCCGGCGCACACGCTTCGCCCGCCACCACCAGGGTGCCGGCCGTGACGTCGGCGTCGCCGAGCGCCGCCAGGACCGAGGGCGGCAGCGTCACATGGGTGACGTCCAGCCGTGGGTCCGTCAGGGACTCCAGCGGGGCCTCGGGCGGGGCCAGGACGAGGGCGGCGCCGGTGAGCAGGGCGCTGCACAGGTCCCAGAACGAGGCGTCGAAGCTGGGCGAGGCGAACTGGAGCACCCGGCTGCCCGGCGCCACGCCGAGCCTGTCGATCTGGGCGGCGACCAGGCCGGCCACGCCGGTGTGGCTCACCATGACGCCCTTGGGCCGGCCGGTGGAGCCCGAGGTGTAGATGACGTAGGCGGGGTGCCGGGTGTCGGGCGCGGTCTTCGGGTCGGTGTCGGGCCAGTCCGCGTCGGTGACCGTGGCCGGGTCGTCGATGACGACGGTGGGGCGGGCGTCGTCCAGCATGTACGCGATCCGGGAGCGGGGGTAGGCCGGGTCCACCGGCAGGTAGGCGGCCCCGGCCTTCAGTACGCCGAGGACGGCCGCCACCCATTCCGGCGAGCGCGGCAAGGCCACCGCCACGATCTGTTCGGGGCCCACGCCCTGGGCGATCAGCGCGTGCGCGAACCGGTTGGCCAGGGCGTTCAGCCGGCCGTACGTCAGCTCGACGTCGCCGCACACGAGCGCGACCGCGTCCGGCGCCGCCGCCACCCACGCCGCGAGCATCTCCGGCAGGCTCGTGGTGGCGGCCCCGTCCTCGGCGGCGGGCAGCAGCTCGCGTCGCTCCTCGTCGGACAGCAGGTCGATCGCGCCGATCCGCCGGTCGGGAGCGGCCGCGACCGCCGCCAGCAGCCGGGTCCACCGGGTGACGAGGGTCTGAACCGTCGAGCGGTCGAACAGGTCGGCGCTGAACTCGACCGCACCGCTCAGACCGGCCGGCGCGCCGTCGGCCCCGTGCAGCTCCGTGAGGCCGAAGGTCAGGTCGAGCCGCGAGGTCCCGGTGGGCACGGCCATCCCGGTGGCCCTCAGGCCGGGGAGCTCGAAGTCGCCGCCCGGCGCGTTCTGCACGGCCAGTCCCGTCTGGAACAGCGGGTGGTGGGAGAGCGACCGGGACGGGTTCAGCGCCTCCACCAGGTGCTCGAACGGCACGTCCTGGTGCGCGTACGCCGACAGTGCCGTCTCCCGCACCCTGCCCAGCAGCTCGGCGAAGGTCGGATCGCCGCTGGTGTCGGTGCGCAGCACCAGGGTGTTCACGAAGAACCCGACCAGATCGTCCAGCGCCTCGTCGGTGCGCCCGGCGATCGGGCTGCCGATCGGGATGTCCTCTCCCGCGCCCAACCGCGTGTACAGCGCGGCCAGGGCCGCCTGGAGCACCATGAACAGACTGCTGCCGGTACGCCGGGCCAACTCCACCAGAGCCGCGTGGAGTTCGGCGTCGAACCGGACGTCCAGCAGGTCTCCGCGGTAGGACACGGCGGCCGGACGCGGCCGGTCGACGGGCAGGTGAAGCTGGTCGGGCAGCCCGGCCAGCGCCTCGGTCCAGTAGGCGACCTGACGGGCGAACGGACTGTCCGCGTCGTGCTCGTCGCCGAGGATCTCGTGCTGCCACAGCGTGTAGTCGCCGTACGTCACCGGCAGCGGCGGCCATTCGGGCGCCCCACCGCCCCGCCGGGCGGTGTACGCCGCGGCGAGGTCGCGGGCCAGCGGACCCATTGACCAGCCGTCGCCGGCGATGTGGTGCATCACCAGCAGCAGCACGTGCTCCCGCGGGGCGACCACGAACAGCTCGGCCCGCAGCGGGGGTTCGGACGTCAGGTCGAAGGCCCGCACCGCCGCCTCGCGCAGCAGGGCCGGCACCTCCGCCTCGCCGGCCGCGCGCACGGTGAGCTCCACGGTGACCTCGGCGGAGTCCAGCACCCGCTGGTGCGGAACGCCGGCGGTGTGCGGGAAGACCGTGCGCAGGGTCTCGTGCCGGGCCACCACGTCGGCGAGCGCGGCGCTCAGCGCGGCCCGGTCGAGTTCGCCGGACAGCCGCAGGGCGAGCGGCATGTGGTAGGTGGCGCTCGGCGTTCCGAACTGCTGGAGGAACCAGAGCCGGCGCTGCGCGAACGACAGCGGCATGGGCTCGCGGCGGGGCCGGGGCGCCAGGGCCTGCCGCGCGGCGCCGGCATCGTGCAGCCCGGCCGCGAGCCCGGCGGGCGTCGGCGTCAGGAACAGGCGCCGCAGTTCCAGCTCGACGCCGAGCGTCGTCCGGATCCGCGAGACCAGCCGGGTGGCGAGCAGGGAGTGTCCGCCCAGGTCGAAGAAGCCGTCGTCGGCCCCGACCCGGGGTACGCCCAGCACCTCGGCGAACAGCTCGCACAGGATCTGCTCCTGCGGTGTGCGCGGCGCCCGGCCCGTCGCCGCGGTCGTCGGCTCGGGCGTCGGCAGCGCCGCACGGTCCAGCTTGCCGTTCGGAGTCAGCGGCAGCGCGTCCAGCAGCACGAACGCCGACGGCACCAGGTGGTCCGGCACCCGTTCGCGCAGATACGTCGCCAGCGCCGCGCCCGTCGCCCCGACCCCGGCCGTGGGGACCACGTACGCGACGAGCCGGGTCCGGCCCGGCCGGTCCTCCCGGGGGAGCACCGTCACCTGGGCGACACCCGGGTGCGCGGCCAGCTCGGCCTCGATCTCGCCCGGCTCGATCCGGAACCCGCGGACCTTCACCTGGTGGTCGACCCGGCCCCCGAACTCCAGCTCGCCGTCGGAGCGCCAACGGACCAGGTCCCCGGTGCGGTACATCCGCGCGCCGGCCGGCCCGTAGGGGTTGGCCACGAACCGCGTGGCGGTGAGCCCGGGCCGGTTCAGATAGCCGCGGGCGAGCCCCGCCCCGGCGAGGTAGAGCTCGCCCGTCACGCCGGGGGCGACCGGCCGGAGCGCCGAATCCAGCACGTACACCCGGCAGTTGTCGATCGGACGGCCGATCGGCACCGGCAGCGGGCAGTCGGCGGGGTCGGCCGGCAGCGGGTAGGCGGTGATCACGTGGGTCTCGGCGGGGCCGTAGTGGTTGTGCAGCGCCCGGCCAGGCCGCCGGGCCTGGAAGCGGCGTACGGCGCCGCCCAGCCGCATCGCCTCGCCGGCCTGTGCGATCAGCCGCAGGTCCGGCAGTTCCAGTCCGGCCTCCTCGGCGGCCTCGGCCAGCGCCTCGACCACCAGATTGGGCGCGAACAGCTCCTCGACCCGGTGCCGGTGCAGCCACCGGGCGAACAGCTCGGCGCTGCGGCGCTCTTCCTCGGTCGGCACCACGAGGGTCTTGCCGTAGAGCAGGGCCGAGAGCATCTCCTGCACCGAGACGTCGAAGCTGATCGCGGTGAACTGCGCGGTGCGCGTGCCGGGTTCGCCGCCGACGGACCCGTGGTGCCACGCCAGCAGGTTCAGCAGTCCGGCGGCGGGCATCACCACGGCCTTGGGCCGGCCGGTGGAGCCCGAGGTGTAGATGACGTAGGCCGGGTGCCGCGGGTCCGCGGGGACGGCCGGATCGTGCTCCGGCAGTCGCCCGGGCGGTGTGACGGCCGCGAGGTCGTCGAGCACCACGGCCGGTCGTGCGTCCTGAAGCATGTACGCGATGCGGACGGCCGGGTAGTCCGGGTCGACCGGCAGGTACGCCGCCCCCGTCTTGAGGACCGCGAGGACGGCGACCACCAGCTCGGCGGAGCGCGGCAGCCGCAGGGCGACGACCTGCTCCGGGCCCACCCCGCGCGCGATCAGCGCGTGCGCCAGGCGGTTGGCCAGGCGGTTCAGCTCGCGGTAGGTCAGCGTGGTGCCGTCGAACACCACCGCCGGGGCCTCGGGGGTCGCCCGGGCCCGGGCCTCGAACAGGGACGGCAGGCCGTCGACGGGCTCCGGGCACGCGGTGTCGTTGCGCACGACCAGCAGCTCGTGCCGTTCCTCGGCGGTGAGCACGTCGATCCGGCTCAGCGGCCGGTCCGGTTCGGCGACCACCGACGCCAGCAGACGCAGCCACCGGGCGACCAGTTCCTCCACCGTGGCGCGGTCGAACAGGTCGGTGCTGTACTCGACCCGCCCGACGATGCCCCCGGCCGGACCGCCGGTGCCGCCGCGCTCCAGCAGGTGGATGGAGAGGTCGAACATCGCCGTGGGCGTCCGCACCAGTACGGTCTCGGTTGCCAGGCCGGGCAGGGCGAACTCGGTGCGGGGCATGTTCTGGAGCGCGAGCAGCACCTGGAACAAAGGCTGGCGGGAGAGCGACCGGGCCGGGTTGAGGGCCTCGACGACGTGCTCGAACGGCAGGTCCTGGTGCGCGTAGGCGGCCAGCGCGTTCTCCCGGACCCTGCCCAGCAGCTCGGCGAAGGTCGGGTCGCCGGAGGTGTCGGTACGCAGCACCAGGGTGTTGACGAAGAACCCGACGAGGTCGTCCAGGGCCTGGTCGGTCCGGCCGGCGATCAGGCTGCCGACCGGGATGTCCTCTCCCGCGCCGAGCTTGTCCAGCAGCGCCGCCAGCGCGGCCTGGAGCACCATGTAGGGGCTGGCCCCGTGCTTCCGGCCCAGGCGGACCAGCCCGGCGTGCAGTTCGGCGTCCAGCTCGACGGCGAGGTTGCCGCCGGAACAGGAGGGGGCCAAGGGACGGTGGCGGTCGGCGGGAAGCCGGATCTGCTCCGGCAGGTCCGCCAGCGTCCGCTTCCAGTAGGCAGCCTGGCGGGCGACCAGGCTGCCCTGGTCGGCCGGGTCGCCGAGCAGTCGCTGCTGCCACAGGGTGTAGTCGGCGTACTGGACGGGCAGCGGCGCCCACCGCGGCTCCTCGCCGCGGCGGCGCGCCGCGTACGCGGTGGCCAGGTCGGCCGAGAGCGGGCCCAGTGACCAGCCGTCGCCGGCGATGTGGTGGACCACCAGCAGCAGCACGTGCTCCCGCGGTGCCGCCTCGAACAGGTCGGCCCGCAGCGGTGGTTCGCAGGCGAGGTCGAATCCGCGCGCCGCGGCCGCCGCGAGCAGCCCGGGCAGATCCGTCTCGTCGGCCGGGGTCGCCCGGAGCTTCGGCCGCACCGCCCCGGGGGCCAGCACCCGCTGGTACGGCACGCCGTCCGCCGCCGGGAAGACCGTCCGCAGGCTCTCGTGCCGGTCGATGACGTCGGCGAGCGCATTCTCCAGGGCCACCCGGTCCAGCGGCCCGGACAGCCGCCACGCCAGCGGCATGTTGTAGACCGGTGCGGCGCCCTCCAGCTGGTGCAGGAACCACAGCCGCCGCTGCCCGGAGGACAGCGGTACCCGCTCGGGCCGCTCCGCCCGTTCCAGGGCGAGTCTGGCCCGGTCGGCGCCGTCCAGGACGGCGGCCAGCCCGGCCACCGTCGGGGTCCGGAACAGGCTCCGCAGCGCCAGCTCGACGCCCAGGGCCGCCCGGACCCGGGCCACCAGCCGCGTGGCCAGCAGGGAGTGTCCGCCCAGGTCGAAGAAGCTGTCGTCGACGCCGACCCGCGTCACACCCAGCACCTCGGCGAACAGCCCGGCCAGCACCTGCTCCCGCGGAGTGCGCGGCGCCCTGCCGGTCCGCGATCCGGTGAACTCGGGCGCGGGCAGGGCACGCCGGTCGAGCTTGCCGTTGGCGGTCAACGGCAGGGCCTCCAGGGTGACGAAGGCGGCGGGCACCATGTAGTCCGGCAGCCACTCGCGCAGGTGGGCGCGGAGTTCCTCGGGCCGCGGGTCGGCTCCGGTGACGGGCACCAGGTAGGCGACCAGGCGGGTGTCCTCCGCCTGGTCCTTCCGGGCGATCACCGCGACCTGACCGATCCGCGGGTGTCCGGCCAGCGCCGTCTCGATCTCGCCGAGCTCGATCCGGAAGCCGCGCACCTTCACCTGGTCGTCGGCGCGGCCCAGGTACTCCAACTGGCCGTCGGAGCGTCGGCGCACCAGGTCCCCGGTGCGGTACATGCGCTCGCCCGCCGCACCGAACGGGCAGGCCACGAACCGTCCGGCGGTGAGCCCGGACCGGTTCAGGTAGCCGCGGGCGAGACCGGGGCCGGCGACGTACAGCTCCCCGGTCACCCCCGGCGGCACCAGGCCCAGCCGCTGGTCCAGCACGTACGCCCGGAACCCGGCGACGGCACGGCCGATCGGCGGCACACCCGGCCCCGGCGACAGCGGTTCGCTCATCGTCGCGATGACCGTCGTCTCGGTCGGACCGTACGCGTTGATCATCCGTCGCCCCGGCGCCCAGCGCGCCACCAGCTCCGGCGGGCACGCCTCGCCCGCGACCGCCAGCGTCGGCACGGTCACCGCGTCCGGCGACAGCGCCGCCAGCACGGACGGCGGCACCGTCGCATGGGTGAGAGCGAGACTCGGGTCGGTCAGCGCGGTGACCGGCTCGGTCGCGGGCGCCGGCACCAGGGCGGCGCCGGTGAGCAGCGCGCCGCACAGGTCCCACAGCGAGACGTCGAAGCTGGGGGAGGAGAACTGGAGCACCCGGCAGGCCGCGTCGATGCCGAGCCGCTCGACCTGCTCGGCCACCATCGCCCGCAGGCCCGCGTGGCTCACCACCACCCCCTTGGGGCGTCCGGTCGAGCCGGAGGTGTAGATCACGTACGCCGAGTTCCGGGCGTCCACCGCGACGGCGGGATCGGTGTCCGGCCACCCGGACACCTCGGCCACCATCGCCGGGTCGTCGACCACCACGGCCGGCCGCGCGTCCTCCAGCATGAACGCGATCCGCGACCGCGGATAGGCCGGGTCCACCGGCAGATAGGCGGCCCCCGTCTTCAGGACCCCCAGGACGGCCACCACGAACTCCACCGATCGCGGCAGCGCCACCGCCACGATCCGCTCCGGACCCGCGCCCCGCCCGATCAGCGCGTGCGCGAACCGGTTCGCCCAGGCGTCGAGCTGACGGTACGTCAGTCGTGTGCCCTCGAAGTCCAGAGCGGCGCCCTCGGGCGTGGCCGCCACCTGCGCCGCGAACATCTCCGGCAGGCTCGCGGTGTCCGACCCGTCCTCGACCGCGGGCAGCAGTTCGCGGCGCTCCTCGACCGACAGCAGATCGACACGGCCGAGCCGTCGCCGCGGGTCGGCGACGACCGCCCTCAGCAACCGCACCCAGCGCGCGACCATCGAGTCGACGGTGGCCGGATCGTACAGATCGCTCGCGAACTGCACGAACACGTCGATCCCGTCCGGGGAGCCGTCCCCGGCGTGCCGCTCGGACAGCGAGAACACCAGGTCGAACTTGGACGTGGACGTGGTCGACTCCACCTCGCAGACGCGCAGGCCCGGTGGGGCGAAGTCGGCCCGGGGCGCGTTCTGCAGCACCAGCATGACCTGGAACAGCGGGTGGTGCGCCAGCGACCGCGCCGGGTTGAGGGCTTCGACCAGGTACTCGAACGGCAGCTCCTGGTGGGCGTACCCGGCCAGCGCGGTGTCCCGCACCCGGCCGAGGAGTTCGGCGAACGTCGGGTCGCCCGAGGTGTCCGTACGGAACACCAGGGTGTTGACGAAGTGGCCGACCAGCTCGTCGAGCGCCTGGTCGGTCCGGCCGGCGACCGGACTGCCGACCGGGATGTCGTCGCCCGCGCCGAGCCTGCTCAGCAGCGCCGCGAGACCGGCCTGGAGCGCCATGAACACACTGGTGCCGTGCACGCGGGCGAGATCACGCAGTCCGCGGTGCAGCTCCGCGTCCAGCCCGGCGCGCACGGAGCCGCCCCGGTGCGAGGCGACCGCCGGGCGGGGCCGGTCACCGGGCAGCCGGAGCTGTTCCGGCAGGTTGGCCAACTGCCGCTTCCAGTAGGCCGTCTGGCGGGCGAGCGGGCTCTCCTCGTCGGTGGCGTCGCCGAGCACCTCGTGCTGCCACAGGGTGTAGTCGGCGTACTGGACCGGCAACTCCTCCCACCGCGGCTCCTCGCCGCGGCGGCGCGCCTCGTAGGCGGCGGACAGGTCCCTGGCCAGCGGGCCCAGCGACCAGCCGTCCCCCGCGATGTGGTGGAGCACCACCTGGAGCACGTGCTCGTCCGGCGCCAGCTCGAACAGCCCGGCGCGCAGCGGCGGATCGACCGCCAGGTCGAACGGACGGGCCTTCGCGGCGGCCAGCACGCCCGCCAACCCCGCCTCGCTGGTCCGGTTCACCTCCAGCCGCGGCCGGCCCGCCACGACGTCCAGCACCTGCTGGTACGGCACACCGTCCACCGAGGGGAAGACGGTGCGCAGGCTCTCGTGCCGGGTCGCCACGTCCGCCAGGGCGGCTTCCAGGGCCCGCCGGTCCAGTGCCCCGGTCAGCCGCCAGCCCAGGGAGATGTGGTAGTTCTCGCCGGCGCCCTCCAACTGGTGCAGGAACCAGAGCCGCCGCTGCGCGAACGACAGCGGGAGCCTCCCCCCGCCGTGCGGGCGCCCCGGGCCGTCGGGCCGGGGGAGGCCGCCGGCCGCTCCCGTGGGCCGGGGGCGGGGCACCAGGGCCGGCTGTGCCGGGCGGGCACCCGCCAGGGCGGCGGCCACGCCGGCCGGGGTCGGAGTCTCGAACAGGGTACGCAGCTCCAGCTCCACCCCCAGGGTGGCGCGGACCCGGGCGGCCAGGCGGGTGGCCAGCAGCGAGTGCCCGCCCAGGTCGAAGAAACCGTCCTCGACGCCGGCCTCGGCCACCCCGAGGACCTCCGCGAACAGCTCGCACAGGATCTGCTCCTGCGGGGTGCGCGGCGCACGGCCGGTGTGCGTCAAAGCGAGATCGGGCGCGGGCAGCGCCCGTCGGTCCAGTTTGCCGTTGGCGGTCAGCGGCAGGCTCTCCAGGGTGACGAACGCGGCGGGCACCATGTACTCCGGCAGCCGCTCCCGCAGGTGCTCGCGCAGCTCGGCCGGGCGCGGGGCGGCACCCGGCGCGGGCACCAGGTACGCGACCAGCCGGGTGTCGTCGGCCCGGTCCCGCCGGGCCAGTACGGCGACCTGTGCGACACCGTGGTGCGCGGCCAGCGTCGCCTCGATCTCGCCCAGTTCGATCCGGAAGCCGCGGACCTTCACCTGGTCGTCGGTCCGGCCGACGAACCGCAGGTCCCCGTCCGCACACCGGCGCACGATGTCGCCGCTGCGGTACATGCGCGCACCGGCCGGCCCGAACGGGTCGGCCACGAAGCGCCCGGCGGTCAGCGCGGGCCGGTTCAGGTAGCCGCGCGCCAGCCCGGCGCCCGCGACGTACAGCTCGCCGGGCACGCCCGGGGGCACCGGCCGCAGGTGTGCGTCGAGCACGTAGGTGCGCAGGTCCTCGATGGCCGAGCCGATCCGGCCGGCGGCGGTGCCGGTGCGGTCGAGCGCGGCGTAGGTCACGTGCACGGTGGTCTCGGTGATGCCGTACATGTTGACCAGCAGCGGCGCGTCGTACGGGTGCCGCTCGTACCAGCTCGCCAGCCGGGCGTGCTCCAGCGCCTCGCCGCCGAACACCACGGTGCGCAGGGCGAGCGAACGGCCGGTCTCCGGCGCCTCCTCGTCCGCCCGCATCAGCTGGTAGAAGGCGGACGGCGTCTGGCTGAGCACCGTCACCCGCTCACGGGCGAGCAGTTCCAGGAACCGGTGGGGCGAGCGGCTGGTCTCGTGGTCCACGACGACCAGACGGCCGCCGTGGAGCAGCGGGCCCCACAGCTCCCACACCGAGAAGTCGAAGGCGTAGGAGTGGAAGAGGGTCCAGACGTCCTCGGCGGAGAAGGCGAACAGCTCCCGGGTGGCGGCGAACAGCCGCACCACGTTCCGGTGCGGGACCACGACGCCCTTGGGGTCGCCGGTGGACCCGGAGGTGTGGATGACGTAGGCGGGGTGGCCCGGGTCGAGGGGGATCTCCGGGTCGGTGTCCGGCAGTCCGTCCAGGTCGGCGGTGTCCAGCAGGAGCCGGTCCACCGCTTCCGTGTCCGGGAGTTCGCCGGTCCGGCCCGTCGTCACGAGCAGCGACGGCCGGGCGTCCCGAAGCAGGTGGGCGATCCGGGCGGCGGGGTAGCGCGGGTCCACCGGAACGTAGGCGCCGCCCGCCTTGAGGACCGCGAGGACCGCCACCACCAGCTCGGCCGAGCGCGGCAGGGCCAGAGCCACAAGCTGTTCCGGCCCCACGCCCCGGGCGATCAGGGCGTGCGCGAGCCGGTTCGCCCGGGCGTTCAACTCGCCGTAGGTCAGGGTGACTTCGCCGCTCACCACGGCGACCGCCGCCGGGTTCGCCCGTACCTGCCGCTCGAACAGCGCGGTGATGCCGCTCTTGGGCGACTTCGCGCTCCGGTCGCCGCCGGACGGCAGCAGCGCGCGGAGCTCGTCGGCGGACAGCACGTCCACCTGGCCGATCCGCCGGCCCGGATCGGCCACCACGGCGCGCAGCAGCCGCAGCCACCGGTCGACGATCCCTTCCACGGTGGCCGCGTCGAACAGGTCGGTGCTGTACTCCACCAGTCCCGACAGCCCGTGCGCGCCGGGCCGTTCGGTCAGCATGAAGGTCAGGTCGCACTTGGCCGTCCCGGTGTGGACCAGGTCGGCCGCCACGCGCAGCCGCGGCAGGTCGAACGTGCCGAGCGGCGCGTTCTGCAGGGCGAGCATGGTCTGGAACAGGGGGTGGTGGGCCAGCGACCGGGTCGGGTTCAGTGCCTCCACGAGGTGTTCGAACGGCACGTCCTGGTGCGCGTACGCGGCCAGCGCGTCGGCGCGCACCCGGCCCAGCAGTTCGGTGAACGACGGGTCGCCGGAGAGGTCGGTGCGCAGCACCAGGGTGTTGACGAAGAAGCCGACCAGGTCGTCCACGGCCTCGTCGGTGCGGCCGGCGATCGGCGTGCCGATCGGCACGTCGGTGCCCGCGCCGAGCTTGCCCAGCAGCGCGGCCAGCCCGGCCTGGAGCACCATGAAGAGGCTGGCCCCGCCGTCACGGGCGAGCGCGCGCAGGCCCTGGTGCAGTTCGGCGTCGATCCGCACCGGCAGGTGGGCGCCCCGGTGCGACGTCACGGCCGGCCGGGGTCGGTCGAACGGCAGCTCGACCTGCTCGGGCAGGTCCGCCAGCCGCGTCCTCCAGTAGCCCAGCTGACCGCTCAGCAGGCTGTCCGGGTCGGAGCCCGCACCGAGCAGCTCCCGCTGCCAGAGGGCGTAGTCGGCGTACTGGACCGGCAGCGGGGACCACTCCGGCTTCGCCCCTTCGGAACGCGCCGCGTAGGCGGTGGTCAGGTCCCGTGAGAGCGGCCCCGTCGACCAGCCGTCGCCGGCGATGTGGTGCACCACCAGCAGCAGCACGTGCTCGTCCGCTCGCAACCGGAACAGTTCGGCGTGCAGCGGCGGCTCCTCGGAGAGCCGGAAGCCGTGCCGGGCCGCCTGCGCAAGCCGGTCGGGCAGGTCGCCCTCGCCGGCCTCGGTCACCCGCAGTCGCGGCCGTGCCGCGTCGGCGTCCAGCACCCGCTGGCACGGTACGCCGTCGGCCAC
This sequence comes from Streptomyces sp. NPDC015220, assembly GCF_043079345.1. Lineage (NCBI taxonomy): Bacteria > Bacillati > Actinomycetota > Actinomycetes > Kitasatosporales > Streptomycetaceae > Streptomyces > Streptomyces sp. NPDC015220. The sequence goes on along the minus strand of NZ_JBIBUK010000012.1, from coordinate 158,148 downwards.
CGGGAAGACGGTGCGCAGGCTCTCGTGCCGCTCCACCACGTCCGCCAGAGCGGCTTCCAGGGCACGCTCGTCCAAGTCGCCGGACAGCCGCAGGGCCAGCGGGATGTTGTACGTGGCGCTCGGGCCCTCCATGCGGTGCAGGAACCACAGCCGTCGTTGCGCGAAGGACAGCGGGACCGTCTCGGGCCGCTCGCGCCGGCTCAGCGCCGGCCGCGCCCGGTCCGCGCCGTCCACCGCCGCCGCCAGTTCCGCCACCGTCGGCGCGTCGAAGAGATCGCTCAGCCTCAGCTCCACGCCCAGTGCCGACCGTGCCCTGGAGACCAGCCGGGTGGCCAGCAGCGAATGTCCGCCGAGGTCGAAGAAGTTGTCCTCCGGCCCGGCCCCGGCCACTCCGAGCACCTCGGCGAAGAGCCCGGCCAGCAGGTGTTCGGTCGCGGTGCGCGGAGCGCGGCCCGGGGCGGCAGCGGCCTGCCCGGGGGCCGGAAGGGCCCGTCGGTCGAGCTTCCGGTTCGGTGTCATCGGCAGTGCGTCCAGCGGTACGAACGCGGTCGGCACCATGTACTCCGGCAGCCGCTCGCGCAGGTGCTCGCGCAGCGCGGGCACGTCCACCGTGGCACCGGGCACCGGCACGAAGTAGGCGACGAGCCGGGTGTCCTGCCGGGTGTCCTCCTCGGTGCGCACCAGGGCGGCGGCCCGCGCGACCCGCGGGTGCTCGACGAGCACGGCCTCGATCTCGCCGAGTTCGATCCGAAAGCCCCGGACCTTGACCTGGTCGTCGGTACGGCCGAGGAATTCGAGGTTGCCGTCCGGGTCCCACCGCACCAGGTCGCCGGTGCGGTACATCCGCGAGCCGGCCGGGCCGAACGGGTCGGCCGGGAAACGCTCCGCGGTCAGACCCGCCCGGTTCAGGTAACCGCGTGCCAGGCACGCGCCGGCGATGTACAGCTCACCCGCCGCGCCCCTGGGAATCGGCCGCAGCGCGCCGTCCAGCACGTACAGCCGGGTGTTGCCGACCGGCCTGCCGATCACCGGACGTCGGCTCGACGCCATTGGTGCGACGACCGAGTTCACCGTGCACTCGGTCGGACCGTAGAAGTTCAGGCAGGACACCCCGTCGGCCGCGCGCAGTCGCTCCCACAGCCGCTCCGGGACGGCCTCCCCGCCCGCCGCCACCAGTGCGGGGCGCCAGTGCGGGTCGTCCAGCATCCCCTGTGCGACCAGGACGTGGAGGTAGGACGGGGTGGCCTCGATGCAGTCGAGGCGGCGGCGCACGGCGTGGTCGACGAAGGCGGCCGGGTCGGTCCAGGTCGCATGGTCGAGGACGTGCAGCTCGTGGCCCGCGAACAGGCTGAGCAACTGGTTCCAGGAGGCGTCGAACGAGACCGACGTGGTCAGGGCCACCCTCAGTCGCGGCCGGTCCGCGAGCAGGGGCGGGAAGAGGGTCCGCTGCTGGTCGGTGAAGAGGTTGAACAGGCCGCCGTGCGTCGACATAACGCCCTTGGGCCGTCCGGTGGAACCGGAGGTGTAGATGACGTACGCCGGATGCTCCGGAGCGACGGCCGCCTCCGGGTCCGCTGCCGGGCGACCCGCCACCGTCGCGGCCGTCTCCGGGTCGTCGAGCACCAGCCGCTCGGTGGGATTCGCCTCGGGCAGCCGCTCCGAGGCGCGGGCGTCGGTCACCACCAGGACCGGGCGTGCGTCGTCGAGCAGGTACCCGATCCGGGCGGCGGGGTACTCCGGGTCGACCGGTACGCAGGCGGCTCCGGCCTTGAGCACCGCGAGGATCGCCACCACCAGTTCCGCCGAGCGCGGCAGGGCCACCGCGACCAGCCGCTCGGGCCCCGCCCCGCGGGCGATCAGGGCATGCGCCAGCCGGTTCGCCCGTGCGTCCAGCTCCGCGTAGGTCAGGGACACGTCCGACCCCACCACCGCGACCGCGTCCGGTGTCGCCAGCGCCTGCGCCCGGAACACCTCCGGCAGGCTCCGGACGGGGGCCTCGGGCACCGGACCGGCGCCCAGTGTCAGCAGCTCGCGCTCCTCGTCCGCGGTGAGCAGGTCGATCCGCCCGAGCGGTTCCCGCGGGGAGCGGCCGGCGAGGGTGCCGAGCAGCGCGATCAGCCGCCGTCGGTGTTCGGCGAGTTCGTCCTCGCTCCAGCTGTGGTGCGCGCCCTTGAGTTCGACCCGGAGTTCGTCCCCTCCCCGACAGCCCGTGATCCAGAGGGCCAGCCCGGTGGTCGGCTCCGGGAGCAGGTAGTGCACCGTGGCGGGATGCCCGGCGAAGCTCGGCGGGGAGTCGAAGACCAGGATGTTGACGACCAGCGGGAACGCCGCCCCGTCGGCACTGGGGACGCCGAGGTCCCGGAACAGGTCCTCACTGCGGTATCGCTGGTGCGCCAGTGCCGCGTCGGCCTCCCGTGCGACCTCGGCGACGAGGTCGTGCCACGGCATGTCCGGTCGCACCGGCAGGCGCAGGGGCACCACGTTCGCCAGCGTGCCGGGCGTGGACAGCAGGGCGCGTCCGGCTCCCTCGCGCCCGGTGACGGGAAGGCCGATCAGCACCTCCCGGTCCCCGGTGAGCCGGTGTGCGTAGAGGGCCGCCGCCGCGATCAGCGGACGGGACCAGTGGACGTCGGTCCGCGCCGCCGCCGCTCGCAGCGCGTCCACCTGGAGCACCGCGGGTTCCACGCCGCCGTGCGGGCCGCTTTCCTCTCGCGGAGCCCGGCCGATGAGCCGAGTGGGTTCCGGCCGGTCGGCGAGCCGTTCGGTCCAGTACGACCGGTCGGAGGCGAACTGCTCCGAGTCGTGGTAGTCGGCGTCGGCGCGGACCAGCTCCTCCAGCGCACGGAAGGTGGAGGGCGGGACCGGTTCGCCCGCGGCCGACGCCGTGTACACCCGCGTGAGCCGCCGCCGGACCAGGGAGAGGCCGAAGCCGTCCATCACCAGGTGGTGGTAGGTCTGGTACACGAGGTGGTGCGTCGGCGAGAGGCTGATCAGCGCGAAGCCGAAGAGCGGATCGCGGGCGAGGTCCAGCGGGCGCATCCGGTCCCGGGCCATCCACGCCAGGGCGGCCGCTCGCGGGTCGGGCTCCGCGCTCAGGTCGAGCAGACGGGGTGCCCAGTCCCATGCCTCGCGGACGATCTGCCGGGGCTGCTGCCCGTCGTCGACGAAACTCACGTGCAGCGCGTCGATCTCGTCGACCACCCGGCGCAGCGCGGTCTCGAAGAGGGCAGCGTCGACCGGGCCCCGGACCTCCAGGTAGTCGCCGATGCGGTAGGTGTCGAGCGCCGTTCCCGCGCGCTGCTCGGCGAGCCAGATCTCACGCTGGGCCGCCGTCAGGGGAAGGGAGTCGCCGTCGTGACGGGACATGGGGGTACCTCCAGGAGTATGGGCGGGCGTGTGCGCGGGGCGCGCCGGGAAACGCCGACCGCGGTGATGTCACGCGGTCGGCGGCCGGGCGGCGCGGCGGCCGCGGTCAGGCAGCGAGTTCGCCGGCCTGGAGTTGCCAGAGGGATGCGTAGAGCCCGTGCAGGGCGAGGAGTTCGTCGTGCGTGCCCTGCTCGGCCACGACTCCGCCCTTGTCCATCACGTAGATCCGGTCGGCGTGGCGGACCGTGGAGAGCCGGTGGGCGATGATCACCATCGTCCGGTCGGCCGCGAAGACGCGCAGGGTGCGCTGGATGGCGGCCTCGGTCTCGTTGTCCACGGCGGAGGTGGCCTCGTCGAGGATCACGACCGGGGTGTCCTTGAGGATCGCGCGCGCGAGCGCGATCCGCTGCCGCTGGCCGCCGGAGAGGGCGGCGCCGCGTTCGCCGATCACCGTGTCGTAGCCGTCCGACAGCGACGCGACGAAGGTGTGCGCCTCGGCCATCGTGGCCGCTTCGACCACGGCCTCGTCCGAGGCCCCGAAGCTGCCGTAGCGGATGTTGTCGGCGATGGTGCCGTCGAAGAGGAAGGGGTCCTGTGCGACGAACCCGATCGCGTGGCGCAGGTCGTGCCGCGGTACGTCGCGCACGTCCCGCCCGTCGAGCAGCACGCTGCCGTACTCCGCGTCGTGGAATCGCATCAGCAGCTTGGCGACCGTCGTCTTGCCGGAGCCGGTGGCGCCGACGAGGGCGGTGACCCGCCCGGCGGGGATGGTCAGCGAGAGGTCCTCCAGCGCCGGCGGCCGACCGGGGTAGGCGAAGGTCACGTTGTCGAGGACGATCTCCCCGTGCACCTTCTCGTCGCCGAGCGGTCCGCCGGCGCCGTCGGTCTCGGCGGGCAGGGCGCGCAGCCGCTGGACCCGGTCGTAGGCGCTGATCGTGTGCTGGTACTGGTCGACGATGCCGCCGAGCCGGTTCATCCGCAGCAGCACCATCTGGGGCAGCCCGATCAGCGGGCTGAACACTTCGAAGGGCAGGGTGCCGTTGAGCACCGACCGGCCGCCGATCAGCAGGATTCCGGCCATCGAGCTGGTCGTGCAGACCCGGACGATCTCGGCGTGGCGGATCGTGCTCCGGTCGGTCTGCTCGTTGCTCTCCTGGGCCTGTCCGCTCAGCCGGTCGATGCGCTCGGCCTCGTAGTCCTCGGTGCAGAAGCTCTTGACGGTGGCGCCGGCCTCCAGCGTGTTCACCAACTGGCTGTGCAGCCTGGCGCGGTGCTCACCGGAGACGGCGTAGTCGGCCGCGACCTTGTCCTGGTAGTGGAACGACAGCCAGGCGATGACCGGGATGGGCAGGAACGCGATCCAGGCGATCTGCGGCGCCAGCAGCAGGAACAGCGGCACCAGGAGGGCCAGGCTGGTGCCCAGTTGCAGCAGGTCGCCCGCCGAGGTGGCGAAGAAGGCGCCCAGCTGGCGGACGTCGTCGGTGAGCGCGCCGGCGATCCGGGTGGTCCGCTCACCCTCCAGGTGCCGCAGTTCGAGGTGCTGCACATGGGCGTACGTCCGGTTGCGCCAGTCGTGTTCGATGTCTTGGCCGAGCCGGCGCCACTGGAGGTTCGAGGAGTACGACAGGCCCGCGACGGCGGCGCAGGCGACGGTCACCAGTCCCGCCAGGCCCCAGAGTTGGGCGGACGCGGTCGTCAGGCCGAAGCGGACGAGCGGCGCGGCCTCGCCCTTGATGAGGACCAGCGCGGTCCAGCCGAGAAAGGTGCCGAGCGCCATCTCGGAGACCTGGCAGGCGACCGACAGCGCGGAGGCGCGGTAGAGGCGCCGGCGGTGTGGTCCGACGATCTCCAGCAGGGGATGTCGTTCGGCTTCGGTTCCGGGCAGGCCCCGGGGCGCGTCGACCGTCCCGCGCCAGGCCTTGCGGACGACGGCCGCGGTCGCCACCGCCACTCCGCCCAGCGCCACCAACTGCCTGGTCAGCGCCGACCCGCGGATCAGCGCGACGCCGGCCGCCACCCCGCCCCCGACGGCGAGCACCGGGCCCGCGACCGCGCGGTCCGCACGCGGGGCCGGCTCGGCGGCGGGCCCTGCCGGGGCCGGACGCCCCGCTCCGGCCGGGCCCCGCACGACCAGGGTGACGGCCCTGCGGACGATCCGGCCGACGTCCGCGGCTCTCACCCGAGCGTCGTGCCGGACGAGGACCCCGCCGGTGACCGGGCTGGCCTGTGCCTCGGTGATCCCGGGAAGGCGCCGCAGGGTCGCCGCGAGGATTTCGGCCGTCCGGGGCCGTCCGATCACCGGCTCGACGTGCCAGCGCTGGCGGCCCGGAACGACCGAACGCGGACGTACATCCACGTCCGCGAAGTGATTTCCGGCTGCGGCACCCAGCAGAGATGGCATGTGTACGATCACCTTTATGGAGGTCGCGGAAACCGTGACGAGTAAGACGGATCAACGCGAGAGAGCGGGAATTCGAGGGAGAACGATGGCGGTCGGCGGATCCGCGGCCGACCGCCACTCGGGCGCGTTTCTCCGAGCCGGTGTGACGGCCCGGGCCGCTGGAGCAACCGTCAGCGCGCCTTGCCGGCGCCGGCGGTCGCGCGGTTCTTCGCGGCCCGCGCCTCGTTCTCGGCCCGGGTGACGGCCTCGTCCTTCTCGCCCTTCGGGGCGCTGCCCTCGGCGACCGGCCGGCCGTCACCCGTGGGGACGTCGACGTCGCCCGCGGCGATCTGCGCCGCCACCACCTCCGCGGTCACCTCGGCCGCCAGGTCATGGATGTTCTCCCCGGCCTCCAGGGTCGCCTTCTTCACCTCCAGGGCGATGCCGACGGACGTCTTGACGACGCCGCGCATCAACGGCTTCAGGAGACGCTTGGCCAGTGGCGCTGCGATGAGGCCGACCAGGAAGGGCGGTACTACGGGCGGCATGATGCTCCATCCTCGCTACGCATACATATGACAGGAAGCCCGGGCGCTGCGAACACTGAAGCAGCACACAGCTGGGCGGATGGAAGCACCCATTTCCAGAATTCGCGATTTCCCTGCCGGGTTGAATTCCTCGTCCATGGGGTCCAGCACCCGCTACGTCCTTCACCGTAGTAGAACCATGTCCGTCGAAGCCCAATCGCCTCGACTGGTTTCACTCAAGCGAGTGCTCTTGATCTTCTCGGTCAATATTGATCACGGTACGATGCCCACAGGCGATGCATTGGGCTTATTTTCCTACGTACGACAATTGCCGAATTCGCGTGCAGCGCCGCCGCGGGCGGGAGAACGGCGGCCCGGAAGGCGCCGCGGCAGGGCGGCCACCCGCGGCTGGGCTGACTCGCCTCCCAGCACGGAACGGACCACGACCGGCTGGCGATGAAACGGGCGTGCCCCCCGACAGGTCATTGACCGCATCGTGGAGCGCGTCGCATCGTGGACCGCCAAGGGAGCCGCCTGCGAGGACGGTCGACAGGCACCCGACGGTTCAGTCCTCGGTGCCTCCAGGGGCCCGCGGCGAGCAGGAGCGCAGGAGCGCGTGCCATGGACGCTCTCGGTGAGCGCGGTCCAGGCGGCGTCCATGCTGCATAGTTGTATACGTCGTCAACGCATTAACCCCCAGCAGTGAATAGTGGCCCGTGTACGCTGGGAGAATGACGGACAACGTGGCTTCCCCGGTCGGCCCTCTTGTCACTGGTTCCGAGATCGCTCGGCTGGCCGGAGTCACTCGGGCGGCTGTGTCCAATTGGCGTCGGCGCTACGACGACTTCCCCGCGCCCGCGGCAGGTGCCGGGAACGGCCCGCTCTATGCGCTCGCCGAGGTCCAGCAGTGGCTGGACAAGCAGCGCAAGGGCCGGGAGCTGTCACCCGAGGTCGAGTTGTGGCAGGGCATGCGGGCCGCGTACGGCGAGCAGATGATCGCCGGCCTGGCGGCGGTGGCCGCGGTGCTGGCCGGCGAACCCGGGCCAGGACTGCCGGACGACATCGCCCCCCGGCTCCGGGAACTCGCTCGCGCCGGAGAGCCCGTCGACCTCGTGAACGGGCTGACGGAACGGTTCATCGACTCCGCTCGGCGTGCGGGATCGGACCAGGTGACCCCCGAGCGCGTGGTGCGCGCCGTGTGTCACTTCGCTCCCGAGTTGCCCGCCGGCGCCACGGTCTTCGATCCCGCCTGCGGAATCGGGGTGCTGCTGCTGTCCGTCGCCTCCGAAACGGGGACGCGTTGCCGCGGTCAGGAGGCGGATGTCGACAGTGCCCGTTTCGCTCAGCTCCGCGCCGACCTGCTCGGCCGGTCACAGGTGCACGTCGTGACAGGCGATTCACTGCGGGCGGACGCATGGACGGACCTCAAGGCCGACCTCGTCGTCTGTGACCCACCGGCAGGCGTGACCGAGTGGGGACGGGAGGAACTCCTGCTGGACTCACGCTGGGAGCTCGGCGTTCCGTCCAAGGCCGAGGGGGAGCTCGCGTGGCTCCAGCATGCCTACGCGCACACGGAGCCCGGCGGTCAGGTCGTCATGGTCATGCCGGCCTCGGCGGCCTACCGCAAGGCGGGCCGCCGCATCCGCTCGGAACTCGTCCGCCGGGGCATCCTGCGCCAGGTGGTCGCCCTGCCGCCGGGGACCGCGACCTCTCACGCCCTGCCCGTGCACCTCTGGTGTCTGCGGCGCCCGGAGAACACGACGGGCACGGACACCGATCACACCGTGCGGATGGTCGACCTGACCGGCAACAGCCCCGACGGAAGCTTGGAGCCGCGCCCGGACCAGGTCGCCGACGTACCCCTGATCGAACTTCTTGACGACACCGTCGATCTGACCCCCGGCAGTCATCTGCGGTCCCGGCACCGCGACTATCCCGGGGAGTACGCCGCCCTGCGCGAGGAACTCGAGGGCCAGATCCGCCGGCTCGCCGCACTCCTGCCCGAGCTCGTGGCCGGCGGTGGACCGGGCTCACTGGACGCCGCCACCACCAGCGTCGCGGATCTCGCCCGCGCCGGACTCGTCGCGTACGAGGGTCCGGAGCCGGTCTCGGCCAGTGAGCAGCTCGACACCGACTATCTGCGGGGATTCCTGCGCAGCTCCGTCAACGCCCGCCGGTCCACCAGCGCCAGCGGGACCTACCGCCTCGACGGCAGGGGTTCACGCATCCCTCGCATGGGCATCGACGACCAGCGCCGGTACGGCTCCGTCTTCCGGGCCCTCTCCGCGTTCGAGGAGGGCATGCGCAAGGCCGACGAGCTGAGCCGACGGCTTGCCGAGATCGCCCGGGACGGCCTCGCCACCGGGGCCCTGGCGCCGCGGGAGTGAAGGCTGGGCGGCCGGTCAGGCCGCTTCCGTCGGCAGAAAGGGGCTCGGAGTCCCGCTCCACGTCACGCTCAGCGCTTCGCGAGCGCGCGTGCAGGCGACGAAGAGCAGGCAGCGTTCCCGGAGCAGATCGGCGTCGTACTGCAACGGGTCCGCCTCGCGCGGGGTGATCTCACGTGCGAACGGGACCGCGCCCTCGCCGACGCCGAGGACGGACACCGCGCGGAACCACCCCGGTCCGGACCGGCTTTCGAAGGTGTCGTAGCCGTCCCAGAAGCTCTGGGCGAAGGCGAGCCGGGGCATGCGGTCGCTTCCTCTCTGCCTGACCGTGATTTCATGGTCTTGGATGCGGGCGGTCTCCTGTCAGCCGCCCGGCGATGTGCCGGACGGCCGACAGGAGCTGTCCCGGTTCGCGGGACAGGTCGAGGCTGTGCTGGTACAGCCGCGTGCTGGGTCCGTCCGGTCCCGCGGCCGTTCCGTGCACCTCGTGGAAGCGTTCGGGCCGCCGCCCGGCCGCGTACACCAGGTGCGCCTCGCGCAGGCCGAGGACGGTGGCGTAGGCGAGGGCCTGGTACAGGTCGGCGTTGTGGAGGCCGTCGGCCTTCTCGACCTTGTACTTGGCGTCCGCGACGGCCACCGGAGTGCGGCCGTCGGCAGTGCGTACGACCAGGTCCGGGCGGATGCGTATGAGACCCGCGGTGTCGAGGTGGTGGGGATCCTGGAGGCGCGCGGTCAGGCCGCGCTCCCGGAGGGCCTCCCGCAGGGCCACCGTGACGAAGTCCTCGAACAACTGGTTCATGTCGAGCAGAAACCCGTCCACGGCGAGCGGGTCCGAACCGGGTGGCCGGTGCTCGGGCGAGGTTCCGCGCAGGACGGCCTCGGCCAGCCGTAGCGCCGGCTGGTAGCGGGAGTTCAGGCGTGAGGGCTGCCAGCGCGGCAGTTCCTGCCCGCGTGTCAGCGGCGCCGCGTCGGCGAGACGCACGCGCTGGTGGGCGAGGCGGCGCCGGACGGGTCCGGGAACGCCCGGCAGCCGCAGCAACCGCTCGGCGGCGGCGCGCAGGAGGCGGTTCTCCGCGGTGTCGGCGGTGTACGCGTCGTAGGTGATCTCGGCCGGCGGCGTCCGGCCGAAGTGCCGGCGGATCTGCTCGGCCTCGCGCAGCCGCCCGCGCACGATGAGCGCGGACTCCTCCACCTCCCGGTAGCCCTGGAGGACACCGCGCCGCAGCGCCGCGTCCATCCGACGTTCCACCGCGTGCGCCAGTGCGGGCACGACATCGTCGTACGCGCCGGTGTCGACGGTGCCCTCGCGGCTGTCGCGCCAGGCGCGGGCCGGGTCGAGACTGAACCCGAGGAGGAAGAACAACCGACTCACGGGCGTCTTGGGCATGATCCGCACGACCGGGCCACCGGGTGTGCGCAGGGCGCCGACGCGGCTGCCCGCCCGCAGCAGCCAGTGCCCGGCGCGGTCGGGGTCGGGGGTGGCGCTCCGCAGGACGCCGGAGGCGGCCAGGGCCCGCCCCTCCTCGGCGCCCAGCGGTATGGAGACGGCGGGCCCGTACTCGCGCAGTGTCACTTCGGGCACGGTCACGGGAGCTGCTCGCGCAGGGAGTCCAGGCCGTACCGGGCGGCGACGTCGACGCCCTCGCCGTAGTGGTGTTCCTCCAGCAGCGGGAGGATCTTGGTGCGCCAGGTCCGTTCCAGTCCGCCGTCGCGGTACACGCCCGGCTTCATCAGGTACGACGGGCCGATGGCGAAGTCGGCGTCGTCGATGCGGGCGTTGAGCGCGTCCAGGAGCCGGGCCGGCTCCGGGTCCCTGCCCTCGCGCTTCAGCCAGCGCGCGAGGAGCCCGGCGGTCGGCTCGGTGCGCGGGGACAGCTCCACGAACGCGAATCGGCGCCGCATCGCCGCGTCCACCAGGGCGATCGACCGGTCGGCGGTGTTCATGGTGCCGATCACGAAGAGGTTGCGCGGCAGCCAGAAGTCGTCCCCGGAGTAGGTGAGACGGACGGACCGGTCCCGGTACTCCAGGAGGAAGTACAGTTCGCCGAACACCTTGGCCAGGTTGGCGCGGTTGATCTCGTCGATGATCAGGAAGTGCGGGACGTGCCGGTTGCCCTCGCGGGAGGCGAGATCGGCGAGTTCCCGCAGCGGGCCCGCCGTCAGCCGGAACGCCACCTCCCGCGTCTCGGGATCCTCCACGGGCCGGAACCCCTCGAAGAAGTCCTCGTAGGCGTACGAAGGGTGGAACTGCACGATCTTGACCTGCTCCGGGCCGCCGCCGAAGTACTCGGCCAGCTTCATCGCCAGATACGTCTTGCCGGTGCCCGGCGGGCCGTAGAGCACCAACTGCCTCTCGTCAATGAGGAGTTCGCGTATCTCCTGCAACCAGGCGAGGTCATGGGCCAGGAGGTCGGCGGCGAGTTCGGAGCTGACGTCCGGCAGCGTCAGCTCGCGCTGCGCCGACCGCTCGGCGGTGTCCCCGGCCTCCTCCGGGGCCGTTCCCTCCACCTGCCCGAGAAGTCCGTCCAGCGCGTCGAGCACACCGGTCAGGTCCACGACATCGTGCTGCACGGACAGTTTCTGCTGCACTTCCCCCGGCAGCTCCTCGTACGGGTGGCTGTCCGCCCGCCAGGTGACGGCCCGGCGCAGATTGGACAGCCCGCCCGGCGACGCGTTCTGCACGGCGTCCCCGGTGATCCGTCCGAGGTACAGCCGGTCGTCGTCGAAGGTGGCCACCGTGTCCCCGACGCGCATCTGGGTCAGGAAGGCGTGCAACTCGTCGACGAGGCCCTGCTTCTGGTTGTACGAGGCCGCCCTCTCGTACCCCTCCTCGACGAAGCGGCGCAGCGCGCTCTTGGTGGGCTCGGTCTCCTCCAGCGGCGGCAGATGCGCGCCCGCGAGCGAGACGAACCTCTCCTCCAGCCACAACTGCCGCACCAGGTTGTGCCCGGAGACGTTGGAGCCACGCACCAGCCATGCTTTGCGCGGGGGGCGCCAGCTCGTGGACAGGTAGTCGGCGAGCGGATGGCCCTCGGCGGTGCGCCAGGACTCCGGGCCGGAGGCGTCATAGCCGTACACCAGCGCGGCGGCGGCCGAGGAGGAGTTGCACGCGATGTCCCGGGTCGTCACCCAGTACGGCTGTGCCTCGGGCCGGGCAGGGCCGGCGGGTGCGTCGGCGAAGCCGCCGTCCGCGCGCAGTTCGGCGCGCCTCCGGCGCGCGTGGTCGCCGAGCCCCGGCCACGCCTCGGCGACCACTGACGAGCCCTCCAGCAACAGGAACCTGTGCGTGCCGTTGCCGCCGAACTCGGTGAGCAGGTGCCCGCGGGCCTCGCCACCGTCCTTGGGCAGCTTGATGCGGAACTCGGGGGTGCCGGGGAGCCGGTCGAGCTGTGGCATGGACGACCTTCCGGGAGGAGCGCGCCAGCGTGAACGCGCTCACCTTACTTGTTGACGCCGTCAATCGACCTCGCTCGAACGAGTAAACGGCTGGACACCGCACTCGGTGACGGGATCGTCGGGCCGAGCCGACCACCCGGTCCCTGCTCCGTGTTGATCCGCAAGGAGTTCTTCGAGGCAGTCGGCAGAGTCCTCGACTCGCCAAGGCCGAGCGCAAGCTCTTGGACGAGGGCCGCCCCAGGACCGTCGACAACGTGGCCTACGCGACCGGCCTCACCTTCGCCGACGTGGAGCAGGTGCGGTCGCCGGCGGCCGGCACATCCGCGACGTCCCGGAGCGCGCCGAGCGGCTGTTGGACTGACACGTGTGAGCCAGAAGCAGCGGCCTTGCAGGGCGGCGTTGGCGGCCGGCTCCGCGACGACGGTGCGCCGGTCGGGTTTTCGGTACCTCGCCGCGCGTCGATCCGGCCGTTTCCTCGCACACGGTCGGGTGCCCCACGAGCAACCGGATCTCTCAGCCGAGCCCCGGGCGCCGATGCCGCCAGTACTGGTGGGCTTTCAGCACCTCGTAACTCCATGCCATCTGTTGCTGGGCGGTGGTGTCCGAGCACGCCAGGCCGAGCTGTTCCGCGATGACCGGGAAACGGGGGTGCATCTGCCGGTCGCCGACCGTGACGAGAGCGCAGAGAAGAGGCTCTCCCTTTTGGCGCTCCTCGTCCACCAGCCACAGGATGACGCTCTGGTCGTCACGGTGGAGCCGCGGCAGTGCGGGGAGGCGCATGCCGATACGGGACCAGGTGGTGGTCGCGCCCATACGGGCGGTCTGCTCCAGCAGCGGGCGGAGCTCGGTGGCGATCTCCGACAGCTGACCGGTCCCCAGCAGGGGCGGCTCGTCACGACGAGCCGGTGTCCGAGAACCGGAACCGGCCATGTGCGAGGGCGGACGGTTCGCCCCGGTGTCCTTGACGGGCTTCGCCTCGCGGCGCGGCACGTGACCGCTCGCGCGTTTCTCGGCCGGGCGGGTACCCGGACGCATCGTGGAGCGCTGCCGGGTCGGGGACTCCTGCCGGACATCCGCCGTCGCCGCACGCCGACGCCCCTCCTCCAGCCAGGACGCGGAGTTGAGTACTTTCTTGAACGCCTGAAGTTCCTCCCGCTGATTCCTGGTCTCGCTGGGCGGCGCCTCGGCCACCTGGGACCAGGCCAGCGAGTACAGGCCGGTCGCCTCGGCCACCGCGTATCTCTCCACGGCACGCTGAAGGTCCAAGAGGATGTGGTTGAGGTTCCGGTGGAGACGAGCGACGTCCATGGCGGTGCGCACGGGGCGACCCGTGGTCCTGCGACGGAAGTCCGTCTGCCAGCTCGAGCCGCCGCTGAGACGTACCCGGTTTCGCATCGAACCATCCCCCAACCAGTGACACGCCGTGCGGCTCGTCCGCGATCCGGACGAGAAGGCCGTTTCCCGTGACTGGCCCCCCGCATGGTCAAGCAACGCTAGAACCGTAGAAGAGTGCGTTGGCACCGTCAACAGAGCGTATGCTGAGAGTTGTTCGACTTTCACGGTTCCAGCCACTGAGTGGGCACCGGTCGCTGTGCTCGCGTCGCCTGCACCGACCCGCTGTGCCGGGAGGTGGCCGACGTGGATCGAGTGACACACGGTGCCGTGATTCGGCTATACCGTTCTGCTGGGACGTCAGCCCTGGACTGACGTGGGGATGAGTTGGGGGGACGATGATCGACTATCGCAAGGCGACGAACGTTCCGGTCTGGACGTTGGCCACACGTGATGTCCAGGTACCGGCGGTGTTCGGGGACGGGCCGATGACGGCTGAGCGGCTGAATGAACTCAGGGGAGTGCTGGCCGCGTTGGCCGACCAGCCGATCGCCACGCTCGAGGCGCATCCGCTGCCCGACAAGCTCGACCGCGGCCGTGGTATCCCGCTCGATGCCGCCAGCCCCCTGGCGCAGCACCTGTCGCAGCTCATCACCGAGTCGGCGAAAGCTTCCGCCACGGCCGCCAAGGCGACGGCCTCCGGCGAGATGCTGTGCCGTGTGGTGGTCCCGGCGAAGGTCGCCGCCGAGTTCGGGCAGGGGCTGGTCCGCTGGATGGTGCCGAAGGGGTCGACGGGCGAGTTCTACGGTGACCTCGTGCATACGACGACGGGTCAGATCGCCGCCAAAGCGACGATTGTGCCGGTCAGCGGAGCGGCGGCGGCGGGCACGGTCGGTGGCGCGGGTGCGACCGCCGGTGCCGCGGCCGCGGGTGGCACGGTGCTCACCGTGGCTGCTCCGCTCGTGCTCATGGCGGTGGCCGTCGGGGTCAGCGCGCACGCCGACCGCAAGCGGCAGCAGGCCATCGCGCACATCACGGACCTGCTGGAGCAGCTTCAGGCCGACAAGCTCGACGACGAGCACAGCGCACTCAACGGCTGCCGTCCCGCCATCGACAAGGCCACGGCCATCCTGCTCGACCAGGGCAAGCTCGGTGTCTCGCTGGGACTCGATTCGGCAGTGCACACCATCGACACGGCACTGAGCAAGGCCGACATCCGTCTGGCCCGTTGGCGGAGCGCGCTCGACAAGCTGCCCGCCGGCGAGCCCGTCGAGATCGGCACGCTGACCGAGTCCTTCCCTGGCGTGGACGAGCAGGGCGGTACGTTCCGCACCCATGTCGAACTGGCGGAGCTGGCCATGGCGTTGAAACGGCGCGTCAACGTCCTCCAGGCAGTCGAGCGAGCCCAGAGCGAGCCGGACAATCTGTTCGAGAACTTCGCCCGTGCCCTCAAGGGCGACGAGCGGCGTCTCAACGAGCTGGAGTCGGGCATCGCCGGTGTGCTGGTGCGCCTGTCGACGCTGGAGCTGGCGCGCCCGAGCGGCAAGCGCCCCGTCTTCACGACCGGTGAGGTCGACCGGCTCCTGCGCGCGGCGTACCAGATCCGCCGCCTGGGCGACGGCGTCGCACTCAACGGCCGCCCGACGGACGTGGCGATCGAGATCGCCCGTGACCGGGACGGCTCGGTGGTGGTGTTCCCGGCGCTGTCCGCTCAGGCGTAGCGCCGCGGGGAGAAGGGTGAGGGCGCGGCCTCGGCGCGATCGCGTAGGCCTGGGAAGGGAAGGCCTGCCCGACGGGCGCCGCGTCGTGCCCCGGTCGTGCGCTGGTGAGCGCCTTCTCAGTTTCTGATGCACGGTCAGGAGCGTGGCGCTTAAGGTCACCCCATGGTGGGGTTGAAAATGCTGCAGGGGTATCTGCTCGAAGAGGTGCTCGCCTGGCTGCTGAGGTCCAGTGGATACCGTCTGCTGACGGAGGCTGACGACACGGCCAGGCCCCCGTGGAAGGTGTTGGAGAAGCGCAAGCACGGGCTGGTGGTCCGGGGGCGGGGGGCGTGGCACCAAGCGGACACTCTGGGAGAGTTCCCGTACGTCCCTCCCTTCTCGCTCCCGGTCCGGCTGTTCGCCGAGGCCAAGTTCACCAGCTACCGGGTCGGACTGGCTGTCCTGCGCAACGGCCACGGTGTCGTGCACGATCTGAACGAAGGCGTCGTCACCACACTGAGCGATGGTGCGGGCCCTCGGCGCCCGAGGACGCGCTACCACTACAGTTACGCGATCTTCTCGACGTCAGGGTTCACGCGGGACGCGCAGGAGTACGCGCTGGCGCATCAGATCTCGCTCATCGATCTGTCTCTGCCTGACTTCAAGCCCCTGTGCGGGCTGGTGAAGGCCGCCGCCAAGTCGGTCTACGACGCGACCAGGCAGATGCCTCCGAGTCAGCGGCCCACCGTGTACGAGATCCGCAACTACGTACGCCGCCACCTGCTGGGCATGCACGAGGACCCTGTGCCCAGCTCCCCCTCGGTGACTCGTCCGCTGGACACGCTGGTGGCTGACCTGCGGTGTCTGTCGCTCGGGCTCGTCCTCGCCTTCCCGGCGGCTCCCTTCGTCCTCGGGCTCGTCTCCGACGATCTCCAGCACTTCTTCAGATACGCGCGGGAACGTCCCACTCACGCGGTGCGCGTGCGTAGGAGCGACCGGAAAGCAGGGCATCCCCTCTGGTCCCTCGAACCCCGCGAAGGACGCGCCTACAGGCTGACCTTCAGCCTCCCGGAGCACGTCGAGGACTGGATTCTCGACCAGGAAGAGGGGATCCGTTCCCGCACCCGTTGGACTGCGCGTGACCTGCTCTCCGCCATCACTCTCTACTGGGTCGACGATGGTCACACCCACACCTTCCGGCTCCACTACGACCCGGACGAGTTCCGTGAGGTCAGCGGAAGGCCCAGACAACCGTTCAGCGACTTCGACAACCTGTACTGACCCCGAGGGGCGGGCGGCTTGGTGTGGTCGACGCCCTACTGTGCCGCGGCCGGGGGAGAGTCGGCGCTGTGGGCCGTCGAAGCGGTCAGGGACTGGTGTCGTGCAGGTCCGCGCGGACGGTCTTGCCGCTGGGTGGGTAGGGAACGCAGTCCCAGTGGTCGGCGAGGGCGGTGACGAGGGTCAGGCCGCGGCCGCCGGTCCGGAGCGCGCCGGGTTCGGTGTCCGCCGGGGCGGGCCACGGGTGGAGGTCCCCGCGGGCGTCGCTGACCTCGACGCGGAGGCGGCCGGCGGCCGGGTCGAGGAGGAGGGACAGCCGGAAGCAGCGGCCGGGCACGTGGCCGTGGAGGACGGCGTTGGCGGCCAGCTCCGCGACGACGAGTTCGGCACGCTCCGTCAGGTCCTGTGGGGCGCCCCAGGACCGCAGTTCGGTCACGGCGAGCAGCCGGGCGAGACGGGCGCCGCGCCGCGTGGACGACAGCAGTTGCGTGAAGGTGCCGACCGGGGCGCCGACTTGGGGTGTCGCGTGGTTCATGACGCCAGAGTGGCGGCCGGGCGCGGGTGTGGGCGAGAGCGCAGCCCCGTACGCGGGGTGTGCGTACGGAGGCGGGCAGGAGCCGGTGCGCGCCGGGTGCTCTACGCGCACGGGCAGGCCAGTTCGGGCTTCGCGCGGTTCGGGGAGCATGTCACCACGGCCAGGGAGAGGTACGAGGGGCGTTCGAGGTAGTGGCCGTACGACACGTCGGCGCCCGCGTGCAGCCGCTCGGCGGCGGCGTCCACCAGGCGGGCCAGGCGGGCGGTGTCCCGGTCGACCTCCGACGCGAACCGGGGCGCGTACTCGGCCAGCCGCTCACCGAGCCAGGCCGCGGCCTCCTTCGCCTCGTCCCAGCTGCCCCGGACCAGTGAGCGGGGCTTGACGAGCCAGTACGCCGTCTCCAGGGGCGGGAGGTCCGACGTGGTGAACTCGGCGGCCACCTCGCGGTAGCGCTGGATCAGTTCCGGTCTGCTTCCGGCCGGGGGCGGATTGGGGTGCGGGGGCCGCCGCAGGGCCTCGTCGTCGAAGCGTTGCTTCGGGCCTGTCCACAGATAGGCGTGGTGGTGCACGAGCCGTTCCCGTTTCGAGAGGCGTCGGCCGGGCGCGGGGCGGTCCCGGCCCGGCCGACGGGAGGGAGGGGAGAGGGTCAGGCGTCGAGGCCGAAACGCGCCGGGTCGATTCCGGCCGCGTCCAGCTCCTCGGTGGTGAACCGCAGCGGCTGTGCGTCCGGCCGCTTGCTGTCGCCCAGGGCCCAGGCGTCCTCGCCGATCCGGGCCAGCGTCACGCACCCCTCGGTGCAGGGGCCGCCGCACGCCTTCACGAACGAGGCCCCGCTGATGTCGAGCGCGTACAGGTGGGTTCCGTCCTGCATCACTGCACCTTCTTCCTGCTCATCTGGTTCACGGCCGTGACCGGCCGCCGCCGCCCGTGCCGGGCGGGAGTCCGGGGAGAGGCGGCGGCCGCGGGTGGGACCGGACGGGGCCTTCCCCGCTCTCCATGGCGCCAGAGTGGCGGCCGGAGGAGGGCGGGGACGAGTACCGCGCCCCGTACGCTGAGTCAGCGTACGGACACGAAGAGTGGACGGTACGTTCCGTTCTCCGCCACGCTGGGCGGCGAGCACGAGGCGGTGTACGGAGCCGTCGTGGTGCGGTACGCAAGAAAGGGGCGGCGGATGGAGAACGTAGGAGTCCAGGGGGAGGCGACCGGTGACGTCGGCGCACGGGTGGTTCCGGCGGGGGAGTGGGAGCGGGAGCCCCATCCGTCGGACAGCCTGCGGACGTTCGGCGCGGTCGTCCAGGCCTTACGCGAACACGCCGGACTCAGCCGCGCCGAGCTCGCCGCCCGGGTGCAGTACTCCAAACACACGGTGGAATCGGTGGAGTTGGGCCGCCGCATGCCGGACCAGGCGTTCGTGGAACGCGCGGAGGAGGCCACCGGCAACACCGGTGCGCTGCGGAAGGCGGCCCGTCATCTCACGCGGGGCGAGGTGGGGTTGGCGGCCTGGTTCCGGCGGTGGGCTCGCCTGGAGCGGGAGGCGGTGAGTCTGTGCACGTACGAGTGCCGGTTGGTGCCGGGGTTGTTGCAGTCGGAGGCGTATGCGCGGGCGGTGTTCGAGGGCACCATTCCGCTGCGGACCGATGGGGAGCTGGAGGAACAGCTCAGGGCGCGAATGGAACGGCAAGCGATGATGCGGGAGCGGCCGCGGGTGCCGTTCAGTTTCATCGTCGAGGAGCACGTGTTCCGGCGGCGGTTCGGGGATGCGGGGGTGATGCGTGAGCTGGTGGACCACGTGCTGGAGCGCAGTACCCCGCGCAACGTGACGCTTCAGGTGGTTCCGCTGGAGACCGGGCTGCATGCCTGTCTCGACGGTCCCGTGCAGGTCCTGGAGACACCGGAGGGGCGACGACTCGGCTACTCCGAGGGCCAGAAGAACGGGCGGTTGATCTCCGACCCGAAAGAGGTGAGTGTGCTCTGCCAGCGCTATGAAACACTGCGCTCGCAGGCCCTGAGCCCCACCGAATCCCGGGCCTTGCTGGAGCGACTGCGAGGAGAGCTATGAGCAGCGGTACGACGGAACTCGCCTGGTTCAAGTCCAGCTACAGCGGCAGCGAGGGCGACAGTTGCGTGGAGGTCGCGATCGCCGAACAGGCCGTCCACGTAAGGGACTCCAAGGACGTGACCCGCCCGGCCTTCGCGGTGAGCCGTGAGCGCTGGGGACAGTTCGTGCGGTTCGCGTCGGAGCGGTGAGTGACTTGGGGGCGTGCCGTCCGCCGGGTGGCGGGCGGCACGCCCTTATCGCGTTCGGGAGTCCTTGGTCTCGCTCGCGGGGGCGTAGCCCAAGGCCACGCGGTCTATGTAACGCTTGCTGAAGCTGTCGAAGGGGTTGCGCTTCGCCCTTCGGCGGCGGGACTTCGGCTTGGGCTTCGGGGCTGAGTCAGGCTTAGAAACGGGTTGCGGCTTGGGCTTCGGAGCGACCTTGGACTTCAGGACTGGGTTCGGCTTGGGCTTCTTGTCGCTCTTGGGTACTGCCGTGCTGCCTGTTCCGAACTTCTTCCGCAGCTCGGCGAGCTGTTTGTGCTCCTGCACGGTTTGTGAAGCCGGAAGGGCTTCCATGAGCGCCCGAGCGCGGCTCAAGAGGTAACGGGCTTCGGTCCGGTGCTTGGTGGCGCTGGCCATCTGTAGCGCTTTGATCGCGCGTTGCAGAGCCTGAAGCTTCCCTGCCTGCCCCTTTGGCAGAGGGAAGTCACCGCCACTCGAACGCCGCTGACTGGCGACGCGGCCATGCCAGTCAGTACCCGAGGTCAGGACGACAGTCGAGCGAGGGTTGCTGGTCTGGCTTTTACGTACCACGTGCGTTGGTTCCTTGGTGGAGCGGTAGGGCATGCCCTGGGGTGGCCACCGGATGGGGCCACCCCAGGGGGCAGGTCAGTCGTGTCGGGGACCCTGACCGGGGGGCGGGATGAGGGTGGAGCGGTAGGTGCCGGTCTCCCCCTCGGTGAGCGGTGTCTCCAGGGTCAGGCCGGCGGCGGCCATGCGGTCGTACTCGGCGAGGATCAGGTTCTTGGTGCGGTACTCGCCGTACTTTTCCTCGTCCTTTCGCTGGACGATCGGGAAGGTGTCGAGGATGTATGACACATCATCGCGATTGATCCCGTAGAGATGGAAGAAGAAAGCGTCGAGTTCAGCGCGGATCGCAGATCGGCGATTCTCGTCCCAGTGGAAGGGAGCGTCTGTGTCACCAAGGTCGCGGGCGAAGGGACTCATGTCGCGAGCAGTGTAGGTGAGTTCGAGGACTCGGCGCGTAACGAAGCTGAGATGAGGTTCCATCTGCTTCGGGCTCGGCACGGGGAGCTGGTATGTTATGAAGAAGTTAAGGTGAGTTCCGCCCACCTTGAAACGTGCGATGAAGTCGAACACCATCGCCGATGCCGCCGCGCAAAGTGCTGGTGCGTATTTGGCTTGGCTGTTCCCCAAGATCGACACGGGTAGGCTATTGCCGACGCCAGCGTATGGAATAGGGCCAACGATTGCTGTTCTCTCGTTGGTGGCCGAAGTGATGTCGCGCCAACCAAGGAGCCACTTCCTGTCCCAACCTTGATCCGACAGTCTCCTGGCCACGCCTTTATATAGGCGGCCAGTAATGGTCACGTCGCTTTCGGGAACCCAGTTCAATGGCAGAGGTAGGCGGTCCGGATTATTGAGGTCTCGCTCTGTCAGATAACTCGGTTGGTTTTGCCGTTTAGTTGCCGTCTCGCTCTTGATCACATCGGCTACGCGGTGGTTGTAAAACTCCGCCATCTTCGCTTCGTATAGCGGGAGAAGGCGCTCGTCTCCGCGAATCAGGGCGTTGCCATCGAGGCGCCAGCCATCTCTGAGTAGGCTATCGAAGCTCTCGCCATTCTGGATGTCGGGCCGAAAGAGGTGGGATTCATGCGACATGTCGAACATGCGCAAGAATGAGATCCCCCACGGGTTACCGGCTGGCCCCCTCGACTCGTCTAGTAGGACGGGCACTCGCTCATAGATGCCGAGAGTTATTTCGGCATCGCGTCGGGAGCGGAAAACGGGGCATGTTCCGGTGTTTGGATTAAGAAGGTTGATCTCATTGGCTGCTAGCGAGAAGATCCTTCCGGGGTCGGCCAGCTCGGCTGGATCGTGAAGAAAGAAACCGAAATGAGCGGCGGGCTGGTCAATGTTGCATCCGGTCATTGAAAGGATGCAGAATTTCATGCGAGAATCGATAGCCGGGAACAGGCTATTGCGATTCTCGAAATCAAAGAGCACTGCCAGCGACTTTGACGCGACAAGGTCCTTGAAAAAATATTGAGTTCTAGCGTCCGTCGCAATTCCGGTTGGAACGATTACCCCTGTGCGACCGCGAGGGGAGGTCAATGTTCGGTCGTTTTCGGCGAACAAGGAGTAGACGTTCAGATTTCCCTGGCCGGTCAGTGGGTGTCGGTTGGAAACGCGCAAGAAGTGACTCTCGCCGTATACTCGACGTTTTGCGTCCGTGTATGCGTTGTAGAGTCGAATCGTGTCCGGGCTGTCACGGAGCGCCTGAATCTTTTTCTTTCTGGCTGCCGTATTGTTGACTTCTGCAATATCTGGTGCGAGTACCGCGAAGAACTCCGTTTCGGGGAAGTTGACGCTGTCCCACGGCGGATTCCCCACCACCGCGTCGAACCCGCCGGCCCACCCCGTCCCCGGCTGCACACCGGCACCCGACTCCGGGACGGCGAACACCTCCGGGAACTCCAGGTGCCAGTGGAAGAACCGGTACTGGTCCCGCAGCCGCAGGATCTCGGCGTGCGTGGCATCCGGCACCGCCGACTGGTTCCGGCTGCGCAGCGCGCGGAACGCCTGGTCGGTCGGCGCTTCCGGCGCCCCCTCCCGCTTCGGCCAGACGAACGCGGCGCACCACGCATCGGCCGCGTGCAGGTCCTGAACGTACGTCGCAGACTCGACGTAGGCCCGATACGCGGACTCCTGCGCCCGCACCTGTTCCAGGGAGTCGGCCGGCGCCGCGGTGATCCGGGCCAACTCGCCGGCGTACCGCTCGTTGCCCGGCAGCGTGTCCGTGTCGAACAGCAGCTCGTCCTGGCCGGCCCGCTGGGCCTTGTTCCGCTTGACCAGGCCGGCCGCGTACTTCCTGTCGTCGCCCTCGATCGGCTTGAAGGCGTCGTCCGGGACACCGTCCGCCAGGAGCTTCGGCGTCGCGCCGATCAGTCCGTTGCCGCGCTTGACGTGGGCGTCGAGGAAGCCGAGCGGCTTGCCCGGCTCCAGCGCCTCCAGCCACAGCGAGACCTTCGCCAGTTCCACGGCCATCGGGTTGAGGTCCACGCCGTATATGCAGCGCGCGACGACCTCGTGCAGGGCGTGGCGCACGGCGTCGACCGTCGGCTCCGGGTTGCGTTCGCGCACCGACGCCACGCGCTTGGCGATGCGACGGGCGGAGGCGACGAGGAAATGGCCGGAGCCGCACGCCGGGTCGCAGACGGTCAGCGAGAGCAGTTCCGCCAGGATGTCGTCGGTCGGGTCGGGGTGGCCCGCCGCCGTGCCGCGCTGCTCCCCCCGCTTGACCGCGTCGTCGATCACCGGGTCCAGCGTCGTGTCGAGCAGGCACTCGATGAGCGAGGACGGGGTGTAGTAACTGCCCGTCGTCTTGCGACTGTTGCCCGCGACCTCGATCAGCTCGAAGGAGCGGTCCGTCGCGGAGTGCTTGGGCTCCAGCTCAAGCAGCGACTCGTAGACCGAGCCCAGCTCCTCGGCGTCCAGGTGGCGGTAGTCGACGGGACGCCAGCGGCGGGCGCCCGGGTCGCGGACCTGGGCGAGGTGACGGACGGCGGCGAGCAGGGACTCGTTGGACAGCTTCAGGCCGTCCAGCGGCGCGTCGGCCTCCGTGGGGGAGAACAGGCCGCCCAGACCGGGCAGGCCCAGCTCGGGACGGCCGCCCTCCGTGCCGAGGGCGTCGAGGACCATGCGCAGCGCCTCGTACTGGTCACCGTGGGCCGTGCCCTGCCGACGTCGGGCGCGCTCGCGCAGCCGGGCCGAGGAGAAGTACCGCTCGTACGCCTTCCGCTGCCGCTCACCGGCGTTCGGGTCGAGCAGGGCGTCCCGGTCCTCGGCGACGAAGACGAACAGCAGCCGGTAGACGAGCCGCAGCAGGGCGTCCCGGAGCGCCTTGGGGTCGACGTCCTCCCGCAGCCGGACGTTCTCCGGGTGCCGCAGGAACCCGGTCCCGAGCACGGTCAGCGCGTTCTGCACTCCCAGCCGGAGCTGGTCCAGGGCCCGCGCCCCCGAAGTGACGGCCTCCGCACGCCACTTCTCCAGCCAGCACCCCGAGGCCGCCGTCCCCTCCGGCACCTCGAACCGGGAGGCGTGCAGCACGCAGTACAGCAGCACGAACTCGCTGAACAGCTCGCCGTCGAAGACGGCTTCGAGGTCGAAGTCGACGTAGGCGGCGGTCGCGAAGGACGACGAGTCGCGCAGCAGGCGCAGGTGGCGGCCGTTGGTGAGGACCGCCCAGAGGTGGGCCTCGGTGCGGTTGAGGCAGTCCTGGAGCATGGACTGCGCGGGGACCTGGCCGGGGGCCGGGCGCTTGTCCAGCTCCTGGTTCCAGGGTATGAGATGGACCAGGGCCGGGCCGTGGCGGTGGGAGACGGGGAAGCGCTTCTCCGGGTCGGAGTCGGCGGGTATGCCCGCCGCGCCGACCTCGGTCAGCGCGCCGAAGTCCAGCTTGCGGAAGAGCTGGGCGAGCCAGTCGGCGCCGGCCCGGCCGGTGGGGTCGGCGGCGGGGGCGCCGGTGGCCGGGTCGGAGGGCAGGGCGGCGCGCAGGTCGCGCCAGAGCGGCTTGAGGTACTCCCAGGCACGCTCGGCCTCGTCGCGCACGGGCACCGAGGCGGGCAGGCCGTAGTCGGCCGACCTGGTGCCGGGCAGGTTCCGTGCCTCGGCTATGCGCAGCAGCATGTCGGCGGGGAGCAGCCCGCCGACCGTGGTGACGGCGGTGAAGGCCAGGGCGGTGCGGGTGGCGGCGGACATCAGGCTTCGGCTCCGGAGGAGAGGGAAACGGGCTGCTGCGGCAGGTAGACGTACACGCCGAGGACGTCGGCGGGCTCCTGCGGGACGACCTTCAGGCCGCGGACGATCTCCTCGTTGGCCCTGCGCACCCTGCGGTGCGAGGCGTCGAGTTCGGCGGCCAGGCGGGTGCCGTACTCGGTGAGGTGCGCGGCCAGGTCCGGCAGGCCGTCCAGGTCGCGGGAGATGGCGTTGCGGGCGGCCAGCTCGTGGGTGTTGGCGGTGGCGCGGGCCGCGAGGAGGGCGGTGGCCGCGTCGTCGTCCAGCCACCGGGCGCGGGCCGGCACGCCCTGGTAGGCGAGCAGGCGGGCGTCCTCGGCGACGAGCTGCCGCTCGCCGGTGCGGGACGGCAGGGTGAGGTGGAAGCGGTAGCGGACCAGCAGGAGCGTGGTACGGATGGAGACCGCGTCCGTGGTGACCACACCGCAGCGGCGGGCCGGGCGGGGGCCGAGCGCGTTGACGTCCAGCGCGGAGTCCAGGACGTAGGAGGCGAGGGCGCCGATCGCCGGGTCGGTGCGGACCAGGGCGGCCTCGCCGCGGCCGATCGCCGGGGTGGTGCGGAACGGGATCTCGCGGTCCTCCTCCACCAGCCGGTTGCCGAGGGTGGCGGCGAGGGCGTCGCGCAGGCCGGCCGGGGTGCCGCCGACCTGGGCGGTGAAGTCGCCCGAGCCGTCGCGCCCGGAGGACGGCGCGGTGCGGACCAGGGCGTCCAGGTCGCGCAGCGCCTCCAGGGCGAAGCCGCGGACCTCCTCCGCGCCGCCGAGCGCGGCCCGTACGGCGGCGACCTCGCGGGCCACCTCCTCCGGGTGGATGGCACGCTGGGCGTACTTGGACCGGGAGGTCTTCTCCCGGTCCGCGGCCGAGGTCCACTCGCGCTCGATGCGGTCGAAGGACTCCTGGTGGCCGTCCATCTCGAACAGGCTCTCCTGGCTTCCCTGCCGTCCGTGCAGCAGCAGCCACTCCACCACGGCGTCGGTGACGCCGGAGGCCGTCTCGTCGGGGACGGAGACGGAGATGCCCAGGTCCTTCTTGATCTGCCGGTGCTTCTTGAACAGCACCTCCAGGACCTTGCCGTCGATACCGTTGTCCTCGCCGTACATGGTGATGACCCGGACCTGGTCGCGCTTTTGGCCGTAGCGGTCGACGCGGCCCTCGCGCTGGTCGTGGCGGGTCGGGTTCCAGGCGAGGTCGTAGTGGACGACGGCGTCGAAGTGGTGCTGGAGGTTGACGCCCTCGGAGAGGCAGTCGGTGGCGATCAGCACCCGGCGCACGGCCGGGTCGCCGCCCTCCTCGGCCGCCTCGGCGGCGAGCTGCTCGATGCGCTCCAGCCGCTGCTGCGGGGAGAGCGTGCCGGTCACGGCGGCGATCTTCGTCTTCCTGCCCAGCTTGCCGTCGAGCTGCTCGGCGAGGTAGTCGGCGGTGGGGATGTAGCGGCAGAAGACGATCGGGTGGTAGCCCTCGGCGAGCAGCTTCTTCAGGTGCCCGGTGAGCGCCTTCAGCTTCGCGTCCCCGGCCGGACCGACCAACTGATCGGCCCGCTGGGCGAGTTCGAGGAGCCGGGCGCCCGCTTCCTCGGTCTCGGCGGCGCCCGGGGCGACGTCCATGCCCTCCAGCCGGTCGTTGTCGGCGGAGTCGGCGGCCACCGGGGCGCCCAGCAGGTCCGCCTCGTGCGCGGTGCGGGCGGCGGCGGACTCCGAGCGGGTCTTCAGGGTCTGCGCGGCGGCGGCCGGGGAGGACACCATCGAGCGGAGCAGGGCGATCACCGACCACCAGGCGATCCGGGCCTCCCGCCTGCCCTGCTCGCCGGCCCGCTCGACCCGGTCGCGGGCGTAGGCGATGGCGTCGTCGAGCAGTGCCCGGTAGGCGGGGGTCAGCTTGTACGGCTCGTCCTTGGTCCAGCGGTCGGACGGGAACGCGGTCCGCTCGGCCAGGGAGTCGTCGGCGAGACCGTCCTCCTTGGTGAGGTAGTCGCGCACGTCCGCGCGCTTGCGGGCCACGAAGTGCTCGGCCAGCTTCGCCCGGCCCGCCGCCGACTCCAGGTCCACCGTGGCCAGTTCGGGCCGCACCAGACCGAGCAGGTTGCGGAACGCGGACTCCTTGCCGGAGTGCGGGGTCGCGGTCAGCAGCAGCAGGTGCCGGTCGGCGTCGGCGGCGACCTTGCGCAGCAGCTCGTAGCGGAGCTGGCTGGTCGCGGACGACCCGCCGCCCTGCGCGGGGTCGTCGGCGGCCACGCAGGTGTGGGCCTCGTCCACGATCACCAGGCCGGGGCAGTGCCGCAGGAAGTCCTCGCGGTGCCGGGTCGACTTGATGAAGTCGGTGGAGATGATCGTGAACGGGTGCTTGTCGAACAGGGACTGGCCCAGCTCCAGGCCGCGCTCCAGCCGCGACACCGTGGACGCCAGGACCAGTTCGGCGTCAATGCCGAACTTCTCCCGCAGCTCGCCCTGCCACTGCTCGGCCAGCGCAGGGGAACACAGCACGGCCAGCCGGGTCGCCTCGCCCTGCGCCAGCAGCTCCTTGGCTATCAGGCCCGCCTCGACCGTCTTGCCGATGCCGACGTCGTCGGATATCAGCAGCCGTACGGTGCGCTGCCGCAGCGCCATGAGCAGCGGCACGAGCTGGTAGGCGCGGGGTTCCACGGCGATCGACGCCAGCGAGCGGAACGGGCCCGCCCCGGACCGGAAGCCGATGCGCAGCGCCGTGCGCAGCAGGCCGGCGGCGCGCTGGTCGCCGAGGTCGGCCGGGCTCGGCGCCGCGAACTCGGCGGGGCGCACCTCCTCGAAGGCGGGGAAGACGGCCGCGATGTCGTCCTCGCCGCCGCCCAGCGGGCGCAGCACCAGCATGTCGGCGGCGCTCTCGGGCAGCACCACCCATTCCCGGCCGCGGGCGGCGACCAGCGAACCGGTTGTGTACGTGAGGCTCATGAGATGTCTCGGTTCCTAGCGGTCGGAAGCCGGTGAGGCGATCAACGGGCGTGGAAGTAGGCGGCGTTGTGTTCGACGATGGCGTCCCAGTCCGCGTCCGTGGGGAAGCGCAGGACGTCCCAGCCGGCGTCCTCCAGCCGGTAGCCGGCCTCGGTGTCGCGGGTCGAGTCGGCCGGGTGGCCGGGGGCGTCGACGAAGACGGCGAGGCTGACGCCGTCCAGGCGGAAGACCAGGTCGGGGCGGGCTCCGGCCTCCGGGACGAGGACGCCGGCCTCGTCCGGCAGCCGGTGGCCCTTCGCCCTGAGCCAGCCGAGCAGATCGCCGGCCGCGGCCAGGGCGGCCAGGTCCGCCTCCGCCGGGGTCGGCGGGGTGCTCGCGGACGCGCTCGTGGACGCGGACGTGGGCGCGGTCGCGGACGTGGTCGCCGCGCCGCCCGCCGCCGGGGCGAGCCTGCGGAACCGCTCGCTGCGGGACTCGCCGCGGTCCTCCCGCTCGGTCCGGGCGCCGGCCAGCCGCAGCAGCAGCGGATGGGCGGCGTGCCGGCTCAGCCGGCGGTGGTGCGTCTGGTTGGCGTAGGTCAGCAGGCAGGCGTAGCAGCCGCGGGCGCACTTCTCGCCGTCCGCCGGGCCGCCCTCGTCCTCGCCGGTGTCCGGGTCGAAGTGGCAGATCTCCAGGGCGGTGCGGGCCGCCTCGGCGAGGGCGCCGCTGTCGTGCTGGATGCGGCGCAGCACACCGGCGCCGCCCTCCGCGGCCTCCGTGAACAGCAGGCGGCGGCGCGGGCCGTCGTCCGGCGGCAGCAGCTCCGCGGTCAGCTCGGAGTCCTCCAGCTCGAACGCCGCCTCGATGCCCCGCTCCAGCGCGTACAGGAGCGACAGCGCCACCGGCTCGGGCTGCGGCTCGTCGAGGGTGACCACGAGGATGTTGCGGCGGTCCTCGACGTACGGCAGGACCCGCTTCTTGCGGCGCTTCTCGTTGCCGTCCTCGTCGACCACCGGCATGCCGGTGCCCTCGATGGCGTCCGCGGCGGCCCGGTCGTTGAGCCAGCGGCCGTCGCCCAGGTCCAGCCAGTAGCCGTCCGGCTCGCCCTCCTTGTCGCGGACCCGGCCCAGGTTGGTGATGCGCACCGTCGCCGAGTCGCCGTAGTCCAGGTCGAGGACCGGCGCGCCGTCGGCGTCGGCGACGTGCGAGGTGAGGCGTCCCTTGCGGACGCCGTGGTCCTGGAAGGCGTAGGAGGTCTCCAGGCGGAAACCGGCCCTGCGGCGCTCCTCCTCGTCGGAGGAGATCCGCTCGCGCGCGGTGGTGTACACGGTGTGCAGGTGCAGCAGGCCGGTGCGCTTGGTCCCCAGGTCCTCCCCGCACATCGTGCACCTGTCCGCGCCGGGCCTGACCTCGTGGTGGTAGCCGCAGCCGTCGCACCGCTTGGCCTCCGCCGTCGCCAGGTCGCCGGAGGCGTCCGGCGGAAGCTGGACCCGGGTGACCTGGTAGCGGGCGCCCTCGTGGTAGATCAGCGCGCCCGGGCCGAACTCGCGGATCGCGAGGAACCGGGGACGCTGGAGGTAGTCGCCGTCGGCGTTGCGGCGGTTGCCGGAGCGCGGGATGTACGCCGCCAGCGGCAGCCGCGGGAAGCTGTAGCCGGGCAGGAACCCCTCGGACGCCAGGTAGCGGTACGGATTGAAGTCGCTCATCACCGACTTGCTGTCGACGGAGCGGTTCAGCAGCAGGTTCGTCTGCGTCTCCGCCTCCCGGCGGCGGGTGCGCGCCTTGCTCTGCTCGCCGGGGGAGAGGGTGTGGTCGACGACCCGCTTGTTCTGCTCGTACTGGTCGATGACGGCCGCCCGGAACAGGTCGCGCCACCGGTCGAAGGAGGCGTCGAACACCTGAGGGGCCCGTTCGATCCGGTCCTCGATCCACTCGTCGTACCACCAGGTGGTCGACTCGAAGTCCGCGATCAGCGGGGCGAGGACGGTGCGGGCGGCGGTGACCGCCCGCCGGCGGGCGTCCTCGTCCAGGGACAGGTCACGGATGTGCTGGAGGAGCGGCAGCGGCATGTGCGGGTCGGGACGGTCGCCGCCGTCGGGGTCGTAGGCGACGTCGACGACGTCCGGTATCGCGGTGCCGAGCTTCATGCCCGTCTCCGCCAGCCAGATGCCCTGGAGGTGGGAGCGGACCAGGTCCTCGTTGGCGAGGTCCAGCCGGGGCGGGGCCACCTGGCCCGACACCATGTCCTGGGAGCGGCGGAAGTAGTACTGGTCGTGGCTGTTGCCCGTCGCGCAGTACGTGGTCACCAGCGCGGGCTGGCCGGAACGTCCCGCCCGGCCCGAGCGCTGCGCGTAGTTCGCCGGCGTCGGCGGCACGTTGCGCATCATCACCGCGTTGAGCGAGGAGATGTCCACGCCCAGCTCCATCGTCGGCGAGCAGTACAGCAGCGGGAGTTCGGCGTCGCGGAACCGCCGCTCGCGCTCCAGCCGGTCCTCCGGGGTGACCTGCGCGGTGTGCTCCCGCGCGTACAGGCCGGCCAGCTCGGCGGCCGCGGTGCGGTACAGGTCGCGGAAGAACGGGTTCACGCGCGGGCCCTCGCCGCTGCTGTAGGTGCGGGCCAGCGGGTCGATCGCGCCCCGCTCGCCGTCCCCGGCCCGCCAGACCAGGGCGGCGGCCGACACCCGGTAACCGGTGCGCTTCTGCGCCGCGCGGCGGCGGTAGGCCGGACCGGACTGCTCGGGGGCCGCCTCCACCTCGCGGACCAGTTCCGCGTCCCTCAGCACCTTCAGCAGGTCCTCGATGACGGTCTGGACGTCCTCCAGGGGCAGTTCGCGCAGTTCGGGCATGTTCCGCCGCAGGTACTTGCCGAACTTGCCGCGCGCCGACAGGAACAGCGCCGAGCGCTCCATGCCGGGGCGTGAGCCGTAGGGGTAGGCGGTGCCGACGGCCGGCCGGTCGCTGTCGCTCAGCACCCACGGTCCGGTGAGGCGCTCCTCGCTGGCCCGCTGGAGGGTGTCGAAGTCGTCGCGGAAGTACTGGACGTCGATGGCGAGTTCGCGCCGCATGTAGTCGAGGAGCGTGCGGGCGACCTCCTCGCGCAGCGCCGGGTCGGCGTCGCGCAGCACGGCGTGCGCGGACTGCCAGCGCTCGGGGCGGGCGGCGACCCAGTCCAGGTCCTCGTAGTCGATCCGCAGCAGGCCCGTCTGCTCCAGGTTCGGCATGGTGATGCGCCAGCCGCGCTCCAGGTCGCGGTAGAGGCGGTACCCGACGACGTCCCGGAAGGCCTTCGTCGCCCGGCGCTCCATGGAGGGCGGCAGGTCCGCACCCGCCGCGTACTCGCGGGGGCCGAGGCCCATGACCTCGGTGACGGCCTCGGCGAGGTCGTCGTGGTGCAGTCCCTCCTCGCCCGCGCGCACCGCCGCCTGGTAGAGGGCGCCGCGCAACTGGGTCACCTGGGCGAAGTCGTTGAAGTGGCCGGCCTGCAGCGAGGCGTCCTGCCGGTTGTCGACGAAGGTGAGGAGCTTGCGCGCCTCCTTGCCCAGGCTCTCCTCGGGAACCGCCCGCAGCGACTTCACGATCGACGCGGAGATCAGCGAGGTCGCCGAGGAGCGGCCCTCCTGGTCCAGGGTGGCCAGCTTGGCGAAGTCCCGGCCGCGGGTCTGCTCGTAGGAGACCTGGCAGTGCACGCAGAACAGGAACGGCGCGGGCACGAACGCCGCCACCAGGCCCTCGCCCGACTCCTCGCCGCGGGCGTCCACGACGACGCGCTTGGGCACCCGGGGCCTGTAGGACTTCTTGACGACCATCACGCCCTGCGCGTCCGGCTCGAGCCACGACTCCGGCAGCCGCCGGTCGTCCACGGCCTTCTGCGGATCGGCCGGCCACTCGTAGTCCTGGCCGGGCATGCCCAGGTACAGGTATCCCTCGCCCGCGCGGCCCCCGGAGGCGGAGGTGTCCCGGCGCGGCTCGTAGCGGAACGCGCCGCCCTCCTCGGTGCGCCAGACGGTCAGGTACTCCTGGCCGCACTCGCGGCAGAACGCCAGCGGGAACAGCGGCTTGCCGCCGCTGTCCGGCTGCTCCAGCTGGTAGGTGCGGGTCAGCGGCCGGGTGAGCGGATCCTCGAGCGTCGTGTAGACGGTGTCGCCCTTGGAGAGGAACTGGTGCAGCCGGAACGCGAACAGCGGCCGCTCGGTCAGCGGGTGCTTGGCCTGCGCTCCCGCCTCCAGGGTCGTGCGGATCGCCTCGCGCACGCTCTCCTCGGCCACCCCGGACTCCGTGGCCAGCTCGGCCGCCGCCTCCTCGAGCGTGCCCGGGGCACGTCGGCGCAGTCGTCCCGTGCCCTCCTCGCGCTCCAGACCGAACCGGGACTCCACCCAGCGGGCCAGCGGATCCTTCGTCAGCGCCTCGTACGAGCGGGGCGCGGCGGGTATGCGCAGCCGCTCGGCGGGCACGGACGCCGGGGCCTCCTCGGTGGCCCGGACGAGGGTCTCGCCGATGACCCGCTTCGGGAGCACCGTCGTGCCGAACAGCCGGCCGGCGACCCTGGCCACCTCGCGCCGCTGGTCCTCCCAGGAACCCTCGGTGGACATGGTCGCCGAGGTGCCGATGCACTGCAGGGTCGCCGAGGCCCGGCAGGCCTCGCGGACCCGGCGGATCAGGAACGCCACGTCCGCGCCCTGCCGGCCGCGGTAGGTGTGCAGCTCGTCGAAGACGAGGAACTGCAGGCCCTCCGCCATGCGGATCAGGCTGGTCCGGTCGTCCGGCCGGGTCAGCATCAGCTCCAGCATCACGTAGTTGGTGAGCAAGATGTCCGGAGGGTTCCTGCGCAGCTCGCGGCGCTCCTCGGTGGACTCCTGGCCGGTGTAGCGGGCGAAGGTGACCGGCTCGCGGCCCTTGCCGAAACCGTGGCGCAGGTACTTCTCCAGCTCTCCGAGCTGCGAGTTGGCCAGCGCGTTCATCGGGTAGACGACGATCGCGCGCACCCGGCCCCCCGCGTCCGGCCCGGCCGCCTGACGCTCCTTCAGTACCCGGTCCACGATCGGGACGATGTACGACAGCGACTTGCCCGAACCGGTGCCGGTGGTGAGCACGTAGGAGTCACCGGCCTGCGCGGCCTCGATCGCCTGCCGCTGGTGGAGGTGGAAGGTCAGCGGGCGGCCGTCCGGGCGCGGCGAGGTCTCCTTCTTGCCGGCCTGGAAGATCTCCGCGCACTTGGGGTGCAGCAGACCGTCCCGCACCAGGTCGGTGACCTGGCCGCCGTCCGCGAAGAACGGGTTGAGCGAGAGCCACGGGTCGGGCCACTGCGACTTGGCCTTCAGGTCCTCCTCGACGAAGCCGTCGATCCGGGCGTCCCGGATGACCGTGGCACTCTTGGTGAAGCTCGCGTACTCGCCGATCAGGTCGGCGTGGATGCCGAAGACGTCCATCGCCTCGGGCAGGCGCGGCTCCCTGCGCGGCGCGGGCGCCGGGGCGGCGGGGGCGGGCTCGGGGAGCAGGGCGCGCAGCCGCGCCACCGGGTCCATCACCTGCCAGTGCGGAGCCAGCAGGGCGGCCGTGTCGTCCGGGGCGAGCGCGAGCGGGACCAGCACCTCACGGACCAGGGCGGCGTGCTCGGGCCGCAGTTCGGCGTCCTTCTCCAGCAGGCGCTCCACCAGCCGGACCAGCCCGGCGGGCAGGTCCGGACGCACCAGGGTCAGCCGGGGCGGCCGCTCGTGCTGGTGCTGTTCGGACAGTTCGTAGGGGGTCCGCGCGGAGAACGGCGGCCGCCCGATCAGCAGCTCGTACAGGATGCAGCCGAGCGCGTAGAGGTCGGCCGCGGCGGAGACCCGCTCGGCGCGGAACTGCTCCGGTGCCATATAACGGGCCGTGCCGACGCTGACGCCCGTGCTGGTCAGCCGCGTCTGGTCGGGATCGTCGACGATCGTGCCCATGCCGAAGTCGAGGATCTTGACGGTGCCGTCGCGGGTGAGCATCACGTTCGCCGGCTTCAGGTCGCGGTGGACGACCCCCGCGGTGTGCGCGGCGGTGAGACCGGAGGCGATCTGCGTCCCGATGGCGGCGACCCAGGAGACCGGGAGCTGCGGCTCCTCGTCGATGAGGTCCGCGAGCGGATGACCGTCCAGCAGTTCCATGGCCAGGTAGGGCAGGCCGCTGCCGCCCGGCGTCCCGTCCACGCCGCCGTCGACCAGCAGGGTGAGGTTCGGGTGGCCCTGGGAGAGCATGCGCATGATCCGCACTTCGCGGCGGAAGCGGTCGACCTCCTTGCCGGACCCCGAGGCGTCGACCGCGATCCCGGTCCGGCCGCGCAGCACCGTCTTGACCGCCACCTCCCGGTGCGGGGAGTCGGGGGCGGCCCGGAGGTCCTCGGCGCGGTGCACCTCGCCCATGTTCCCGCGCCCCACGATCCCCGTGATCCGGAACCGTCCGCCGACCGTTTCCAGGCCCACCGGCCCCTCCCCGCTTCGCCCGCCCCGTGCAAGATGGGTGTATCCCGCTGGAGAGTACACCTTTTGCTCGTTGGCGATGATGGTACCTCTCCGTTGACGCCGTCAACGACTTGTCAGTCTTTCAGCTCGGATTGTCGTTCAGCGGATGAGGATCTGGGCTGTGTGAGCCCCGGGGCACGAGATGGCTCGCTGTTTTGACATCAGGTGGCTGCGCGGCCACGGGTGTTTGTTCGAGTCGGGCGGGCGCGGTCCCGCTCACCACGAGTTCCCCCACCGATGCCGAGTTGGTGTCCGCGGCTCCTTGGCGCATGGCGTGAGGGGGTGTGGGTCTCGACGTCGATCTGATGCTCTTTCGGGGAAGTCGGCGACACGTCGGTGTGAGTCCTGGACGTGTCGACCCACGGGGTTGTCCGTGCGGCTGGTCGGTGGCCGGCCTCCGAGGGTGGTGTGGCGGCGACGGTGGTCGTAGACGTCGAGGAAGTCGGCCAGGGTTGCGTCGCGTTCGTCGTTGCCACCACGTCCAGCTTCGGGGCCTGGGGTGGCGCACAGGGGAAGCGCCCGTCCCTCGGCGTCGCCCGGTCGGAGCGGGGCCAGGCTTCCCTCCCGTCCAGTTGGTGGCGGCAGGCGCCCTGCGGCTGTCACGAGGTACGGGGTGGGACTTTGCCGTGTGCGCGGTAGTGCAGGATGGGGCTATGTTGACGAGGTAAACGGACTATCGCTAGATTCTCTGTGAGCGCAGGGGAGTGTCGATGCCGTAATGGTCGGCCGCGCACCGCTGTCAGTCATCGCAAAGTGACGAAAGTTCCACGGGAACGCAAAGCGCGGGCATACCCTCGGGGTTACCGCAGGCGGGCCGGGGCGACCCGTGTGCGGCGGAGGTGTCATGGGTGGGGACCCGAATGTGTTGGCAACGGTTGGTGAAGACGGCGGAACGGCGGTACCTGATCCGTACGGGGAACGGCCCCTGCTGACGTCCGCCATGACAAAGGGGTACGACGCCGTGCCCCATGAGGAACGGGATCGGCTGCGGCGCTACCTCGAAGCGGTTGTCGGGGCCCGCGTGGCCCCGGTGCACACCACCGTCGCCTTCAACGCCGCGTACTTCGGGTATGACCTCGGCGGTGACGGCTACGGCGGCAGCCCGCTGCGTCTCGACGACTTTCCAGTGGTCACGTTCGGCGACTGTGCTCCGGTGCTCCCGGTCGGCGCCATGGTGTGTGTCGCCACCGGGTCGGATCCGCTCTACGCCGAGATCGTCTACCGGGAGGGCGCCCACCCGGAGGCAGGACGTCTCGGCGACGTGCCGGCCTGGTTGTCGGGGGCCCCCGCGGGTGCCGAGGGTCCGGGGAGGCCGGGAAGCGGCGCCGCACCACGTCGGACGGAGCTGCTGGTTCCGGACCTGCACGCCTTCGGCCCGGCCCTGAGCCTGTCGCCGGCCCAGCTTCACCGCTTACGCATGCGCCGCCGCTGGATCAACGAGGACGGGCACCTCGTCGTCGACGTGTGTTACCCGTCCGCTGACGCGGCCCGACGCGACGAACCGACGGCGTACATCGAGCATCTTCTGACGACGGCGCGGGAGCAGCTGCTCAGTCCCTCCGTCCCCGTGTCCCTCGCCGCGCTGGCAGGTGGCACGCACGAAGACGACCTGCGCGCGGGCCTGGT
This sequence comes from Streptomyces sp. NPDC015220, assembly GCF_043079345.1. Classification (NCBI taxonomy): domain Bacteria; kingdom Bacillati; phylum Actinomycetota; class Actinomycetes; order Kitasatosporales; family Streptomycetaceae; genus Streptomyces; species Streptomyces sp. NPDC015220. The sequence goes on along the minus strand of NZ_JBIBUK010000012.1, from coordinate 123,162 downwards.
CGGTCTCCTCGACACAGTGCGGGGGGTTCTCGGCTCCAGTGCCGTGTTGCGCTTCTGGGGTCACTACGCCATGACCCGGACGGCTCTGGCGGACTGCCGGCGGGACACCGGGCCCCTGGGCGGCGACGACCTGAAATCCCTCGCGGCGACGGTGGAGCACGCGGCCACTCCAGCCAGGCGGCGCTTCGGTCTCGCCGCACCCCTCACCGTCTACACAGCGGTGGGACCGCGGCTGCGCGCGTTCCCCGGAGCATCGGAACCGCTGAGGGGCGTGGGGTATGCGGCCGCGGTATGCCGGGCGAACCTGGCGCTCGCCGACGTCGTCCGAGGAGACAGCGAACAGGGCCTCTTCGAGAACGGCTCGCGAATCTCCCTCGACGACGCGTTCGAGGGCGGAGGCGTGTGGCGGTCCCATCATCCCGGTGACGCGGAGGCACCCGGAGACCCCCTCACCCCGGCCGGACTCGGCTGGAAGTCCACCTTGCCCGCGCCGCCGGAGCCGGAGCCGGAGCCGGAAGCGGAACCGGACCCGGTCGACCTCCCCCTGGCCGACGACGCCTCCCTCGACACCGGCGAGCTTCTGCGCGACGACGAGCTGGAGATCGTCTGGCGGACACCCCTGCGGCTGGCGCACCTCATCGACCGCTGGTCCCCCTTGCACCCCCACGTCGTACAGGATCTCCGCCGGCATCAGGGCGCGCACCCCACGGTACGCCTCGACATCGACCACGCCGGAGAGGTGTTGGACGGCAAGGAGGCGACACAGGACGTCACCGTCGAATTCGGCGACGACTCCGGCCGGTTGGTGGGCATCACCTGGCCCCGAGACTTCTTCCCCGGCCTTCTGCTTGAACTGCGGCAGCTGCGCGGCGGTACGGTGATCAGCCTGGTCACGACCCGGCTCCCGGAGCGGATCCAGGTAGGCGACCGAGAGACCGGGCACCGTTACGACCCTCGTGTGCTCACGAGGGAGGACGCGCCGGGCAGCGACCGTCACCGTGACAGCGCGGTCGGGCTCGGCCCCCGGCAGCTGGTGATGCGCACGGTGCGCCGGTGCGGTCTGCTCACCCTGGACGGTCACGCGTTGATGGACCGTTCGGTCCTGCCGAGTGCGGTCTACGGGTGCCGGCCGACGCGGTCGCAGGCCGTCGCCCTGGACTCGGCGGTCGCGGAACTGCTCGGCGAACGGCTTCTGGAACCGGACCTCGGCAGCCGGGATCCGTGGGGGCAGCCGCACTTCCCGGCGCGCGACAGGGAGCCGATCATTCCGCTCATCGGCTACCGCCCGGCACGACGGCGGGTGATCCGCCCCTGGGGCGGCACGGAACCCGAAGGCGAAGGGTTGCTCGCCATCCAGTTCGTCCCCGGCCATCTGCGCCGTCTGCGGCCGGGGTGCTCGCCCAGTGACGTACAGCGCGCGGCTTTTCGGGAGCACTGCCGCAGACTCGGCAAGGCGGACGGCTGGGAACTTCCCCACGGTTACACGTTCGTCACCGAGCACACGCGCGGCCGCTGACCATTCGCCGCTCCCGGACCCCACTCTGCTCGTCTTCCCTCTCTCCTCTTCTCCTCCGTCCCCCTTGAAGGCTCCTCGGCGTCGAGTGAGCCGATCCCCGCACCACAGCCGATCAGCCACAGAAACGGAGTACGCGTCCATGCAAGACCGCTACCGCGTCGTCACGGGGCCGCCGCTGTCCCCGCCGAGCGCCTCGGCCGAGGACCTGGAAGGTCTGGCCGCCGCGCTCAACGGCCTGGAACATCCGGCCGCCGCCGCGCTGAACGACCTCACGGCCGACATGGTGGAGCTCGCCTTCAACTCCTTGCCGCCCAGGGAACGGCAGGAACTGCTCGGCAGCCTGGGCATCCGCATGGCGGCTCCCCGGCGAGTCAGCCGCACCCTGTGCAGGGACGTCCTCACCAGGCTCCGCCGTGAGTCGCGGCAGCACACCTGCACCTGCGGGATCAAGGGGCTCACGGTCACCGTGATGAACCAGGTCGGCCGGTTCGTCTTCGCCCATGACGACGAGACGGTGCCCGACCCCGTCGCGCGCTGGGGCGGGACTCTGGTCCGGGCCACTGTGCTGGCGTGGTGCAACGCCTCCGTCGCGGACGCCCGCATCCTCGTCTGGGCCGCGGACCAGGACTGGTTCGCGGCACCGGTCGACGACAAGGAGAAGGCACGTTTCCGTGCTGTCGAAGTCGCGGCGCGGTCCGTCGCAGAGGCGTACCCGGACTTCGCCGCCGGAGCGTCGGAAGACGATGAGCCGCTGCTCGCGGGCGAGGGGAAGCACGGGCCCGCCGCCGACCGGTCGGGCACGAGCGCCCCCGCCCCGCAGAGCGCGGTACGGGACTCCGACACCTCTCACGACCTGACCGCCACGGCGTCCGCAGGCGCCCGGAACGAGGAGGGGACGGAGCCGGAGGCTGCCTGCCGAGAGCTGGAGTCGGCCCTCGCGGAAGCCAGGCGAGCCGCGGACGGGGTGACCGACGCGGTGGTGGACGGCCGCCCTCCGCAGGACGCGGACCTCGCCGCGCTGGCCGCGCTGGCCGCCGTCTTCGACAGCGTCGACGCGGTGTTCAGCGCGTCGGGGATCGAGGGCGTGCCCCGCCGTCTGGAGGACATGAAGCGCGCGGCCCGCACGCATAGGACGGAACACGAACAGGCCGTCCGGGCACGGGAGCCGCTCCGCGAACTCCTGCGTGTCACCTGCCCGCCGGACAGTCCGGCCGCCGCTGCCGCCGAGGCCGTGCGGGACGCGGCCCGCCGTCTGCTGGACGCACCGGTGTGGGACCAGCCGCAACGGGAGGAGAGCACCGCGCTCGCCGCCCTGCTCCGGCTCATCCGGCTGCGCCGGCAGGCGGACGCGGCGGCCGAGATCCTGGCTCTGCAGGAGCAGGTGGTGCGGGTGCTACCGGCGTGTGCCATGGCGGCGATCATGGCCCCCGCACTGACGCTGTCCCAGCCGGAGGACACCAGCCGTGAACCCGCGGGGGCCGGGGCGAGCGGCACCGCCGGGCCCTTTGACACCGAGGCGACCACGGAGCACGGGGAGGCACAGCCGACCGAGCGGACGGGGGAGACCGCAGGCCACTTCCCCGAGGAGACCGCGGGCCGGCCCACGGAAAACACCGACCCCGAGCCGGGCCTCCCGCCTGAAGCCGCTGCCCCCGCCAGGCCGACGGCCCCCGAGCCGGGCAACGGCTCCGGCGCACAGACCGCGACGCGGACCGACAGCGAGCCGACACCACGGACGCGGCCGGTCGCCACTGCCCCGGCGCCCACTCCCACGGCACCGAGGGACGACGATGCGCCGGTCCTGGACGCGGCCACGGGCGTCCGCCCCGGTGAGTCCGCGGCCGAGCGGGCCTTGGCGCAGCTGGTCGTGGAGCGGCGCTTCGGGCTTGCCCACCATGTCGCCCGCGCTGCCAGTCGCCCCGAGCCCCAGGTGGCGGCGCTCCGCCTGGCCGCCGCCGCCGCGCTGCTCACCTCCGGTGACAGCCGGGCCGCCCGGCTGACAGCGGACCTGCTCCAGGAGTACGGCGGGTACGCGGGCCCGGACACCGAGGGCAGCGAGCCCCTCCTGGTGCCCGCCCTGCTGCGCACCGCGCTGATCACCGGCGATCACTCGGCGGGTGCTCAGCTCAAGGCACTGGTACCCCGGCTCCCGGACCGGCTCGGAGAAGCGGCGGCCGCCGTCGCCGACCGCGCCCTCAGCGGCGCCCTGATGACCGCCTCTCCGCTGGTCGCCGGCGTCTTCGACACGGAGGCCCGGTTGCGGGAGCTGGGCGACCAGTGCCGTGCCCTGCTCGCGCCGCAGAAGCTGCGGTTCGCGCGGGCCACACAGATCGCCAAGCTGTGGCTCGCGCCCGACGACGGGATGCTCGGAACGCTGCTCGGGACCGTTGTCCGCGACGACCGCGACGCGGTGCAGCGGACCCGGGAGCAAGCGGAGCGGCTGTCGAAGCCGGCCGAGATCAATAATGAGATCGACCGTATGGACCGCAAGCACCGCTCGTCCAGCGGCAAGCCTCTCCAAGGGGCCGGACGGCAGGATCTGGTGCATCTGGTGGAGCGAGCCGTCGCTCCGGTCAAGGAGTGGTGCCTGGCGGTCGACGGTGCCCGTCGCGCCGACCGGTCCAACGGCAACCGCGCGGCCAAGGAGACTTCCGCCCTGCGCCAGTCCCTACTGGACGGCAGGGAGGCCGTCCTGACCGAACTGCGGCAGCTCGCACGGCGCTCGGACGCCGTCTCGACCGCGGCGGCCTGGGCGGCTCACGCCTCGATGGAGGAGCTGTTCGCTCTGCTGGCCGGGGGCACCGGGAGCACCCGCCTCGGCGGAGCGCTTGACCCCGAACTGGTCCTGGACGCGGAACTGCTCAAGGTGCGCGACAGCCGTGACGAGCGGCCCTCGCTCGACGAACTGCTGACCGCCGTGGACCGGACCTGGCGGGACGCCCTCGACGAGCGGCTCTCCCGCGACGCCTTCACCGCGGCCCGTGCCATCGTCGAGCTGGCCGGACGGGGGCTGCTGCCTGCCGCCCAGGACGCGGAGTTCGAACCGCCCGCGGTCGCCGAGATCGACGATTGGGAGACCGCCCGGCGCACGGAACTGCGCGAGGAGCACCGCGAACTCGTCGCCGAGCTCCATCGCGCCCAGGCCGACGGCGCCGTGACCGACGACCAGGACCTGCGTCTTCAGGAACTGCTGGCCGACGCCCATGACCGCCTCGAAGACGCCGACCGGCCCGACCTGCTGGGGGTCCGGCGGGCGCACGACACGGTACGGAGCGACCTGCCCGCCTTCCGCCGACAGGCGGCCGACCGGATCCGCGCCCGGCTCGACGTCCTGGACCCCACCGCGGAGGAGCGCGCCCAGGTGCTGCGGCACCTGGACACCGGAGGTCTGGCCACCGCCGCCGACCTGGTCTATTTCCTGGAGATCGGTGAGCCGGTCCCGGAGATCGAGACCGGTGAGTCCCACCTGACCGAGTTCTTCCCGGCCGTGCCCGATGGCCTGCCGGGAGGCATCGACCGTGGTCTCGTCGACCTGGTCCGCTCCTGCGGCAAACACCCGACGCTCCCTGTCCTGGACTACGGCGATCTCTCCACCGACGAGGCGGCGCTGGCGGCCGACCTCCTCGACGAGTGGCTTGCGCTGGCCGCCGCAGAGCGCAAGGACCGGCTCCAGGTGGCGCCGACGCGGCAGGTCCCGCCGATCCTCAAGCTCCTCGGTTACGACGCCAAGAGCGCCAGGCCGCTCGACGACCGGTCCCAGCACCGGCGGGAATACCGCCTCTTCGAGGCGACTGGAGTGGAGGTCAACGGCAGGGCGAAGGCCCCCGCGTTCGGCTCGCAGATCACGGAGCAGGGCGGCAACCTGCGGGTGATGATGGTCTGGGGCAAGCCGCCCGCCAAGGTCGTCATGAGCTGGGCCGAGCGCGACACCAGCGCAGCGAGCCTCCTCGTCGTCTACTTCGGCACGCTCAGCCGTGAGGCCCGAGTCGAACTCGCCGTCGGATCGGGTCGGCTGCAGCCGCTGCTGGTCGTGGACGACGCCGCCCTAGCCTATCTCGCCGCCCGCGGAAACCGTCAGGTGAGCACCGCCACCCAGACACTGCTGCCCTTCTCCGGCGTCAACCCGTACATCAGGGAGAAGCGCGGGCGGATCGGCGGCGAGATGTTCTACGGCCGCGATGCCGAACGCAAGAGCATTCTCGACCCGCGCGGCACCCAGGTCATCTTCGGCGGCAGGGGCCTGGGCAAGTCGGCCCTGCTCGCAGACGCCGGGGAACAGTTCGCGGAGCAGCGCCCCGGCTACCAGCACGCGGTGTACGTCAATCTCGACCAGGAGAACATCGGCAAGGGCAGCTCCCTCGGGCCTGAGGCACTGTGGAGCGTCCTGGAGCGGGAGCTGATCGAAGCACAGGTGCTGGACCGGCCGCAGGGGCGCAGGGCGCGGCAGGAGATCTCCGACCGGGTGCGCGCCGGCATCCGGACCTGGCTCGACGGGGACTCGCGCCGCCGTCTGCTGATCCTGCTCGACGAGTGCGACCAGTTCTTCGAGGCGGACGCGCCCCGCTTCGACCAGACCAAGAAGCTCAAGGGCCTCGGTTCCGACACCAAGGACCGCGCCAAGGTGGTCTTCGCCGGACTGCACTCCGTGCAGCGCTTCTCCAAACTCGCCAGCAACGGACCCTTCGGCCACCTCGCCCAGACCCCGAAGGTGATCGGCCCGCTGGCTCCCCAGTACGCCGCCGAGCTGCTGGTCGAGCCAATGCGGGCGCTCGGCTTCGAGTTCCAGGACCTCGATCTCGTCAACCGGGTGCTCGGCTACTGCTCCTACCAGCCGTTCCTCCTGCAGATGTTCGGGCACCGGCTGGTCGAGCTGATGCACCGCAAGCGGGCGCGGCGCGGCCCCGAGGGGCCTCCGTACCGGGTGGAGGTCGCCGACATCGAGGTGGTGGAGTCGGATGCCGCACTCAGGGACGGCATCTCGGCGGCCTTCAAGGACACACTGAGCCTTGACCACCGCTACGACGTGATCGCCAACGTGCTGGCGTACCAGGCCCGCCACCGCGGTCTGGAGGTACGGCTGAGCGACGCCGAACTGCGCGAGGAGTGCGAGACGTTCTGGCGCAAGGGCTTCGAGCAGCTCGACACCGAGGGCTTTCGCGCCTATCTCTCCGAGATGGTGGGCCTCGGCATCCTCGCCCCCAACCATGACGGCCAGGGCTGGCATCTGCGCGGCCCGAACGCCCTGCGCATGATCGGGACCTCACACGAGGTGGACGCCCGCCTGCTCAGGGCCGAACAGGACTGCGAACTTCAGGAAAGCATCGTGCAGGAAGGCCGGCCCGAGCTGCCCGACGGCCGGCCCGCGCCGCTCACCATCACCCAGCTCGACGACCTCCTCGGTGAGAGGTCCAACCAGACGAGGGTCGTCCTCGGCACGACGGCCACCTGTGTGACCGACGTCGGCGACACCCTGCGTACGGTCGCCGGGCGCATCGCCGACTGGAAGCTGCCGCCCGTCGGAAAGGTCGGCGTCTACCGGCAGGAGCTCACGGGCGGGGTGCCGCGTGAACGGCGGGTCGTCATCAGCGACTTCGCCCGCTACCCGGCGCGCCCGGAGGCTTGCCGGGAGGCCCTCGACCTCGCCGAGAAACTGCTGCCCTCCACCCCGGGCGTCACTCGCGCCGTCGTTCTCGTCACGGACCCCACCCAGCTGACTCTCTGGCGCTCCCTGCTGACGGGGACGGAGCCCACCTCGGCGGCCCCGGTGGTGCTGCGCCGCCACGACCGCCGCAGCCTGCGCGGCTGGGCCCAGCGAGTCAACAGGTTCCACACGGAGGACCGCCTGGACCGTCTCCAGGAGCTGACTGGCGGCTGGCCGCTCTTGGTCGGCCGTGCCCAGCGCCTGCACGACGAACTCGGCGACCCCGACGAGGTGCTGCACCACCTGGCCGGCCTGCGAACGGACCGGTCCGAGGCCCACGCCTTCGCCGAAGCGACCGGCGTGTACACGGACCCGCTGCTCGTCACCGGATACCGGGCTCTGGACGACGGCTTCAAGGACGGCCCGTTCGACCTGGAGGGCGCGGTGACCGCCGTGGCACTCAGGATCGAGGACGAGGACGAAGCGCGGTGGATCGTCAACTGCCTCGACGCTCTGCAGGTGTTCGACAGGACGGACGAAGCACAGCTGCTTCTCGAGCCGCTGCTGCGGCAGTCCATGTCCCTGGAGGTGTGACATGGTGACGCCCTCGCCTCGCCACGCCGCGCCCGGCGCGGCGAGGGCGTCACAGCGGCAGATCCCGGCAGCGGAAGCACACCGTCGCTGTCCACACGGACCAGCAGCGTGCGACCGGCCACGTACTCTCTGGCCGGCCACGACCCGCCTGCGAAAGGGTCCGGGTCCAGGCCGGCCAGAACCGGCCGTGAGGAAGTCGTGGGAGCGGGTGCCCCTGCCGCGCGGGGCGGCGCCCACGAGATTCGGGTCGTCGACATGCCGGGTGTTGACGCGCAGTCGACGGACGGCAAGGGCTGCCGGGTTTTCCGGCAGCCGCTGTGCCGACGACCGGTGGTCCAAGTCCGCGCGTGGCAACGGCTTCGGGGCTCAGACGATCGACTTGATGGTCCTGTCCGCGTACCGCAGCGTCTCGTCGACGGCCTTGTCCATCTCGCGCAGAGCGTCGGGCTCTGCCGTGAGGAGAGCACTGACGTTGATGCTGCTCACGGCAAGGAGGCATCCCGCCACGGTCAGGAACTCCTTGTAACGTTCCTGCCTCTCATGCGCGAGCGAGTCCCAGTCCCGAGGCTCCGGCGGCAGGTTCGCACCCCACTTCTCGAGGGCGTGGGTGCCGTGGACGCTGACGTATTCCATGATGGCCGTAGCGCGATGCAGTACGTCGATCATCGCGTCGAAGCCTTGCTGTGACTGATCCAGAGCCGCCTGCGCAGCTTCGACCTCGGTGCGGAGACGCTCCTCCTCCTTCTTGTTCCGGCGCTGTCTCAAGACGTAGAAGCCGGCGGCGGCCAGCGCTGCCGCCGGCGCGGCGACCATGCCTGTGAGCAAGAGAATTCCACCTGCCATGCCCGCGCCGCCCGCAGCCAGCGTGCCTCCTCCCAGGAGGGCCAGCGTCGCATTGGTCGCGGCAACCCCGGACAGCGTCGAAATGGCTGTTCCCGTGGAGGCGGTCCCGAACAACGCGGCGGCCGTGAACGCACCGTAGGCCGCGGCGCCGCCGGCCACTGCCCCGGCCGCGCCTACAGCGGCGGCACCGCGGATCGCGTTGGCGATCCCGGCGGACATGGCCTCGATACGTATCGCGGTAGGGATCTCGCCCGTCTTCTCGATCTCCTCCTGACTCGGCCCCTTGGGCTCGGGCGCCCCGCTGATGCTTTCGGCCAACCCCACGAACCTCAGGAAAAACCCGTCGCGGGCGGCATCATGGACACAGTTGAAGGCTTCCCCGAGTTCTTGGGTGGTCTTCGACCGTTGGGCCACCTTCTCGTTGATCCCGGCATGACGACTTTTCGTCTCCGCGACCTGGTCGCGCAACTTCATCGGCCGCCGGCCCTGCTGACGGGCGAGAGACCTGGTTCGGCACAAAGGGGCGTGCTGATCCGGATGTGGGCGAAGTGCGCAGAAGGCCTTCCGGAGGGTTCAGGGAGACGCCCGCTGCCCGCGCCCCTACACGATTCGGTTCCGGGACGCTCTCGGCGAGCAGCGTGAAGAGGTCGGCTATGACGCGAAGGACGACGCGATCGAGCGCCTTACGTGAATCTACGAGGAGAAAGGACCGGCACAACAACCCGGCAAGCGTAAGAGGGCAGGACCCGGCGCGCAATCGCCCGGTCCCTTGATCGCCATGCTGCCCGGGAGCTGTTTCCACCGGTTCCCGGGAGCGGTGCGGGAACGCCTGCCCGGGCAGCCGACCCGCCGCACGGAGGCGCCCCCCGGTGCGAAATACTCTCCCGATGAGTTCACGCACTTCCCCGATGAGCCGGCCGATCACGATACGGAGGGCCGTCGCGCGGGATGCCAAACGACTCACGCGGCTCGTGCGTGGCTCAGGAGCCTACGAGGGTAAGTACGCGTCCGCAGTCGCGGGCTACCGGGTCGGTCCTGACTACATCGAGGCCCACCGCGCCTACGTAGCCGTCGGCTCCGACGAGCATGGAGGCCGGGTCCTCGGGTTCTACTCGCTCGTCCTCGCTCCACCGGAGCTCGACCTGCTGTTCGTCGCCGACGAAGCGCAAGGCCGGGGTATTGGACGACTGCTCGTCGAGCACATGCGGTCCGAGGCTCGTGCCGCCGGGCTCGACCGTGTCATGGTCGTGTCGCATGTTCCCGCCGAGGACTTCTACCACCGGGTCGGGGCGGTGCGGACCGGGACCGCGCTCGCGAACCCGCCTGCCGTGCCGTGGGACCGCCCCGAATTCGAGTTCCGCATTCCTCCGGAATGACGCGGTGTGCCGGTGCGCGGGGCGCCGGCCGCGCCTGCATGGCGCGCTCCGTGTGCCGTCCTCTCTGCCCTGGCGGGGGATCCCTCGCGTCGGCGGCCGCTCCCTCACCTGAGGCCGGCGATCTGAAAGAGGCGTGCGACGGAGGCACTGGACGCCGCCAGCCGTAGCCGAGCGCCGGTCGCGCGGTTCGGTGGGTGGTGAGGCGCCTTCCGGCGGCCCGTCGACGCCTTCCACGCTCTCCTCGGCAACCGCCGCCGACGTCGGCATCCACGCGCTTCCGGGCGGAAAGCCGCCTGTCCGTGGCGCCGGAAGCGGATACGCCCATCGAGTGAGCACTCTTCCTGGTGTGCCTGCGGGAGAAGCGCACGCACACTGCATGGAGAAAAACTGTCGTGGTGGCGGTAGACATTCCGCCGTCGTAGGGTTAGCGTTGTCTCCGTAACCAGAAGTCGAAGTGGGCACAGCAGACACGAACTGCTGTGCAGGCAGACCAGAAGGACACGGCCCCGTGGGGCCGTGAGCAGCACCCGTTTCATCCGTGTAATCGAAAGGTAAGGAGCAGAGCGCCATCAGGATCGCCCGGGCGAGTAGGCAGTCCGCCCGGGTACCGCAAGGCCCCGGATTGGAAGGTGGTCCCCGGTCACGCAGTCGCGATCCCCGCAACCCCGCCCTTCCAGGCGGCCGCGGAAGAAGAAGGCCGGCGCAGTGCGCCGGTAGATGGTGTTGAAAGCTCGGGGCCCGGGTGCCGTACTGGCACCCGGGCCCCCCGACGCGTCCCCGAAAGAAGAGGTCTATGCCGCCTGCCGGTTCCCGTCTCGTCGATCCTTTCGATGATGACGACTACCCCGCCTACACCATGGGACGGGCCGCCGAGATGCTCGGCACCACCCCTGCCTTCCTCCGCGCCCTCGGCGAACACCGCTTGATCACCCCGCTGCGCTCCGATGGCGGCCATCGCCGCTACTCCCGTTACCAACTGCGCATCGCCGCCCGGGCCCGGGAACTCGTCGACCAGGGCACCGCCATAGAGGCCGCCTGCCGCATCGTCATCCTCGAAGACCAGCTCGAGGAGGCGCAGCGCATCAACGAGCAACTGCGCGCCGAGGGCGGCAAGCCTCAGCCGAAGACATCAGCCTGATCGGAACGCCGGAACCCGAGGCGACCGATGCACCGTCCCCGGACGAGGCCGCCCAGGGGCCACACCGCCGTTTCTCCGGCTCAGGCGTGCTCAACGCGTCGACCGGCCCGCCGGAAGGGAGAACCACGAGCGGGTGTGACGGATGTGCTGGGTGACGAGGGGCGCAGCCGGGGGAGGAGGAGCGACAACCGACCGGAGGTCGCAATGGGCGACGGGGCTCTGGGACCTGGGGCAGCTTCCGGGCGCCGCTGAGGCGGCACCGCCCGGGAGGTCCGTCCAGGGCGGTGCCGCGGCCGGCACGGGGACCGTGCGGCCGGGCTGCGGCTCAGGCGTCGATGATGACGGGGATGATGAGGGGCTTGCGGCGGTGGGTGCGGAACGCCCAGTTCGCCACGGCGCGGGCGATGAGTTGTTCGAGTTGGCGCGGGTCCCCGACGCCTTCCTCGGCGGCGGTGGCCAGGGTCTTCTCGATGACGGGGATGACCGGCTCGAAGGTGGTGTCGTCGTGGACGAAGCCGCGGGCCAGGAAGTCGGGCGCCTCGGCGAGGGCGCCGGTGTCCGCGTCGACGATCGCCACCACCGTGAGCACGCCCTCGGCGGCGAGGGTGAGGCGGTCCTTGAGGGACGCCTCGGTGGCACCGCCGACTTCCATGCCGTCCACGTAGACGTTGCCGGCGGGGACCTTGCCGGTGATGGACGCGCGCCCCTCGACCAGGTCGACGACGACGCCGTCCTCGGCGATGACGACCCGGTCGGGGTCCACACCGGTACGGATGGCGAGGTCGCCGTTGGCCCGCAGGTGGCGCCATTCGCCGTGCACCGGCATGACGTTGCGGGGCTTGACGATGTTGTAGCAGTAGACGAGTTCGCCGGCGCTGGCATGCCCGGAGACGTGCACCTTGGCGTTGCCCTTGTGGACCACGTGGGCGCCCCACCGGGTGAGTCCGTTGATCACCCGGTAGATGGCGTTCTCGTTGCCGGGGATGAGCGAGCTGGCGAGCAGGACGGTGTCGCCCTTGCCGATGCGGATCATGTGGTCGCGGTTGGCCATCCGTGACAGCGCGGCCATCGGTTCGCCCTGGGAGCCGGTGCACACCAGAGTGATCTTGTGGTCCGGGAGCTTCTCCAGCTCCTTCGTGCTCACGATCAGACCGGAGGGAACCTTCAGATAGCCCAGGTCACGGGCGATGCCCATGTTGCGGACCATCGACCGGCCGACGAAGGCGACCTTGCGGCCGTGCTGGTGGGCGGCGTCCAGGACCTGCTGGATGCGGTGCACGTGGCTGGCGAAGCTGGAGACGATGACCCGGCGCGGCGCGGTGCGCATCACCTGCTCGATCGCGGGGTTCAGCTCCCGCTCGGAGGTGGTGAAGCCGGGCACTTCGGCGTTGGTGGAGTCGGTGAGGAACAGGTCCACGCCCTCCTCGCCGAGGCGGGCGAAGGCTCGCAGATCGGTGATGCGGTCGTCGAGAGGGAACTGGTCCATCTTGAAGTCGCCGGTGTGCAGCACCATCCCGGCCCGGGTGCGGATCGCGACCGCGAGGCTGTCGGGGATGGAGTGGTTGACCGCCACGAACTCACAGTCGAACGGCCCGAAACCACGCCGGTCGCCCTCCCGCACCCGCACCGTGCGCGGCCGGATGCCGTGTTCCTTGAGCTTGGCCTCCAGGAACGCCAGCGTCAGCTTGGAGCCGACGACGGGAATGTCGGACCGCTCGCGCAGCAGGTACGGTACGCCGCCGATGTGGTCCTCGTGGCCGTGGGTGAGTACCAGGGCCACGATGTCGTCCAGCCGGTCCCGGATGGAGGTGAAGTCCGGCAGGATCACGTCCACGCCGGGCTGGGTCTCCTCGGGGAACAGCACGCCGCAGTCGACGATGAGCAGCTTGCCCGCGTGCTCGAAGACGGTCATGTTGCGGCCGATCTCACCGAGGCCGCCCAGGGCGATGACCCGCAGCCCTCCTTCGGGAAGGGGCGGTGCGGCTTTCAGCTCGGGGTGCGGATGACTCATACCCTGACGGTACCCGGAGTGCGGGACAGTGTGATCCACTGCCTGTGTGCTCAAGCGAGCGGTCGACACGACCCGCCGCCATGGAGACGTACCGGCGCACAGGCCGGCATCCGTCATCCGTCCGCCGCCTCGGCCCCGAGACTCGGTCGTGCGGTGAGGAGTGTCCTGGTCGGCGCTGGTCCTCCACCTCACCGCCACTGACCCCGGTCAGCGACTTGCCCTGGATCCGCCGACTTGCCTGACGGGCGAATCGGCGTTCCGGAACAATCTTCCGTGCACGCTGCTGGTCGACGGCTTCACGGCAGCTTGTGTCGCGTGAATCACGCAGGTGAGAAGCCCAGTGGGACTGGTTGGCCCCTGCCGCGACGCCACGGCCCCGGCGCGCGGAGAAACGGGTGGGCTCGATTTCGTCATCTCCAGGTCGACAAGCAATTGCCTGCAAGTCCAGAATCGCCTAATGGGTGAAGTGGTACGAATCGACGAATCGGTCGACGATGTGTTCGGGCTTCACTCGGATGGCGATGCGCTCGTGCACCTCTCCGACGCGGTGGCCATGTCCGAGCGGCTCACCTCTGTTGCCGATCAACTCGTCGGACATTTCGTGGATGAGGCCCGTAAGGCGAGTGCGACCTGGGCCGAGATCGGTAGGAGTCCGGGGGTGACCCGGCAAGCTGCCCAGAAGCGGTTCGGTCCCAAATCGGCGGACGTGGACGGGCTCGACGCGGCGATCCAGTGCCGTGACCGGTCCACCGTGATCGGAAGGCGGCTTGTGGGACGAGCGCACGCGAAACGGCTGGTATTACTGGGGTATGCAGGAAGAGACCGCACGCTCCGCGATCGACACGTTCATCTCCGCGTTCAACGCCTCGGACGACAGCTATGTGACTGCCCTGCTCTCCCAGGCCCTGACTTCAGACGTGGTCTTCTGGGGACCGTTGGGTCGCAGCGAAACCTTTTCCTGAACATGCCCCCTTCGGTGCTCGGGAGCTGCGGTTCGCAGTTGGTCAGGCTGTGGTGTTGCAGGGGCGTCCGCCCCAGCGAATGCCCTTTTCGCCGCGGATGCGGGCGCGTTCCTCGCGTTGGGCGGCGAGCACGTCGGGGTGGCGGGCGTTGGCTCGGGCCTCCTGCCGCCACCAGCGGGGGAGGCTGACCAGCGCCCTGCCGGGGGACACCGCTTTCACATGTCTATACCAAGCCCCTGCCCTTAGCCCCTGCCCTTACCCGAGCCCGCGGGGTCAGCTGGGCGCCCCCTGGCCGGCGCCACGCAGGACGGCCCGCGCCGCGGACAGGCGTTCCATCTCGTCACGGTCGCCGTCGGCGCCGCCCGCGACGTCGTCCGCCCAGCCGAGCAGCTGGTGCAGGTGCGGGTCGGTCGCGGCCGCGACGATGCGAGGTTCACCCACGACGACCTCGCCGCCCGTTCCGTCAACGGCGATGAGCGTGCCCTCGGGCAGGGTGCGCCCGCCCGCCCGGACGCAGCCGTCGGCGGCGTCGACGGTGAGGCCCGTGGCCCCCACGACGGCGGGCTTTCCCATCGCCCGCGCCACCACGGCCGCGTGGCTGGTCGGCCCGCCGCGTGCGGTGACGACCCCGGTCGCGGCGGCCAGGCCGTGCATGTCGAGCGGGGAGGTCTCCGGGCGCAGCAGGACGACCGGTCCGCCCGCCGCCAGCCGCGCCGCGCTGTCGGCGGTGGTCGCCACCCGGCCGACGGCGACGCCCGGAGAGGCTCCGAGCCCTCGGGTGAAGACGTCCCGGGGGTCGATCGCCGTGATCCTCGGCGTCCGCACCTGGGCGAGATGCTGCGGCGAGACGCGCAACAGCGCCTCGTCGTGCCCGATCGTACCCGCCTCGGCGAGGTCGACCGCGACCCGTACCGCGGCACGCCCGACGAATCGGCCGGGACGCACCTGGAGGATCCACAACTCACCTGCCTCGAAGGTGAACTCGACATAGCACGCGTCGCGGTAGTGCTCCTCCAGCTGATCCAGGGCGGTCAACAGGCGCGTCCATACGGCGGGTTCCCGGTCGGCCAGCTCGCGCAGGGGGCCGGTCAGCGAGGTGCCGGAGACGACGTCCTCGCCCTGGCGGCCGAACAGGACCTCACCGAACGGGACTTGTTCACCGGTGTTGGGATCGCGGCTGAAGGCGACACCCGTACCGCTGTGCTCATCGCGGTTGCCGAACACCATCGCCTGGACGGTCACCGCCGTGCCGAGGTCGCCGGGGATGTCGTGCAGGGCGCGGTAGGTCCTGGCGCGCGGGGTGTCCCACGACGAGAACACCGCCTCGACGGCGAGCTCCAACTGCCGGGTCGCGTCCTCGGGAACGGGCTTGCCGCTTCGTTCGTGGATGAGCCGCTCGACCTCGCGGATCGCCGTCTCGAGGGCGCTCGGCTCGCCGTCGCGCCCGGCGATCGCCCGGTCCACGCTCGCCAGGCTCTCCTGGCCCACGCCGACGACCTGGGAGGCGAAGCTGGTCAGGAACCGCAGCCGTGAGTCCAGCGCGAAACGCGGGTCGCCCGTCTCTTCGGCCAGCGCGGCCGTCGCCCCGGAGGTGAGCCCGAGGTTGAGGACGGTGCTCATCATGCCGGGCATCGACACCTTGCCGCCGGAGCGGACCGACACCGCCAGCGGACGCTCCGAGCCGCCGAGCTCGCGGTGCACGGCCGCCTCCAACTCGGCTACGGCACACACGAGTTCGGCGGTAAGGCCGTGAGGCAGCCGCCCGGTACGGAGGTAGGCACGGCATGCCTCCGTACCGATGACGAACCCCGGTGGCACGGGCAGCCCCAGACGTCGGAGCACGATGAGCCCGTGCGCTTTGCCGCCGAGGACATCTATGGTCTCCTCGACCTCTGCCGAGAGCGAGTGAATCCAGGTCATCGCGTTGTCATCTCTGCGTCGCCTCTGCTGCTTCGGTGCGGGGGAGAGGGAGGTGCCACGGGCGGCGGCCGGTGGGTTCAGTGGCGTGGGATGCCGAGCGTGGCCAGCAGGTCCTCGTGCAGATGGAACCACACGGTGTGGTACGAGGCGGTGCTGTCCGTCACGTACTCCAGCGCGCCGGACCTCGCGCGGGCGAGCGCGTCGGCGAGCCGGACGGGATAGCGCCGGAACCGGAGCAGGGCCGTGGACAGCTCCGCGCACAGGGGTTCGGCACGCTGGTGGAACTCCGTGAACCGGTCGAGGACACGGGCGTCGTAGGAGGAGTCGCTGTGGTCGTTCATCGTCATGGCGCTGTTGACGGTGCGGGTCTGCCATGCCGTGCAGAGGTCGAGGAGTTCGGGATTGAGAACGAGGAACCGGTCGAAGGCCGCGGTCAGAGCGGGGCGCACACCGGCCGCCGCCACCTCGTCGGCGATCCGCTCGGCGTCCGCGGCGCGGCCTGCGTCCGTGAGACCCCAGCCACCGAAGTCGCCCGGGGTGCGCATGACGAGTCCGGCGACGGCGAGGTCGATCAGTTCCGACTCGACGTCGGACTCGGGCAGTCCTGTCGCCCCGGCCACTGCGGACAGGCCCGAGAAGCCGATGCAGCGAAGGGCGTGGAGCACCAGCAGATCGGTGCTGGTGGCGTGGGACGAAACGGGTTGGGTCATGGCGCGGCCCCATCGGGTGTGGTGTGGGAAACGTCTGCGGTGGTGAGGTCGTGGGTGGCCGCGGCATGCGCGGCACCCGGACCTTGGGCTCGGGTGACGATCGTGTCGTGCCGTACGCGGACCGCGTACTCGGTGGTGTCGTCGGCGTCCGGTACGCCGACGGCCGATGCCAGCAGGCCGCGCTCGTCGAGGACGAGGCGCAGGCGCGGCCGGCTGTCGGGGTCGAACGCGCGCCACAGGCAGCGGGCGAAGTCGCCGATTCTCAGTTGGACGAGGCGTCCGATCTCGGCGGGGTCGGCCGTGGTGACGGCCACAGTGACCAGATCACCGGCCCTCGCGCTGCGCACGGCCTCTTCCGCGGCTTCGAGACGGTGGGTGCCGAGGACCGTGATCACGCCGCCCTCGGTGAATCCGACCATGCGCCGGCTGAGCAGGTCCCGTAGCTCACGCGGCGGGTCCCAGCGGTCCCGGCAGGCTCGCGCGGGCGGGACGTAGGGCAGGTGCGGGGGGTTCCAGGTGTCGGCGAGGGCGAGCTCGCCCAGGTGTGCGCAGGCCTGTGCGATGTCGAAGGGGTCGCCGAACCCGAGGGCCGGATCCGCCGAGGCGCCCGGACCGTCCAGCAGCCGCAGGACCAGCTGAGCCCGCCGTACCTGTCGCGCGGGCGGCGTGTCGGTACAGGCGCGTGAGGCCGGTGACTCCAGCGCGAGCGCCAGCAACAGCGCCTCCAGGCGGGTCACTTGGCCGAACGTGGCACGGATGGGTTCGTGGTCGAGCACCTCGGTCAGTGGGCCGTGCACCCGGCCGGCGGAGGGGCTGTGGTCGGCCAGCGGCAGCCGTTCGAGCCAGATGCGGGCGAAAGCCCCCAGGGCCTCGGCGGTGGAGGTCCGGGCGGGTGCCGCCGAGGGACGGATCCCGCCGGCGGTGCCGTGCTCCGCGGCGGCGGCGCGCTCGACCATGTCGATCAGCACGGCCAGATAGAGGGCGCGTTTGCTCGGGAAGTTCGAGTACACCGCGCCACGCGTCAGTTCGGCCCGCTCGGCGATCCGGTCCACCTTCGCCGTGGCGTACCCGCGCTCGGTGAACTCGGCCTTCGCCGCGGTCAGCACGGCGGCACGGGTGCGCTCCTGCTGTTGAGCCCGAGTCAACCGGACCATCGCGGCCCCTTCCCTTCGAAGCCCGTCCAGCGCAGGTCCGCGGGGAGATGGCTCATGTCGTTGTAGACCACCAGTGAGGGGCCGCGTCGGTGCAATACTCGATCGCCGTCACCGCCGTGTTCCCGCAGCTCATCCCCAGCCACCGCTCACGTGGCGCGCCGAGGGCGTGCCGCAAGAGCCAGGCCACCTGGTAGGCGTGGGTGACCAGGACCTCGTGCGTCTCGGTGTCGGCGGGGCGGGCGAACCGGTCGGTCAGCGCGTTCGCGAGGCGCTCCCCCTTGGCCGCTTCGGCGGGGTCGTAGCCGTCGAAGACCCCGGCCCATGCCGCCGGCGGGTTCTTCGGCACGTGCGGCATGTGGTCGGTCAGCTCGGCCGCCTCCCGCACGGGGACCCCGTTCAGACGCTCGCCGATGAGCTGGGCCGAGCGCACCGCCCGGGGCAGCGGCGAGTGCCACACCGTGTCGATCGGCAGGCGGGCCAAGCGCTCCGCGAGCAACTCCGTCTGGCGCCGTCCGACTTCGGTGAGCGTCCCGAAGGCGTCGGCTGCGCCGTGCCCGACCATGAACAGACGCCTAGTCGCCACGTCGGCCCTTCCGGGGGAGGGACGGAGATGCCTGGAACATCCAGATGGTAACAACATTTCGATGGGAAGGCAGGTGTTCACGACTACCTTCCGGACCGTCCGCGTGACGGTGATCACGGACGTCCTTCGGGGGGTGCTGCGTAGGCTTGGGCCGTCGCCACGGTGGGGTCCGCGAGAGTGGGCGAAGCCTTCCCCGGCAATCTGGCGCGGCGTCAGGAAAGTCGGCAAGTGGTCAGCATGAGTCCTGAAGGAACTGGGGACAGCTGCCCGGACATGCGACTCGTTGTAGGGTGTGGAAACAGCCCTTGACCTGCAAAAACGCAGGCAGGGAGCCTACTGGTGGGAGTGCCCCGATGTTGCGTACCATGTTCAAGTCCAAGATCCACCGTGCCACCGTCACCCAGGCCGACCTGCACTACGTGGGATCGGTGACCATCGACGCGGATCTGCTGGACGCCGCCGATCTGCTGCCCGGTGAGCTCGTCCACATCGTCGACATCACCAACGGGGCCCGGCTGGAGACCTATGTCATCGAGGGCGAGCGCGGGTCGGGTGTCATCGGGATCAACGGGGCGGCCGCGCACCTGGTCCACCCCGGCGACCTGGTGATCATCATCAGCTACGCCCAGGTGACCGACGCCGAGGCGCGGGCGCTCCAGCCGCGGGTCGTGCACGTGGACGCGGAGAACCGGATCGTGGCGCTGGGCGCCGACCCGTCCGCGCCCGTGCCGGGCACGGACCAGGAGCGCAGCCCGCAGGCGGTCTCCGCCTGACCGGTACGCCTCCGGCGACGTCCGTGATCGGTCGTTCAGGGCCATGTCCGCTCGGCGTACCGGGCATGGCGAGGGCCGTTCGGTCCTGGAGCCGTCCGGGGGGAGGCGCCCGGCGGCCGCGTTGACCGGGGCCGGCCGGGTCGCCACCGACCCCCGGGTGACGGGGCCGGCCGGGTCGACGCCGCCGTGCTCCCGGGTGACTGGTCGCGCGGGCCTCGGGTAGGCGGGGAGTAGTCCAGAGCCGATCTCGACCGACTGGCCGGAGGACGCCATGACGAACCCGTACCCCGACCCCGTACCGCCGTCGCCCACCCCGGGCCCCGGACCCGGCCCCACGCCGGGCCCGGACCCCCAGCCGCCGCAACCCCACCCGGATCCGGTGCCCACCCCCGAGCCGCACCCGGCCCCCGAGCCGCCGCCGGCTCCGGGACCGCCGCCGGGGCCGGTTCCGACGCCGCCCCCGGGTCCGACTCCCGGGCCGCCGCCGGAGCCTTCCCCGTCTCCCATCCCCCCGGGGCCGGAGCCGGTGCCGAACCCCGAGCCGGGGCCGCCGCTCACCTGATCCGCGGGGCGGGGCACCACCTGCCGGAGCGGGACACGACCGTCCTCACCGGACGCGGCGGGCGGCCCGGCCGTGGCACGGCGGGCGGCGGGCGGCCCGGCCGTGGCACGGCGGGCGGCGGGCGGCCCGGCCGTGGCACGGCGGGCGGTGCGCGGTGGTGCGCCCGTCCGGGGGAGTGCCGCGGGGCTACGCGGTCACCTCCGAGCGGTCACCGCCCCACAGCGTGTGGAACGACCCGTCCCGGTCCACCCGGCGGTAGGTGTGCGCGCCGAAGAAGTCGCGCTGGCCCTGGGTCAGGGCCGCCGGGAGTCGTTCGGCGCGCAGGGCGTCGTAGTAGGCGAGGGCCGCCGCGAAACCGGGTGTCGGCACGCCCTGCCGGGTCGCGGCGACCAGGACCTCGCGCCAGTCGTCCTGGGCCGCCGCGATCTCCTGGGCGAAGGTGTCGTCGGACAGCAGGCTCGGCAGGTCCGGCCGGGCGTCGTACGCGGCCCGGATGCGGTCCAGGAAGGCGGCCCGGATGATGCAGCCGCCCCGCCAGATCGCGGAGACCGCGCCGAGGTCGATGTCCCAGCCGTACTCCTCGCTGCCCGCCGCGATCTCGTGGAAGCCCTGGGTGTACGACACGATCTTCGAGGCGTACAGCGCCTGCTCCACCCGGTCCGCGAAGGCCGCCGCGTCCGACTCGGACAACGCGGACGCCTTCGGGCCGGCCAGGCCGCGGGAGGCGGCGCGCAGGGCGGCGTGCCCCGACAGCGAGCGCGCGAAGACCGCCTCCGCGATGCCCGAGACCGGCACGCCCAGGTCGAGCGCGATCTGCACCGTCCAGCGGCCGGTGCCCTTCTGTTCGGCCTGGTCCACGACCACGTCGACGAACGGCTTCCCGCTCGCCGCGTCCACGTGCGACAGCACCTCGGCCGTGATCTCGATCAGGTAGGAGTCCAGCCGGCCGGTGTTCCAGGTGCGGAAGATCTCCGCGATCTGCTCGGGTGAGCAGCCGGCCACGTCCCGCAGCAACTGGTACGCCTCGCCGATCAGCTGCATGTCGGCGTACTCGATGCCGTTGTGCACCATCTTCACGAAGTGGCCGGCGCCGTCCGGGCCGACATGGGTGACGCACGGCGCGCCGTCCTTCGCCTTCGCGGAGATCTTCTCCAGCATGGGCCCCAGCGAGTCGTACGACTCCTTCGAGCCGCCCGGCATGATGCTCGGCCCGTGCAGCGCGCCCTCCTCGCCGCCGGAGATGCCGGTGCCGACGAAGTGGATGCCCTGTTCGCGCAGTTCCCGCTCGCGGCGCCGGGTGTCCGCGAAGTGCGCGTTGCCGCCGTCGATGATCATGTCACCGGGCTCCAGGAGGGGTGCGAACTCCTGGATCACCGCGTCGGTCGGCTCGCCGGCCTTCACCATGACGACCAGGCGGCGCGGCCGTTCCAGCGCCGCCACGAACTCCTTGGCGGTCTCGGCCGGGACGAATTCGCCCTCGTGTCCGAATTCCTCCACCAGGGCGTGCGTCCGGGACACCGTCCGGTTGTGCAGTGCGACCGTGTAGCCGTTGCGCGCGAAGTTGCGGGCGAGGTTGCGGCCCATGACCGCGAGCCCCGTGACGCCGATCTGGGCTGTAGTGCTCATACCGCCTGCTCCTCGAACAATCGATCGAGTGGATTGCGTGGTGCCGTTCGTCCTGCCGTCGGTCCTGCCGTCGGTCCTGCCGTCGGTCCGGCCGTCGGTCCTGCCGTCGGTCCGGCCGTTCGTCCTGCTGTCCACGGCGCGGTCCGTGGTGTCACGGTGGCGCCGGCCGCGGCCGCCGGTCCTGCCGGTGCCGTCCGGGCCGTCGTGCCGCTCTTGGACCATCCTGACGTGCCCGTACGGCGACCGCACATCCACCTCCGGCGCGTCCGCCCGCGCACGGCGGGCGACCGGGGCCCCGGCGCCGCCCACACCGATCAGGCCAACGACAGCCCCATACAGGCCATTTGAGCTTACGAAGCGGCCGATAGCCGTCTTGTCACCGTTCGTTGGCGGCGTCTACTTTTGCCGCTCCTGACGCATGGCGAGGGGGCTACAGACATGGCCGCACGCGGCCGGCACCGCCGGTATCAGCCGAACAGGATCAACCGCGCCTCGCTCACCGTCACCGCGGGCGGCGCCGGGATCGCCATCCCGCTCATCGGCGCCGGCGTCGCGCACGCTGCCGACGTGTCCACCTGGAACAAGGTGGCCGCCTGCGAGTCGAGCGGCAACTGGGGCGTCAACACCGGCAACGGCTATTTCGGCGGGCTGCAGTTCACCCGGTCCACCTGGGAGGCGTACGGCGGGACGCGGTACGCGCCCCGCGCGGACCTGGCCACCAGGGACCAGCAGATCGCGGTCGCGGAGAAGGTGCTCGACGGGCAGGGGCCCGGTGCCTGGCCGGTGTGTTCGGCGCGGGCCGGTCTCACCCGCGGCGGCGGCGACCCCGGCGTCCACCCCGACGGCGCGGCGACGCGGGCCGTGTCGAGCGGGAGCGCCAAGAGCACCGGACACGCGAGGAGTTCGGTGCGCGACGTGCAGCCGCAGACCACTCCCCAGTCGCGCGCGGGCACCGCCGAGATGTACACGGTGGTGCACGGCGACACCCTCTCCGGCATCGCCGAGGACCGTCATGTCCGGGGCGGCTGGCACCAGTTGTACACCGCCAACCGCGTCACCATCGGCGACGACCCCGACCTCATCATGCCCGGTCAGCGGCTCTCGCTGCGCGCGACGCGCACCACGCCAGCCCCGGCCAAGGAGAGCCGCACCGCCCCGCGGCCGTCCGGGAAGACGAAGACCAAGCCCGCGACCCGGCCCACGGAGACGAGCCGGACCGGCCGGCCCCACTCCACCCCGACGCACACCTTCGTCGCCCCGGTGCGGGGGACGATCGGCACGGGCTACCGGACGACCGGTTCGCACTGGTCGAAGGGCTACCACACCGGCGTCGACTTCGAGGTGCCCACCGGCACGTCGGTGCACGCGGCCGCGACCGGTCAGGTGGTCAGCGCGGGCTGGGGCGGCGCCTACGGCTACCAGGTGGTGATCCGGCACGCCGGCGGGCGTTACACCCAGTACGGGCACCTGTCGGCGATCTCCGTGCGCACCGGGCAGACGGTCACCGCCGGGCAGCG
Organism: Streptomyces sp. NPDC015220; assembly: GCF_043079345.1. Classification (NCBI taxonomy): domain Bacteria; kingdom Bacillati; phylum Actinomycetota; class Actinomycetes; order Kitasatosporales; family Streptomycetaceae; genus Streptomyces; species Streptomyces sp. NPDC015220. The sequence goes on along the minus strand of NZ_JBIBUK010000012.1, from coordinate 100,236 downwards.
CATCGGCCGCTCGGGCGCCACCGGCAACGTCACGGGCCCGCATCTGCACTTCGAGGTGCGGACGGGGCCCGGTTTCGGCTCGGACATCGACCCGGTCGCCTATCTCCGGGCCGGCGGCGTCAGGATCTGACGCGGGCGCGGTGCCGGTCGAGGACGGGCATCCGGACGTAGGGGCCCCGGTGGAAGGGGACCGCGAGGAACGTCCCGCCCGGATACGCCTCCGGGGCGAGCGGCGACTCCTCCCGGTCCCGCCCGGACCCGGCCGCCGCGGCCTCCTCGGGCGCCGGCCCGGCGGTCACCAGGACGTCGTCCGGGGGCGCGTCGGGCTGGGAGGGGATCCTGACCGCGAGCGTCTCACGCGGCGGCGCGTCCACCGCCGTCCGCACCGCCGCGGGGTCCAGCACCGCGGGCTCCGCCCCGGCCGGCCCCGACGGCGGCGGCTCCTCGGAGCGTGCCGCGCCCTCCGGGCCCTCCGGGCCGGACGCCGGCTCCTCCAAAGGCGCGGGAGCCGCCGCGTCGGTGTCCGTCGAGGAGGGGCCGTCGAAGGGCGCCGGCCCGGCCCCGGCGTCGTCCGAGGGGGACGACGGGGCGGGCGCCGCCGCGGACCGTGCCGCCGGCGCCGTGCGCTCCAGGCGCTCGGTGGTCAGCAGGATCAGGCCGCCCACGGCCAGCACACCGCAGGCGAGGGCGAGCACGGTGCCGGTGGTGCCGTAGCGGAAGGTCTCACCGAACATGGTGATGCCGACCGCGGCCGCCGCCACCGGGTTCACCACGGTCAGCGTCGCCAGCGGCGCGGCCAGGCCACCGCCGCGGTACGACGCCTGCGACAGCAGCATGCCCGCCGTGGCCAGTACGCCGATCGCGGCGAGGGACGGCAGTTCCGCCGCCGCGACCCCGTCGGTCCAGTCGACCGCGACCGTCTTGGTGAACACCGAGGACATGCCGAAGGCGAGCCCGGAGCCGACGGCTAGCAGCACGCTGCGCACCGCCGGGTGCCGGTGCGCAGCCCGGCCCGCGACCGTCAGCGCCACGAGCGCGCCGCCGGTCACCACCGCCAGGGTCACCCGCTGCGCCGCGCTCAGCGTCTGCGCGTGCGAGGCGCCCACCAGGGACAGCAGACCCGCGAGCCCCACCGTCGCCATGATCGCGCCCCGCCAGGCGGCGGCGCCGGCCCGGCGGCCGACGAAGAGCGCGGCCATGGGCAGCGCGAACACGATGGTGAGGGCGCCCAGCGGCTGCACCAGGCTCAGCGGGCCGTAGGCCAGCGCCACCACGTGCAGCAGTCCGCCCAGACCGTTCAGCGCGACCGCCGCCCACCAGACCGGCCGGCGCAGCGGCGCGTACCGCTCGCCGGGCGAGGACACCGCGACCCGTTCCTGCACGATCGCCCCGCCGGCGTAGGCGACGGCGGAGACGAGTGACAGCAGCACGGACAACGCGAGGGCGCTCATCGGCTGCTCCTCTGCGGGCGGCGGCGGGGGCGGCGGGCCCGGCGCGGCGAACGGTCGGCTTCCATGGTCCAACACCTTGCCGTGCCGAGCTCTTCCCGTCGTCGTTCCTGAGCACGCAATGGGTCATACTGCCGATGGAGTACGCCCGGCCCGCACTCCTCCCCTGGGTGGGCGACAAGGGACGCGGAGCCCTTGCTGGAACCCCCTAAGGGGCTTGGCGTGGCGAGGTGTTGGTACTACTGCTTCCCATGGACCTCGACGCGGACCTCGCCGCCCTCCGCCCCCTCGGCGGCTTCTTCGTCCTGCGCACGGGCGAGCCGCCGAACGGCCCGCTGCCCACCCTCGCCGAAGCCTACGGCGGCGCCCGCCCCGCGGACGCCCGCCCCACGGACGCCCGCCCATCCGCCCGCCCCGCCGACGCCCGCCCCGCGGACGCCCGCCCCGCGGACGCCCACCCCATGGACGTCCGCCCGTCCGCCCGCGCCGTGGGCCCCGGCACGGACGTCCGGCCGTCCTCCCGCGCCGGGGCCCACGGCGGCCCGCACCCTCTGGCCGTGCGCGTGCGCCGGGTCGTCGAGGGCATCGGCGCCCCCGAACCGCGGGTCGCCGCCTCGGTGGCGCAGCAGGCGCTCGCGGCCCGGCTGTGGTCCGCCGCGCTGGGCTGCGCCGTGCGGTACGGCAGGATCCCCGACCTCGACCCCCGCCTGCTCCGCTGGGACCCCGAGGGCGGTGCCCCCGAGGACCTGTGGCTCACCGAGGTGCGCGCGCTGCCCGCCGACCCGGCCACGCTCGCTCAGGTCGTGCTGCACGGCCACGTCGAACCCCTGACGGCGGCCCTGCATGACCGCTACCGCGTCGCTCCCGGGCTGCTGCGCGGCAACGCGGCCTCCGCGCTGGCCGGCGCGGCGCGCCAACTGGACCGGTGGGCGCGGGGCGACGGCCGCCCCGAACTCGGCGACCGGGCCCGCGGCCTGGCCGCACGACTCCTCGCGCACCCCCTGCTCGCCGGAACGGGAACCCTCACCGGCACGGAGTTCCGGCGCCGTAGCTGCTGCCTCTACTACCGGGTCCCCGGAGGCGGGGTCTGCGGCGACTGTTGCTTCGCACGAGCCCCGCGCCCTTCCCCGCGGGCCGCCTCCGGGTGACCATGAAGGGAACCGGTGAGGGACCGGCCGAAGGCGGCCGGCACCGAAGCCGGCCGGCCGACCCGACCGGCCGGAGCCCCGGGCGGCAGCGCCGGACCGGGGCAACCGGCCACCGAGACCGAGGGAGTTGCGCGTGCGAGTGGGACTGCTGACCCGGGAGTATCCGCCGGACGTCTACGGCGGGGCCGGTGTCCACGTCGAGTTCCTCGCGCGGGAACTGGGGCGGCTCGTCGACCTGGAGGTGCACTCCTGGGGCGAGCCTTCCTCGGCCGAGCGGGCGGCCGGTGTCACGCGCCACCGCCCCTGGCCGGCGCTGGACGGCGCCAACGACGCCCTGCGCACCTTCTCCGTGGACCTCGCGATGACCGCCGCCCTGCAAGGACGCGAGCTCGTCCACTCCCACACCTGGTACGCCAACCTCGCCGGCCACCTGGCCAAGCTGCTGTACGGCGTGCCGCACGTGCTGACCGCGCACTCCCTGGAGCCGCTGCGTCCCTGGAAGGCCGAGCAGCTCGGCGGCGGATACGCCCTGTCGGGGTGGGCCGAGCGGACCGCGGTCGAGGCCGCCGACGCGGTGGTCGCCGTCTCCGGCGCCATGCGCGAGGACATCCTCGGCTGCTACCCGGCGCTCGATCCGGCCCGCGTCCACGTCATCCACAACGGCATCGACACCACCCTCTACCGCCCCGACCCCGGCACCGACGCCCTCACCCGGGCCGGCCTCGACCCGGACCGCCCCTACGTGCTGTTCGTGGGCCGCATCACCCGCCAGAAGGGCGTGCCCCACCTGCTGCGCGCGGTGCGGGAGATCGACCCGGCCGCACAGGTCGTACTGTGCGCGGGCGCGCCGGACACACCGGAGATCGACCGGGAGTTCCGCGACCTGTACCAGGAGCTGAGCCGGGCCCGCGAGGGGGTGCACTGGATCCCGCGGATGCTGCCGCGCCCGGACGTGGTCCAGCTGCTCACGCACGCCGCCGTCTTCGTCTGCCCGTCGGTGTACGAGCCGCTGGGCATCGTCAACCTGGAGGCGATGGCCTGCGGCACCCCCGTCGTGGCCTCGCGCGTGGGCGGGATCCCCGAGGTGGTCGACGACGGCCGCACCGGGGTGCTCGTCGACGTCGACGGCGACTTCGAGACGGGGCTGGCCCGCGCCCTGGACGCGGTGCTCGCCGATCCGGCGGCGGCACGCCGCATGGGCGAGGCCGGACGGGTGCGTGCGGTGGCGGAGTTCGGCTGGGACGCGGTCGCCCGGCGCACCGCACGGCTGTACGAGGAGGTCCTCGGGCAGGCTTAGTACGCCGCGGCCCAGGGCAGTAGTGGGGCAACCGGGTGAGGGGAGCGGCCATGCGTCGTGGTGGACCTTCGGTCCTCGGAATCGTCCTGGCGGGCGGCGAGGGCAAGCGTCTGATGCCGCTGACCGCCGACCGCGCCAAACCCGCGGTCACCTTCGGCGGCACCTACCGCCTCGTCGACTTCGTCCTGTCCAACCTCGTCAACGCCGACATCCTGCGCATCTGCGTGCTGACCCAGTACAAGTCGCACTCGCTGGACCGGCACATCACCACGACCTGGCGGATGTCCAGCCTGCTCGGCAACTACGTCACCCCGGTCCCCGCCCAGCAGCGGCTCGGCCCCCGCTGGTACCTGGGCAGCGCCGACGCGATCCTGCAGTCGCTCAACCTGGTCCACGACGAACAACCCGAGTACGTCGCGGTGTTCGGCGCCGACCACGTCTACCGGATGGACCCGCGGCAGATGCTCCGGCAGCACATCGAGGGCGGCGCGGGCGTGACGGTCGCGGGCATCCGGGTGCCGCGCGCCGAGTCCTCCTCGTTCGGGGTGATCACGCCGGGCCCGGACGGACGGAGCGTCGAGCGCTTCCTGGAGAAGCCCGCCGACCCGCCGGGCCTCGCCGACGACCCGCAGCGCGTCTTCGCCTCCATGGGCAACTACGTCTTCTCCACCAAGGTGCTGATCGAGGCGCTGCACCGGGACGCCGAGGACCCCGAATCGGTGCACGACATGGGCGGTTCGATACTGCCCCAGCTCACCGAGCGCGGCCAGGCGCAGCTGTACGACTTCAGCGCCAACCACGTGCCCGGCGAGACCAGCCGCGACCAGGGCTACTGGCGGGACGTGGGGACGCTCGACGCGTACTACGACGCCCACATGGACCTGATCGCCGAGCGCCCCGCCTTCAACCTCTACAACCGCGACTGGCCGATCTACACCCACTCCAACCAGCTCTCCCCGGCCCGGTTCAACGCGGGCGGCATCGCGGGGGAGTCGATCATCAGCGCGGGCTGCCTGATCCGCGGGCAGGTCACGCGCTCGGTCCTCTCGCCGGGCGTCCGGGTCGATCCGGGGGCGGTGGTCCAGGGTTCGGTGCTGCACGACAACGTCCGCGTCGGCCGGGGCGCGGTGGTGCGCGGCGCGGTGCTGGACAAGAACGTGGAGGTGCCGCCGGGCGCGACGATCGGCGTCAACCCGGAACGGGACGCCGAGCTCTACACCGTCTCCAAGGGCGGGGTGATCGCCCTGGGCAAGGGCCAGCGAGTGCCGTAGGCCCGGCGGGGCCCGGGCCGCCCGGAGCCGGGGAGCCGGGTCCCGCGGACGCTCAGCCGCTCAGCGGCGGGAAGTGGTTCAAGGTGATCGCGCTGGCCCGGCGCACGTCGTCGGCCGGGCTGAACTGCACGTACTCGGTGCCCGGCGCGGTGTGCACGGGGACGTGCCCGGGAGGGGCGTAGAAGGCCTCCCCGGCCCGGTACACCTCGTCGCGGTCGGGGTAGCGCAGGGCCAGCTCGCCCTTGAAGACGTAGCCCCAGTGCGGGCACTGGCAGCGGCCGTCCGGCAGATCCTTGAGCAGGGGGGTCAGATCGACGTCCTCGCGGAAGACGCGGAAGTCCACCGTGTAGGGCTCCAGGTCCTCGGAGTGCTCGACGACCGGGCCGTAGTCGCCGCCCTGGGTGGCGGTGTCCCGGGAGACCTTGGGCATCCGGTTCACTTCCCTTCCGAGGGAGGGGAGCGTCGGCGTCGGCACGCGCGACGCGGAAGCGACGCCCCCATGGTGCGCGCCCCGCGGGCCCGCGGTCCACTTGGATCTCCCGTACCGGATCCGTCGGCAGCGGCGCGGTCCGTCCGCGGGCCCGCGACACCGTGGGCCCGCGACACCGCGGGCGCGCGCCCGACGGCGCGCGCCCGTCGGCTGCGCGTCCCCGAGCCGGTGGGGCGCGCCCGGGAGCGGCTCCCGCTCCGCCGGTGCGCGACGCGTCGCGCGCGACACCCGCCGGTTGCCCGGCACAGCGCCCCGCGGGCCCGATCATGCAGGCAACGACGTCTCCTTGGGAGGTCTGCCCGCATGAGATGGACCCGGCGCCTGCGCCTGTGCGTGGCCGGGGCGGTGGCAGTGTCCGCGCTGTCCGCCGCCCCCGGCACCGCACCGGCCGCCGAACAGCGCGACGCCCGGCTCACCGACCTGGTCAACCCGTTCATCGGAACCGCGAACGAAGGGAACACCTTCCCCGGCGCCGCCGTGCCCTTCGGCATGGTGCAACTCTCACCGGACACCGGTCACAGCACCGGCTACGACTACGCCCACAGCCGCGTCCGCGGCTTCTCCCTGGTCCACCTCTCCGGCGTCGGCTGCCGTCTCGGCGGCGACCTGCCGGTGCTGCCGACCACCGGTGACGTCACACAGACGGACAACGCCAAGTACGCCGCCGGGTTCCGCCACGCGGACGAGACGGCGAGCCCCGGCTACTACCGGGTCGGCCTGGACTCCGGCATCCGGGCCGAGCTGACCGCGTCCACCCGCACCGGGGTGCAGCGCTACACCTTCCCCGCCACCGACAAGGCCAACGTCCTGATCGACGCCGGCCAGGCGCTGCACCGCATGGTCGCCTCGAAGGTGGAGATCCTGGACGACCACACCGTGCGCACCGCCGTCACCGGCCGCGGCTTCTGCAAGGACACGCTGCCGTACACGGTCCACACGATCACCCGCTTCGACCGGCCGTTCACCGCGTACGGCACCTGGGACGGCGCCACCGTCACCCCCGGTTCGCGCACCGGCCGCGGCGGCGCCTACCTGCGGTTCGACACCACCGGGGACCGCACCGTGGAGGCCACCACCGCGCTGTCGTACGTCGACGCGGCCGGCGCGGCGGGCAATCTGCGCGCGGAGGGCGGCCGTTCGTTCGACACCGTGCGCGCCGCCGCCGGGCGGGCCTGGGAGGAGCGGCTCGCGGACGTCCGCGCGCACGGCGGCGCCGACTCGCTGCGCCGCACCTTCTACTCGGCGCTGTACCGGGCCTTCCTCGCGCCCAACGTGGGCAGCGACGCCGACGGCCGCTACACCGGCTTCGACCGGCGCGTCCACCGCGCCGACGGGTTCACCTACTACCAGAACTGGTCGCTGTGGGACACCTACCGCACCCAGACCCAGTTCCTCGCCCTGCTCGCGCCCGCCGACTCCCGCGACATGGCGATCTCCGTGATCCGGGTCGCCGAGGAGAGCGGCTGGCTGCCCAAGTGGGGCTACGGCACCGTCGAGACGAACGTGATGACCGGCGATCCCGTCACCCCGTTCCTGACCAACGCCTACCACCAGGGACTGCTGCACGGCTACGAGGAGCGGGCGTACCGGGCGCTCAGGCGCAACGCCGACGAACTGCCGCCCGCCGACTCGCCGGCGGTCGGCCGGGACGGCGTCCGCGACTACCTCGCCCGCGGCTACGTCCCCTACGTCAAGGGCCACGAGCCCCCGAAGTCCGGCCACTCCGACTACGCCTTCGGGGCCTCGGCGACCCTGGAGTACGCCCTGTCGGACGCGATGCTCGCCCAGATGGCCCGCGCCCTGGGCCACCGGCAGGACGCCGCCCGGTACGCGGCCCGGTCCCGGAACTACCGGAACCTGTTCGACCCCTCGACGCGCTTCTTCCGCGCCCGCGACACCTCCGGCGCCTTCACCGGACCGTGGAGCCCTGCGCAGAGCGTCGGCTTCCACGAGGGCACGGCCTGGCAGTACCAGTGGCTGGTGCCGCAGGACCTGCCCGGCCTGGTGCGCCTGATCGGCGGCGAGCGGCTCACCAACGAACGGCTCGACGAGTTCTTCGCCTACGACCGGTTGCTGGCAAACCCCGAGCGCACCGCCCGCGAGGTCTGGGTCGACGGGCCGTACGCGTACTACGACACCGACAAGTACAACCCGCAGAACGAGCCGGACCTGCTCGCCCCCTACACGTACCTGTCGACCGGGCAGCCGTGGAAGACCACCGACGTGGTGCACGCCGCGCTGACCCTGTTCACCGACGAGCCGGCCGGACTGACCGGCAACGACGACCTGGGCACCATGTCCGCCTGGAACGTCCTGTCCTCCATCGGCCTGTACCCGGTGCAGCCCGGCTACCCCACCTGGGGCCTGTCCACGCCGGTCTTCGACCGCGTCGACCTGCGGCTGGACCGCCGCTACTACCCCCGGGGCGCCCTCACCGTCACGTCGCCCGGCACCTCCCGCGACCACCGGTACGTGCAGACGGTCCGGGCCGACGGGGCGGCGTACGAGCGGACCTACCTGACCACGCGTGACCTGCGCGCGCTGCGCACCCTGCACTACACCGTGGGCCCGCGGCCGTCGTCGTGGGGCACGTCAGCGCAGGCGGCGCCCCCCGCGCTGGGATGACCCGGCGTCCCGCCCCGCGGCCCGCCACGGACCGCGGGGCGGGACTTGATCAGAAGTTGACTGAGCGTAGCATGATCGTACTCGACCGTGATCGGCCGAGGACGGTTGACCGCAGGCTCACCCACCGCCGACCCGAGGCACGTCATGACTTCCGATCCGCTCGCCCCCCTCGACCTGGCGTTCTGGAACATCGAGTCCGCCGACCACCCCATGCACCTCGGCGCGCTCGGGATCTTCTCGGCGCGTTCGCCCACCGCCGGGGCGCACGCGGCCGATCTGCTGGCCGCCCGCGCCGCCGCGGTGCCCGGACTGCGCATGCGCATCCGCGACACCTGGCGCCCGCTGGACCTGCGCAACCCCCTCCCGCGCGGCCTGGGCCGCTCCCTGGCGCACGGGCTGCGCCGGCCGCTCGGCCTCGGCGGCGCCACCCGCGAGCCCGATCCCTGCTTCGACCCGCTCAACCACGTCCGGCTGCACGCCCCGGCCCGCGACTTCCACGCGGCGGCCGGCCGGCTCATGCAGCGCCCGCTGGAACGCAACCGCCCGCCGTGGGAGGCGCACGTGCTGCCCGGCGAGGACGGCGTCTGCTTCGCGGTGCTCTTCAAGTTCCACCACGCCCTCGCCGACGGGCTGCGCGCCCTGAGCCTGGCCGCGGCCGTGCTGGACCCGGTGGACCTGCCCGTGCGCAGGCCCCGCCCGCCCGAACCGCGCGGCGGTCTGCTGCCGGACGTGCGCGAACTGCCCGGACTGCTGCGCGGCGCGCTGTCCGACGTCGGCCGCGCCCTGGACATCGGCGCCTCCGTCGCCCGCTCCACCCTCGCCACCCGCTCCGTCCCGGCCCTCACCGCCCAGCCCACCGGAACCCGCCGCACCGCGGGCGTCGTCATCGACATCGACGACGTGCACCTGGTGCGCAAGGCCGTGGGCGGCACCGTCAACGACGTGCTGATCGCGGTCGTCGCGGGCGCCCTGCGCAGCTGGCTCGACGAACGCGGCGACGGCAGCGAGGGCGTCGCGCCGCGCGCCCTGATCCCGGTCTCCCGGCGCCGCCCGCGCGCCGCCCAGCCGCAGGGCAACCGGCTCTCCGGCTACCTGATGGAACTGCCCGTGGGCGTCCCGGACCCGCTGCGCCGCCTGACCGCCGTCCGCACCGCGATGGACCGCAACAAGGACGCGGGCCCCGACCGGGGCGCGGGCGCCGTCGCGCTGCTCGCCGACCACGTGCCGGCCCTCGGCCACCGGATCGGCGGCCCCCTGGTCGGCCAGGCGGCCCGGCTCTGGTTCGACATCCTGGTCACCAGCGTGCCGCTGCCCGGCTTCGGGCTGAGACTCGGCGGCCACCCGCTCACCGCGGTCTACCCCTTCGCGCCGCTGGCCCCCGGCCAGTCCCTGGCCGTGGCCATCTCCACCTACCGGGGCCACGTCCACTACGGGCTGGTCGCCGACGCCCAGGCCGTGCCGGACCTGAACCGGCTGGCCCGAGCCGTGTCCGAGGAGGTGGAGACGCTCATCACGGTCTGCGCCCCCTGATCACGCCGGTCCCCGGCTCGTTTGGCGGTACGCCACGACGCTGCCGTAAACTCCCCCGTTCGAAAGCGAGCGCGAGTCGACGCGCCGCACGGACGACCAGGGAAGCGGCAGCGCGATGACGGTGACAGACGACGGCCCCACGGCCACGGACGAGGTGGTGTACGCGCCCGGCGCCGAGCCGGCGTACGGGCCCGGCATCGACCCCGAGCGCCTCGCCGTCTGCCTCGACGTGCTCCAGGAGCTCGACCGGATAGAGGTCGACCACCCGGACGCGATCGCGGTGCGCCGGGCCACCTCGCACATCTACCGCATGGTCAAGCAGCGCCGCCGCCAGGAGCGCCGGGCCGCCAAGACCGCGCACGACCGGGCGGTCACCGAGGCGACGGCGACCGGCTCGGCGCAGCGCATCGACGACGAGACCGAGGGCATCCTGCCGTCCTCCCGGACCGAGCAGGGGCAGATCGCGGGCGTGCTCCGGCGCCCGCGCTCCTGCTACGTCTGCAAGCAGCGCTACGTCGAGGTCGACTACTTCTACCACCAGCTCTGCCAGGACTGCGCGGCGGAGAACCGCGCCCGCCGCGACGCCCGCACCGATCTGACCGGCAAGCGCGCGCTGCTCACCGGCGGCCGGGCCAAGATCGGCATGTACATCGCGCTCAGGCTGCTGCGCGACGGCGCGCACACCACGATCACCACCCGGTTCCCCAACGACGCCGTCCGCCGCTTCAAGGCGCAGCCCGACAGCGCCGAGTGGATCCACCGGCTGAAGATCGTCGGCATCGACCTGCGCGACCCCGCCCAGGTGGTCGCCCTCGCCGACTCGGTGGCCGCCGAGGGCCCGCTGGACATCCTGATCAACAACGCCGCCCAGACCGTACGGCGCTCCCCGCAGGCGTACAGCGAACTGGTCGCCGCCGAGTCGGCCCCGCTGCCCGCCGGCGAGCTGCCCGCGGCCGAGGTGATCGGCACCTTCGGCTCGGGCGCCGTGGCCGCGCTGCCGGTGGCCGGCGGCGGCGCGCTCAACGCCCAGGACGTCACCGACCTGGCCCTGGTGTCGGGCTCGGCGTCCCTGGAGCGGATCGCGGCCGGCACCGCGATCGACGCGGGCGGGCTGGTCCCGGACCTGCACGACACCAACAGCTGGATCCAGTCGGTGGACGAGGTCACCCCGGTCGAGCTGCTGGAGGTCCAGCTGTGCAACTCGACGGCGCCGTTCATCCTGATCAGCCGGCTGCGTTCGGCGATGGCGGCCGCGGCGGCCCGCCGGACCTACATCGTGAACGTCTCCGCCATGGAGGGCGTCTTCGACCGCGGCTACAAGGGCGCGGGTCACCCGCACACCAACATGGCCAAGGCCGCGCTGAACATGCTGACCCGCACCAGCGCCCAGGAGATGTTCGAGAAGGACGGCATCCTGATGACGGCCGTCGACACCGGCTGGATCACCGACGAGCGCCCGCACCCCGACAAGGTCCGCCTCGCCGAGGCCGGTTTCCACGCTCCGCTCGACCTGGTCGACGGCGCCGCCCGCGTCTACGACCCGATCGTGCGCGGCGAGGCGGGCGAGGACCTGTACGGCGTCTTCATGAAGGACTACGCGCCGGGCAAGTGGTGAGCGGCGCGGGCTGACCGCGCGTCAGTCCACGGCGCCCAGGCGGGCGCTGCGCGCGGCGACCAGTTCCAGGAGGGTCCGCCAGTCCTCCAGCACGCCCGCGGCGGAGCCGACGGCGCGGGCCTCCTCGGCGGCCAGGCGCAGGGCCAGCACGTCCTCGCCGGGCGGGCGGTCGCCGTCGGCCGCCCGCTCGCGCACCAGCCGGCCGACGCGCTCGCCGAGAAGGCCGCGGACCGCGGCGGCCGCCTGGGCCGCACGGCCCGCGGGGCCGGACCCGGCGCCCGGTCCGAGCAGCCGGCCGATGCCGTGGACCAGGCCCGCCACCTGGAGTTCCTTGTCGGCCGGGTGGCGCCGGCGCAGCAGCGCGGCGGTGCGCAGCGCGTGCCCGTACAGGTCGTCGCTGCCGCTGCCGCTGCCGCTGCCGTTGCCCGCCGGGCCGGGCCGGGGGCCGTGTTCCGGGCCGGTGCGGGGGCCCGGGTCGTCCGGCGCGACGGCGCCCCGGCCGGCGTACAGCAGGTCCATCAGCTCCTCGACGCTGCGCAGCTCCATGCGTCAGTCCTCCCGCGGGACAGCCGTTGCGGTACGTCAGCAGATCATGGCGAGCTTTCGCAGCGACCAACGGGATCTGAACTACGAGACGTAGGCCGAACGGGTGAATTCTGGTTTCTGCTTCGTGTGACGAATCGTCTTGAATTACCTCATTTAACACGCCTGACTCCAGATAGTTACCTGCTCTTTGTGGCCCCATCGAGCGGGGGGCCGCTCATTTGGTTAATCTGGAGTAGACGGACAGCACCGACGGGTTCCCACCACACCCACGGTCCGTCCCGGGGCGAGCCGGGTTCACAACGATCCGCTCGGAGCCCGGTAGCCGACGCCACCGCGTCCGACCTGCTTTGACCCGACCCGAGCGGGGCCCAGGCGCCGGAGCGCACGGCGGCCGGGGCGCCCCGAGGGTGACCGACACATAAGGAGTGCGCGGTGACACCGGAGAAGACCAATCGCGAACAGGGCGTCAAGGACGGCGCGGAGCGCCCGGGACGACGGCCCGGGGACCTCGGCAGCCTCGACGTGTGGGCCAGGTCCGCGCCCATCCGTCTGGCGGGCTACGAGGACGACCTCGCCGAGCCGCACATCCTGCCCAGCGTGGACTGATCCGGCGGGGGCCCGCGATCGCCGGCGGCGCGGGTGTGCGTACGTGCGAGACTCGCGCCCATGCTGATCAGAGAAGCCGTGCCCGACGACTGGCCGCGGATCTGGCCCTTCTGGCACCGCATCGTCGCCGCCGCCGAGACCTACGCCTGGGATCCCGACACCTCCGAGGACGACGCCAGGACCCTGTGGATGGGCCCCGCCAAGCGGGTGTTCGTCGCCGAGGACGACACCGGGACGGTCGTCGGCTCCGCCTACCTCACCCCCAACTACGGCGGCCCCGCGGCCCGCGTGGCCAACGCCGGGTTCATGGTCGACCCCGACCGCACGGGCCTGGGCGCCGGCCGCGCCCTGGCCGAACACGTACTGGCCGCCGCCAGGGCCGACGGCTACCGCGGCATGGTCTTCAACGCCGTCGTCGAGACCAACCCGGCCGTGGCGCTGTGGACTTCGCTCGGTTTCACCGTCCTCGGCACCGTGCCACGGGCGTACGAGCACCCCGAGCACGGGCTGGTCGGACTCCACATCATGTACAGGGCCCTCCAGGAGGACCCGCCGGCCTGACCGGCCCGGCGGCCCCTGCGGGGCGCGACCTGTCAGGGCGCCGTCCGCGCCGGGCCGGCCGTCCGGGTCCACGGACGCAGCCGTTCGATCTGCCCCGCCAGATCCAGCAGCAGGGCCTCCGAGCCGGGGCGGCCCACCAGTTGCACCGCGCAGGGCGCGCCCGAGGGCAGGGCGCCGAACGGGACCGACATCGCGGGCCAGCCGGTCAGGTTCCACGGCGGAGTCATCGGCGAGTAGGCGCTGTTGGCCAGTACGTTGCGCAGCCAGCCGCGCTCGTGCCACGGCCCTGCCTGCGGGGAGCGGCGGGCCAGCGCGGGGGTGATCAGCACGTCGTGCTCGGCGAAGAACGGTTCGAGCCGCCTGCGCAGTTCCTCCCGCCCGGAGCCGGTGCGCACCCCCGCCACGAACCGCCGCCCCAGGGCCGCGTGCACGCGGGTGCGCCGGGCCAGCAGCCGCCGGTCCAGGCCGGCCGCGTCCACGGCCGTGCCGGCGGTCCAGTGCCGCAGGGCGGTGACGCCGAGGGAGGCCGGGTACGGCGGATCGGCGCGCCGTACCCGGTGACCGGCCCCGGCCAGCAGCCGTGCCGCCTCCCGTGCCGCGGTGACGTACGGCCCGCTCACCGTGGCGCCGGCGAGCGGGCTGCGCACCGACACGGCGATGGAGCGCGGGGCGTCGGCCGCCGTCGCGGGCACCTCGGCGCCCGCCAGGACCGAGAGCGTCAGGCGGGCGTCCTCGACCGTGGTGGCCAGCGGCCCGTTCTCCGACATGCCGAACCAGTCGCCGTCGCCGATGCCGGCGGGCACCAGACCGTGGCCCGGCTTGATGGTGACCAGACCGCAGTTGGCGGCCGGGATGCGCAACGAGCCCATGCCGTCGTTGCCGAGGGCGATCGGCACCATGCCGGCGGCGACCGCGGCCGCGCTGCCGCCCGACGAGCCGCCCGCGGTGCGGGTGAGGTCCCACGGGTTGCGGGCGGTGCCGTGCACACCCTCCGTGGTGCCGAACACGCACAGCTCGGGAACCTGGGTCAGCCCTACGACCACCGCGCCCGCCGCCCGCAGCCGGGCGACGGTGACGTGGTCCGCCGCGGCGGGCGTGTCCGGGGTCGCGGCCGAGCCGACGCGGTTGGACTCGCCCCGCACGGCGAGGTTGTCCTTGACCGCCACCGGCACGCCCGCCAGGGGCAGTCGGCCCAGATCGGACCGGGCCGCCACCTCGTCGGCATCGGCGAGCGCGGCCTCGGCGCGGACCGTGCGGAAGGCGCCGATACGACCGTCCAGCCGCTCGATACGGGCGAGGTGGGCGGCGACCACCTCGCGGGGCGTGGTCCGCTTCTCGCGTACGGCGGCGGCGATCTCGGCGGCACTGCGGCCGGCCCAGCTTGTCACGGGCGCTCCTCGGAAGGCGACGGGACGGGGCCCCGGGAAGGGGCGTACCGGCGAGTAGGCAGGGGAGAACTGTGCCCGACAGAGGCTCGCCGCGTCGAGGGCCCGAGCCGCTTTCCCGCCGTCACGCGCCGCGTGCCGGTCCGGTGCTCTCGCGTTCGATCAGCCGCGGCACCGGTACCCGCACCGTGCGCGCCGGACCGCCGTCCAGCAGGGCGGTCAGCTCCCGCGCCGCCGTGCGGCCGAACTCCACGCTGTCCCGGGACAGGGCGGACAGCCACGGCTTGACCATGCGGCACAGGGCCGAGTCCTCCCAGGCCACCACCGACACGTCGGCCGGTACGGAGAAGCCGAGTTCGGTGGCGGCGGCCACTCCAGCGAGGGCCATCACGTCGTTGTCGTAGATCAGTGCCGTCGGGCGCCCGGCCGAACCGAGGACCCGGCGGGTGACGGCCGCGCCCGCGGCGTCCGAGTAGTCGGTGGTCACCGACTCCACCCCGGTCAGCCCGCGCCGCTCGGCCTCGGCGCGCAGCGTCCGGATCCGCCGCTCGGTGTGGGCGAGGCCGGACAGCCCGGCGATGTGCACGATCCGCCGGTGCCCGAGCGCGTAGAGCCCGTCCACCACCGACGCCATCGCGCCCGCGTCGTCCGCCCACACCGTGGACAGACCGGGGTGCCGCTCGTCGGGGGCGCCGCCGATCACCACGGCCCGCAGGCCGAGTTCGTCGAGCAGGGCGGGGCGCGGGTCCTCGGTGCGCGGGTCCACCACCAGCACACCGTCCACCCGGTGCTCGGCCCACCACCTGCGGTACACGGCGCACTCGTCGGCCACCTCCTCCACCACCTGGAACAGCAGCCCGAGATGACGCTCCGCCAGCACCTCCTGGATGCCGGAGACCAGTTGCAGGAAGAAGGAGTCCACGCCGAGCGTGTCCGCGGGCCGGGCCAGCACGAGGCCGACCGTGGCCGCGCCCTCCCCGGACAGGGCGCGGGCGGCCGTGCTGGGCCGCCAGCCCAACTGCTCGGCGACCCGGCGGACCCGGTCGCGGGTGACCTCGGAGACGCCGGGCCGGTCGTTGAGCGCGAAGGAGACGGCGCTCTCGGAGACGCCGGCGCGGCGCGCGATGTCCTTCATCGTCGGCCGGCGTGCCGGGGACCGCTTGGCCGGCATGTTCCCCCTCATTTCAGCAGCGGTGATCACTAAAGCGCTTGAGTGCAAGTAGCCTAAAGCGCATTAGTCCAAGCTGGCAAGTCCCCTCTCGAACCGCGCTGACCTGCACTAATGTGATGGATGTTGCTTTAGCGGGGCCGAATGCATTGACTTTTCATGAACTCGGCGTGCATCGTCACTGCCGACACCAGCCGTCGACGCCGCAAGGGAGCCGTGTCACCGTGCCCATATCCCGCAGAGCACTTGCCGCAGCCGCCGTCACCGCCCTCGTCCTGCCGCTGAGCGCCTGCGGCTCCGGCGGCGACGACGCCGGATCGACGGACGCCTCCGGCAAGGTCGAGGGCGACATCACCTTCCAGACCTGGAACCTGCGCGCCAACTTCAAGGACTACTTCGAGGGCGTGATCGGCGACTTCGAGAAGAAGTACCCGGGCACGCACGTCAAGTGGGTCGACCAGCCCGCCGAGGGCTACCCCGACAAGATCAGCGCGGACGCGGCCGGCGGCACTCTGCCCGACGTCGTCAACGTCGCCCCGGACCTGGTCGCGCCGCTCGCCAAGGCGGGCCTCGCGATGGACCTCGACAAGGCCGCCGCCAAGTACAAGGGCGAGTACCTGCCCGGCGCCTGGGCCGGCCACCAGGTCCCCGGCCTGCCCGGAACGTACGCCTTCCCCTGGTACCTGAACACCGGCCCGCTGTTCTACAACAAGACGCTTTTCAAGCAGGCCGGTCTGGACGCCGAGAAGCCGCCGAAGACGTACGACGAACTCTTCACGGACGCCCTCCAGCTGGCCCGGAAGACCGACGGCAAGGTCGCCACCCTCGCCAACGTGCCCACCATCGAGGACTTCGGCCGCTACGGCTCGACCCTGACGAACAAGGAAGGCACCGGGTTCGCCTTCAACGACGCCAAGGGTGTCGAACTTCTCACCAAGTACAAGCAGTTGTACGACGCCAAGGCCCTCGACCCGCAGGCGCTGACCGCCACCCCGGAGTCGACCGGCAAGAAGTTCCTCACCGGCGCCGTCGCCATGAACCCGGGCAGCGCGCTGGACCTGGACAACTTCAAGAAGCAGGCGCCGAACCTGTACAAGAACATCGGCATCACCGACCAGATCACCAGCACCGGCCACGTCAACATGTACGTGCAGGGCCTGATGGTGAACGCGAAGACCAAGAACACGCCCGCCGCGGTCGCCTTCGCGCACTTCGTCACGGACGCCGAGCACCAGATGTCGTTCGCCAAGAAGGTCGCCATCTTCCCGAGCACCGCGGGCTCGCTGAACGACCCGTACTTCACCAAGCAGGACGGCACCGACGAGACCCGGGTCCGCATCGCCGCCGCCAAGTCCCTGAAGACCGCGGTCAACTACACGCCCGTGCAGTTCAGCGACCAGATGAAGACCGCGCTGCGCAACGAGGTCGCCAAGGCGCTCCAGGGCAAGCAGAGCCCCAAGGACGCGCTTGACAACGCTGTCAAGGCGTGTGACCGGCTTCTCCAGCAGCAGGGATGACGCACCATGTCCACCTCGACCGTCTCCCGGGCGCCCGCCGCGCGCCCGGACCGGCAGCCCGGCCGTCGCGCCGGAGGCCGCCCGGCGATCCGGGTACGACGCCAACTGCCCACCAGCCCATGGCTCTTCGCGGCCCCCGGACTGCTGGTCACCGGCGCCTTCATCCTGTACCCGTTCGTCTCCACGGTGATCAACGCCTTCACCGACCGCCGCACCCTGCTCCCGGGCCACTTCGTCGGCCTCGCCAACTTCCGCGAGCTGCTGCACGACGACGCCTTCTGGATCGGCTTGCGCAACAGCACGCTGTACATGGCCGGCGTCGTCCCGGCGCTGGTGATCCTGCCGCTGCTGCTCGCCATGCTGGTGCAGAAGAACATCCCCGGCATCACCTTCTTCCGGTCCGCCTTCTACACCCCGGTCGTGGCCTCGATCGTCGTGGTCGGCCTGATCTGGGTGTGGATGCTGGACGAGCGCGGCCTGGTGAACTCGCTTCTGGAGACGGTCGGGCTGGGCAGGGTCGGCTTCCTCAGCGACCAGTGGCTGCTGCTGATCAGCGCCATGGCCGTCACGGTCTGGAAAGGCCTCGGGTACTACATGATCGTCTACCTCGCGGCGCTCGCCAACGTGCCCCGCGAACTGCACGAGGCCGCCGCCGTGGACGGCGCGGGGCCGGTGCGCCGCTTCCTCACCGTCACCGTGCCGGCCGTCCGCTCCACCATGGTCCTGGTCGCGGCGCTCTCCTCGGTCGCCGCCTTCAAGGTGTTCTCCGAGGTGTACCTGATGGCCGGTCCCAGCGGCGGCCCGGCCGGCGAGGACACCACCCTGGTGATGCTCATCCAGCGCACCGGCACCGGCCTGACCGGTCGCGTCGGCTACGCCTCCGCCATCTCCCTGGTCGTCTTCGTCATCACCGTGATCCTCATGCTCCTCGTCCTGCGCGCCGACCGGAAGGAGGAGTCGTGAGCACCGTCGACGCCCCGACCGCCGAGGCACGGTCCGCCAAGGCACCGGCGCCCTCCCGCAAGCCCCGCTTCACCGACGAGAACGGCCGCCGCTACCGGGTGTGGGAACTGGTCCTGCGCTACCTGCTCCTGCTCGCCGTCCTCGCCCTGACCGTCGGCCCGTTCGTGTGGCAGCTGTCCACCTCGCTCAAGGGCCCCACCGAGGACATCTTCAGCTCCCCGCCGAAGTTCCTGCCCGGCCACCCCACCCTGCACAACTACGAGCGGGTCGCCGACACCATCCCGGTCTGGGACTACGCCTTCAACTCCCTCAAGGTCGCCGCCGCCAACGTCGTCACCAACTGCGTCGGCTCCGCCCTGGCCGGGTACGCCCTGGCCCGGCTGCGCTACCGCGGCCGCGGGGCGGCCACCCTCGTCTTCGTGCTGGCCATGCTCGTGCCCGCCGAGGGCATCATCATCGCCCAGTTCACGACCATGCGGGAACTGGGCCTGAACAACACGCTCGTCGGCGTCCTGCTGCCCGGCGCCATCGCGTCCCTGAACGTGCTGCTGATGCGCAACGCCTTCCTCGGTCTGCCGCACGAGATCGAGGAGGCCGCCTACGTCGACGGCGCCAACGTCTGGCAGCGGTTCTGGCGGATCGCGCTTCCGTCGGTCAAGGGCACCCTCGCCGTCGTGGCGATCTTCGCCTTCATGGGAGCCTGGGACGACTTCCTGTGGCCGCTCATCGTGCTGAGCGACCCGTCCAAGTTCACCCTGACCATCGGCCTGAACTACCTGCACGGCACCTTCGCCAACGACGAGCGGCTCGTCGCCGCCGGCACCGTCATCGCCGTGGCCCCGCTGATCGCCCTCTTCGCCTGCCTCCAGCGCTACTTCTTCCGCGGGGTCGGCGAGGGCGCCGTCAAGGGCTGACCGCCCGGGCCGTTCCCGCGGCCGGTCGTCGCGGCCGTCACCAGGGCCGATCCCCGTACCCCACCCCGCAAGGACCCCCATGCCTTCTGCCGTGCGCTTCGGCGTCAACTACACCCCGAGCCGGGGATGGTTCCACCACTGGCTCGACTTCGACCTCGACGCCGTACGCGCCGACCTGGACTCCATCGCCGCGCTCGGCCTGGACCACGTCCGCGTCTTCCCGCTGTGGCCGTACTTCCAGCCCGACCGCGCCCTCATCCGGCCCCGTGCCGTGGAGCAGCTCGTGCGGCTCGTCGACGCGGCCGGCGAACGCGGGCTCGACGTCAACGTGGACGGCCTGCAAGGGCACCTGTCCAGCTTCGACTTCCTGCCCGCCTGGACCCGCACCTGGCACCGGCGCAACCTGTTCACCGACCCGGAGGTGCTCGACGGCCAGGCCGCCTACCTGCGCACCCTCGCCGCGGCCCTCGCCGACCGCCCCAACTTCCTCGGCATGACGCTGGGCAACGAGGTCAACCAGTTCTCCGCCGGGCCCCACCCCGATCCCGACCGGGCCACCGCCGACCAGATCGACGCCTGGCTGGAGCGCATGCTCGCCGCCTGCGAGAAGGGCGCCCCCGGCAGGCTGCACCTGCACGCCGAGTACGACGCCACCTGGTACCAGGACGACATGCCGTTCACCCCCGCCCAGGCCGCCCGGCACGGCGCCCTCACCGCCGTCCACTCCTGGGTCTTCAACGGCACCGCCCAGCGCCACGGCCGCACCTCGGTGCCCACCGAGCACCACGCCGCGTACCTGATCGAGCTGAGCAAGGCCTGGGCCGAGGACCCGCACCGCCCGGTCTGGCTCCAGGAGGTCGGCGCCCCCGCCCCCCTCGTCCCCGCCGAGCACGCGGCCGCCTTCGCCGAGGCCACCGTCACCAACGCCCTGGACTGCCCCGACCTGTGGGGCGTGACCTGGTGGTGCTCCCACGACGTCTCCCGCGACCTCGCCGACTTCCCCGAACTCGAATACACCCTCGGCCTGCTCACCAACGACCGCCGGCCCAAGGACATCGCCCGCTCCCTGGCCCGCGCGGCCCGCGACCACACCTACGCCCCGGCCCCGCGCACCACCGCCCTCGTCGTCCCGGCGGACCCGGCCGCACGCTCCCGCTGCGCCCCCGGCGGCGACGTCTTCGAGGCGTTCTTCCGGCTGACCGCCGACGGCGCCCGCCCCACCACCGTCCTCGACACCCGGGCCACCGACCGGGACCACCTCGCCGCCCGCGGCATCACGGAAGCCGTCACGTCCGACCAGGTACTCCACCACCCCTGAGGAGGCACCCGCTCGTGAGTCCCGACAACCCCACCAGGCGCACCGTCCTGCTCGCCGGCGCCACGGCCGCGTTCTGGCCCGTGCTGCCCGCCGGAGCCGCCGCGGCGGCACCCCGGGCCGAAGCGGCCCTCCAGCCGTACGCCTCCTACTGGTACCCCGACACCCTGCCCGCCGGCAGCCCGGGCGCTGGCATCACCTGGCGCAGCCTGAAGACCTGGCGCGCCGCCACCGACACCGACCTCGCCTTCAACGCCGCCGCCGTCCCGCTCGCACCCCGCTTCACCCCGACCCCGGCGAACACCACCGCCCGCGCCGGGCAGGCCCGTGTCCAGTCCCTGGTGTCCTTCGGGCCCACCGCGAGCAACCCTTCCCAGGGCGCGGCCACCGCCGACTACTACGCGCTCACCCACTGGGCGTACGTCGACGAGTTGGTCTTCTGGGGCGGCTCGTCGGGCGAGGGCCTGATCCTCGCCCCGAACGCCCCGATCGTGGACGCCGCCCACCGGCACGGCGTGCCCGTCCTCGGCAACGTCTTCCTGCCGCCCGCCGCCTATGGCGGACAGCTCCGGTGGACCCGTGACCTGGTGCAGAAGGACGCCGCCGGACACCACCCGCTCGCCGCCCAGCTGGTCGCGGTCGCGGCGGCGTACGGCTTCGACGGCTGGTTCGTCAACGCCGAGACGGGCGGCGGCGACAGCGCGCTCG
This sequence comes from Streptomyces sp. NPDC015220, assembly GCF_043079345.1. Taxonomy (NCBI): domain Bacteria; kingdom Bacillati; phylum Actinomycetota; class Actinomycetes; order Kitasatosporales; family Streptomycetaceae; genus Streptomyces; species Streptomyces sp. NPDC015220. The sequence continues at coordinate 79,129 of NZ_JBIBUK010000012.1, read as the reverse complement.
GCGCCGACATGCTCGGGTTCGTCAGGGAGCTGAAGCAACTCGCCGAGGCCAGGGGGCAGCGGGTCACCTGGTACGACGCGATGACCGTCGACGGCACGGTGAGCTGGCAGGGAGCGCTCGACGAGCGGAACCAGGCCCTCTTCCAGTCCGCCGACGACATGTTCGTCGACTTCCGCTGGAGCGCCGGCTCGCTCGCCTCCTCCGGGCAGCGGGCGGTCCGACTGGGGCGCAGCCCCTACGAGTTGTGGGCGGGCGTCGACGTGGAGTCGGCCGGCTCGAACACCGCCGTGGACTGGGACGCGATCGTGCCCCCCGATCGCGCGCACGTCACCTCGATCGGCCTCTACCGGCCCGAGTGGACCCGCAACCACCTGCCCGCGGGCCACACGCCGGAGGACTTCCACGCCGCCGACGACCGGTTCTGGACCGGCCGCTCCCTCGACCCGTCCCGTCCCGACGCCACCGACGACTGGCGGGCCCCCGCCGTGTCCGTCGCCGACCGGTCGACCGTCACCTCGCTGCCGTTCGCCACCGTCTTCAACACCGGGCACGGACTGCGCTGGCACGAGGACGGCCAGGTCACCTCCGACACCCCCTGGAACCACCTCGGCCTCCAGGACCGGCTGCCGTCCCGGCGCTGGGTGGTGCGCACCGACGGGCAACGGCCCGCCGTCTCCTTCGACTTCGCCGACGCCTGGCGCGGCGGCAGCAGCGTGCTCGTGGACGGCGCCCTCGACCGGCCCGCCGTGCTGGACCTGTACGCCACCCGGCTGCCCGTCGGTCCGGACACGCTCGTCGAGCTGACCCACCGCACGGACACGGGACCCGTCCGGGTCGAGCTGGCCGTGGCGACCGCCGAGCCGGACACGGCCGGAGCGGCGCCGCCGTACACGTATCTGCCCGTGCCGGGCGGTACGGGGCGGGGCTGGCGAACCTCGACCGTACGACTCACCGGCCTGCACGGGACCGCACACGCGATCGGCGTCCGGCTCACCGCCACCGGCGGCGGCCCGGTCCGCTGGCGGCTGGGCGGCCTCGCCGTCCGGAACCGGACCACGACCCCGGCCACCCCGACCGGGCCGCGGATCACCGCCGCCTCCGGCGGCGACCTGCGCCTCGCCTGGAACCACCCGGCGCCCGGCACGGTACGCCACTACACCCTGCACCGAGTGCTGCCCGACGGCACCCGCCGCTTCCTCGGCGGCACCGGCCAGCGGGCGTACTTCGTCGCCGGCCTGACTCCCGCGCCGGGCGAGCGCGCCGTACGGTTCGAAGTACGGGCGGTGGGGGAGCTGTACACCTCTTCGGCGCCCGCGACCGTCACCCACCCCTGGTAACCATCCGCCGATCCACCCGCTGACGTACGACCTACGGAGCACCCCGCATGCATGACGACCGCAGCCTGGTCGAAGCCCGCCTCAAGCGCGTCCTCGACGAGCGCATCCGCCCCGCCGTGTACCCCGAGTCCGTCCCCCTGGACGTGGCCGTGTGGCACGCGCCCGGCGAGCCCGTGCCGGTGGCCGAGGGACTGGCCGCCGAGCCCGAGCCGATCGAGGTGGGCGCCCGCTGGGGCGCTCCGTGGGGCACCAGCTGGTTCCGGGTGACCGGGACGGTTCCCGAGGCGTGGGCCGGGAGGACCGTCGAGGCCCTCCTCGACCTCGGCTTCGACGAGAACATGCCCGGCTTCCAGTGCGAGGGCCTGGTCTACCGGCCCGACGGGACCCCCGTGAAGGGTCTCAACCCGCGCAACCAGTGGGTCCGCGTCGGCGCTCCCGCCGCGGGCGGCGAGCAGGTGCGGCTGCACGTCGAGGCCGCCTCCAACCCGGTCATCCTCGACTACCACCCCTTCCTGCCCACGAAGCTCGGCGACAAGGAGACCGCGGGCAGCGAGCCGCAGTACACGCTCGCCCGCATGGACCTCGCCGTGTTCGACGAGACCGTGTGGCAGCTGGTCATCGACCTGGAGGTGCTCGGCGAGCTGATGGCCGAGCTGCCGGTGGACTCGCAGCGCCGCTACGAGATCCTGCGCGCGGTGGACCGGGCGCTCGACATGGTCGACCTACAGGACGTGAACGGCACCGCCGAGCGGGCCCGCGCCCAGCTCGCCGGCGTGCTGGCCGCGCCCGCCGTGCCCTCCGCGCACCGCATCAGCGCGGTCGGCCACGCGCACATTGACTCGGCGTGGCTGTGGCCGCTGCGCGAGACCGTGCGCAAGGTGGCCCGCACCACCTCCAACATGACCGCGCTGCTGGAGGACGAGCCCGATTTCGTCTTCGCCATGTCCCAGGCGCAGCAGTGGGCGTGGGTCAAGGAGCACCGGCCCGAGGTGTGGGCACGGGTGAAGAAGGCCGTCGCGGACGGGCGGTTCGTGCCGGCCGGCGGCATGTGGGTGGAGTCGGACACCAACATGCCCGGCTCGGAGGCGATGGCCCGGCAGTTCGTGCACGGCAAGCGGTTCTTCCTCGAGGAGTTCGGCGTCGAGAACGACGAGGCCTGGCTGCCCGACACGTTCGGCTTCGCCGCCGGACTGCCGCAGATCATCAAAGCCGCCGGCTCCACGCGTCTGCTGACGCAGAAGATCTCCTGGTCCCAGACGAACAGGTTCCCGCACCACACCTTCCAGTGGGAGGGCATCGACGGCACCCGGATCTTCACCCACTTCCCGCCCGTCGACACCTACAACTGCTCCATGAAGGGCAGCGAGATCGCCCACGCGGCACGCAACTTCAAGGACAAGGGCGTCGCCCGGCACTCCCTCGCGCCGACCGGCTGGGGCGACGGGGGCGGCGGCACCACCCGTGAGATGGTGGCGAAGGCCGCCCGGCTGCGCGACCTCGAGGGGTCGGCGCAGGTGGTGTGGGAGACCCCGGAGGCATTCTTCGACAAGGCCGAGGCGGAGTACCCCGAGCCGCCCGTCTGGGTCGGCGAGCTGTACCTGGAACTGCACCGCGCCACCCTGACCAGCCAGGCCATGACCAAGCAGGGCAACCGGCGCAGCGAACACCTGCTGAGGGAGGCGGAACTGTGGGCGGCGACGGCCGCCGTACGGACCGGATTCCCCTACCCTCACGAGGAGTTGGACCGCATCTGGAAGACGGTCCTGCTCCACCAGTTCCACGACATCCTGCCCGGCTCGTCCATCGCCTGGGTGCACCGCGAAGCGCGGGCCACCTACGAGCGGATCGCCGCCGAGCTGGACGCGATCGTCGGCTCCGCCCAGCGCGCGCTGGCCGGCGAGGGCACGACGGCGCTGGTCTTCAACGCCGCCCCGCACGCGCGCGCGGGCATCCCGGCCGGCGGCGCCGCCGTCCCGGCCGCCGAGGGGCGAACGGAACTGTCGGCCCGCGCCGGCGGCGGACACGTCCTGGACAACGGCCTGCTGCGCGTCGGGATCGACGCCCGCGGCCTGGTCGTCTCCGCCTACGACATCGAGGCGGACCGCGAGACGATCGCCCCGGGCCGCGCCGCGAACCTCCTCCAGCTCCACCCCGACTTCCCGAACATGTGGGACGCCTGGGACGTCGACGAGTTCTACCGCAACACGGTCACCGACCTCACCGACGCCGAGTCGGTCACGCCCGGCGAGGACGGCTCCTCGGTGCGGGTCGTACGGTCCTTCGGCGACTCCCGGGTCACCCAGGTGCTGTCGCTGGCCCCCGGCGAGCGGCGGCTGGTGCTGGACACCGAGGTCGACTGGCACGAGACGGAGAAGTTCCTCAAGCTCGCCTTCCCGCTGGACGTGCACGCCGAACGGTACGCGTCGGAGACCCAGTTCGGGCACTTCCACCGGCCCACGCACACCAACACCTCCTGGGAGGCGGCCAAGTTCGAGGCCTGCAACCACCGGTTCGTGCACGTGGCGGAGCCCGGCTGGGGCGTCGCCGTCGTCAACGACTCGACGTACGGCCACGACGTGACCCGTACCGTGCGCACCGACGGCGACCGGGGGACGACCACCACGGTCCGGGTGTCGCTGCTGCGCGCCCCGCGCTTCCCCGACCCCGAGACCGACCAGGGCGTCCACCGGTTCCGGCACGCCCTGGTGCCCGGCGCGGGGATCGCCGACGCGGTGCGCGAGGGCTGGCGGATCAACCAGCCCGAGCGGCGGCTCACCGGCGCCGGCGAGGTCGTCCCGCTGGTGGCGGTGGACGACGACGCGGTGGTGGTCACGGCGGTGAAGCTGGCCGACGACGGCAGCGGCGACGTGGTGGTCCGCTTCCACGAGGCGCACGGCGGACGGGCCCGGGCCACGCTGACGGCCGGTTTCCCGGTCGCCCAGGCCACGGTGACGGACCTCCTGGAACGGCCGCTGTCCGACGCGGACGCGCCGGAACGGGACGGCGACCGGATCGCGCTGCGGCTGCGGCCGTTCGAGCTGGTCACGCTCCGGCTCGCGCGCGGCTGACAGCGCGGGACGGCGCGCCGCGGCCACCACCCGCCGCGCCGTGCCGTCCCCGTCCCCCCAGCACGGCCACCGCTCGCCGTGCTTTGTCGTCCCCGTCCCTCCGGCACGGCCACCGCTCGCCGTGGCCACCACCCGCCGCGTCCTGCCGTCCCTGTCCCACGGCGCGGCCACCACCCGCCGCGCTGCGCCGTCCCCGTTCCATCGGCGCGCCTCGGCCACCGCTCACCGCGTCCTGCCGTCCCCGTCCCACCGGTACACAGCTCGCCCGCACGAGCGGCCGCCTCGTGCCGGCGGCAGCCCGTGTCCGTCGGCCGGCCCGGCCCGGGCCGGGCCGCGTCCGGTGCGTGCCCCCGGCACGGGACCCGGGGCCGCTCAGGGTCTGCGGGCGCTGCCCGCCAGCCGGGTCGGCGGCAGGAACTCGCGGACGTACACGCGCTCCCAGCAGGCGCCGGTCGCGCGCAGCTCGCGCCAGGTGGTGTAGCGGTAGCGGAACAGGCGGGCGCGCACGAAGCGCGGCGGCCGGTCCCGGGGGAAGGGGGAGCGGCGCAGCAGCCGCAGCGTGTCGCGGTCGTTCTCCAGGAGCCGTTCCACCATGGCCCCGAACCAGGGGCCGGCGTACGCGGGGGAGAGCGCGGCGAACCACATCATCCAGTCCAGGCGCAGGTGGTAGGGGGCGAACTGGCGCGGCCAGTGCCCCGGGTCCCCGGGTTTGCCCTTGAACTCGTACTCCCGCCAGTCGGAGTCCTCCCGCGGCGTGTCGTCGAGCGTGCCCTCCACCACCACCTCGTACCGGATCCGGCTGATGCTGCCGAAGGCGCCGTAGGTGTTGACCAGGTGCAGCGGGTCGAAGGAGCGGTTCATGACCTGGCGGCGGGAGATCAGGTTCACCGCGGGCCGGTAGCTGAGGGCCACGACGAGCGCGGCGACGGCGAGGACCACGACCTCGAACCACAGCGGGGCGGCCGGCACGGACGGCGGGTGCGCCGGGAAGCGGACCGCGGACAGCGCCAGCACGATCGTGATCCAGTTCAGCCAGGCGAAGTTGCCCGACAGCACCAGCCACAGCTGGGTGAGGACCATCAGCGAGGCGGCGGCCGTGGCGACGGGCTGCGGGGCGAACAGCAGGAACGGCACCACCAGTTGCGTGACGTGGTTGGCGGCCACCTCCGCCTTGTGCAGCGGGCCGGGCAGACGGTGGAAGAACCAGCTCAGCGGACCCGGCATCGGCTGCGTCTCGTGGTGGTAGTGCAGACAGGTCAGCTTCCGCCAGCACTCGTCCCCGCGCATCTTGATCAGACCCGCGCCGAACTCGACGCGGAAGAGGATCCAGCGCAGCAGGAACAGCACCACCACCGGCGGGGCCACCTCGTCGTTGCCCAGGAACACCGCGAGGAAGCCCGTCTCCAGCAGCAGCGACTCCCAGCCGAAGCCGTACCAGGTCTGCCCCACGTTGACGATGGACAGGTACAGCGCCCAGGGCACCAGCCACAGCAGCATGCCGCCCCACAGCGGCAGCCACGAGTCCAGCCCCGCCAGCAGCACGGCCGACACCGCGCACCCGGTCCAGGCGACCGCCGCGAAGAGCCCGTCCGAGTAGCGCAGGTGGAACAGGCTCGGCGCCCGCCTGAACGGCACCCGTTCGACGAACCGGGGGACGGGCAGCATGCCGCGCTCGCCCAGCAGCGCCCGGAACTGGAGGGCCGCCGTCAGGAAGGCCACGAGGTAGACCGCGGCCAGCGCCCGCTGGAAGACCAGCCGGCTCATCCAGTACTCGGGAGCGGTGAACCATCCCACGGTGTGTTCTCCCTGGTGACGACGGTGCCGCCGGCCGCCGCCACGAGGCGGGTGCGCTGGACGGCCCGCGTGGCGCCGGTGAGCGGAGCGGACGAGGACGACGGGCTCCGGCTACCCCGCTCTCGGCTCGAAGAATCAGACAAACCCTGGCAAGGTGGCCCCATGGCCGAACGGGGAGCGCAGACCCTGTCACTCCCGGCAGACTGGCCCGCACACCGGGACCCGATCCTCGCGCTCAACCACATGGGCAGCTTCGACTGGGACCTGGACACCGGTCTGCTCAGCATGGACGCCCAGGCCTACGCGATCTTCGACATCACCCCCGACGAGTTCGACGGCCACGCCGAGAGCCTGGAGCCCCGGGTCCCCGGCGGCGAGGGCCGCCGCCTGGACGCCCTGGTCGCCCAGGCCATCAAGGAGGGCCGCGAGAACTACGGCACCTACATCCGCCTGCGCCGCCGCGACGGCTCCCTGCGCTGGGTCTACACCCAGGGCTACATCCGCCGCGACGAGACCGACCGGCCGGTCCGGGTCTTCGGGATCATCCGGGACGCCACCGACGAACTCAACGACTCGGCGGGCCGGGACGAGCGCGCCGCCCGGGAGGCCGCCCGGCGCGAGCAGACCAACGTCGTCCAGGCCACCACGGCCGCCCTCGCCCACGCGCACACCGTCCAGGACGTCATCGACGTCGTCAAGGACACCCACGGAGTGCCCCTGCTCGGCTCCACCAGTCTGGTCCTGGGGCTGGTGGAGGCCGGGCGGATCCGGCTGGTCGCGGAGGGCCCCGAGGGCACCTCCGTGCCCGGCACCATCGTCACCCGGATCGACGAGCCGTACCCGATGAGCGAGGCGGTGCGCACCCTCAGTCCGCGCTTCATCGAGTCCGCGCGGGACTTCGCCGACCTCTATCCGATCCTGTGGCCGCACATCACCGGCCTGGACATCACCTCGGCCGCCTATCTGCCGCTGATCGCCCAGGGCCGGCCGATCGGCGGCATGGGCCTGCTCTACAGCGGACGGCACGGATTCTCGCCGGAGGAGCGCAACATCCTCGTCGCCCTCGGCAGCAGCATCGCGCAGAGCCTGAAGCGGGCCATGCTCTACGAGCAGGAGAAGGACCTCGCCCAGGGTCTGCAACAGGCCATGCTGCCGCGCACCATCCCGAGCGTGCCCGGCGCCGACGTCGCCGTCCGCTACCGCTCCGGCTACGCGGGCGGCTCCCTGGGCCGGGACATCGGCGGCGACTGGTACGACCTGATACCGCTGCCCGGCGGCCGGGTCGGCGCCGTCATCGGGGACGTCCAGGGCCACGACACGCACGCCGCCGCCGTCATGGGCCAGCTGCGCATCGTGCTGCGCGCCTACGCCGCCGAGGGCCACACCCCGGCCACCGTGATGGCCCGCGCCTCCGTCTTCCTGCACGAACTCGACACCGACCGGTTCGCGACCTGCCTGTACGCGGAGGCCGACCCGTCCACCGGCGTGGTCCAGCTCGTCCGCGCCGGCCACATCGACCCGCTGGTGCGCCTCGGCGACGGCGTCTGCCGCCGCGTCACCGTCGACGGCGGCCTGCCGCTCGGCCTGTCCGCCGAGTTCGGCAGCCTGGAGTACCCGGTGGCCGCCATGGAACTCGACCCCGGGCAGTCCCTGGTGCTGTGCACGGACGGCCTCGTGGAACAGCCCGGCGCCGACCTGGACGACGGCATACGGGCGCTGGCCGAGTCCGTCGCGCAGGGTCCGGGCGACGTACGGGACCTCGCCGACCGGCTCATCGACCTGGCCGAGGCGCGCGGCGGCGACGACGACGTGGCCCTGCTGGTGCTGCGCCGCCGGGCGCTGGCCGAACGCCGTCCCGTCGGCCGGTTCCAGCAGCACGTGGCCCCCGGCGACCCCGAGGCGCTGATCCACGCCCGGCACATGATCGGCGCCGCGGTGCGCTCCTGGGGCGCCCGGGAACGCTCCGACGAGATCGAACTCGTGGCCGACGAACTGATCACCAACGCCCTGATGCACACCGAGGGCGCCGCGATCGTCACCCTCCGGGTGCTCAGCGGCACCGACCGGCGGCTGCGGGTGGAGGTCGAGGACTCCTCCAGCGCGCTGCCCCGCCGCCGGGAGCCGGGCGAGCAGGGCGTCTCCGGCCGCGGCCTGCTGCTCGTCGACCGGCTCACCGACGTGTGGGGAGTGGAGGCGCGGGGCGGCGGCAAGTGCATGTGGTGCGAGTTCGTGGTGCCGCAGCGCGACTGATGCGCGGCGCCGCGCGACCGAACGGCCGCGCGCACGGCACGGCACGGCACGGCAGCGGGTGGCACTCTGGACCCATGCCGGAACTGCCCGAGGTCGAGGCGCTCAAGGACTTCCTGACCGAGAACCTGGTCGGTCACCAGATGGTCCGGGTGCTGCCCGTCGCGATCAGCGTCCTGAAGACGTACGACCCGCCCGTCACCGCCCTGGAGGGCCACGAGGTCACCGCGGTGCGCCGGCACGGCAAGTTCCTCGACGTGGAGACCGGCGCCGGACCGCACCTCGTCACCCATCTGGCCCGCGGCGGCTGGCTCCAGTGGCGGGACCGCCTGCCCGACGGATCCCCCGCCCCGCGGCCGGGCAAGGGCCCCCTCGCCCTGCGGGTCGCCCTGGAGACCGGCGCGGGCTTCGACCTGACCGAGGCGGGCACGCAGAAGCGCCTCGCGGTGTACGTCGTACGGGACCCCCAGGAGGTGCCCGGGGTGGCGCGGCTCGGCCCCGACCCGCTCGCCGACGACTTCGACCAGGAGCGGTTCGCACAGTTGCTCGCGGGCGAGCGGCGGCAGGTCAAGGGGGCACTGCGCGACCAGAGCCTGATCGCCGGCGTGGGCAACGCCTACAGCGACGAGATCCTGCACGCCGCGAGGATGTCCCCGTTCAAGCCGACCGCCTCCCTGACGCCGGAGGAGACCCGGAGGCTGTACGAGGCGCTGCGCACCACCCTGACCGAGGCGGTCGGGCGTTCGAGGGGGCTCGCGGCCGGCCGGCTGAAGACGGAGAAGAAGAGCGGCCTGCGGGTGCACGGTCGCACCGGCGAGCCCTGTCCGGTGTGCGGCGACACGATCCGCGAGGTCTCCTTCAGCGACTCCTCGCTCCAGTACTGCCCGACCTGCCAGACCGGTGGCAGACCGCTGGCCGACCGCCGGATGTCCCGACTGCTCAAGTAGCTCCGGCGGCGGTGCGGCGGTTCGGGGTCCGTGGGAGGGGGACGGAGCGGCGGTTCGAGGTCGGGGAACGGCGCGGGCGGATCGCTCACGCCACGCACCCGATCCGCGTCGGGAGGTTCGCGGCGGCCGTACCCGCGGGCCGGACCACGTCCGCAACCAGTCCGGAGCGCGATCGGGAGTCACGCCCGGAACCTACGAACCCGAATTCCGGCCGGAACCGGACCGGGCTCCCGTTCTGAACCTGGACCGGGCTCCCGTCCGCTCCCCGAACCGGGAGCCCGTCCGGAGCCAGGGTCACGGTGCTGGACGAGGGCCGGGTCCGGGGGCTGGACGAGGGCCGGGTCCCGGTGCTGGACGGCGGCCGGGTCCGCGCGGCTAGAAGAGGTGGATGGCGAGATGCCCGAGGGGCAGCCCGAGCTGCCAGGCGGGCGTCCACACCTTGGGCCCCTCGTCCTCGCCCGCCGCGCCCGCGCCGCCCGGCACCGCGTCCAGGTCGGGTGCGAGCAGTTCGGTCTCCACCAGCCACCGCCAGGCCGCCTCGGCCAGCGCCAGGTCCGGCGAGGGGACGCCCGAGGCGTGCGCGTCGGCCGCGAGGCAGGCGATCCGCTCGCACACCCAGTCCTGCCACGGCTCGTCGTACGCCGTCAGCGACAGCCAGGTCTCCAGCTGCGAGACCACTCGGATGCCGGAGAGCTCGCCACTGGTGTCGGACAGGAAGACGGTCAGCGCCAGCGCGTCCCGCCCGGCGCGGAACTCCACCGACGCCGGCGGCATCAGGTCGCCGGTCCGCAGCAGTTCGTCCGCGATGTACTCGGCGTACAACCAGGACATGGGGACGACCAGTTCACCGTCGCCGTCCGTGTGCTCTTGACCTCTGTGCAGCATCCCTTCCTGCCTTCCTCCGGTGCGTGCGCGTCGCCCGGTCCCGGCTCGCGGGACCGGGCCCGGCCGGAACACGCATGAGGACAGCCGATTACCCAACCGTGGTCCACAGCAAGGCGCTTTGCGAAGGCTTGACGGTGCCGTCGGTTTCACCGCAGGTCGGCCGCGTAACCCGGAAGCACCCGGCGCAGGGCGCGCAGCGCGTAGTACGCGCGGGACTTCACGGTACCGGGCGGAATGCCCAGGGTCTCGGCGGCCTCCGCCACACTGGCCCCCTGGAAGTACACGAGCACCAGGACTTCACGGTGCCGCGGGGTGAGAGTCTTCACAGCCTCGCGCACGTCGAGCGTGGCCGCGGACCGCTCGGCGTGGTCGGCGATCACCCGGGCGTTCTCCAGGACGGCGTCGCCGACCTCCGGCGGCCTGGCCTGCCGGGCCCGGCGCGCGTCGATGGCCAGCCGGCGCGCGACGGTCAGCAGCCAGGGCCGCACGGAGTCGAAGGCGTCCGCGCGCAGCGCCTCCGGGTGCTGCCAGGCCCGTACCAGGGTCTCCTGGAGGAGGTCCTCGGCGCGCTGCCGGTCGCCGTCGCACAGCCGCAGGAGCAGGGCGAACAGGGGCCGGCCGTGCTCGCGCTGCAGCGCGGCGAGCTCGTGCTCGGCGGTCGTGGTCACGCGGGGGAGGGTGGTTCCGGCCGTCATGGCCGTATGGCACCGCAGGGGGCGGCGAGGGGACAGGGTGCGCGCGCGGCTGTGCGACGGACGGTCGATGGCGTCGGTGAACGGTGCGCCGAACGGTCCGTCAGGCGTTCGCCGTCCGCCGGACGGGCCAACGGCGGCGACGGGTCCGTTTGCGACGGCGGCCGCCTTCGTACCCCTTTGTCCTTCCGTCCTTCATCCGTACGACCGTCCTGGCGCCGTCGCCCCCGGGGTCAGCGCCATCGCCACGTCATCACCGCCCGGGCGCGACGAACGCCCTGGCGCACGCTCGCAGTGAGGTGAACCGTTGATCGCACGCAGACACCAGGTGGCCCTGGCCGTGACGGCCCTCCTCGCCGGGTGCGCCGCCTGTCAGGAACAGCTCCGGGAGCGGCAGCAGGTCCCGTCGGCCCTCGGGGCGGTGCAGGCACCCGGAGGGCCGACGGCCGTCGGCGCGTTCACGCTCCTCGCCTCCGGCGCCGTCGCCCCGGACGGCTCGGTCCTCGACCGGGCCGGCTTCGACGCGGGCGGCGCCGGCCACGACTTCCGGCCGATGCTCCAGGGCGCACGGTCCGTGGTCTCCCGGGCCGATCTGGCGCTGTGCCACCTGGACACCGTCGACGGCGCGCACGGCCCCGACGGCGGCGGCCCCCCGCGCCAGTCCCCTCCCGAGCTGGCCCGGGATCTCGCCGCGACCGGCTACGACGGCTGCGCGACCGCGTCCGGGCACACCCTGGACGACGGCGCCGACGGCGTCCGGCGCACTCTGGACGGCCTCGACCGGGCCGGCGTGCGGCACGCCGGGTCGGCGCGCACCGAGGCCGAGGCGCGCGGTGTCACGCTGCTGCGCGCCGGCCGGGCCCGCGTCGCCCACCTGGCCTACAGCCAGGGCTCGAACGGGCGGTTCCCGCCCGGCCGGCCGTGGGCCGTGAACCTGATCGACGCCGACCGGATCGTCGCCGACGCCCGGGCCGCCCGGCGGGCCGGGGCCGATGTGGTCGTCGTGTCCCTGTACTGGGGTCCTCAGTGGCGGGACACGCCCGACGAGGCGCAACTCGACCTGGCCCGGCGGCTGACCGCCGCCCGCACCGGCGGCCGCCCCGACATCGACGTGGTCGTCGGCACCGGCGCCCACGTCCCGCAGCCCTACGAGAAGGTCAACGGCACCTGGGTGGTCTACGGCACGGGCGACCAGATCCCCGGCCGGGGCGCGGACGACGGCCACGGCGCGCGCGAACCACGCGCCGGACAGAGCACCCTCGCACGCTTCACCTTCACCCCGCCGGCGAGGCCGGGCGGACGCTGGGAGGCGACCCGGGCCGAGTTCGTCCCCGAGCTGTTCGACCTGGACGCCGGCCGGGTGGTGGACCTGGACGACGCCATCGCCCGGGGCGCCGACCTGGAGGGCGTACGCGACCGGATCAGCGCCGCGGTGCTCGCCCGCGGCGCGGCCCGGGACGGCCTGGTGATGGGACGGTGAGGCCCTGCGCGGCCGGGCGCCGGCCACGCGAGGCCATGGTCGCGCGGACCGGCGCGCCGGTCACCCGCAGACGGGGCCCGCCCGTCCTCCGGCGGGGGTCAGCCGGGGGTCAGTCCCCGGACCCGGCCCGCCGGCCCGGGGCCAGCGCCGACCGTTTGTACGAGTACCCGAAGTAGATCACGCACCCGATCAGGAACCACACCACGAACCGCACCCACGTCTGCCACTGGAGGAACGTGATCAGCCAGATCGAGAAGACCACGCCCAGCGCCGGCACGAACGGCATCCACGGCGTACGGAAGCTGCGCGGCAGGTCGGGCTGCCGGTAGCGCAGCACGATCACCGCCGAACACACCACCACGAACGCCAGCAGGATGCCGATGTTGGTCAGTTCGGCCGCCTCCGCGATCGGCAGGAACCCGGCGATGACCGCCGACGCCGCCCCGACGATCCACGTCACCCGGGTCGGCACGTGCCGCGTGGGGTGAGTCTTCGCGAACCACCTCGGCAGCAGGCCGTCCCGGGACATCGAGAACCACACCCGGGTCACGCCCAGCATGAAGGTGAACATCACCGTCAGGATGCCGATGATCGCGCCCACCGCGATCACGTCCGCCAGCCGGCCCAGCCCCACCGACTTGAACGCTGAGGAGAAGCCGCTCTCCTTGTCGATGTCCTTGTAGTTCTGCATGCCGGTCAGCACCAGGCAGGCCGCCACGTACAGCACCATCGCGATCACCAGCGAGTAGACGATCGCCTTCGGCATGTGCCGCTGCGCGTCCTTGGACTCCTCCGCCGCGGTCGACATGGCGTCGTAGCCGAAGACGGCGAAGAACACCGTCGCCGCTCCGGTGAACGCCCCGCCGACCCCGTACGGGAAGAACGGGTGGTAGTTGGCGGTGTCGATGTGGAAGACACCGACCACGATCACCAGCAGCACCACCAGGACCTTCAGCACCACCACCGCCGTCTCGAAGCGGGCGGCGTTGCGGATGCCGAGGTTCAGCAGCCAGGCGATGAGCAGGCACAGGAGCGCGGCGAACAGGTCGACCCGGTGTCCGGAACCGGTACCGGGCGCGCCCAGCATCCAGGCGGGCAGGTGCGCGCCCATGTCCTCGACCAGGAAGCTGAAGTACCCGGAGATGCCGATGGCCACCACCGCCACGATCGCCGTGTACTCCAGGAGCAGGTCCCAGCCGATGAACCAGCCGGCGAACTCGCCGAGCACCGCGTAGCCGTAGGTGTAGGCGGAGCCCGCCTTCGGGATCAGGCCCGCGAACTCGGCGTACGACAGGGCCGCCGCGGCGCTGGCGAGACCCGCGACGAGGAAGGACACCAGCACGGCGGGGCCCGCCGTGCCGTTGGCCACCGTGCCCGCCAGGGTGAAGATGCCCGCGCCGATGATGCCGCCCACGCCGATCGCGGTGAGCTGCCACAGTCCGAGCGAGCGTTCGAGCCTGGGTCCCTCGGCGGCTTCCGTCTCCTCGATGTGCTCGATGGGTTTACGGCGGAGAATCCCCTCGCCCATCCGGAGTCCGGCCACTGGCCTCACCTCTTCGCAGAAGGCAATCGGCTGAAGGCGGATCATGATGGCCCAAGGCCACCGGGCACGGAAGACACCGGGCACGTTCCGGACCGCGGCGGGCGGCGGCCACCCGGCCGCACGGGCCGGTTCCGGACGCCGGCTCCGCCCTCCGCGCGAAGGGCGGGACGACGGAGGACCGGACCCGGCACCCGCCGTCCGGACCGTCCCGGGCCCGCGTGACGACGGGCCCTACGGCACCACCGTCACCGGCCATCGTCCCGCCTTGACCAGGCGGACCGCCACCGAGCCGATGATCCGGTGGCCGGCCTGCTCCGAGGCGCCGACGACCACCGCGTCCGCCTTCAACTCGTCGGCGGCCGTCAGCAGGCCGTTGTACGGATCGCCGCGGAAGGTGTGGAACTCCCAGCGGACCTCGAATATCCCCTTCAGCCGCTCGGTCGCCTCCCGGATCTGCTGCACCAGGTCCTCGGCGATCTCGTCCGTCGTCTCGGCCACCGGCGCCCCCAGCGCCGCCCCGGCGGTCATCACCGGCTGCACGTACACGAGGGCCAGCAGCGCGCCCTGGCGCCGGGCCAGACCACCGGCGTAGGCGGCGGCCCGCATCGAGGAGTCCGACCCGTCGACGCCGGCCACGATCACCTTCGGACCGTCCGTGCCCCGCTCGAACCGGTGCTCCTGCCGTTCGTGCTCCTCGTGCTGTTCCGTCACGCCTGCGAGGCTATCGGAACCGTTCGTTCCCGTCAGCGTCCGGTATCGCGGGCGGACCGGTCGCCGGCGCACCGCACCGGTCCGGGCCCGCCGTCCGCCGGCGCACCGCACCGGTCCGGGCCCGCCGTCCGCCGGCGAACCGCGGGACACCGCCCTCCCGCCGGCGCGCCACCGCCGGCCGGAGGGCGGCGTTCCGCCCCTGGAATCGGCGCGCCGCGGCGGCCGCTGGGCCGGGCGAGTGCTTTCGTCCCGCCGCGCCGATGCGGGAGCGGTGCTCCGGACACTGATGAGTCATGCAGAAGGATCAGTTGCTCACGCGGCGCCGGATGTTGCTCGCCGGAGCCGCCGCTCTCGGCGCCGGAGCGGCCGGTACGGCCGGTCTGCTGCTGTCCGACTCCTCCGGCACCCCGGCAGGGGCCGCCGCCCCCGCCGGCGGTCCCCAGGCGCACGGCGCGCTCAAGCCGTCCACCTACCGGCTGCGGCCGCTGACCGGCGACGTCCCGCAGCGCGCCCAGCCATTGCCGACCACGGTGCGGACCGCGCCGATCCTGCGCTTCCCGGGCCGGGGCCGAACCATGCTGCTGACGTTCGACGACGGCCCCAACCCCGAGTACACCCCGCACGTGCTGGACACCCTCGCCAAGTACGACATCCGGGCGACGTTCATGGTGTGCGGGGAGATGGCCGCCTGGAACCGGAACCTGCTGGCCCGGATGGCCGACGAGGGACACGTCGTGGGCAACCACACCTGGACCCACCCGTTGCTCACCCGGCTCGGCCGGCGGGAGATCCGCGACGAGATCGAGAGCACCAGCGACGTCATCGAGAAGGCGTACGGCGACCGCCCGTTGTGGTTCCGCGCGCCCTACGGCGCCTGGAACCGCAACGTCTTCCAGCTCAACGCCGAGCTGGGGATGGAGCCGCTGGCCTGGACCGTCGACAGCCTCGACTGGACCACGCCCGGCACCGGCGCCATCGTGCGCCGGGTCGAGCACGGCGCCGGCCCCGGCGTGGTGGTGCTCTCCCACGACGCCGGGGGCGACCGCTCGCAGACCGTCGCCGCGCTGCGCACCTACCTGCCCAGACTGCTGGACGAGGGCTACCACTTCACCGTCCCGCGCCGGACGTACACCTGACCCCTGTCCGTCGGGACGTACTCCGTCGGGACGCGACACCTGACACCGTCCGTCGGGTCCGTCGGGACGTGACACCTGACACCGTCCGTCGGGTCGTACTCCGTCGGGACGTGACACCTGACACCGTCCGCCCGGACGTCCACCCGGCCCCGTCCGTCGCGCGCCGTCGTCGGCCGTCCGCTCAGCGGGTCTGGACCAGGCGGGCGAAGACGACGACGTTTCCCTGGTATCCGGTCTTCTTGCTGTAGTCACCGCCGCAGGTGATGAGCCGCAGCTCCGGCGTCCCCTTCGAGCCGTACACCCGGTCTCCGGGGAAGTTCTCCTTCTCGAACACCTCCACGCCGTACACCTCGAAGACGGCCGTCCTCCCGTCCTGGCGACCGATCTCGACACGGTTGCCCTTCTTGAGCGCGCCGAGCCCGTAGAACACCGTGGGGCCCGTTCCGTTGTCCACATGGCCGACGACGACCGCCGTCCCCTTCTCGCCGGGCGTGACGGCGCCGTTGAACCAGCCGGCCAGATTGGGGTCGTCCGGTGGCGGAGCGGCGACCCAGCCGTCCGAGTCGACGCCCACCGGTGTGACGGGCGCGTCGACCCGGATCACGGGGATCCTGACCCGGTCGGGCACCGAGCGCGGCAGGGGCTGCGCGGCCCCGACCGAGGCCCGCGTACGGCTGATGTCCGGAGCGGCGGCCTTCGCGGGTTGCGGCGGAGCGATGTCGAACTCCCCGGAACCGTTGCGGATCAGCGCGATCCCGGTGAGCAGGACGAGCGCTACCACCCCCCAGGGGGCGGGCTTCCGCCGGGGTTCCCGTTCCTCCTCGATCGCACCACCGGACAGCTCGCTCGAAGACATTCGCCATCCTCTCCCGACGTGGCCGTCGCCCCGTCGTCCGCGCATACGAGCACGCTAAGCCGGGTCCGCGGAACCGGCGACGGGGCGGCGGCGAACGGGTGGCGGCCGCGGTTTCCGTGCGCCATCCGAGTCGCGCCCTGACGGGCGTTTTCCGACAAGCGGTGACCTGCGGCGTTGTCCAATGGGACGAACTGCCCCGGCACAGTGGCTCACCGGGACGGCCCAGCCCCGAAATGCGTCCGGGAAGAGGGAGTCTGAGGGTTCTTCCGGGAGGCGTTTCTTCGCCGATCGACGGTCCGGGCACGGGTCCCCGGGGCGCCTTCCCCGGAGGAGCACATGCGAATTACTCGTACCCTCTTGCCGGTCCTGGTCGCCGCCGCCGTCGCCGCCGTCGCCGCGGTCGGGCCGGCGGCGCCGGCGGCCTTCGCGAGGGGCGACGACGCCCCGGGCGCCAGCTGGGACGGCGGACCTGGCGCCGACTGGGACGGTGGTCCGGGCGACGGCCAGGCCGACGGCTTCGACGACGGTCCGGCCGGGGACCCCGGCGAGGACCGGGGCGGCGGGGGCGGTGGCATGGGACCCGGCGCTGATTCCGGCGACGGTCTTGACGGAGAGCACGGCGGACCCTGGCATGGCGGGGAGCGGGGCGGCGGGCCGGGGGCCGGCGGTGGCGCGGGGAGTGGTGAGGTGGGCCCGGGGACCGGGCCGGGCGGGGGCGCAGGCGCCGGCCAGGTCGGCGGGTCCGGCGAGGTGCCGATCGACGGGGTCGGCGTGGTCGGCGGTCAGGGCGACGGGCTCGGCGTCGGCCCGAACGGCATCCGCAACATCACGACGCTGCCCAGTGTGATCGCCGCGGGCGGGCGGCTGACGTTCATGGTCGAGGGGTGCCGCAACGGGGGAGTCGCGTCCTCGCGCGTGTTCGCCACGACGCCGCTCAGTCCGGTCGGCGAGGCGGCGCGCGGCACCGTCACGATCCGTCCGGACGCCCGCCCCGGGCCCTATGACATCACCGTCAACTGCGACGGCCGCGCCCTGACCCGCCCGGCGGCGCTCACGGTGGTGGGCGCCGTCCGCGGCGGAGCCGGCGGCGGCACCGCCGCCGGCGCCACCAAGGCCGATCTGGCCGTCGGCGGCGGGCTGGTGGCCGCGGGCGTCGTCGGCGGCGGCGCCTTCTGGCTGCGCCGTCGGCCCTGGAAGCGCCTCTGACGGCGACGGAGCCGGAGCACGGACCAGGACCCGGCCACGCCTCGCGCGGCGGCCGGGTCCTGGTCCGGCCGCGCTCCCGCTCCGTCGCTCTCCGCTCCCGCGTGTTCTCGTCGCCCGCCGCGCCGGACGTTCACCGGCCGGTAGGCCGCCCCGCCCCGGGCCCGGAGTCGTCCGGGGCGGGCGCCCGTGCCGAGCCGGGAGCGTGGTCGGGGCGGGGAGCGCGGTCAGCCGGCGGCCTCCTCCCCGGTGCGGCGGCGCGCGAGGTAGTACGCCGTGCCGGCCGAGCCGCCGACGAGCGCCGTGCCCAGGCCGATCCTCCCCAGGTCGAAGCCGGCGACGGTGCCGCCCTCACCCGCGCGCACACCGTGCCGGAAGTGCTCGGGCCCGCTCCCGCCCCGGCCACCGGAACGGTCTTCGTCGTCGCCCTCCTCGAAGCGGCCGCCGCCTCCTTCGTCGCCGTAGGAGCGGCTGTCGCCGCCGTAGGAGTGGGCGACGCCGCCGCTCGCGACGGCGACGGGCGCGGCGAGGGCGAGGATGCCGACGACACCCAGTACCGCGGCCGGAACTACGCCTGCTACCCGCATGATGGATCCTCCGGTCCCCGAGGAGCAGCCGCGGACCTTCTTCCGCGTGTGCCGCAATCGCGCCTCGATGATCAAACGCTAGGAAGCCGGGGGCGCCGGCGCGAACGCACTCGGGCGAACGGGGCAACGGTGTGGGCCGCACAGGGGACGGCCCCCGCGGCGGCGGTGTCCGGAACGGTCGGCCGGACGTGCCCGCCCTCGGGGCCGGCCGGAGGGCCGACGCGTGCTGAGGCGCTGTCAGACGGCCCGCCGACCGTGCGGTGAGGGCCCGTCAGCCGGTGAGGTTCGGGAACAGGTCCAGGAAGGCGTCCGCAGAGGCCGAGACCCCCCGGCTGTAGGGGGCGTCGAAGTCCCAGATGAGGAAGAGCAGGAAGGCGATCAGCGCGGAGAACAGCCCGGCGAGGATCAGCTCCCGTGCGGTGCGCCGGATCTGCAGCGCGAACACCATGCCGATGGTGACGACGGCCCCCCCGATCAGCCCGAACCACACCACGCCCGGCATCGTCGCCCCGGTGGAGTCGGCGCGCGCGGCCCGGGCCTGGTCGGCGGCGGTCACCTGGTCCACCAAGGGCTGGTAGGCCTGTGCCTCGAAGTCCGACTTCGGCTGGTAGTCGGTGACGTCCGCGCGGATCCGCGCGAGCAGTCGGTCGCCCTCCTTGGTGACATGGCCCTGGTCGGCCATCGTCTTCCACTCGGTTTTGACGACGTGTCCGACATAGGTGTTGACGTCGGACCGGATGCGGTCTCGCACATCGGGCGGGTAGACCCGCACCCGCTCGGAGATCTCGTGCAGCGCCTGGGCCTCCGCCTGGACGTGGTCCTGGGCGGCGACCCGCGCCTCCCAGACGCCCGCGATGGCCAGGCCCAGGACGATGGCGTACACCACGCCGATCCACATGGTCATGTACTCGATGACGTCCGGGGTGTCATTGGGGTCGTCGTCCTCGGCCGCCGTGCGGTGCCGTACGAAGGTGACCGCGACGACCACGGCGCAGGCGCCCAGCATCGCGAGGGTGAGAACAAGCCATTCCGACAACAGGTTCCTCCAGGGGTCAGCGCGGGCGGAGCGCGGCGACGGCGGCCAGCGCGGGCACCGCGATGAGCAGGACGTAGGTGATCGGCGACGGACTGTGCCGAGGTGCGTGCCGGTGCGGCCGGGCGTGGTACCCCGGGTAGGCCACCGGTTTCGCCGAGGGGCGCGGGCGGGGCTTGGGAGCCGGTTCGGGTGTCGGGGCGGGGGCGGGCTCCGGGGGAGGCGTCGGCCGGGGCCGCGGTGCGGGGGGAGCCGGCCGGGCACGAGGCGGCTCGGGTGTCGGCGTGGGCCGCGGTCGTGGTGGCGGCGGTGGCGTCGGCCGGGGGGCGGGCTTGGGCGGAGGCGGAGGCGGAGGCTTGGGTGTGGGCGTGGGTGTCGGCGTGGGCGTGGGTGTCGGCGTGGGGGTGGGGGTGGGAGAGGGCGGGGGAGGCGTCGGGGTGGGCCTCGGGCAGGGCGGGAACGAGGGCCAGGAGCCGCCGGCCGCCGACACCGCCACCGTCCCGTCCGGGCCCGTGGAGGCGTACGCGCAGGCGTCGGCCGCGGCCGGCGCGGCCGGCGCGCCCACACACGCCAACGCCAGGGCCGTAGGCGCCAACACCCGCAACGCCGACGCGAATCGGGTCGGTTTCGGTCGATGCACGAGCGAGATCATGAGCCCTGCGGGAGCGGGGCGCACCGCTCCGCCCGGGGATTGCCCCGAACTGGGGAAATGCGGCGGCCGGGGGTTTGCCCGGCCGGCCATCGAGGCGTCACCGAAACGCACGTACGTACGGACGAGGGGGCGGGGAGGCCCGGACCGGCGCGGAGCGGGGCGGCCCGTCCGGAAGCGACCGGGTCCTGCTCGGCGAGGTCATCCGCGCCGACGGCGCCGAGCGGCTGACTGCCACCGGCCGGCCCGCGTACCGCTGTGCCGAGGAAACCCGGGCCGGTCAGGTCACCGGCCAGGGCGTGGGCGGCGAGTGGTACGTCATGGCGCCCGACGGCGGGAAGGCGTCCCGGGCGAGCCTGCCGGGCCTGCCTGTGCGGGAGACCGCGCCCGGTGACACCGTCGTCGACCGGAACGGCACGACGGTCCACCGCTCGCTGAAGGACAGGGCGTGGCCGGAGCCGGTGTCCGCGTGTTCCGGCGCCTGCCTCGAGAAGCGGCCGGCCGTGGCGCCCGTTCCCGCGAGCGACACCGAGGTTGTGCGGAGGAAGGGCCTGTTGGGCTTCACCGGGCCCGACGGCGTCCGGCAGACGACCGTGAACCGCCGGCCGGTCCACACCTTCTCCGGGGACAGGGACGGCGAACGGGACGGGGCACCGGAACGAGCGCGACGGCACGCCACGGGGCGGGACGCCGCCCCTCCGCACCGCACGGAGCGGGCGGTTCGCCATGTTCGGTCACGTACCCGCGCGTCACGCACCATGCCCGCACATCGCCGCAATCCACCGTGAGGTGGCACCGGCCGGACACGGTCGCGCAGGTGGTGACCGGGAACGGATGGTCAATTTCCGGTTCGGCTCGCCCCTTTGGCGGGCGGTCAGTAGCCTCAGCTCGAACACCGGATCGCCTACGTTGTGGAGAGAAGATGGAGCGTCCCGCCTGGGCCCCACGGAGCATCGACATCTCGGTGCCGAGCGTCGCTCGCATCTACGACTACTACCTGGGCGGTTCGCACAACTTCGAGGTCGACCGGGAAGCCGCCCGCCGGGCGATGGAGTTCATGCCCGGGCTGCCCAAGGTCATGCAGGCGAACCGGGCGTTCATGCGCCGTGCGGTGCGCTTCGCCCTGGGCGAGGGCGTCACCCAGTTCGTGGACATCGGATCCGGCATCCCCACCTTCGGCAACGTCCACGAGATCGCCCAGGCCGCCCACCCTGGAAGCCGCGTGCTGTACGTCGACCACGATCCGGTGGCGGTCGCCCACAGCCAGGCCGTCCTGGCCGGCAACGACGACGCGGACGTGGTCGCGGCCGACCTGCGCAAGCCCCGGGAAATCCTCGAGAGCCCCCAGTTGCTGCGGCTGATCGACCCGAATCGGCCAGTGGCGCTGCTTCTCGTTGCCATACTGCACTTCGTGGAAGACATGGACGACCCGTACGCCGCGGTCGCCGAGCTGCGCGACGCCCTCGCGCCCGGCAGCCTGCTCGTCCTCACGCATGCCACCTACGAGGGGATCCCGCTGCCGCCGGAGCGCAGCGAGGGCGCGGTCGAGGTGTACAAGGACATCCGCAACCCGCTGATCATGCGCTCGCGCGACGAGATCGCGCGGTTCTTCGAGGGGTACGACATGGTGGAGCCCGGACTGGTGCCGATGCCGCACTGGCGGCCGGAGACGGCACCGGAGGACGAGGATCCCTACGCCTTCTCCGGTTTCGCCGGCGTGGGACGTACGGCGTGAGCGCGGAACCGGACGGGCCGGAGGACAGGCTGCGCCGGCTGACGACGATCTGGAGCCGGGCGGTCTTCCCGGTGACCTCCACCTCGCTGACCCGCCCGGAGTTCGAGGAACGACTGCTGCCGCTCGTCGGGCGGTTGAGCCGTGCGCTGCGGGCCAGGGCGTTCGACGCCGGGGAGGGCGAGGCGGTCGGCGCCGCGCTGATCGACGCCCACTGCACCTCCCCGGAGGCGCTGAGCCGCTCCCTGGACTGCGTCGAGTCCTACCTCGTGCTCTACTGCGGCGAGGACGGCGACCAGGAGGACCTGCGCGCCCGCTCCTCCCGGTTGCAGCACGCCATGGCCGCCGGGTTCGCGCGGGCGCTGCGCGAGCGCACGCTGTCCGAACAGGAGGCCATCGCCCAGGCCGCGTTGCGCGCCCAGGGCGTGGTCGCGCAGGCGCTGCACGCCAGCGAGGCCCGTTTCCGGGCGGTGTTCGAGGGCGCGGCCATAGGCATCGGCATCGCCGACCTGGACGGCAACATCCTCCAGGTCAACGGCGCGCTCCTGCGCATGTTCGGCGGCTCCGAGCAGAGCATGCGCGGCCGCAAGGTGCAGCAGTGGACGCACGCCGACGACGCGCCGCAGATCTGGCGGCTGTACGAGGAACTGGTGCGCGGCGAGCGCGAGCACTACCACGTGGAGAAGGCCTTCTACCGCCCCGACGGCACGGTCCTGTGGACCAACCTCACGGTCTCCCTGCTCCGCGACCCCGACGGCAACCCCCAGTACCAACTGGCCCTCATGGAGGACACCACCGAGCGCCGGCTGCTCAACCTCCGCCTGCGCTACGAGGCCACCCACGACGCGCTCACCGGTCTGCCCAACCGCACCCTGTTCTTCGAGCGCCTGGAGAAGACGCTGAACTCGGGCGAGGGCCGCCGCTTCGGCCTGTGCTACCTCGACCTCGACGGCTTCAAGACCATCAACGACAGTCTCGGGCACGCGGCCGGCGACCGGCTGCTGGTCGAGGTCGCCGACCGGTTGCAGTCCTGCGCGACCGCGCCCGGCGAGATGGTGGCCCGGCTCGGCGGCGACGAGTTCGTCGCGCTGACCACCGGGCCGGACAGCCGGCGCGAGGTCGACGAACTCGCCGCCCGCATCATGAACGCGCTGGTGGCGCCCATCCGGATCGACGGGCGGGAGCTGACGGTGCGCGGCAGCATCGGCGTCGTCGAGGGCCCGGTGGGCGAGCGCAGCGCGGCCGAGGTGCTGCGCAGCGCCGACATCACCATGTACCGGGCCAAGTCGGCCGGCGGCAACCGCTTCGAGCTGGCCGATCCGGAGGCCGACGCCCGCGCCATCACCCGGCACGGACTGACCACGGCCCTGCCCACCGCGCTGGACCGCGGTGAGTTCTTCATCGAGTACCAGCCGCTGGTGCGTCTCGGCGACGGCAGCGTGCGCGGCGCCGAGGCGCTGGTGCGCTGGCTGCACCCGCAGCACGGCGTGCTCGGCCCCGACCGGTTCATCCCGCTCGCCGAGCACACCGGACTGATCGTTCCGCTGGGCCGCTGGGTCATGGAGCAGTCGGTGCGCCAGGCCCGCCGCTGGCGGGAACTGCACGGCGACGGGGCCGCGGGGCCGCTGCGCATCAACGTCAACCTCTCGCCGTGCCAGCTCCACCACCCCGGTCTCGTCCAGGACACCGTCGAGATTCTGGAACGCTCGGGCGTGACACCCGACGCGCTGTGCCTGGAGGTGACCGAGTCGGCGCTGATCGGCGCGGACGACGACCTCCTCAAACCGCTGCGCCGGCTGGCCGAGATGGGCGTCGACATCGCCCTGGACGACTTCGGCACCGGATACTCCAACCTGGCCAATCTGCGCCGGCTGCCGGTGAGCGTGCTGAAGCTGGACCGTTCCTTCACCCAGGGCATGCAGCAGTTCCCGGCCGACCCGGTCGACCTCAAGATCGTCGAGGGGATCGTGGCGCTGGCCCACAGCCTCGACCTCGCGGTCACCGTGGAGGGCGTGGAGACCGGCGCCCAGGCCGAGCAACTGCGCATCCTGGGCTGCGACACGGCCCAGGGCTGGTACTACGCCCGCCCGGGCCCCCCGGAGCGCCTGCACGAACTGGCCCTGGCGGACGCGACGGGCTGAGCCTCCCGGCCCCACGCCCCGCCCCCGGCAAGGTGCGCCCGCGCGCCCCTTGCCCGGCCGCGCCTTGCACGCCCGCGCGTTGCCTGCCCGCGTCTCGCCCGCCGCGGGCTCCTCGCCCGCGCGTGTCCTGCCCGGCCGTGTCCTGCCCGGCCGTGTCCTGCCCGGCAGTGTCCTGCCCGGCCGGGTCCGTCAGGGGGCGGCCGCCGAGGTCGTACCGGCCGCGGCCTTGCCGTCCGCCTGTTCGCGCAAGCTCTCGGCCACCCGGGCGGCGGCCCGGACGAGCGCTGCCGTGGCCGTCGAGCGGGACTGCTGCGGCCAGGCGATCGCCAGGACGGCGGGCGGCGCGTCGGCGACGGAGCGGTAGACGACGCCGGGGCGCGGATAGCGGTCGGCGACCGAGGCCGGGAGCAGGCTGACCGCGTCGCCCAGCGCGACGAGGGTCAGCAGCTGGGCGAGGTCCCGGCCGGCCGCGCGGGACGGCCCGCCACGGAGGCGGTGGAGCTCTCCCGGAGGCAGCGGGAGGTCGTCCAGCGCGAGTCGGTCGCGAGCGGCGAGCGGGTCGTCGGCGGCCAGGGCGGCCACGCGCGGCTCGACGGTCAGCGTCTCGCTGTCCAGGCCGGTGCGGTCGAACGGCTCGTGCACCAGGGCCGCGTCGGCCTCGCCCCGGCGCAGCAGCCGCGGCTGCTCCTGCCAGCCGCACAGGCGGACCGAGACCGGGACGTGGGCGGGTTCGGCCGCGTAACGCGCCAGGATCGGTTCCAGCAGCCCGGCGTCGCCGTCGGCCTTCACCGCCAGCACCAGTCGCGGCCGCGCGGCGGCCGCGCGCCGCGTCCGGTGCCCGGCCGCCGCCAGGGCGTCCAGCGCGATCCGCGCCTCCCCGAGCAGGACCTCACCGGCCGGGGTCAGGGTCACGCTGTGGGTGGTCCGCTCGAACAGGGTCACACCGAGGTCCGACTCCAGTTGGCGGATCGCGCGGGACAGCGGCGGCGGGGACATGCCCAGCCGCCCGGCGGCCCGGGCGAAGTTGAGCTCCTCGGCGACGGCGACGAAGTAACGCAGCGGACGGGACTCCATGGCTTCCCCCTCCCATCGGTATTGCCGTCAAGGTAACAACCGTGAGCGGACCGGTCCTTCAGTCGGGCGGACCGGAGCGGCAGGATCGATGACGCGCCGGGGGTCCGGGTCCCCGCCCCGGCGCCTCTCGCCGACAAGGCGTCCCACCGCTTTCGCTCCTGGAGTATCACGTGATCGTTGTGACCACGCCGACCGGTCAGATCGGCCGGCAGCTTCTCGACCGCCTCCTCGACGCCCCCGGGGCCGCGGGGCGGATCCGCGTCATCGTCCGCGACCCGGCGCGCCTGACCCCTCGGGCACGGGAGGCCGCGGAGGTGTTCCGGGGCTCGCACGCCGACCCCGGCGTCCTGGCCGCGGCCTGCGAGGGCGCCGACCGCGTGTTCTGGCTGGTCCCCCCGGCGTTCCGCGCCGACAGCGTCGAGGGACACTTCGCCGCCTTCACCGACCCGTTGTGCGAGGTGATCGCCTCCCGGGGCGTGCGGCGCGTGGTCGCCGTCTCCACCCTGGGCCGGGGCGTGGCCAAGGACGCGGGGCAGATCTCGGCGTCGCTGGCCATGGACGACCGGATCGCGGCCACGGGCGTGCACTACCGCGCGCTGTGCCCGCCCTTCCTGATGGAGAACCTGCTCAGGCAGCTCGCGTCCATCCGTGACCGGGGAGAAATCTCCCTGGCCGTCACCGAGGACCGGGTCCTGCGCACCTGCGCGACCAGTGACATCGCCGCCACGGCCGCCCGGCTGCTCCTCGACGGCTCCTGGACCGGGCAGGGCGACGTGCCCGTGGTGGGACCCGACGAGCTGAGCACCGAGGGGATGGCGAAGGTCCTCTCCGAGGTGCTGGGGCGCACCGTCCGGGTGCGGCGGACCGGCGTCGCGGAGTACGCGGCGGCCATGCGCGCAGCCGGGGCGTCCGAGGCCTCGGCGCAGGGCCTGGCCGACATGGTGCGGGCGCTGGACGAGCAGGGCTTCTACGGCATCGACGCGCAGAGCACCCCGGACACCGCGCCCACCGGGTTCCGCCAGTGGTGCGAGGAGGTACTGAAGCCGGCCGCTCTGGCCGGCTGACCAGGAAGCCGCATCCTCCGCGTCCCTCGGGGGCGTGGGGAACCCCGCACCCAGCCCCACGGTGAACCCGCACGCCCACCTCCAGGGGTGCCGGGATCCGCGGGGCCGGTCACGGTGAACCCGCACTCGAAAACGTCGCGAAGCCTCCCCTCGGGGGCGCTGGGGACCGCACGCCCGGCCGGAGCGAACCCGCATCCGACCGCGACCACACCCCCGGGAGGGCCACCGGGCCCTCCGGGAGGGCCACCGGGTCCTCCGGGAGGGCCACCGGGTCCTCCGGGAGGGCCACCGGGTCCTCCGGGAGACCCACCGGGTCCTCCGGGAGAACCTCCGGGGCCCACCCGGAGCCCCCCGGAGGGCCCCTCAGCGCTCCAGCAGCATCCGCTGGAGCTCCCTGGCCGCCCGCGGCGGCGCCACGTCGCTGCGGTGGGCCAGGGCGATGGTGCGGTGCAGACCGGGGCGGGCCAGCGCGGTGACGCGCAGGCCGTGGCCGGAGCGGGTGGCGACCATGCGCGGGACGACCGCGACGCCGAGGCCCGCCCGGACGAACCCGAGGACCGCGTCCATCTCGCCGCCCTCGACCGCGAGATCCGGCTCGAAACCCTCGGCGCGGCAGGCGGCGACCGTCAGCTCCCTGAGGTCGTAGCCGTGCCGGAACATCACCAGCCGCTCGCCCTCCAGGTCCGCGACGGACACCGCGTGCCGCCCCGGACCGCCGGGCGCGGGCGCCTCCGGCGAGGAGACCACCACCAGGTCCTCGCGCAGCAGCTCCACCGTGGTCAGCGCGGGGGAGGGGGTGGGCAGCGGCAGCACCACCAGGGCGAGGTCGAGGGCGCCGCGCGCCAGCTCCCGCACGAGGTCGTGCGAGCCGCCCTCCTCGACCAGCAGCCGGATGCCGGGATAGCGGTCGTGGAAGGCGCGCAGCACGTCCGGCAGCAGACCGGTGCACAGGCTCGGGGTCGCTCCGAGCCGCACCCGGCCCCGGCGGAGCTGCGCCAGCTCCTGCACCTCGTGCCGGGCGGTGTCGGCGTCGGCGAGGATCCGCCGGGCCAGCGGGAGCAGCGCCTCCCCGGCGTCGGTGAGCGTGATGTTGCCACGCGCCCGCTGGAACAGATCCGCGCCCAGCTCCCGCTCCAGCGCCTTGATCTGCTGGGACAGCGACGGCTGCGCCACATGGACCAGATCGGCGGCCCGGGTGAAGTGCCGGGTCTCGGCGACCGCCACGAAGTACTGGAGCTGCTGGAACTGCATGGGCCCCATGATAGGCAGTCCCTATCGAAACAAGGCAGACCATGTCTTGGACCGATCGGGCCGTTCGGCCCTAGCGTCATCGGCATGGCTCTGGCAACGCGGACGGACCGACGGCCGTCCATGGCGCGTACCGTGTGGCACTCGACCGTCGGCAAGAAGACCGTGATGGCGGTCAGCGGTGTGATCATGCTGCTGTACCTGGTCGCCCACATGATCGGAAACCTGAAGATCTACTTCGGGGCGGGCGAGTTCAACCACTACGCCCACTGGCTGCGCACCGTGGGCGAGCCGTTCATGCACTACGAGTGGACGCTCTGGATCGTCCGGGTCGTCCTCGTGGTCGCCGTGGTCGCGCACGCCGTCTCCGCGTACCAGCTCAGCCGCCGCGACATCCGGGCGCGTCCGACCAGGTACGTGCACTCCCGGCCGCGGGCGACCTACGCGACCCGCACCATGCGCTGGGGCGGGATCATCCTCGGCCTGTTCGTCGTCTGGCACATCCTGGACCTGACCACCGGCACCGTGCACTCCGGCGGGTTCCAGGAGGGCCACCCGTACCAGAACGTGGTGGACACCTTCTCCACCTGGTACGGCGACGTGATCTACATCGTCGCGATGCTCGCGCTCGGCCTGCACATCCGGCACGGCTTCTGGAGCGCCGCCCAGACCCTCGGCGTCGGCAGCCGCACCCGCGACCGCGCCCTGAAGACCGTCGCCAACGTCCTCGCAGTGCTGCTCACGGCCGGCTTCATCGCCGTGCCGGTGGGCGTCATGACCGGAGTGGTGAGCTGACATGACCTCCTACGCCGCATACACGACCGGTGACCCGGTCGCCGACACCAAGGCGCCGGCCGGCCCGATCAACGAGCGCTGGGACAAGCGCCGCTTCGAGGCCAAGCTGGTCAACCCGGCCAACCGCCGCAAGCAGACGGTCATCGTCGTGGGCACCGGACTGGCCGGCGGCTCCGCGGGCGCGACCCTCGCCGAACAGGGCTACCGCGTGGTGCAGTTCTGCTACCAGGACTCCCCGCGCCGCGCCCACTCCATCGCCGCGCAGGGCGGCATCAACGCGGCCAAGAACTACCGCAACGACGGCGACTCGATCCACCGGCTGTTCTACGACACGGTCAAGGGCGGCGACTTCCGCTCCCGCGAGTCCAACGTCCGCCGCCTGGCGCAGATCTCCGTGGAGATCATCGACCAGTGCGTGGCGCAGGGCGTGCCGTTCGCCCGCGAGTACGGCGGCCTGCTCGACACCCGCTCCTTCGGCGGCGTCCAGGTCTCCCGCACCTTCTACGCCCGCGGCCAGACGGGCCAGCAGCTCCTGCTCGGCGCCTACCAGGCGCTGTCCCGGCAGATCGCCGCCGGCAACATCGAGATGCACCCGCGCACCGAGATGCTCGACCTGATCGTCGTCGACGGCCGGGCCCGCGGCATCGTGGCCCGCGACCTGATCACCGGCAGGATCGACACGTACTTCGCCGACGCCGTCGTCCTCGCCTCCGGCGGCTACGGCAACGTCTTCTACCTGTCGACCAACGCCATGAACTCCAACGCGACCGCCGTGTGGCGGGCGCACCGGCGCGGCGCCCACTTCGCCAACCCCTGCTTCACCCAGATCCACCCCACCTGCATCCCGCGCACCGGCGACCACCAGTCCAAGCTGACCCTGATGAGCGAGTCGCTGCGCAACGACGGCCGCATCTGGGTGCCGAAGGCCAAGGGCGACACCCGCCCGCCGAACGAGATCCCCGAGGACGAGCGCGACTACTACCTGGAGCGCATCTACCCCTCCTTCGGCAACCTCGTCCCGCGCGACATCGCCTCCCGTGCCGCGAAGAACGTCTGCGACGAGGGCCGCGGCGTCGGCCCCGGCGGCCAGGGCGTCTACCTCGACTTCGCCGACGCCATCGCGCGGATGGGCCGGAAGAAGGTCGAGGAGAAGTACGGCAACCTCTTCGACATGTACGAGCGGATCACCGCGGAGAACCCCTACGAGGTGCCCATGCGGATCTACCCCGCCGTGCACTACACGATGGGCGGACTGTGGGTCGACTACGACCTCCAGACCACCGTCCCCGGCCTGTTCGCGATCGGCGAGGCCAACTTCTCCGACCACGGCGCCAACCGCCTCGGCGCCTCGGCGCTGATGCAGGGCCTGGCCGACGGCTACTTCGTCCTCCCGGCCACCATCAACGACTACCTGGCCCGCAACCCGCACAAGTCCCCCGACGACGACCTCACCGCCGGCCACCCGGCCGTGCAGGAGGTGCTCGCCGAGACCGAGGACCGCCTCAACCTGCTGCTGGCCGTCGACGGCGACCGCACCCCGGACTCCTTCCACCGCGAACTGGGCGAACTCATGTGGGAGTTCTGCGGCATGGCCCGCACCGAGACCGGACTGCGCAAGGCGCTGGAGCGCATCCCGCAGATCCGCGAGGAGTTCTGGCGGCGCATCAAGGTCCCCGGCACCGGCGAGGAGTTCAACCAGTCGCTGGAGAAGGCCAACCGCGTCGTCGACTACCTGGAGCTCGCCGAGCTCATGTGCCTCGACGCGCTGCACCGCGCCGAGTCCTGCGGCGGCCACTTCCGCGAGGAGTCCCAGACCCCCGACGGCGAGGCGGCCCGCAAGGACGACGAGTTCGGCTACACGGCCGCCTGGGAGTTCACGGGCACGGGGGAGGCCCCCACCCTGCACAAGGAAGACCTGGTCTTCGAGTACGTCCACCCCACCCAGCGGAGCTACGCATGAAGCTCACCCTGCGCGTCTGGCGGCAGAAGAACGCCGACGCCGACGGCGCCATGTCCACCTACGAGGTGGACGGCATCTCGCCCGACATGTCCTTCCTGGAGATGCTGGACGTCCTCAACGAACAGCTCATCCTCTCCGGCGAGGACCCCGTCGCCTTCGACCACGACTGCCGCGAGGGCATCTGCGGCGCGTGCAGCCTGGTCATCAACGGCGACGCGCACGGCCCCGAGCGCACCACCACCTGCCAGCTGCACATGCGGTCCTTCCGGGACGGCGACACCATCGACGTCGAGCCGTGGCGGGCGGCGGCCTTCCCGGTGGTCAAGGACCTGGTGGTGGACCGCTCGGCGTTCGACCGGATCATCCAGGCCGGCGGCTACATCACCGCCCCCACCGGCTCCGCGCCCGAGGCCCACGCCACCCCCGTGCCCAAGCCGGACGCAGACTTCGCCTTCGAGCACGCCGAGTGCATCGGCTGCGGCGCGTGCGTGGCGGCCTGCCCCAACGGCGCGGCGATGCTCTTCACCTCCGCCAAGATCAACCACCTCAACGTGCTGCCGCAGGGCGCGCCCGAGCGCGAGACCCGCGTCCTGGACATGGTGGCCCGGATGGACGAGGAGGGCTTCGGCGGCTGCACCCTGACCGGCGAGTGCGCCACCGCCTGCCCCAAGGGCATCCCCCTCGTCTCGATCACCAGCATGAACAAGGAGTGGCTGCGCGCGACCCGGAAGGCGGCCAAGCGGTAGCCGCGCCGTCCGTGCGATGGACGTTCGCCGAGACGGCGGACGGGCGGGGCCGGGAGTGGTGCTCATTCCCCGGCCCCGCCTCGTACTTCCTCCAGACGACGGCCGCTGCCGTACCCCGGCGGCCTTCGCGCCTGATCTTCGGGCGCGAAGGGAAGGGCGAGGTTCTCCGGCGCCGGCCTCCGGGCCGCCGTTCCCGAGCAGGGCGCCGACCGGCCGCGGCGGAGCGCCCGGCGGCGGCGGTGCCTGTCGCGGCACCAGCCCGCCGGCCCGGGCCGCGGGCGGCCGGCCGGCCCGCGGCCCGCGCCGTTCAACAACCCCACATCCGCTCTCCCGGCACCGGTCACGCGGACGCCAACCGGCCTCGGAAGAACAGGGACGACGGGCCGCGCCCGCCGCCCGTTCGCCTCTTCCGCAACCGGCCCATGACCAGGAGAGAGCCATGACCGGCGCCACCACCCTCGAAAGCCCCCCGCTGCCCACCGCACCCACCCGCTACACCGTCGGCCTGGCCCGCGACGAGGCGGACGTACGGGCCGCGCAGCGGCTGCGGCACGACGTGTTCGCCGGCGAGATGGGAGCCCTGCTGGCCGGCCCGGAGCCGGGGTACGACATCGACGCCTTCGACGCGTACTGCGACCACCTGCTCGTGCGCGACACCGTCACCGGGCAGGTCGTCGGCACCTACCGGCTGCTGCCGCCGCAGCGCGCCGCCGTCGCCGGACGCCTCTACGCGGAGAGCGAGTTCGACCTCACCGCCCTGGACGCCATCCGGCCCGGCCTGGTCGAGGTCGGCCGCTCCTGCGTGCACCCCGACCACCGCGACGGCACGGTGATCGGACTGATCTGGGCCGGCATAGCGCGCTACATGGTGGCGGGCGGCCACGAATGGCTGGCCGGCTGCTGCTCGATCCCGCTCGCCGACGGCGGCGCCCTCGCCTCCGCCGCCTGGGAGCGGGTCGGCGCCAAGCACCTGGCGCCGCCGGAGTACCGCGTGCGGCCGCTGCTGCCGTGGATCCCGCGGGCCGCCCCCGCCGTCCCGGCCCCGCCCGCCGCCCGCTCCGAACTGCCCGCCCTGCTGCGCGGCTACCTCCGCCTGGGCGCCTGGGTGTGCGGCGAACCCGCCCACGACCCGGACTTCGGCGTCGCCGACCTGTACGTGCTGCTGTCGATGCGCCGGGTCAACCCGCGCTATCTGCGGCACTTCCTCTCGCTCGTCCCGGCCTGATGAGCGCCTGGCTGCCCAGCGCGCCCTGCACCCCGGGGACGTGCGTGCGGGCGACGGCGTCGGCGGCCGCCGTGCCGCGCGCCGTGCTGCGGCTCACGGCGGTCACGGCCCTGCTGCTCGCCGGCATCGTCCTCGTACCGCTCGGCCGGGGGTGCTCCCGCTCACGCGGGAGGATCCCCGCCGCCTGGGTCGCGCGCTGGTGCCGGGCGCTCGTACGGGCCTGCGGGGTGCGGGTCCGGATCACCGGCGCCGCCGCGCCCACCGGCGGGGTGCTGCTGGTGGCCAACCACGTCTCCTGGCTCGACGTACCCCTGCTGGCCGCGGTGCGCCCGGCCCGGATGCTCGCCAAGACCGAGATCCGCCGGTGGCCGGTGGCGGGCGCGCTCGCGGCCCGCGGGGGCGTGCTCTTCATCGAACGGGACCGGCTGCGCGCCCTGCCGCGGACCGTCGCGCGGATCGCCGCGGCGCTGCGGGCCGGCACCGCGGTCGCCGCCTTCCCCGAGGGCAGCACCTGGTGCGGCCGGGCCCAGGGGCGCTTCCGCCGGGCGGTCTTCCAGGCCGCCCTGGACGCCGGCGTACCGGTCCAGCCGGTCCGCATCCGCTACCGCCTGGCCGACGGCGCGGCGGACGGCACCGCCGCGGCCTTCGTCGGCGACGACTCCCTGCTCGCCTCGCTGTGGCGGGTGGCGTCGGCACGCGGCCTGACGGCCCAGGTGGACGTACTGCCCGCCATCGGACCGGGCGCCCACCCGGACCGCCGCGCCCTGGCCCGCGCCGCCCAGCCGGACGGCGCGGGCGGACCGGTCCGGACGCACCCGGTCCCGCCGGGGCGGCCCCGGCCGCCGAGGGATTCCCGGCGGCCGCGGGCTTCCCGGCGGCCGGGGAGGGACGGCGTCTCAGACGCGGCGCACGGTGTGCAGCGACTTGGCGTAGGTGCCCGTGCCGTCCAGGAGGGAGGCGCCGCCCAGGTCGGACATGGTGGGTCCGTCGACCGTCTTGCGGCTGGACAGGAAGCGCCGCTTGCCGGCCGCGTCCGGCCCCAGGTAGATCCCGACGTGATCGACCGTGACGGTCGTGGTGTCGTCCCCGGAGTCGGCGTTGAACAGCACCAGGTCCCCGGGCTGGAGCAGCGCCGCGGCCGGCGGGTTGACGCCGTCGGTGCGGTCGATCAGCACACCGGGCGCGTAGTTCGCGATGTCCCGTGACTTGCGCGGTATCCGCTCCCCGGTGGTGTCAGCGCCCGCCGCCATCGGCACGCCCATGTGGTAGCCGTAGACCATGCGGGTGTAGCCCGAGCAGTCGAGGTTGCCGACCTGCTTGCTGGACGGCCCGGTGTACAGGCCGTCGTCGAAGGTCCAGCCGACGTTCATGTACTCGTGGAAGTCTGCGCCCTCGTAGCGGTAGCCGTGCGGGTCCAGGTAGCCGTACCCGGCCTCGCCCAGCACCTGCCTGCCCTGCGCCGGTCCGGCCCCGGCGGTGACGGCGGGGGCGCCGGCGAGGAACATCGCCGCGAAGGCGAGCACGTCCGGCACGGTGGAGCCGGCCCAGCCGCGGATCGTCTGCTCCAGCTCCGTCGTCCAGGTGCCGTCGAAGGGCCTGGGCAGCACGCGCACCCAGTCGCCGTGGGTGACGCTCGGCGGCGTCTCCCAGTTGGCGGCGTCCACCTCGAAGCGGCTCACCGACAGCTTGACCGGCAGGTTGGTGCAGCCCTTGTTGGCGAGGGCGCGCAGCCCCACCCGGCCCGCGCCGAAGGTCGGGTCGCTCACGTCCACCGCCCACGCCGACGGCTCGGCCGAGGCCGAGCGCCAGGCCTTCGCCCGGATCCGGGCGCCCTCGCGGCGCACCCGGATCGTCCAGTCGGTGCCGGCCGCGTTGGCCGTGGCCAGGGTGAGCGCCGGGGCGAGCTGGGTGACCGTGTCGTCGACCTCCTTCTCCACGCGCAGTTCGACCGCGCCGGTGGTCAGGAAGGACAGCCGGGCCCGGTAGTTGTTGTGGGTGTCCTGGTAGCCGAAGGACAGCGCGTGGGAACAGGCCTGGCCGGCGGGCACCTTGTCGAAACGGGCCACGCAGCGCACGTCGACGTCGGTGATCGCGCCGTCGCGCAGACTCGCGTGCCGGCTGGCGTAGTCGGTGCTCAGCGTGATGACCCCGGCGCCGGGCACGACCGAGTAGTCGGTGTCGTCCGGGCCGAGCGTGGACCAGCTCCCGCCGCCCGGGGACGTTCCCCAGTAGGCGCGGTCGGCGGCTGGCAGCGAGGTGTCCGGCAGCGTGCGCCCGAAGTCGTCCACGAAGGGCCGCTTGTTCTCGGCGAACGTTCTTCGCGGGCCCGGCAGCAGCACGGTGCGCGCGCCGTGGGTGAGCAGCGCCACCCGTCTGCCGCCGGAGGTGACCTCCGTACGGGCCGGAGTGCCGGGCAGCACGGTGGCGGTGAGCGGGGCGGTCAGCGTCACCGGCGTGAAGTAGGAGGCGTCCAGCGCGGGCAGGGTCACCGAGGAACGGGCCGAGGTCAGTCCGGACGGCGCCGGCAGGGGATCCACGGTCACGGGGGCGGCGTCGGCGGCCCGGGCCGGGGCCGCGGCCAGGCCCCCGAGCGACGCGGAGGCGGCGGAGGCGGCGAAGGCGGCCAGCAGGCCGCGACGAGAGGTACGCATCATGGCAGCCATGATCCAGTGCCGCCCGGCGGGGCGGGGTGGCGGGCCGTCAGAACTCGCCGACCACCGGGGCGGACGCGGGCCCCGCACCCCGACGCGGTCCCGGACACCCTCGCAACACCGTTGCACGGCATGGCCGTTGGGAAGCGCATCCCGGCACGCCCGCCGGGACGGCGTGGCCCGCGCGGTCGGACCGGTCGGCCGGTTGGTCCGGTCAGTCCGGTCAGTCCGATACGGGCCCCGTGCCGTCCGGCCGGACCGCCCGGGCCAGATAGGGCGCCGTGGCGCTCCCCTCCGTCCGCGCCACCTCGGCCGGAGTGCCCGCGGCCACGATCCGGCCTCCCGCGTCACCGCCGCCCGGCCCCAGGTCGATCACCCAGTCGGCTCCCGCGACGACGGACATGTCGTGCTCGACGACGACCACGGTGTGCCCGGCGTCGACCAGCCCGTGCAACTGCCGCATCAGCACCTCGACATCGGCCGGGTGCAGACCGGTCGTCGGCTCGTCCAGGAGGTAGAGCGTGTGGCCGCGCCGCCCGCGCTGGAGCTCACTGGCCAGCTTGATGCGCTGCGCCTCACCGCCGGACAGCTCCGTCGCCGGCTGCCCCAGACGGAGGTAGCCGAGGCCCACCTCCAGAAGGGCGCCCAGGCTGCGGGCCACGGGCGGGGTGTCCGCGAAGAACTCCGCCGCGCCCTCCACGGTCAGGTCGAGCACCTGGGCGATGTTGCGCCCGCGGTAGGTCACTTCCAGCGTCTCGGGGTTGTACCGGGCGCCGCCGCACTCCGGGCACGGGGCGTAGGTGCTCGGCAGGAACAGCAGCTCCACGCTCACGAACCCCTCGCCCTGACAGGTCTCGCACCGCCCCCCGGCCACGTTGAAGGAGAACCGGCCGACGCCGTACCCGCGGGCGCGCGCCTCGTCCGTGTCCGCGAACACCTTCCGCACGGTGTCGAACAGGCCGGTGTAGGTGGCCAGGTTGGAGCGCGGGGTGCGGCCGATCGGCCTCTGGTCGACGGAGACCAGCCGCCCGACCCCCGGCAGGACCCCGGTGATCTCACCGATCAGCGTCGACTTGCCCGAACCCGACACGCCCGTGACCGCGGTGAGCACACCGAGCGGGAACCGCGCCGTCACCCCGCGCAGGTTGTGCCGGGTCACCGGCCCGACCGTCACCTCCCCGCGGGCCCGCCGGACCTCGCGCACCGGTCCGGCCGCCCGGCCGAACAGGAACCGGGCCGTGGCCGACCCGGCGACCTCGGCCAGCTCGGCGACGGGCCCGCTGTGCAGCACCCGGCCCCCGTGCTCCCCGGCGTGCGGGCCCACGTCCACGACCCAGTCGGCGCCGCGTACGACGTCCAGGTGGTGCTCCACCACGAACACGGAGTTGCCGGCCGCCTTCAGCCGCCGCAGCATCGTCAGCAGAGCCTCGGTGTCCGCCGGGTGCAGCCCCGCCGACGGCTCGTCCAGGACGTACACCACCCCGAACAGCCCGGACCGCAGCTGGGTGGCGAGCCGCAGCCGCTGGAGCTCACCGGCCGACAGGGTGGGCGCGGCCCGGTCCAGGCTCAGATAGCCGAGTCCGAGCTCCACGACGGGCGCGATACGGGACCTCAGATCGTCGGTGAGGACGCGGGCGGCCTCGGACGTGCCCGGCGGGCACGCGGCCAGTTCGCTCAGCGGCAGCGCGGCCAGTTCGGCGATGGTGCGCCCGGCGAAGGTGACGGCCAGCGCCTCGGGCCGCAGCCTGCCGCCGCCGCAGAGCGGGCACGGCTCGGCGGTCAGGAACCCCTCGGCCCTGGCCCGCAGGGCCGGGCTCTTCGAATCGGCGAACGTCTTCATCACGTACCGCCGGGCGCTCATGTACGTTCCCTGGTAGGGCCGTTGGATCCGGTCGGCGTCCCGCACCGGGTGCACGGTCACCACCGGCTGCTCGTCCGTGAACAGGATCCACTCCCGCTGCCCGGCGGGCAGTTCGCGCCAGGGCCGGTCGACGTCGTGACCGAGAGCGTCGAGGATGTCCCGCAGGTTCTTGCCCTGCCAGGCGCCCGG
The DNA here is from genome assembly GCF_043079345.1 of Streptomyces sp. NPDC015220. Taxonomy (NCBI): domain Bacteria; kingdom Bacillati; phylum Actinomycetota; class Actinomycetes; order Kitasatosporales; family Streptomycetaceae; genus Streptomyces; species Streptomyces sp. NPDC015220. The sequence goes on along the minus strand of NZ_JBIBUK010000012.1, from coordinate 42,275 downwards.
CCACGCGGCGATCGCGCCCTCGCGGATCGACAGCGAGGGATCGGGCACCAGCAGTTCCTCGCTCGTGCGGTGCACCCGCCCCAGCCCGTGGCACTCCGGGCAGGCCCCGGCCGCCGTGTTCGGCGAGAAGGCGTCCGAGTCGAGCCGTTCGGCGCCCGGCGGGTAGTCCCCGGCCCGGGAGAACAGCATCCGCAGCGAGTTGGACAGGTTCGTCACCGTCCCGACGGACGACCGGGCCGTCGGCGCCGCCCGCCGCTGCTGGAGCGAGACCGCGGGCGGCAACCCGCTGATCTCCCCGACCTTCGGCGCCCCCACCTGGTGGATCAGCCTCCGGGCGTACGGCGCCACCGACTCGAAGTACCGCCGCTGCGCCTCCGCGTAGACCGTCCCGAACGCCAGCGACGACTTCCCCGACCCCGACACCCCCGTGAACACGACCAGCGCGTCCCGCGGGATGTCCACGTCCACCCCGCGAAGGTTGTGCTCGCGGGCACCGCGGACACGGACGTACGGGTCGTGGGGGGTGTGCATGGCGTGACTCCGGGACGGGAGGGGCTCGGACGGGCGGGCAGGACGCGGACACGAGGACGGGCAAACCCCGCGATTCTACGCGAACACCGCTTCGGTCAGCCGGTCAGCCCACCCGCGGCGAGCCGGTCGCTCGGATACGGCGTGCGTCGAGCCGGTGTTCCGAGCCGACGGCATGACAGCGGGCTCGCTCACATCACCCCAAGTGACGTGAGCGAGCCCGTTGTGCCGCTCGGAAGCCGTGCGCGGCCCTACTCCACCGTGAGCGCCACGAACGCCGCCCACTCGTCCCGGCCGACCCGCAGCACCGGTCCACCGCCCGCGCCCTTCGTGTCCCGTACGTACACGGCGTCCAGGCCGGCGGCCACCTCGACGCAGTCGCCACCGTTCGTCCCGCTGTAGCTGCTCTTGAACCAGTCCAGTTCAGCGGTCCGAGAGGTGTACCGATCGGTGCTCATAGCTGCCCTGCCATGCGCTCGATGAGACGAGAGGACTCCTCGGCGTTGAGGGCCTGCGCGCGCAGCATCCCATACCGCCTCGGTCTGCAACAGCCCAGAGATGAGCAGGGGATCGTAGGAGAACCTGCTCAGCGCCTCGGCCAGCTGGGCGGTGCCGGACTGCCAGTGAATCCACTCTGTAGCCCCGCCCTTGGCGGTGATCTTCCCGCGCTTGTGGTCTGCCGCAGTGAATCCGGTATTTACTGCGATGAAGCCCCGGAAGGGTGGGCGTCACAGATTGCATCGGTGATTACCGACAGTTGCTTGTCGGGGGTGACGGCTCATGGCGAACAACAGAGCCGATCCGGCTGCCTGATGGCACCACCCTCCCTTTCCCCTCGCGGATTGAGTGGAAGAGTTCGCCCAGGTCGCCGCGAGTGCGACGTCGGGTGTCGGCCTTCTACGGCCGAGTGCGTGGGCGAGCTCCGTTCAGTACGGAGTCGAGCAGGCCGGGGAACAACGCGTCCAGGTCGTCACGACGAAGCCGCACCAGCCGGGATCGGCCCTTGACGGTGGTCCAGGTGACCCCCGCCTCGCGCAGCACCCGGTAGTGGTGGGACAGCGTCGTCTGGTGAACGTCCAGGTCGCCGCCGATGGCGTTGCAGCTCTCCTCACCGGTCACGGCGAGACGCTGGATGATCTCCAGTCGCACCGGATCGGCCAGCGCACGCAGCACCTCCACCATCCGGATCGCCTCGGTCGCCGGCTGGGACACCTCACGCATCGCTTCCCTCCATCCGTGCCAGGACCTGAGCTTATCCACTCATTGATTCATGGACAAGCATCCATGTATTGCTTACAGTGCCGATCACCTACCTACGCGGCACCCCGGAAAGGCGGAACGATCCTTGTTGAAACGACTCCTTCCCCTGGCCCTGGCGACGTTCGCCGTCGGCACCGACGGCTACGTCATCGCGGGCTTGCTCCCTTCCATCGCTGCCGACCTTGCAGTGTCCACCCCGGCGGCCGGTCAGCTGGTGACGGTCTTCGCCTTGACGCTGGCGTTGTCGGCGCCGGTGATGGGAGCGCTCACCAGTGCCCTGGATCGGCGGTCGGCATTGCTGATTGCATTGGGTGTGTTCGTGATCGGCAACGCTGTCACCGCCTTGGGCACCAGTTACGAGGTGGTGATGGCGGCCCGGATCGTCACCGCCGTGGGAGCGGGCATCATCATCTCCGCTGCCTCCAGCACCGCGGCGGCCATCGCTCCGCCGGAACGCCGTGGCCGGGCCCTGGCCTTCGTGTTGGGCGGCCTGACCTCGGCGACCGCGCTGGGACTGCCGCTCGGCACGCTGATCGGCCGCACCGACTGGCACATCACCCTGTGGGCCGTCGCCGGGATCGGCCTGCTGGCGATCGTCGGCATCATCGTCGGCCTCCCCAGCGTGATGCTCCCCGCCGCCTCGCTGCCTGACCGCCTGCGTCCGCTCCAGCAGGGCCGCGTACTGGCACTGCTGGCGGTCACCTCCCTCGCTTTCCTCGGTGCCTACACCCTCTACACCTACATCGCCCCGGCGCTGCGGGACGCCACCGGCGGCAACGAGTCGCTACTGACCCTGATCCTGCTGGCCTGGGGCGTCGGCACCCTGGCCGGGAACATCACCGCCGGACGCCTGGTCGACCGTCACGACTCCGCCCGCGTCCTCACCGGCTCCCTCGCCCTCGCGGCTCTCGCCCTGGCACTGACCCCGCTGGCGACACGCGCCCTCGCGCCCACCCTGGTCTGGGCGGCGGTCTGGGGCGTGAGTGTCGGCGTCATCGTCGTCCCGCAGCAGCACCGGCTCATCGCCCTCAGCCCCGCCGCCGCGCCGGTCCTGCTCGGTCTCAACTCCTCCGCGCTCTACATCGGCGTCGCCCTCGGCGGCGGTTTCGGCGGGCTGGCACAGGAGTCGTTCGGGCTTGCCCCGGCAAAACTTGGGCCAGTGGCTGCCGGCGTCACCGTCCTCACCCTCCTCTGGCACCTCGGGACCACGCGTCGCCCCGTCGCGCCCGTCCCCGTGACGCCAGCGCCGACCTCGGCCGGCCCGGAGAGGTCCAAGGCGTGACCGGTCCCTCCTCATGGTGCCCCGTCCTCGGGGGCGATCTCCCAACACTCCTCCAGGAGCTGGCGGACGATTTCGGCGATGTCCAGGGCGTTGTGGAAGATCACCGCGTTCGCGAGCAGAGAGCTGAACTTCACCGCCTTCTCCTGCTCGACCAGCCCGCCGGACAGGATCACCCCCGCCCGCGTCCGCCGGGACTTTCGGCACATCCGTCCAGCGACCGCCTGCCCGGCCCAGGCACCGAAACCCTCCCGGCCCGGCCCCGGACGACCACCGGGCCGAAGGAACACCCTGCCCGCACCCCGCCACGACGTGCACACACCCCGCAAAACACAGCGGGCGCAACGGCGAACGAAGAAGTCGACTACTCCACGCCCCCGCCGCACAGGTTGAAGATCAAGCTAGGGCGTGTATCGAAAGTTCTGGTCACCGGCGTGACACCGCCTAAAATGGCATGCGCTCTTCGTCCGGTCGTGCTGGGATCAATCGCTATGAATGATCATTTCTTTGACGAAGCCGACTTGACGAACAGGATGGAACGGAACCTGGCGGAACACGCCTGTCATCTGCACCGGAGTATGTCTGGCGCGATCGTCACGGAGGCTGGTGACCTCCTGGTCGCGGACAGTGGCCTGGACGACGACACGTTCAACATCGTTGCCACGGCCCGCTTCACCGCCGCCAGCGCCGCGGCCCGCATCACCGAGACCGCCGGGACGCTGGCCGGCACCGGCCGTCGTTTCTCCTGGTGGGTGGGGCCTGCCTCGACGCCGCTGGACCTCACCGCCCGCCTGACGGCGGCCGGTCTGCCGGTGTCCGAACGCGAGACGGCGATGTGGGCCGAACTGGACGACACCCTGCCGCCTCCCGCAGTCCCGGGACTGGACATCCGGAAGGTGACCACACCCAAGCAGCTCGCCGACTACGCCACGGTCCTCGCCGCGAACTGGAACCCGCCCGCCGAAACCGTCCGCGACTTCTTCGCTCGAGCCGCCCCGCAGGCACTGGCCGCGGCCTGCCCGGCCCGATACCTGGTGGGCTACGTGGAAAACCGTCCGGTCTGCTCCGCCGAGGTGTTCCACCACGCGGGAGTCGCCGGCATCTACAACATCTCCACCCTGGCCGCCCACCGCCGGCGCGGCTACGGCGGTGCCATCACGCTCGCGGCACTCAGCACGGCCCGCGAGCGAGACCACCGCATCGCGGTCTTGCAGGCGTCGGCCGACGGCGAGCCCGTCTACCGCCGCCTGGGGTTCCGCTCCTGCGGCCAGTTCGTCGAACATGCCATCAACACCTGAACCGCCAAGACGCCACAAGCTGTCCGTCCGCCATCCCTGAATGGGCCGGTCACAGCCACTCATTGATGGCCGCTGGCGTTGTCGAAGCGCCGCAGGTAAGCCTGCCAGAGCCGGTCAGCGTCGGCGGGAGTTGCGTCGACGCCTGACCACCACAGCCAGACCGCAGGGGCACGGTGGCCAGGGCCCGTCGCAGCCGGTCCGCATCCACCCGGCCGCGGGCCAACGCCGCGTAAAGCCCTCCGTGGCCACGGCGGTGTTCGCCCACCAGTGACAGCTCGGCCAGTGACCTGACCGGCCCGTCGCTGCGTAGAACAGCATCAGTCAGCTCGAACAACACGTCCGAACGAGCGGCGAGACAGGAGTAGAACTCGCGTCGAGAGCACGACAGTTGCGTCAAGGCCTCTTGCCGGTTGTCGCGGTGTAGCAGACTCGTCCTCACGGCCTTCGTGCTGGACGTGTGTGTTCCTTGGTCGGAGCACATGTTCAGACGAAGGCCGCTTCCGCGTCCGCCCGATACCGAACCGAGTGATCAAGTTCGAGCCGCCATTCGACGCCGGACGTTAAAGATCAGGTTAGTGAACGCCCTGGCCAATCAGTCTCGTTGAGGGGGCAGGACTGAAGTCACGGACGTAGCCGGTCTCATTTCGGGCCGCCCCGGGACGCGCGTCGTCTGGAGATGCTGACCTTCGAGGAAGCCCACGATCTGTTCCGCCTGCTCCAGCTCATCGCGGGCGAGGGCCTGGAGGAGCTGTCTGCGGAAGCGGAGATCGCCGCGCGCATTCCTTCGGAGAACTGACTTGGTCTGCTGGCGACGGCTACTGTCACGTCGTCAGATGCCGCCAAGGCCAGGAAGGTCCGTGCGCCGACATGCAGGTTGAATCAGCCAAGCTTTGGCGCAGCGTCTGGAACCGCTGACACACGCGCAGCGTTCTTCACATACTGACATGGTGAGCAGGTGACGCCGGGGGGACATATGGGCACTACAGCGAACGCCGATCCACCTGCCCAGCCCCCGAGTGGGGACGGAACACCTGCCCCCGCTGGTCGTCGGCTGGGCGAGGTCGCCGCAGCGGTGTCAGCGGTCGCAGCGGTGCTCGGTGTCGTTGTGGGCTTTCTCGGGTTACCTGCCGTGCTTCGGTCGCCGACTTCGAAGGAGCCGGTGATTGTGAAGGTCACCGTGACGGCTACGGCTACCGCCTCGGCTGAGGGGGATTCTGCTGAGACAGCGCCTGCGCCGTCGGGCAAAGCCGGCCCATCGGGCACGGGTTCACCCTCGCCCAGCTCGGCGGAATCGGCTGAGTTCGACCTGGTCCAGGGGTATGGCTTCGACCTCGATGCCTCTCCCATCCGTCCGGCAAAGCTGGAGGCCGGTAAGGGTTACGACTTCTACTGGAGCGATGACCAGGCTGTGCTGGTGGCCCGCGATGGCCAGATGATCGACGCTGGTGAGAGCACGCTCAAAGGGTGTCTTGGTTCCACCAGGTACAGCATGTTCCTGGATACTTACGCTGTCGCTGTCGGACAGACAGTATGCGTGATCACCGGCAGTCGTGTCGGGCTCATCGAGTTCACGAAGATCGATGCCGCAGAGCCCACCTACATCTCGATGAAAGTCACAGCCTGGCCCAAGCCCTGACTATCAGAGGCGACATTGTCAAGCCGACGGGCTGGGGGCAGTCCTGGGTCTGGCCGGACGCGCCGTCTCAGGCTCTCCGCATGATGGAGCAAGCCCAAGCCCTGGACCTCGCCCTCACGTTCATGGAGCAGAGCCAGCGCGAGGACGAACCATCTCTCGCCGTGGATACCGGGCGAGTCCGCGAGCAACGGCTTGCTGATCGTGCCCTACAACTCCGTTCAGTACCTTGCCTCGCGGGATGTGCGGGACCAGTTGCTGGACTGCTGGCCGATCCTGGTCGACCTCAACACCGGAGACGTCCGGTTCGACGCCGATACCCGTCTTGTCGTCGTGGTCGGACGGCCGCTCGCCGGGAACCGCAACGACTGCAAGGCATGGGAGGAGTCCGGCACCAAGGCCGCCGTCGGCAACACCCTCACCATCGCCGACGGCGGCTACCCGGGCACCGGACTCGTCATCCCTCACCGCCGCAAGCACGGCCAGAGCGAACTCCCGGACTGGAAAGAGGAACACAACAAGTCCCACAAGCAGGTCCGGGCCCGCGTCGAGCACGTCTTCGCCCGCATGTAGACCTGGAAGATCCTCCGCGACTGCCGCCTCGAAGGCGACGGCGTCCACCACGCCATGCTCGGCATCGCCCGGATGCACGACCTCGCCGTCGCCGGATAGGTAAGCGTGCCGCACGGCGGCCCGCTTGCCCGAGGCGACTTCAAGATCTTTGCGGGACAGCCCTTAGTCGTCCAGCCGGACCGGCATCAGCAGCGAGAACGCATGCTCGTCGTCGGGGCGGCGGATCACGAGGGGCGCGGTGGGGGCGCCGAACTCCAGGAGCAGTTCCTCCCGGGCGCCCGCCTCGAGTGCCTGGAGCAGGAACTCGCGGTTGAAGGCCATGCGGGTCCCCTCGTCGTCGCCGTCCTCGCGGACGGTCACGGTGCCGTCGTCCGAGACGGCGAGCACGCTGAGGTCGTAGGGCGCCTGGTCCTGCGCACGGACCTCGCTCGCCCGGACGGGACCGGTCAGGAGCATCTTCCGGAAGGCCGCCGTGTCGACCGGCACACGGCGCCCGGCCGGCAGGCCGACGAGGCGGCGGTAGTCGGGGAAGTCGTGGTCGAGGCACCGGCCGGCCGTCTGCCGGTCCCCGGCCTCAAGCGTCACGCGGCCACCGTCGACGGCGAGCCGGACGAGTTCCCCACCGCTCAGCAGCGCCCGCATCGCCTCCGCGAGCGGCAGGGGCACGACGACCTGCGCACGGGGGCCGTCGTGCCCGCTGGTGCGTGCCCGCGCCACGGCCATCCGGTATCGGTCGGTGGCCACGGCTCGCAGTTCGTCGCCCTCGATGTCGAGCAGGACTCCGGCGAGCATCGGCAGCTCCGGGTCGGCACTGGCCGCGAAACGGACCGCGTCCAGTGCGGCGGCCAGCTCCGGCGCCGGGACGGACAGCCGGGCGGCGGAGGTACGGAGCGAGGTCATCGGGTTCTCCCTTGTGTCGAGTAGTGCGCGGAGCGCGGAGAACTCGTCGCGGGCACCGGACAGTCCGAGTTCGAGACGGCGCAGGTGCGCGTCGAGCAGCCCGCGCACCAGCTCCGTGTCCGGGCCGGACCAGCCGGCCAGCACCAGCCGGATGTCCGCCAGCGGCATGCCGGCCCGGCGCAGCCGGGCCAGCAACCGGGCCTCGTCGCACTGCTCGGGGCCGTACCAGCGGTAGCCGCTGACCGGGTCCACCCAGGCGGGGACCAGCACACCGGCACGGTCGTAGAAGCGCAGCGCGCTCACGCCCAGGCCGCTGTCCCGCGCCATTTCCCCGATGCTGCGCATGTCGTTCTCCACACCCGGGACTCTGGGCCCTCGACCAGGTCGAGGGTCAAGCCCGGTCGGCACGGGACCTGTCCGGCGTCAGGCGGGGCACTGGTCCAGGGAGTCGGCCGTGCCCGAGCGGATCATCAGATAGCCGGAGCCGCCGATCTCCGCCACGGCGTAGCGGTGGTACGGCCAGTTCGCGCTCGCCTCCCGCTCGGCGACGAGCGCGCGGCAGGCCTCGCCCGCGGCCATGGCCGCCCAGGTCTCGACCTGTTCCTGGTCCCACCGCACATAGTCCGACCACACGTACATCGCCGAGTTCGCCGGGTCGAAGCCCACTTTGATCTCCTGGTTGCCGAGCACCTGATCGGTGCCGAGCGTGCCGCGCATCGCGTTGGCCCGGTCGATGACCTTCCTGGCGGCGCGGTCCGCGACCCGGATCTCGGCGCTGTCGGTGCTGGGGGTCATCGCCCGGCCGAGACCGTCGTCGTCCGGCTGCCAGTCCTGGCCGGTGTCGCTGCCGGTGCTGGTGCCGGCGTCCTGGCCGGTGCCGTCGTCGGCGGCCGACTCGCACCGTGTGTTGGTGATGAAGTCGTCCTGCCACGTCACCTGCGGGTCGCGGCCCGTCTCCTCCTTGACCATGACGTACGTGCGGTACGGCAGGTCCGGGTGCAGACGGAGGACGACGTCCCTCAGCGTCTGGCACATCAGCCCGGCGACCTGCGTCTCCGCGTACATCGTCCCGTCCTCGTCGGAGGCCAGCCGGTAGGAGAAGTAGACCTCACGGCGCGACTGGTGGAACCGTACGCCGCCCGGTGAGAAGTCCACGTTGTCGCCGAGTTCCTGGACCAGGGTCCCCTGGTCGTGCAGGACCGCGCGCGCCACGTCGTGCTCGCCCGCGCCCTGCGCCGTGCGCGCCTGCGCCCAGCTCTGGGCGGTCGCAGGGCCGTCGTTCGCGGTCTGCCGCTGCGACGCCGCCTTGCCGCTCCGCACGGTTTTCGCGGGCGGCCGCGCGGTCGCGGTCGAGGGGGAGGCGGAGGAAGCCGCGGCCGCGGACGCGTGCCCGCCGGCGCCGACGGAGCCGGGGCGCAGGGCCATCACACCACCGGTCAGGCCGCCGACGACCACCGCCGCGAGGACCACGGCGCCCACCAGCCGCTTCCTGGAACGGCCGGCGGGCAGAGGCCATGCCGGATCGTGCAGCGCCGGCACGTCCCAGACGGCGCTGACCAGGTCCCCGGCCACGGCGGTTGGGGCATCGGCGCCCACCACCTGGGTCACCTGCGAGGCCAGCAGCTCCCCGCACGCCCGGGCGGCTTCGTCGGCCGGCGGACGCTCGCCCGGATCCTTCGCCAGTGCCCTCTCCACGACGCCGCGGAGGGGGCCGGGGACGCCGTCCAGGTCGGGCTCGCCCGACATCACGCGGAACGCGACCACGTCGGGCGCCCCGGTTCCGAACGGCAGCCTGCCGGTGGCCGCGTAGGCCACGAGCGCCCCCCAGGCGAACACGTCGCTCGCGGGGCCGGTCGCCCCCGTGCGGTACTGCTCCGGACTGATCCAGCCCGGTGTCCCGGTCATGACGCCGGTGCGGGTGACACTGGTGCCGTCGGCGGCGTGCGCGATGCCGAAGTCCAGGACGCGGGGGCCGGAGGGCGTGAGGATGACGTTCTGCGGTTTCACGTCACGGTGCACCACACCGGCCGAGTGGACCGCCGACAGTGCCTGCGCGGTGGCCGCCGCGAGGGCGTGCAGGCTTCCGCCGGTGAGCGGCCCGTGCGTGAGGACGTGCTCGTTCAGGGTCGGGCCGGGGACGTAGGCGGTGGCCAGCCACGGCGTGTCCGCGTCCGGGTCGGCGGCGAGCAGGGGGACCAGATGAGGGCCGCCGACGCGCGAGGACAGTTCCACCTCACGCTTGAACCGCGCCCGGAACTCCGGTTCCTGAGCCTGCTGCGGGTGGATCACCTTCACGGCCACGCGTGCTCCGTCAGGGGCGAGTGCCGCGTGGACGGTGCCCATGCCCCCTGCGCCGAGGCGGCCGATGACGCGGTACGGGCCTATGCGGGAGGGGTCGCCGGGACGAGCCGGCTGGACTCTGCCGCCGGATCCGTTGTCGCTCACAGATGGTTCCTTGTCGCACAAAGGGGAGGTGACGTACGGATACTCGCATGCCTCCCACCCGGCCCTCCTCCGGCCCACCTCGTACGAGAGGGGGCGGGCCAGTGGGAGGGCGGGGCGGCGGGGACCGCCGGTCCGATCGGTGGTTCGGTACGGGAGGAGTGCCTCCTGGATCGATGCGCTGTCAGGCCGTCCGGGTCCCCGTCCCCCCCGGTTCCCCCAATGGGTGTGCTGCACAGCCCGCCTGCGACGTCCCGGCCGCCATCGACTCCCACGAGTTCGCCTTCGTCGACGCCAACCCGCGCGCGCCGCACGGAGCGAGGCTTTCGCGTCCGTGCCCGGCCTGAGTCTCTGGCACTGGGCACGGGACCCGTCCGCGCACGCCCACTCGCGCCGGCACGCGAAACTCGCGGTCGCCGACCGCCGCACCCTCTTCCTGGGCAGCGCCGACCTGACCGAGTCCGCGGCACGGCGCGACATCGAGGCCGGTGTCCTGGTGCACGGCGGTGAGGCACCCCGACGGGCGGCGGAGCACGTCCTGGAGTTGCAGCGGCTCGGGATACTCCGGCCTATGCCGTGAAGATCCGAGCCAGCCGCCGATAGGAGTCCACCAGGGCCTCGCGGTCGTACGTACTGGTGGTGACCAGCACCTCCTGTGCGCCCGTCTCCTTCAGGACCGTCTCCAGCGCGTCCCGCACCTGCTCCTCGGTACCGGAGATGTGACCGGTCAGGCCGGACTCGTACAGGCCGCGCTCCTTGCCGGACATCGGCAGGGCCGCTACGCGTTCGGCCGGTGGCAGCGGGGGGAACGTGCCGCGGGTTCGGGCGTGGGCCATCGACCAGGCCTCCGGGAGCAGGATGCGGCGGGCCTCCTCGGGGGCGGCGGCCACCGCGATCGTGCCGGAGACCACGACGTACGGCTCCGGCGCCCACGGGGAGGGCCGGAAGGCGGCGCGGTACCGGTCGACGCCGCGCAGCAGCTTCTCCCGGTCGCGCAGATCACCGATGACCATGGGCAGACCCGCGCGGGCGGCGATCGCGGCGCCCTCGCCCATCGCCAGGACGAACGGCGGCACGCGCAACCCTTCGGAGGGCCGGGCGTGCGCGCCCGTCGGCGACGTCCCCTCGAACCAGCCGAGCAGCTCCGCCAGCTGCGCCTCGAAGTCCTCGGCGTTCTCCCTGTCGCGGCCCAGGGCCCGGCGCACGCCGTCCGTGAAGCCGACGGAACGGCCGAGCCCCATGTCGATGCGGCCCGGGTACAACGCCTCCAGTACGCCGAACTGCTCGGCCACGACCAGGGGCTGGTGGTTGGGCAGCATCACCCCGCCCGTGCCGACCCGGATCGTGCGGGTCGCGGCGGCCACGGCCGCGGCGAGCACGGTCGGCGCGGAACCGGCCACCCCGGGCACGCCGTGGTGTTCCGACACCCAGAAGCGGTGGTAGCCCAGCCCCTCAGCCTCCCGCGCCAGCCGCACGGTGTCCCGCAGCGCCTCGGCGACGGGGTGCCCCTCGCGGACGCGGGAGCGGTCGAGCACGGAGAAACGGGTGGACGCGATCAGGGAACTCACAACGGGTTCAACGCGGTGGCGCGCCGGGGATTCCCGAATCGGCGCGCCGGGGGCTCGCCTCGGCGCGCCACGGGTTCCAGGACCTGCGCGCCGGGGACTTCCGACCTCGCCCGCTCGCCCGCTCGCCCGCTCGCCCGCTCGCCCGCTCGCCCGCGCACGCCGCCTCCCGGCCTCCGCTTCAGGGGCTTCAGGGGCGGCTTCGGGGCGGCGGTCAGTGCGTGGTGTCGTCGGTCTCGGGGCCCCAGTACTCCGGTCCGCCCCCGCGCCAGTCGATCAGCGGGGAGACCGAGACCTCCACGGGATCCACCTCCAGGCCGGCCCGGCGCAGGAACTCGGCGACGTCCGTGACGCTGTAGGCCAGCCCCAGGATCTCGCCGTTCACACGGACGCGCCGGCCACCCGTCGGGGAGGGCGGGTGCACGGTGACGGGCAGTGATCCGGACATGTTCCCAGCATCGGATGCCGGGCCCGGGCCCGCATCCGGACGGCCCGGCCCGGCCGGGGCCGTCCGGGCAACCCGGGGCCCGGAACACCTAGGCTGTGCGGTGTGACGGAGAGCAGCATGCGGCCCCTCGCCGTGTTCGACCTGGACAACACACTCGCCGACACGGCGCACCGGCAGCGGTTCCTGGAGCGGCGGCCCCGGGACTGGGACGCCTTCTTCGCCGCCGCGCCCGAGGACCCGCCGATCGCACAGGGTGTGCGCCTGGTCCTGGACAGTGCGCGCGAGTGCGACATCGTCTACCTCACCGGGCGGCCCGAGCGGTGCCGCCGGGACACGCTCGACTGGCTCGCCGCCCACGGGCTGCCCGAAGGGCCTGTCCACATGCGGCGCGACGCCGACCGTCGCCCGGCCCGCCGCACCAAGCTGGAGATCCTGCGCCGGCTCGCCCGGGAGCGTGAGGTGCGTGTCCTCGTCGACGACGACGAGCTGGTGTGCGCGGACGCCGAACGGGCGGGCTTCCGCGTCCTGCGGGCCCGCTGGGCGGCTCCGTCCGCGGAGCTGGAGGCCGCCCAGGAGAGTGAGGGGCGGACCTGACCCGGTCCGCCCCGGCGGGGTGTCTTCAGCCCGCGTCCTCGATGCGGAAGCCGACCTTCAGGCCCACCTGGTAATGCTCGATCCGCCCGTTCTCGATCTGGCCCCTGACCTGGGTCACCTCGAACCAGTCCAGGTTGCGCACGGTCTGCGAGGCGCGGGTGATGGCGTTGCGGATGGCCTCGTCGACGCCCTCGTGCGAACTGCCGACGATCTCGGTGACCCGGTAGATGTGGTCGGTCATGGGGGAGCTCCTCTCGGCGGATGGCGCCGGTGACGCCGGTGGCGGGGACGGCACGTCCGTCGGTGCCACACGTGTCACACGTCACTCCACCGTGCCGTATCCCGGGGCGGAACGCGAGATGTGCGGACTGTGACCGATACGTGACTTGACCTCCGCATTGGTCCATACCAAAATCCCAGCACGCCCGTGCGAGCCCCCGCTCGACCCCCCACGTCGGGATCTTCCCCCCTGTCCCCCGACAGAAATACAGGACCCTTCGTGAGACCTCGCCTCCTTGCCCTCGTCTGTGCGTCCGCCTCCCTGGTCAGTGCCTGCGGTGCGCTGCCGGGCGGCGCGGGCGGCCGGCACACCGTCACCGTGTGGCTGATGAAGGACAGCGCGTCGCAGGACTTCCTGCGCCGCTTCACCGAGGACTTCGAACGCACCCACAGCGACCTGCGCCTCGACATCCGCATCCAGCAATGGACCGGGATCGGCCCGAAGGTGCAGGCCGCGCTCAGCGGGAAGTCCGACGACGGCCCCGACGTCATCGAGGTCGGCAACACCCAGGTCGCGCAGTACGTCGAGGGCGGCCGGCTGACCAACCTGACCCTGGAGTCGATGCGGGACTGGCACATGCAGGACTGGCTGCCCGGCCTGGCCGAGCCGGGGCAGGACAACTCCGCGCAGTACGGCATCCCCTGGTACGCCGCCAACCGCGTCGTGATCTACCGCAAGGACCTGTTCGAGAAGGCGGGCATCACCTCCCCGCCCCGCACCCGGGACGAGTGGCTCACCGACACCGAGAAGCTGAACTCGGACGGCAACCAGGGCATCTACCTGGCCGGGCAGGACTGGTACACGCTCTCCGGCTTCATCTGGGACGAGGGCGGCGAGCTCGCCAAGCAGAGCGCCGACCTCTGGAAGGGCACCCTGGACACCCCGGCCGCCCTGCGGGGCATGGACTTCTACAAGCGGCTGCAGGCGCTCGGCGACGGCCCTGTCGGCGCCGACGAGGAACACCCCCCGCAGTCCGGCGTGTTCGCCGCCGGGAAGGTCGCGCAGATCCTCGCCACCCCCGGACTGGCCCAGGCCATCGTGCAGAAGAACCCGGCGCTCAAGGACCAGCTCGGCTTCTTCCCGGTGCCGGGCAAGACCGCCGAACGCCCCGGCTCCGTCTTCACCGGCGGTTCCGACCTCATCGTGCCCAGGAACACCGACGACCGGGACGCGGCCGTCGCCGTCGTGGCGGCCCTCACCGGCGCCAAGTGGGACACCGAACTGGCCCGCACCATGAACTACGTCCCCAACAAGACGAGCCTCGCCTCGGCGGTCGCCGACGAGGAGGGCGTCGCGGCCATGGCGGCGGGGGCCGCGCACGGCCGGGCGACCCCCAGCACGCCCCTGTGGGCGGCCGTCGAGGCCGACAACCCGATCAAGGCGTACATGACGAAGGTGCTGTCCGGCGGCGACCCGCTGACCGCCGCGCGCCGCGCCTCCCAGCAGATCACCGAGGAACTCGCGCCCGGCCTCGGCTGACCGCGCCCGGGAAGCGACCGCCCGCGGACGGACTCGGGCTGTCGGGGGAGACCGCCGTCCCCGGGGGAGACGGCGGCCCGGACCCGCGCCGGGGAAGGTGACGACCGCCGCCCGTCCCGGAGCGGCCGCACCGGCCAGGGGCAGTCGCCCGACGAGGGGCCCGAAGCGGGGCCCGGCGCGGGGCCCGCGCCGGGCCCCGCCAGGACGGGCAGCCGCCGCCCGGACCGGGCGCGGTGCACCGGTAACGGGGACAGTCGCCCGGTCGGGCTGCCGCCCGGTCGAGCCACTGCCCGGTCGGGCCGCCGCCCCTTCAGGTCACCGCCCCTACAGTCACTGCCCGTTCAGGCCGCAGCCCGGGTCAGGGCAGTCGCCGGGTCGGGGGTGCCGCCCCGACGCCGGGCGGCGCCCTCCCCTCTCACCGCGCCACGCTCACCGCACCACGCTCAGCGACAGCGCGAAGCGGTTCTCGCGGTCGGTCCACCAGCGGGCCAGCTCCAGGCCGGCGGAGGCGAGCTCACTCGCCACCCGGTCCTCGCGGAACTTGGCCGACACCTCGGTGCGCACTTCCTCGCCCGCCTCGAAGTGGACCGCGAGATCGAGAGCGGGCACCTTCACGGTCTGGGCGGCGCGGGAGCGCAGCCGCATCTCGATCCACTCCTCGTCGGCGTTCCAGAGCGCCACGTGCTCGAAGGAGTCAGGGTCGAAATCGGCGCCCAGTTCACGGTTGACGACGGCCAGGACGTTCTTGTTGAACGCGGCCGTCACCCCCGCCGCGTCGTCGTAGGCCCGCACCAGCACGTCCTCGTCCTTGACGAGGTCCGTGCCGAGCAGCAGCGCGTCGCCGGGGGAGAGCAGGGCGCGCACCGCCGTCAGGAACGCGGCGCGCTCGGCCGGCAGGAGGTTGCCGATGGTGCCGCCGAGGAACGCCAGCAGCCGCGGGCCGGGGGTGTCGGGCAGCGCCAGCCCGGCCGTGAAGTCGGCGACGAGCGCGTGCACCTCGGTCCCCGGCCGCTCGGCGGCCAGCGCCTGCCCGGCCTGGCGCAGCGCGCTCTCGCTGACGTCCACGGGAAGGTAACTGCGCAGGCCGGTGAGCGAGTCGAGCAGGTACCGGGTCTTCTCCGAGGAGCCGGAGCCCAGCTCGACCAGGGTGCGGGCGGGCAGCGCGGCGGCGATCTCGCCGGACCGGTCGGCGAGGATCTCCCGCTCGGCGCGGGTCGGGTAGTACTCGGGCAACTCGGTGATCCGCTCGAACAGTTCGCTGCCGTGCGCGTCGTAGAACCACTTCGGCGGCAGTGTCTTGGGGTCGGCGGTCAGGCCCTCGCGGACGTCGGCGCGCAGCGCGGCGGCCGTGGCGTCCTCGGGCAGGATGCGGGTGAGACGGAACGGGCTCAACGGGTGGGCTCCTCGGATGGTGCGGATGCCAGGTCCTCGGTGAGGTCCTTCAGTGGGGTCAGCAGGACGTCGGTGCGGCTCGCCGCGAGCAGCGTGCGGTCGGGGACCTGGAGCCAGTGCGGATCGTCGTCGTAGGGTTCGGAGGCCACCACCACCGTGCGGCGGCCGGGCTCGGCGAGGTACCACAGCGTGTCGCCCCAGGCGGTCGCGGTGATCGTCTCGCCGTCGGTGAGCAGCAGGTTGAGCCGGGAGCCGGGGGCCGCCGCGGCGACCTCCAGCACGGTGTCGCCGAGCGCCTGCCCCGCCTCGTCGCCGCCGCGCAGCCGGGCCAGCACCAGCGCCCACACCAGCGCGGAGTCGTTGCGGGCCTCCAGCGTCAGCAGGTCCTCGGGCGGCAGGGCCCGGGCCGTCGCGGCGAGCGTGCCCGGCCAGCCGGTCACGACGCCGTTGTGGCTGAACAGCCAGCGGTCCGCGGCGAACGGCGCCGCCGCGGCCTCCGCGTCCGCCCCCGACAGGGTCGCGTCCCGCACCGCGGCGAGCAGCGCGCCGGTGCGCACGACCCGGGCCAGGTCGGTGAAGGACAGGTCCGCCCAGATCGGCCCGGCCCGGCGGTAGCGGGCCGGCACCGGGTCGCCGGCGGCGTACCAGCCGACCCCGAAACCATCGGCGTTGACCGTCCCGTGCCGCTGCCGCCGGGGCGCCCACGACTGCCGGTACAGGCCGTGCGGCGGATCCACGAGGAGCCGGCCGAACGGCTCCTCGGGCCCCAGGTACGCGAGGTGACGGCACATCAGAGGGCCGTCCCGGAGCGCGCCGTGCGGAATCCGGAGAAGATCTGCCGCCGGATCGGGTAGTCCCAGTTGCGGAACGTGCCCCGGCAGGCCACCGGGTCCACGGCGAACGAACCGCCGCGCAGCACCTTGTACTCGGGGCCGAAGAACACCTCCGAGTACTCCTTGTACGGGAACGCGACGAAGCCCGGATAGGGCAGGAAGTCGCTCGCCGTCCACTCCCACACGTCGCCGATCAACTGCCGCACGCCCAGCGGCGACTCACCGGCCGGATAGCTGCCGGCCGGGGCCGGGCGAAGGTGCCGCTGGCCGAGGTTGGCGTGGTCCGGGGACGGTTCGGCGTCGCCCCACGGGTAGCGCCTGCAGCGGCCGGTCGCGGGGTCGTGGCGTGCCGCCTTCTCCCACTCGGCCTCGGTCGGCAGCCGGCGCCCGGCCCAGCGGGCGTAGGCGTCGGCCTCGTACCAGCACACGTGCATCACCGGTTCGTCGGCCGGCACCACCTCGGTCACACCGAACCGGCGGCGCAGCCACTGCCCGCCGTCACGGCGCCAGAACAGCGGCGCGGTGATCCCGTGCCGCCGTATGTGGTCCCAGCCGTCCGGCGCCCACCAGCGGGGATCGGTGTAGCCGCCGTCCTCGACGAAGGCCCGGTACGCGCCGTTGGTCACCGGTGTGGTGTCGATCCAGAACGGCGCCACCTCGCGCACGTGCGCGGGTTTCTCGTTGTCCAGCGCCCACGGCTCGCCGCTGGTGCCCATGGTGAACGGGCCGCCGGGGACGAGGACCTCGGCCGGGCCGGTGTGCAGCGGGGCCGGGTCCGGGTCCGGCGCGGAGAGCGCGGGCGGGCCGGTGCGGAGCTGATGGGTTATCAGCATGGTCTCGTCGTGCTGCTGCTCGTGCTGCGCGATCATGCCGAAGGCGAAACCCGCCTCGGTCAGCCGGCTCCCGTGGAACGCGGTGGACTCCAGCAGGTCCAGCACCCGTCCGCGCACCTCCGCCGCGTACCCGCGGGCCTCGTCAGGGGCGAGCAGCGGCAGCGAGGGCCGTTCGGCGCGCGGGTGCTCGAAGGCGTCGTAGAGGCTGTCGATCTCGGGGCGCATCGCCTCCCGGCCGGCGACCGCCCGCAGCAGCCACAGCTCCTCCTGGTTGCCGATGTGCGCCAGGTCCCACACCAGCGGCGACATCAACGGGGAGTGCTGGGCGGTGAGGTCGGGCTCCTCGACGCAGGTGGTCAGCAGCGTGGTGCGGTCCCGGGCGGTGGTGAGCGAACCCAGGGCGCGCTCGCGCAGCGCGTCGGCGTCGGGAGCGGACAGGGCGTCGGGTGCGGAGCCGGATACGGCGTCGGGTGCCCGGTCGGTCATGTCCGGTCGTCCTTCCCGTGGTCGGTGGGGGCGCCCCCGGTCGGGCGAAGGCGGGACCGGGAGGAGTCCGGGCCGCCCAGTCGGTCGAGCAGGTCGTCGGCGGGACAGCGGCCCCTGAGCACGTAGCGGTCCAGATAGGTCCGCACGGCGTGCGTGACCTGGGCGGTGGCGCCGAGCCGGGGCAACGCCTCCAGGGCGGCCATGAAGCAGGCGATCGCCGCCTCGTGCAGTTCCGGGTCGGCCAGCCCGGTCCGGGCGGCCTCGGTCCACAGCGGGTTGTGCGGCGCGGGCCGCGCGAGGGTCCGCTCGGCGAGCGGCTTCACCGCCCGGTAGGCGCTCTCGGCGGCCGCCGGATCGTCGAACAGCGCCGCCGTCACCGCGAGCGGCACGATCCACCCGTCGTCGCCGGGCTGCGCGTCGATCATGCGCAGCTCCAGATGACCCCGCGGCCGGACCGGCGGGAACAACGTGGTGAGGTGGTAGTCGAGGTCCTCCTTCGTCGGCGGCCTCGGCGCGCCCGTCCGGATCCACTCGCGGAACGTCAGCCCGTCGGGCACCTCCCACGGCCCCTCGGCACGCCGTACGCACATCACCGGCGCGTCCAGCACGTGCCGGGCCCAGGCGGTGCGCGGATCGCCGTCGAGCGGGGGAGCGCCCGCACGGCCGGGGCCGATCTCGGTCCACAGCAGCTGCCGGGTGGAGACCCAGCCGGTGGGGCGGTGTCCGACCAGCGGCGAGTTGGCGAACGCGGCCACCAGCACCGGGCCGAGCTGGTGGGCGAGCCACCAGCGACGTCCGTGACCCAGGGGGCCGGGTTCCTCGTGACCGGCGTCCAGGGACACCTGCACGGAGGCCGAGGTGCACATCATGTGACGCCCGGCCGGGCCGCCGCGGTCCAGGCATGCCTCCAGGGCGTCGTAGCGCCGCTCGCGCAGGAACCTGCGGGGGGCGTGCCAGGGGTCGTGACCGAGGCCGACGAGGCGCAGCCCCTGGTCGGCCAGTACGGCACGGACGGCGTCGAGGTCGGCGGAGACGGTGCCGACGCACTCCATCAGGGAGGCGGCGGGCGGCGAGCTCAGTTCGAGCTGGCCGCCGGGCTCGACGGTGAGAGCCGAGTCCAGGGGCACGGTCCGCAGCGCGGCGTAGGCCGCTTCGAGACGTTCGGGTGTCACGGGGAGCCGCGGTGTGCGCAGCTCGTGGACGAGCCATTCCACTTCGACGCCGAGGGTGCGGGGCGGTCCGGTCTTGAAGCAGATGCCGCTGACCAGAGCCTCGACCTCGGCTTCCGTCAAGGCCGTACGGTGCTCCGTACAGCCGCTTGCCGAATCGGACATGTCGGGATCCTCCTGAGAGTCCACCATGCCACCGGCCCCGGTTCGATGGGCGGGACCGGCGACGCACCGTCCCACCCAAAACCCTTCGACCGATCCGCACAAGGGTGCAGAACGGGACAATACTGCCTCGGATTCTGCGTTTCCGCGATGTTTCCCACCGCTTCACAGGACTCCGGGGGTGTTTCGGCGAGGGCTCGGCAGGTCCCCCGAAGGGCTCCGGCCGGACTCGCGCGCGGCGCGGTGCGCCGCGTTCACCGTCGGCGCCGCAAGCGGGCGCCGGACGCGGCTGCCGGGAACGGCTGCCGGGAGTGGCCGCGGGAGCGGGGAAACTCCGTTGCGCCACGGTGCCGGAATCGATCACGATGCGTCCATGAGTACGACGGAGGAGGCGGCGCTGGCCGCGCTCATGGCGCCCACGGGGGTGGCGCCATGAGCGCCCGCCTGCGTGGCATCGCGCAGCAGACCGAGCAGATCGTCATGGCGGGGTCCTATCGTGCCGCCGACGGGCGCGAGGTGCCGGTGGCGGCGGCGGTCGAGGCCGCCCGGAACGGCACGCGCGTGTACGGCCCGGGCCCGGTGCCGGTACCCCGGTGGACTCCGGCCGGGACGACGGCCGTCGAGGTCACGGGGGAGAGCAGCCTGGAGGCGGCCCGGCGGCTCACCGGCCCGGTGGCCGTGCTGAACTTCGCCTCCGCCCGCAACCCGGGCGGCGGCTACCTCAACGGCGCGCAGGCCCAGGAGGAGGCCCTGTGCCGCGCCGCCGCGCTGTACACCTGTCTGCTCCGGGCCCGGGAGTTCTACGACCACCACCGGGCCCACCGCGATCCGTTCTACTCCGACCGGGTGATTCACTCGCCGGCCGTACCGGTCTTCCGCGACGACCGCGGGCGGCTGCTGGACGAGCCGTACACCGCCGGCTTCCTGACCGCCGCCGCGCCGAACGCCGGAGTGGTCCTGCGCGACGCGCCGGAGCGCGCCGCCGGACTGCCGCGCGCCCTGGCGATCCGCGCCGAGCGGGTCCTGGAGACGGCCGCCGCGCACGGCTACCGGCGGCTGGTGCTGGGCGCGTGGGGCTGCGGAGTCTTCCGCAACGACCCGGCGCAGGTGGCGGAGGCCTTCCGGGCGCCGCTCGCCCCCGGCGGGCGGTTCGCGGACGCCTTCGAACACGTGGTGTTCGGGGTGCTGGACCGCACGCCGGGCAACGCCGTCCGTGCGGCGTTCATACGAGCGTTCGCTTGATCGCAGCGGCAGCGGCAGCCGCAGTCACCTTGGCTGCTGCGACAGGCGCCGTGGCCGCCGCGGGGCCGGTCAGCTCCAGCCGTACCGTTCCCGCAGCCGGTGCACGACCGCGTTGAACCGCATCCGGTCCAGCGCGCACGCCTCGCGTCGCATGCCGTCCTCGTGCAGCCGCAGCACCCGGTCGACGGCCACCCACGAGTCACGTCCCGTCCGGTCCCACGGGCCGTTGCCTATCGGCACCCATTCCCGGTCGCCGTCGTGCGCCTTGCTGGAGAGCTGGACGGCGAGGAGCGTGCCGGCGGCCTCGCGGGCGACCACGAGCACCGGACGGTCCTTGCCCCGCCCGTCGTTCTCCTCGAAGGGCACCCAGGTCCAGACGATCTCGCCGGGGTCGGGGTCGCCGTCGTGGGCGGGCGCGTACTCGGTGCGCACCCTGCCGACCTCGCGCGGGTCGGCCTCGGTGGTGGCGCCGGGGCCGAATCGGCCGGGGACGTTCTCGTCGGTGAAGGTAGTCACGGGAGGAACCCTAGCGAGGCGGTTTCGTACGGATCCGTCGGCCGTCGGTCCGGGTGTGCCGGCTCGACCATGTGGCCAGCACCCCTTGGGCGGTTCGTCCTGTGCGCCGGCTGCTGTCGTGACGCGCGAAGGGCGGATCGTGTTCGCGGCGAGCGGCGGCCGTGCCTTCGCGGGAGAGGGGCGGAGAGGCGCTCTCGGCTGGAAAAGCCTGTCCCAGCCGCCCGTTCGGAGGGGCACGCACCGGTGCGGCGGTAACGGGCGTGCCGGAACCGGTGGTTGGGGGACACCGGCGTGATGTGCTGAGCGGTTGGTCTGATGCGTCTGCCCAGCCGGTGGTCAGTGCTGCCGCCCACGCGTCCGGCAGTGCCATGGCCTGGACCGATGGCCGGAACGAGTGCTCGCACCCGCCTGGAACGCCCGACCCGCCGGGCTCCGCACCGACCCTCCTCGCACGGGCGGGCAGCCCCGGCCCTCCGATCGAGGAGCCACGGAGGACCGTGCTCGGGCCCCGGTCCTTCGCCGGCGGACCCACCGCCCGGAACCTCGCTTCCCCGGCTCCCGCCGGGCGGTCACCGCCCGGCGGCCGACCGCGGACCACCCGCCCGGCCGGGGCTGCCCGACGGCTACTGGCCGAAATTGTTTGGTCCAGACCATTGCTCTTCGGTCCGGCTGTGAAGGAAGCTGCTCACCAAGCACCGGACCATCACGACCGGAGCGCTCGCCACCGGAACAGGAAGGCAGCAACACACCCATGCGCAAAGCGATTTCGACCCTGAGTCTGACCGGAGTGCTGGCCGCAGCCGCCCTGCTGCTCGCCCCGTCCGCCCAGGCCGCCGGTCTCGTCTACGTCGGCATGTACCCGAGCGCCGCCGCCTGCGACGCGGCCGGCAAGGAGTACGTGGCCCGCGGTCAGGCGGTCAGCTACTTCTGTGACGTCGCCCCCACCACCGCCCGCCTGTCCATCTGGGCCTGACCGGCCTCACCGCCGGGCGCCGACACGCTCGGCGCTGAACCGGCCCGGCGGCCATCCGGCCTCCGGCCCGGCGGCCATCCGGCCTCCGGCCCGGCGGCCATCCGGCCTCCGGGTCGACGGCCCCTTCCCTCCGTACGCCGTCGACCGCCCGGAGGGAAGGGCGTCCGTCGAGCGCGCCCGATGTTCCGGTCGACCTTCCGCCGCCCTGGACCGCCGTCCGGCGCGCCCGGCCGCCGGGCATGCGATCCCCGACGCCCCGCGCAAGCCCGGGCGGTCCGTCCGGCACTCGACCGCCGCACACCGCGCACAGCACGTGCACGGCGCACGTCCGCGCCGGCGCCCGCACCGTCCGTCAGGAGACCGTGCCGTGCGGCCGGATCCACATGCCGGGACGGCGTCGGTGCACGGTCAGGTAGGTGAGGCCGTCCGTGCCCGCGGTGATGCTGCGGGTGGAGCCGTGCGGCAGCCAGACCGTGGCGCCCTCGGCCAGCGGCCGGGGCTCGTCCGCCGTACCGGCGCCGAGTACGCCGCCTCCGGAGACGACGAGCAGCAGCACGTCGAGGTCCGGCTCGGCATGGGGTGCCACGCGCCCGCCCGGTGCGATCCGCACGAGGTTCGCGTCGAGCTGGCGTCCGGCCTCCGCCAGCTTCCACAGCACGCCGCCCGGGATCGGCGGATCGGCGGCCAGCTCCCGGGCGTCGCACAGGACGCGCGGCTCCGGTTCCACGGGAAGGGTCGGCCCTTCCTGTTCCACCTGTTCCGCGTGTTCCGCCGCCGGACCGGCGGGCCCGGCTGGTTCCGCCGGTCCGGCCGGTCCGGTGTCGTGTCCGGAGGACGACGCCATGGTGCACCCCTCTTCCGTTCGGCTCCGCTGGCTCGCCTACTATTATTCCAGTAGGGATTCGGAAAAAATCTCCGCAGGCCAGAAGGGGTGAGCGGGTGTGGCCGACGCACGGGAGAGCCCCCGTCGGCGCGAAGTGCTTGAGGTGCTGCGCGCCGCGGCCGGACCGCTGGGCGTCGTGGAGACGGCCGAGCGGATCGGCGTCCACCCGAACACCGTGCGCTTCCACCTGGACGCCCTGGTGGCCGAGGGGCTGGTCGAGCGGCGGGCGGAGGAGCCCTCGGGGGCGGCCCGGCCCCGCCCTGGGCCAGGCCGTCCCCGGACCGTGTACTCCCCGCGGCCGGGCATGGACCGCGGCGGCACTCGGAGTTACCGGCTGCTGGCGCGGATGCTGCTCAGCCAGCTGGCGTCCCGGGGACCCGAGGCGCGGACGGCCGCGCAGGAGGCGGGCCGGGAGTGGGGGCGGTTCCTGATCGACCCGCTGCCGACCTCTTGGCGGCCGACGGCCGAGGAGTCGGCGGCCCGTCTGGTCACCCTCCTGGACGACCTGGGCTTCGACCCGGCGCCCGAGGCGGAGGGTACCGGCCGGCCACCGCGGCACATCCGGTTGCGCCACTGCCCGTTTCTCGAACTGGCAGAGGAATATGGCGAGTTGGTGTGCCCACTCCATCTGGGGCTGATGCAGGGAGCACTGGCGGAACTCCGGGCCCCGCTGACCGCGACCGGCCTGGAACCGTTCGCCGAACGCGATTCCTGTCTGGCGCACCTGGCCCGGTCGGACGGGGCGCCCCACCCCGTCCAGGCGCCCGCCGAATGACGTGAACAGGCCGGGGGGCGCTCACCGCGCCCCGGCCCGGCAGAAAGGCAATCCATCGATGAACACCACGTCGGCCGCCACGGCGAGCGCGGTCACCTTCGTCTGGCTCGGCATGGTGTTGGCCATCTCCTTCCTGGAGGCTCCGCTGAAGTTCCGCGCCCCCGGCGTGACCATCCCGATCGGCCTGGGCATCGGCCGGTTGGTCTTCCGGGCGCTGAACCTGGTGGAGAGCGTCCTGGCGGTGGTGGTGATCGTCGCGGTCGCCGCGGGCGGCGCACCGGCCCTGGTCGTCGCCCTGACCGCGGCCGTGGCCGTGCTGCTCCTGGCGCAGCTCGTCTTCGTCCGCCCCCGGCTCAACCGCAGGTCCGACCGGGTCCTGGCCGGCGAGGAGGGACCCCGCTCGCGCGGCCATCTGGTCTACGTGGCCCTGGAGTTCGCCAAGGTTGCCGCACTGATCGCCCTGGGGATCGGCCTGCTGACGGTGTGAACCGGCGACCGAGGTACCGGGGGTTCAGCCGCCGCGGTGGCTGAACCCCCGGACGCGCCCGGGCGAGCGCCGGAGCGGTTCTCACCCTTCGTCGCGGTCCAACGGCACCTTCTGCGCGGTGGGAGCCGAGGGCGGCACGGTCCCGGCCAGGGCGGGTGAAGCGCCGCCGCGCTCCGGGGAACCCGTCCCCGGGAGGGCGGAGCCGGGTCCACCGCGGACCTGCCCGTCCCGGCCCGGGTCCCCCTGGCTCCGGTCATCCCGGCTCAGTTCGCCCTGGCTCCGGCCTTCGTGGTCCCGGCCGTCCTGGTTCGTCGACGCCAGAAGCCGGCGGGCCAGGCCCAGACCGGTGCCGCCCATGGTCAGCGCCTTGGCGAACAGGTCGGTCATGCCGTCGGCGCCGTTGAGCAGC
Organism: Streptomyces sp. NPDC015220; assembly: GCF_043079345.1. NCBI lineage: Bacteria > Bacillati > Actinomycetota > Actinomycetes > Kitasatosporales > Streptomycetaceae > Streptomyces > Streptomyces sp. NPDC015220. Next base: position 17,836 of record NZ_JBIBUK010000012.1, on the reverse strand, counting down.
ACCATGTTGTCCACGTTGCCGAAGGCCGAGGCGCCCGCCTGGACGATCTCCGGCCAGTTCTCGGCCAGTTGCTGGGCGACGACGGCCTCCTGGTTCTCGGCGAGGGCCGCCGCCCGGGCCTTGATGGCCTCCGCCCGCGCCAGTCCATCGGCCCTGGCCGCCTCGGCGTTCGCCAGACCCCTGGCCTGCGCGGCGGCCGCCTCGGCCTCCCCGGTGGCACGGGTGGCCGCCGCCGTCGCGGCGCCCCGGGCCCTGGTGGCCTCCGCCTCGGCGCCCGCGGCCGTCTTGACCCGGGTCGCCTCGGCCGCCGCCGCGAGTTCGGTCTCCTTGGCCTTCGCCTGGGCCGCGGAGATCCGCGCGTCCCGCTCGGCCTCGGCCAGCGTGCGCTTCTCGTACGCCGTGGCGTCCGCCGGTTTGCGCACGTCCGCCTGGAGTTGCTGCTCGCGCCGGTGCGCCTCCAGTTCGGCGACCCGCGTCTCCTGGACGACGACCTCCTGCCGGGCGGCCGCGTCCGCGAGCGGCCCGGCCTGCTTGGCCTTCGCCGCCGCCTTGTCCCGCTCGGCCTGGTAACCGGCCTGAAGGATCTCGCTGTCCCGGGTGGCCTCGGCCATCCGCGCGAACGACTGCTGTTCCGCCTCCGTGGCGAGGCGGTTGGCCTCGGCCTGCGCGATGCGCGCGTCCCGCTGCACGGCCGCCGCGTGCGGCATCGCCAGGTTCTGGATGTATCCCGTCGGGTCCTCGATCTCGTGGATCTGCAACGAGTCCACGATCAGACCGAGCTTCTCCATCTCCGTGCCGCAGGCCGCGCGGGTCTGCCCGGTCAGCTTCTCCCGGTCGCGGATCATGTCCTCCACCGTCAACCCGCCCACGATCGAGCGCAGATGCCCGGCGAAGACGTTGTGCACCCGCTCCGACACCAGCTTCTGCTGGTCCAGGAAACGGCGAGCGGCGTTCGCGATCGACACGAAGTCGTCGCCCACCTTGAAGATGACCACGCCCCGCACCTTCAGCGGAATCCCCTGGTGGGTCACGCAGTCCACGTGCAGCTCGGTCTCGTTCAGGTCGAGCGAGAGCTTGCGCACCGCCTGCACACCGGGCAGCACCAGCGTGCCGCGCCCGGTGACGATGCGGAAGCCCATGCCCTCCTCGAGGCCCTCGGTACGGTGCTTGGAACCAGAGATGATCAGTGCCTCGTTGGGCTCGGCGACCCGCCACATCATCTTGAACAGACCGATCAGAACCAGTACGGCGACGACCGCCGCCCCCGCCACGACGCCGACGACCATCGGCATGCGCCCCCTTTGGGTTGGTGCCCGTTCGGCACCGAACGAGGGGAGTGTGCTCCTCGCCGGGCCCGCGGTGAAGACACCGGCGGGTCCTTGTTGCAATCCTGACGCGTACGGCCCGCCCCCGTGCGGAGCCGGGCTCAACCGCCGTACACCGCCTCGACGTAGACGGTCCTGGGCGGCAGGTGTTCCACCACCATCACCACCGTGCCCCGCTCGATCCGGCCCTTCCCGTCCGCCGCGTAGGCGAGGAAGTGCTCGGCGCCGCCGCGCACCCGGACGATCACCTCGCCCACGAGCCCCGGTCCGATCGCTCCGGTGACCCGCCCCACGAGCCCGACCAACGACGCATCGTCCATGGCGACAGCGTACGGGCGGAAGCCCGTCACGGGGCCCGACTGGCCCGGGCGGGTCCGCCATGCCGCGGGAGGCCCGCCGCCGCGGCGCCCCGAAGAGCCGCCGCGGTCTCATCCGTCCTGCTCCGGGCGGTTCGTGGGGGCCTCGCCGCCGTCGGGGCGGGCCCCGTCGTCCCCGTCGTCCCCGTGTGCTCCGGAGGACCCGTTCAGCAACGGCGAGCGCGACAGCACCATGACGGCCGCCGCGGCGGCCGCCGCGGCCAGGACGGCCAGCACGATGAACAGGCCCCCGCGCACCTGTTCGTGGAAGACCAGTACCCCCCACAGGATGCCGATCACCGGATCGGCCATGGTCAGGCCGGGCTGGGTGGCCAGCAGACGGCCCGCCTGCATCGCCGACTGGAGCAGGAACATCGCACAGGCCCCGACGGCGATCATGGCCCACAGTCGCCAGCCGGCGAACACCGCGGCCAGCCCCTGTGAGTAGGTGTCGGTCACGCCCTTGATCAGGGCGGCGGTCAGGCCGAAGGCGCACCCGGTCGTCGCGCCCAGGAGTGCCGCCCGGCGGGTGCCCGTGGCCCGCCTCGCCCACAGGACACCGGCCGCGATCAGCAGCACGTTGGCCGTGCCCCCGATCAGCCAGCCCTGCCAGGAGGCGAACGAGGAGGCGCCTCCGCTCGGCCCGAGCGCGAAGAGCAGCCCGGCCACGCCCGCCGCCATGACCGCCGAGGCGCCCCACTCCCGCCGGCCCACGTCGCTGCCCAGGAGGAACCCGGAGAGGACCAGCGCGATCGGCAGGTCCAGGGCGAGCAACGGCTGGACCAGCGAGATCTGCCCGAAGCCCAGGGCGACGGCCTGCAGCAGGAAACCGCTGATCAGCGACAGGACGCCGGCCAGCCACACCGGGCGGTGCAGGAGGTGCCACACCAGGCGCAGACTCAGGTTCTCCTCCGCGGGTTCTTCCCGCGCGGCCTTGCGCTGCAGCGCCGACGCCAGGGCATTGGCCACGGCCGCGAGCACCGCCAGAAGGGGGCTGAGCAAGGCAGGGCTCCTCGGTTCCGGTCAGGAAGAAACGCACGCTCCTTTGCTAACCCCTTCACCGGCCGATGGTGATGTCTTCGGCCCGGATGCCAGAAAAATCAGGCGATAGTACGAAGGGGGTCGGTGGGAAGTGCGTGGCTCCGCGAGAGGGAGGGGGACGCGCGAACGGCGGGCCGCCGCCGTTTGCCCGGGGCCGCCGGAGGAAACCCGGACCGCCGTGAGCCTCAATCCCAAGATCAAGAACCGTGAGAGCCCCACCGCTCCGGCCGGCCGTCGCAAGGGCGCCTGGCAGACCGTCCTGGAGAAGGGCGCCGGGCTCCTCCAGACGACCGCGCCGCTGAAGGACTTCGACGTCTACGTGGTCGGCTTCCACTGCGCCAAGGGGGAGCCGGACTTCCAGATGGAGGCCCACCATTTCTGCAGGATGGTCAACGGCGACCTGTTGCAGTGCGTGCTCTTCGACGGCAACACCCCCGACGCCAACCTCATCGGCATCGAATACATCATCTCCGAACACCTCTTCGACACCCTTCCGGCGGATGAACGGCCCTACTGGCATCCGCACAACTGCGAGGTCCTGTCCGGGCAGCTCGTGGCTCCCGGACTGCCCGAGAAGGCCGAGAAGGCGTTCATGAAGCAGCTCGTCAACTCGTACGGCAAGACCTGGCACACCTGGCACACCACCAGCCACGGCCGGCCCGGGATGGACCTGCCCTACGGCGATCCCAAGCTGATGTGGTCGTTCAACCGGGACGGGGAGTGCGACGAGAGCCTGATCGAGGACCGCGACCGGGCCATGGACCTGGACACCGCGGCCCGCCGCGCCGACCGGCAGAGCCTCGTCGAACGGGCCCGCCCGCAGCACGGCGTCGACGACATGAAGGACGACTTCCCCGGCAGTACCCCCGTCCCCGGCGTCCGGGACGTGCGCGGCGGCCCGCGTCCTTGACGGCCGGGCGCGGCGCCGCCCGACCGGCGTGCCCGGCCGCCCCCGGGGGTCCCGCCCGCGCCGCCCGACCGGCGTGCCCGGCCGCCGGTCTCCTCAGCGGGCCGGCAGCCTGCGCAGCCAGTCCAGGCGGGCCCGCGCCGCGGACCGCGTCAGCGCGGCCCGCGGGGCGAGGCCGTCGAAGCCGTGGCACCCGCCCGGCCAGACGTGGAGTTCGGCGACACCGCCGGCCTGCCAGATGCGGGAGGCGTAGGCGACGACCTCGTCGCGGAAGGTCTCGGCCGAGCCCACGTCGAGGAAGGCCGGAGGCAGCCCGGACAGGTCCTCGGCCCGGGCCGGCGCGGCGTAGGGGGACACGTCCGGGGCGCCGCGCCGGTCGCCGAGCAGCGCGGTCCACGCGGTCTCGTTGGCCCTGCGGTCCCAGACGTCGACTCCCGCCATCTGGCGGGCGGACGGCGTGTCGTTGCGGTCGTCGAGCATCGGGGACATCAGCATCTGCGCCATCGGCCGCGGCCCCTTCCGGTCCCGCAGCAGCAGCGCGAGCGCCGCGGCGAGGCCGCCGCCCGCGCTCGCGCCGACGAGGACGATCCGCCCCGGGTCGGCGCCGAGCTCGCCCGCGTGCTCCGCCGTCCACAGCAGGCCCGCGTACACGTCCTCGACCGGCGCGGGGTGCGGGTGCTCCGGCGCCAGCCGGTACTCCACCGACACAACGACCGCGTCCAGCTCCTTGGCCCAGGCCAGGGCCGTGTTCACGCCGAGCCTGTTGCACCCGAGGACCATGCCCCCGCCGTGCACGTGGTACAGGACGGGCCGCCGGGCGCCGGCGGTCCGCGCGGTGGGTCGGCAGACCAGCAGGGCGACGCCGGGCGTGCCCCGAGGGCCGGGCGCCGTCCGGTCGGTCACCTCGAAGGCGCCGTCCATGGTCAGGTCCAGCAGTTCCGGCAGCCGGGCGGCATCGCTGTCCCGGGCGGCCGTGACGTCCGCCAGGGTGGTCAGGCCCGGCCGCAGCAGGTCCCCGGCCTCCTCCAGAGCGGCGGCGAGCTCCGGGTCGAACGGGGGCGGGACCGGCGTCATGGCGTCTCCTCGGGTGCGGATGGCGGTGCGCGACGGCTCGTACGACCGGCTCGTCCGGTGCCTCGTACGACGGTTCGCGGGGCGCGCCCTGTGCGGCCATGGTCGCGCCTACCCGCTGGGAGCGCCGACGCCGCCACCGGGTCGGCACGCGGGCCCCCGGGCACGGAACCGGCCGGCTAGACCGCCGCCGCGCCGCCGCGCCGCCGCCGGGCCGGGCCGGCGGACCCGGACGCCGAGAAGGGGTCGGAGCCGTGTGGGCTCCGACCCCTTCGGCCGGCCGGGTGGAAGTCGCCCCGGGGCGACGTCGCCGGATCAGGCGGCGACGGTCTCGCCGGCGTGGCCGTGCAGGCGGGCGACGACCTCGGTCAGCTGGGCGGCGACCTCGGCGTCGTCGACCGGGTGGGTCTCGGCGAAGCGGGTCACGGAACCGGGGATGGACAGCTTGATGTCCTCGATCACCTTGCCGCCGGCGATGCCCACGGCCTTGCGGGTGTCGTCCTGCGCCCAGACGCCGCCGTACTGGCCGAAGGCGGTGCCCACGACCGCGACGGGCTTGCCGCCGAAGGCGCCGGCGCCGTAGGGGCGGGACAGCCAGTCGATGGCGTTCTTCAGCACGGCCGGGATGGTGCCGTTGTACTCGGGCGAGAAGAGGAGGAAGGCGTCGGCGGCCTGGGCGGCGGCACGCAGCCGGGCGGCGGCCGCGGGCACGGTGCCCTCGACGTCGACGTCCTCGTTGTAGAACGGAACGTCGGCCAGGCCCTCGAACACCTCCACCTCGGCACCCTCGGGGGCGAGCTTGACCGCGGCCTCGGCGAGCTGACGGTTGTGGGAACCGGCGCGAAGGCTGCCGACGAGCGCGAGGATGCGAACAGACATGGGGGACTCCAAGCGATGGAATGTGAGTACGCCAGCGGCGACGCTGCCGCTACGATCCGGACCGAAGTCCGTTTTAACTTTCTACCATCCTAAGCGGACCACGGTCCAGTTCTGTTCCCGATGCTTTACGCTGTCTTCATGTCCAGCTCCCTGCCGCCGTTCCCCCTGCCCGAGGGGCCCGTCGAGACGAAGCCGGTGCTGCTCGAGATCGGCGGCGGCGCGGACGAGCCCGGTCTGCGCGCCGACGCCGCGCGCAATCGCGCCCGGCTGCTGGACGCGGCCGCCCGCCTGGTCGCGGAGCACGGCGCGGCCGGCGTCACGATGGAGGCGGTGGCCGCGGCGGCCAAGGTGGGCAAGGGCACGGTCTTCCGCCGCTTCGGCGACCGCACCGGCCTGCTGACGGCGCTGCTGGACCATTCCGAGAAGAAGTTCCAGGCCTCGTTCCTCAGCGGCCCGCCCCCGCTGGGCCCCGGAGCCCCGCCCGGGCAGCGGCTGCGGGCGTTCGGCTGCGCCGCGCTGCGCCGTGCCGCCGACGACCTGGAGTTGCAGCTCGCGGCCGAGGCGTGCCCGGACCGCCGTTTCCTCGTGCCCGCCCGCCGGGTCCGCCACGGTCATGTGGTGATGCTGCTGCGGCAGGTCGTCCCCGACGCGGACGTCGAACTCCTCGCGCAGACGCTGATGGGCTATCTGGAGCCCGCCCTCATCCACCATCTGACCCGGCAGTGCCGCATGCCGATGGAGCGGGTGCAGTCGGGTTGGTCCGACCTGGTCGAGCGCCTGACCGCCGGTCCGTCCGCCCGCTGAGTCCCGGGCCGCCGGAGCCGGCTGACGCGCGGTCACTCGTGGCCGGCGAACATCTCCAGCAGCCCCCGCGGCGCGTCCTCGCCGAAGAGCGGCGTGGCACCGCGGGCCCACTGTGCCGCCGCCTCGCTGCGCGGGGACATCCTCTCCTCGTACGCCGTCAGCGCGGTCTCGACGTCATCAGGCCGGGCGGCGGGGCAGCGGGCCGGTTCGGCTCCGTCGAGCATGGCGAGGTCGGCGCCCTCGCCGGCGAACGGGGACATCAGGTGCGCGGCGTCGCCCACCGGCGTGACGCCGGAAACGCGGTCCCAGCGGTGGCCGGCCGGCAGCGCGTGGCGAACGAGTTCGGCCGACACGGGTTCCCGCATGGCATCCGAGCGGCTTCCCCCGCCCTAAACGCCCGCCCCCGCTTTCTGCCAAGATGCGGTACGTCATGGTGCAGATACCGAAACCCGCCGCGCCCGCGTCGACCGCACCGCACTCCGTCCCCACGAGTGCCGATGTGGCCCGACTGGCCGGCGTCTCGCGCGCGACCGTCTCCTACGTCCTGAACAACACCGGCGCCGTACGGATCAGCGAGCCGACCCGCCGCCGGGTCCGCGAGGCCGCCGAGGAACTCGGCTACGTACCGCACGCCGCCGCGCGCAGCCTGCGCGCCGGGCACAGCCGCATGGTCCTGATGCCTGCCCCGTCCGTCCCGGTCGGCCCGCTCTACGGCCGCTTCATCAACGAACTCCAGTGGGCGCTCGGCCGGCTGGACTACACCGTCGTGCAGCACGGCGGAGTGGACCTGCACGGCGTCGACGCCGCCCGCGCCTGGGCCGAGTTACGTCCGGTCGCCGTCCTGGTTCCCGGATCGGCGATCGGCCCCGACGGGGTCGCGGTGCTGAGGCGCTCGGGCGCCCGCGCCGTCGTCACCCTGGGCCCCGAACCCGTCGACGGCGCCCATGCCCTGCTGATGGACCACGAGAGCGTCGGCCACCGGGCCGGCGCCCACCTGCACGCCCGGGGCCGCCGCCGGATCGGCGTGGTGGTGCCCGAGGAACGCGGCCTCGACGTGTTCTCGCGGCCCCGCCTGGCCGGCGTACGGCGCGCCCTGGACGGCACCGGCGGGACGGTGGCCGAACTGCCCCTGCGCTACGACGAGCGGTCCGCGGCCCGCCTCGCCGCGCGCTGGAGCGACCTCGGCCTGGACGCGGTGTTCGCCTACAACGACGAGTACGCCATGCTCCTGATGCGCGCCCTTCAGGACGAGGGCGTCCGCATCCCGGAGGAGACGGCCGTGCTCGGCGCCGACGACCTGATGCTCGGCCGGTTGCTGCGGCCCAGGCTGAGCACCGTGCGCATCGACCTGCCGGCCAGCCGCGACCTCGCCGAACTCGTCGACCGCGCCGTGCGCGACCCCGCGGCCGAACCGGAGCGGCACACCGTGCGGGCCGCCACGGTCGTCCACCGCGAGTCGAGCTGACCCGGGCCCGCGCACGAAGGACGGGGTCCCTTCCGGATCGGAAGGGACCCCGTTCGATGTCGGACCGGCGGCAGGACGGAACCTGATCAAGACCGGTGACAAGCCGGAACCCGAGCACCCTGGTGGCCGCTCACCGGCTGAGCGCCGGTCGGCCACCGTCGGGTCACTGACCGTTCTGCTCCGACTGGGCCTGCTGCTCGGCGACCGCCTTGCGGACCTCGTCCATGTCCAGCTCGCGGGCCTGCCCGATCACATCGGCCAGGGCCGCCTCGGGCAGCGCGCCGGGCTGCGCGAACACGGCGACCTGGTCACGCACGATCATCAGCGTCGGAATGGACTGGATGCCGAAGGCGGCCGCCAGCTCCGGCTGCGCCTCGGTGTCCACCTTGCCGAACACCAGGTCCGGGTTGTCCGCGGCGGCCTTCTCGTAGACCGGGGCGAACGAACGGCACGGCCCGCACCAGGACGCCCAGAAGTCGATGAGGACGAACCCGTTGTCCGTCACCGTCTGGTCGAAGTTCTCCTTGGTGAGCTCCACGGTGCTGCTCATTGCGTGTTCCCTCTTCCTGATGTCGGGTTGAGCCGTCCGCACAACACGGCCGGTCCACGGACTATTCCGTGCGCGCAAGGGGCTGTTCCGCGCGCGTACCCGTGTGGCCGACGCGTACGCCACCCACCAGACTGACCCCATGACGGAAACGGAAAACATCGCGTACGACGTCGTGGTGCTCGGTGCCGGGCCCGTGGGGGAGAACGTGGCCGGCCGCACCCGCGCCGCCGGCCTGTCCACCGCGGTCGTGGAGAGCGAACTCGTCGGCGGCGAGTGCTCGTACTGGGCCTGCATGCCCAGCAAAGCCCTGCTGCGCCCGGTCATCGCCCGCGCCGACGCCCGCCGCCTGCCCGGTCTGAGCGAGGCCGTGCGGGGTCCCCTCGACGCGGCCGCGGTCCTCGCCCGCCGCGACGGGTTCGCCTCCCACTGGCACGACGACGGGCAGGTCGGCTGGCTCGACAGCATCGGCGCCGACCTCTACCGCGGACACGGCCGCCTGGCCGGTCCGCGCACGGTCACGGTCACCGGCCCGGACGGCGAGCGCCGGACGCTGACCGCCCGGCACGCGGTCGCGGTCTGCACCGGCACCCGCGCCCAGCTGCCCGGCCTGCCGGGCCTCGACGCCGTCCGGCCGTGGACCAGCCGCGAGGCCACCAGCGCCCAGGAGGTGCCGGGGCGGCTGCTCGTGGTGGGCGGCGGCGTGGTCGCCACCGAGATGGCCACTGCCTTCCAGGCGCTCGGCTCCCAGGTCACCGTCCTGGTCCGCGGCAAGGGGCTGCTCTCCCGCATGGAACCCTTCGCCGGCGAGCTGGTCGCCGACGCCCTCACCGAGGCGGGCGCGGACATCCGCACCGGCACCTCGGTGGAATCGGTGACCCGGGAGAACGGCGTCGTCGTGGCCGTCACCGGCGCGGGCGACCGCTTCGAGGCCGACGAGATCCTGTTCGCCACCGGACGCGCCCCGCGCACCGACGACATCGGCCTGGAGACCGTCGGCCTGGAGCCGGGCTCATGGCTGCGGGTCGACGACACGCTGCGCGTCGAGGGCACCGACTGGCTGTACGCCTGCGGTGACGTCAACCACCGCGCACTCCTCACCCACCAGGGCAAGTACCAGGCCCGGATCGCGGGCGACACCATCGGCGCCCGGGCCGCGGGCACGACCGGGCCGGCGACGGACCCGTGGGGCGCGCACGCGGCCACCGCCGACCACCACGCCGTCCCCCAGGTCGTCTTCACCGACCCGGAGGCCGCCGCGGTCGGCCTGTCGCTGGCGGAGGCCGAAGAGGCCGGCCACCGGGTCCGCGCCGTCGACGTGGACCTCTCCTCGGTCGCCGGTGCGGGACTCTACGGCGACGGCTACCGGGGCCGCGCCCGAATGGTCGTCGACCTCGACGAGCGGATCCTGCGCGGCGTCACCTTCGTCGGTCCCGGCGTCGGCGAACTGCTGCACTCGGCGACCGTCGCCGTCGCCGGACAGGTCCCGGTCGACCGGCTGTGGCACGCGGTCCCGTCCTACCCGACGATCAGCGAGGTCTGGCTGCGGCTGCTGGAGGCGTACCGGGGTTAGGCCGGCTGTCCCGGGCGTCGCGGGAGCTCGAAGCCGAGGGCGCGTGCGGCCTCGTCGGGCGTGGGCTGGTTCCAGCGCGTCCCCATGGCCTCGCGCGAGGACAGCGAGCGCAGCTCGGCGCGGTCGAGGTAGAGGGTGCCGCCCAGGTGATCGGTCTCGTGCTGCACGATGCGGGCCGGCCAGCCGGTGAACACCTCGTCCACCGCCCGGCCGAGCTCGTCCCGCGCGCGCAGGCGCACCGCGGCGTGCCGCGCCACCACCGCCTGCCACCCAGGCACGCTCAGACAGCCCTCGTAGAACGCGGCCCGTTCCGCGCCGACCGGCTCGTACGAGGGATTGACCAGCACGCGGAACGGCTGCGGCACCCGCCCGCGCACGAGCCGCACCTCCTCGGGCACCGGCGCCGGGTCCTCGATCACCGCGATCCGCAACCCGACGCCGACCTGCGGCGCGGCCAGTCCCACACCCGGCGCGGCGCGCATCGTGACGCGCAGCGCCTCGACGAACCGGGCCAGCAGCGCGGGCGCCAACTGACCGTCGAACGGTTCGGCGGCGCGCCGCAGCACCGGATCACCGGCCGCGACGATGGGCAGCGGGCCGTCCACGGCGAGGAGTTCCTCGACCCGCTCGACAAGGGGGGTACGCGCGTTCGGAGAAGCCATCGCGCCAGCATGCCACGGTCCGCCGCCGGGCCCGGGGGAGAACGCAGCCCGTCGGGGCGCCCGCCGACGACCGTGCCGTCGGCGAGGAGGACCCGCCCCGGGAAGCGGACGGCATACGCCGCCCCGGGGCGCCCGGAGCGGCGTACCGCCGGGTGCGACGGCGTACGGTCGTGCCGTCGGCGTGAAGTAGCGTGGTGCGACACGCCGACGCCGGAGGGAGAGACGGACATGGTGACGCAACACCGGCGCGCCCGGCGCGGACAGGGGGAACTGGAGGGCCAGGTCCTCGGCGCGCTGCGCGAGGCGGACGCCCCGGTCACCGCCGCGTGGGTGCAGGAGCGGCTCGGCGGCGACCTCGCCTACACCACCGTCGTCACCATCCTGACCCGGCTGCTCGCCAAGGACGTGGTCTCCCGGGAACGCCGGGGCCGCTCCTTCGTGTGGACGCCGACCGCGGACGTCGCCCGTCTCGCGGCCCTGCGGATGCGCCGGCTGCTGGACGGCGAGCGGGACCGCGAGGCGGTCCTGGCCAGCTTCGTCACCGCGCTGCCGCCCGGTGACGAACAGGTCCTGCGCGCCCTCCTCGAGGCGGCGGACGACGCGGACGACCGGCGCGGGACCGCCGACGAGGGCGTCGACGACCGGGCAGGGGAGGGCCGGTGACCGGCAGGAGCCCGGGCACGCCGCCCGCGCCGGGCGGCGGTACGGAGGACTGACACGGCATGGGAGTCTTCGTGTTCCTGCCGCTGGTGCTGCCCCTGTCCGCCTGGCCCGTCGCACGGCTGGCCGAACTGCACCTGCACCCGCGTACCGCCACCCGGCTGCTGACCGCGGTGGCCTGCGTCATGTCCGTGTGCAGCACGCTGTGCCTCGCCCTGCTCATGGTCGTCGGCACGGCGCAGCTTCCCGGCAACCCGCTCCCGGACGGCTGGTCCGATCCCGAGGTCAGGGCCGCCGTCCCGCAGGACGGCATCGCGGGGCGCGTGGCGATCCCCGCCCTGGGAGCGGTGGCGGCGGCCTGCGGCCGCACACTGTGGCGCCACGGCCGGGTCACCCGGCGCGCCCGGCGGGCCCTGACCGGTGTGCGCGGTTCCACGGTCGTGGTGCTGCCCGACGGCACGCCGTACGCGTACGCGCTGCCCGGGAGTCCCGGGCGGATCGTCGTCACCACCGCGCTGCTCGACGGTCTCTCCCCGGCCGAGCGGCGCGCCCTGTTCGCGCACGAGCGCGCCCATCTGGCCGCCCGCCACCACCGGCACCTGCTCGCCGTCCACCTGGCCGCCCGGGCCAACCCGTTCCTGCGCCCGCTGCGCTCCGCCGTGGCCTACACCGCCGAGCGGTGGGCCGACGAGGAGGCGGCCCGCGTGGTCGGGGACCGGCGCGTGGTGGCCCGGGCGATCGGCAAGGCAGCGCTGCTGTCGCCCGCCGCGCCCGCGCCCACACTGGCCGCGCTGGCCGCCGCCGGGCCGGTGCCGCGCCGGGTCGCGGCCCTGCTGGCGCCCGCGCCCGCCGTGCGGCGCTGGCCGCCGCTGTCCACGGCGGTCGGCGCCGCCGCGTGGGGCGCCGCCGCCGGCGCGGTGGTGTCGGCGATGTCCTCGGCGAACTCCGCGGTCACCCTCTTCCTGGTCCTCCAGGCCGCGACACCCCTCTAGCCGGCGCCCCGGGGAGGGCCGCGCACCCTCCGGGGGGTGCCGCGCCGGCTCCGGGAGCGCGGGCGCCCGCCCCGGGGCGGGCGCACACCGCCTCGGAGCGGGCTGTACCGCCCTGGGGCGGGTCACGCCTCGAACTCGCCGGTGAACGCCGACGCGATACGCAGGTGCGTGGCCGCCTCCTCGTGCCGCCCCTGCCGCTGGAGCGTGCGGCCCAGCATCAGCCGGGCGTAGTGCTCCACCGGGTCGCGCTCCACGATCACGCGCAACTCCGCCTCCGCGCGCCGCAGCTGGGCCGAGTGGTAGTAGGAACGCGCCAGCAGCAGCCGCGGGCCGGTCTGCTCCGGCACCTCCTCCACCAGCCCGTCCAGCACCCGCGCGGCACCGGCGTAGTCCCTGGCGTCGAAGAACAGCCGCGCGCGCTCCCAGCGCTCCGCCGCGGTCCCGTGGTCGTAGTACGTCGTCTCCACTCTGACCTCCTTCGACGCCGTCAACCGAACCAGTTAGTTGAATATTCCACTAATCTTGGACGGGTGACCGACGCTCGCGCCCACCCGGGGAACACGCCTGCCGGCCCCGACTCGGCCGGACGCGCTGACGGGAGCGGTCGCGCGGGACTAGGTTGGGCGGCATGAGCAACCTTGATCGCCAGGCGGTTCCCGCGGTGTGCGGCGGCCGGGGGTTCGTGGTGGCGGAGCCCGTGCGCGAACTCCTCAGCCCGCGCCGCGTCCCGCTCGGCGAGTCCACCGAAGTCCGCCGGCTGCTGCCCAACCTGGGCCGCCGCATGGTGGGGGCCTGGTGCTTCGTCGATCACTACGGTCCCGACGACATCGCCGAGGAGCCCGGCATGCAGGTGCCCCCGCACCCGCACATGGGACTGCAGACGGTGAGCTGGCTGCACGAGGGCGAGGTGCTGCACCGCGACTCGACCGGGAGCCGGCAGCTGATCCGCCCCGGGAAGCTGGGCCTGATGACCTCCGGCCGGGCCATCAGCCACTCGGAGGAGAGTCCCCGGTCGCACGCCCGCTTCCTGCACGGCGCCCAGCTCTGGGTCGCCCTCCCGGACACCCACCGCCACACCGACCCGCGCTTCGAACACCACGCCGACCTGCCGACCGTCACCGCGCCGGGTCTCACGGCCACGCTGATCCTGGGCGACCTCGACGGCGCGACCTCACCCGGCACCGCCTACACCCCGATCGTCGGCGCCGACCTGTCCCTGACCCGCGGCGCGGACGTACGCCTGCCCCTGGAACCGGACTTCGAGTACGCCGTGCTGTCCATGTCCGGCGAGGCCCACGTCGACGGCGTACCGGTCCTGCCCGGCTCGATGCTCTACCTCGGCTGCGGCCGAGCCGAACTCCCGCTGCGCGCCGAGTCGGACGCGGCCCTGATGCTCCTGGGCGGAGAACCGTTCGAGGAGGAGCTGATCATGTTCTGGAACTGGATCGGCCGGACGCAGGAGGAGATCGCCCAGGCCCGCCGGGACTGGACGGAAGGGACACGCTTCGGTGAGGTCAAGGGGTACGACGGGGCTCCGCTGCCCGCGCCGTCGCTGCCGGCGTTGCCGTTGAAGCCGCGGGGGAGGACGCACTGACCCGCGGTATGCGTCGGTTCCGCTGACCGCTGGGGCATCGGCGGTCAGCACTTCTCACCGCGTTCGGTCCGCCGTCGCGACGGGGGCTGTTCGCGAAGTAGTGGGACGACGAAGCCCGGCCTGAGCGCTCCGGTGGGGCTTCGTCGTGAAGTCGTCTGCGCCGGCCTGCACGATGCGGTTGGCGCCTCGTGTGAACGTGTTTGCGCGGTGCCTTCGCCGGCGCGCTTGATGTGTGATCGCGCGCGTTGGACGGGATCCGTGATCCAGGAGCACGATCTTGAACGTCCTGCGTGATCCCTACGCGGAGAGAAGGCGCTGCGGCCCGCCCGTAAAGCCTGACAAGCCTGACGGACCGCCGCGGGCGGGAGCTCCGTCGTGTGTCCCGATGCCGAGCGCGAACGCGAAAGGGCTCCTCCGGTCGGCCCGAGGAGCCCTTGCGTGGTGCGGTGTCCGGTCGCGAGGTCAGCGCGTCGACTGCTGCTCCAGCGTCTCCTTCATGACCTGGGAGCCCCGGACGACGCGGAGCCGGACCTGCTCGGCCATGTCGTGAGGCAGGACATCGGTGGTCCAGACGAGCCGGCAGCGGTCGGCGCCCTCGGGGATGACCTGGAACGACGCGTGGTGATGGGTGAGCGGGATCTTGAACCCCTCGGCCGCCGAGTACGCGAGGCGACGCAGGTCGTCGTCGATGCTGACGATCAGTTCGCGGATGACCGCGTCACCGGGCACGGTCAGGTACCGGGTGTCGCCGTCCATGCGGGCGTCGAGGACGTAGCCGGGAATGAGGCGCTTGTGCACCGCCTCCACATCCCGGACCGCGTCCCAGACGTCCTCGGCGCTGGATTCGATCACGATGTCCTGAACGATGGTTGCGATGGCCGTTCTCCCTCGTCTGTCTGGTTCTGTGAGAATCCGGAGTGACATCCGCCGGGCCGGGCGCTCGGGTGTCGGATGACACGGCGTCACCCTAGCCGATTCCTCCACCGCCTCAGGGGGGATGACGCCGGGGCAGCCGATCCATGTGGCCGGGTTGACGGTTCAACAAGAATGGACGGGCCGGCAATTCACGATCCTGTGGCGTGACACACCGTGCCCGAGTCGGCACTCTGTGGATCACTTGCCGAGAGTGCTCGCTTGCCCGGCAGAGTCTCGCCTATGATGCGAGCGTCAGGTCGGGGGTTCAGCGCTGGGGAGATTCTGGATCCTGACGGGGGAACTGATTAGGGGGATTCCGTTTTGCATGTCTGCAACGGAAACGGGGGGCGCGAAATCATGTGTCGCGCCTGGCAGACCATTCCTGTGCGCCTGACGGCGTACTGATCCTCAAGACGTACTGATTCTGTCGTCTGTGCATTCTGTGAACGCGTCGGTCTGACGCGAGAACAGCGACATGCGAAAAGGGCGGGTCCGCGCCGAAGCGTCGTCCGCTCCTGCAAGCAATTGCTTACTAAGGATGCCGTCATGCGTCCCTGCCACCAGGCTTGGCCAGCGGCACTCCTCGGTTCTGAGGGGGACCAGACCCGTTATGGACGAGCTTCTCGGCAGGCTGTTGTGGCGTCAGTTGGTCGCGGTGGGCTGGTTCGAGGGCGGGGTGGGGGACTTCTCCGCCGTGACCGCCCGTGTCCGTCCGGCGCGGCACGTGGCGCGGTGGCTGGAGGCCAGCCTGGTGATGCTCGACGAGCTCGGTGTGGTCCGCTTCTCGGACGGGAGGTGCACCGGCCGGGTCGAGGACGCCGACGCCCTGTGGGCGGAATGGGACCGCACGAAGGAGACGTGGTTCGCCGACGCCAGCGTGCGGCCGCGCCTCGTCATCGCCGAGGCCATGCTGCGGGCCCTGCCCGAGGTCCTGCGCAGTGAGAAGCTCCCCACCGACATCATCTTCCCCGGCGGCTCGGTGGATCAGGTCCGCGCCGTCTACCAGGGCAACCCCCTCGCGGACTTCTTCAACACGTGGACGACCGACGTCGTCGTCGCCTACGTCCAGGAACGCCTGGAGGCGGAGCCCGGTGCGCGACTGCGTCTGCTGGAGGTCGGTGCGGGCACCGGTTCCACCAGCGTCGAGGTGTTCCGCAAGCTGAGGCCCTATCAGCACGCCATCGCCGAGTACTGCTACACCGACCTCTCCCGCGCCTTCCTGAACCACGCCGAGGCCGTCTACGGCCCGGACACTCCCTACCTCTCGTACCGGCTGCTCGACATCGAGCGCAGCCCAGAGGAGCAGGGCTTCGACCTCGGCTCCTACGACCTGGTGCTCGCGGCCAACGTGCTGCACGCGACCCGTCGGATCGGGGTCACGGTCGACAACGTCAAGACCCTGATGCGACCGCAGGCCCTGCTCGTCCTCAACGAGATGGCGGGCATCAACCTCCTGACACACGCCGCGTTCGGCCTGCTGGAGGGCTGGTGGCTGCACGAGGACCCCGAGCTGCGGATCGCCGGCAGCCCGGCGATCGAATCGGAGGTCTGGCAGGCCGTCCTGGAGAGGGCGGGTTTCCGCTCGGTGTTCTTCCCGGTCCGGGAGTCGCACCATCTCGGTGGCCAAGTCGTCGTGGCGGAGAGCGACGGTGTGTTCTCCGGCGGACCGTCCGTGTCGGCGCCGGCCCCCGTGCGTGCCGAACCGGTACGCGAGGCGGAGCTCGAGCCCGAGTCGCCCGCGAGTGCGGAGACCACGGCCGACGACGTGCACGACCGGCTGCGGGCGGAGCTCGCCGAGGCGCTGAAGATGCCGGTGGCCGGCATCAACGGGGACACCGCCTTCCGTGACTACGGGCTGGACTCGATCCTGGGAATCCAGTTCGTGCAGCGGGTGAACAAGGTGCTGGGCACCGATCTGGCGACGACGGTGCTGTTCGAGCACGGCGCGTTGAATCAACTCGCCGCATACATCACATCGTTGGGCCTTCCACCACGAGCGGCAGAGGTGACGGCGCCGATCGCGGCCAAGGTCGCGGAGCCGGTGACGACCGTCGCGCCGGTTCAGGTGGCATCGGTCGCGGTCGCGGTGGCGCCGGAAGAGGTCGCGGCAGAGACCGGCGGCGACGCCCTGGAGCCCATCGCGATCGTCGGTCTGAGCGGCCGGTTCGCCGGTTCCCGGACGGTCGACGAGCTGTGGGAGCATCTGGCCGCGGGCACCGACCTCGTCGGCGAGGTCACCAGGTGGCCGCTGGACCAGTACCTCGGAGCCGAGGCGGCCGCGGGCCTGCGCGGCAGTTTCCTCGACGGGTTCGACGAGTTCGATCCGTTGTTCTTCGGTGTGTCCGGGCTGGAGGCGGAGTTCATGGACCCGCAGCAGCGGGTCTTCCTGGAGGAGTCCTGGACCGCTCTGGAGAACGCGGGTTATGCCGGGGCGGGCATCCGGGGCAGCCGCTGCGGCGTCTACGCGGGCTTCTCCGGCGGCGACTACCACACGCTGTACCCGAACGGCATGAACTCGCCGCAGGCCATGCTCGGCCGGGCCGGTTCGATTCTGTCGGCGCGGATTGCGTACATGTTGGATCTGCGGGGTCCGGCGGTGACGGTGGACACGGCGTGTTCGAGTTCGCTGGTGGCGGTGCATCTGGCGTGTGAGGCGTTGCGTTCGGGTGGGTTGGACATGGCGTTGGCGGGTGGGGTGTTCGTGTTGAGCACTCCGGAGTTCTATGCGTCGGCGCAGGCGGCGGGGATGTTGTCGTCGTCGGGGAGGTGTGCCGCGTTTGATGCGGGGGCGGATGGGTTTGTGCCGGGTGAGGGTGCCGGTGTGGTGGTGTTGCGTCGGTTGCGGGATGCGTTGGCGGATGGTGATTTCGTCCATGGGGTGATTCGTGGGTCGGGTGTGAATCAGGACGGTGCGAGCAATGGGATCACGGCGCCGAGTGTGGGGGCGCAGGAGGCGTTGTTGGGGGAGGTGTGGGACCGGTTCGGGATCGATGCGGGTTCGATCGGTCTGGTGGAGGCGCATGGGACGGGGACCTCGTTGGGGGA